>JBBIVX010000017.1:0-64330 GCA_037439465.1 Hydrogenophilales bacterium | reverse complement strand
CCTTGACGGCGGTCTTGAGGCCCTTCTGCGTGGCCGCGGTCTTACCGGCGGCCCTGGCCCTGGCAGGCGTTGCCTTGACCGCCGCTTTCCTGGCCACCGGCCTGGCCGCCGCTTTTACGGGCTTGGCTTTGACCGGGGAGGCCTTCTTGGGTGCGCTCCTGGCCGTGGATGCCGACTTTGCGGCGGATTTCCTGGTTGCTGTTGCCACGCCTTGTCTCCTCTTAAACAATGCCGGGCGAAAAAAAGATGGCGGATTATGCCACGCTTGGCCGTTCATAGTGCACACGCCGTCCTGGCATGACGAAAACCTGGGGAGACGTCAGCAACGCTTCCCTCTTGCGTCTTTTGGCGCGCCCCATCCATTCCCCCTACTGCACTCTGCTGGCACCCGACAACTGTTTGAAAAAACGTGAGTTCTTCCGAGATTCGCCCTTGTGCGCGGTGTAGACAGAAGCTACGCTAAACGCGTAGGTATTTGCACCAATCAGATATCGCCCCCACCGAAGGAAAGGAGTAGACCATGTCTCACTTACAAGCCGTTCCGTCCTCGCTGCAACCCCAGGCGTCGCGCTTCCGCCAGCTCGACACCTATTTCGACGAACGCCACCAGATCGCCTGGGGCTACATGCATGCAGAACCGCGGCCGTGTTTTACTCCAGAACTGCTGGCCGAACTTTTGACCTGGTGCTCTGAACTCGCGGCGCAGATCGATGACCCCAACCGTCCTGACGTGCTTTATCAAGTCACGGCCTCATCCTACCCAGGGGTATTCAATCTGGGGGGTGATCTGCAGCTGTTCCGCGACCATATCCAGCGGCGTGACCGGGATGGTCTGTACCGTTATGCCCTGGCCTGCATCGAACCACTGTATGTCAATGCGGTGCATTTGAACCGGCCCAACCTGAAAAGTATCTGCCTGGTGCAGGGGGATGCGCTCGGCGGCGGTTTTGAGTGCGCACTCTCCGGCAACGTGCTCATCGCCGAACGTGGTTGCAAAATGGGTTTTCCCGAAATCCTCTTCAACCTCTTTCCGGGCATGGGCGCACTCACCCTGTTGGGACGGCGCATCGGCACGGCCAAGGCCGAAAGGATGATATTGAGTGGCAACATCTACAGCGCCGAAGAACTCTTTGACCTGGGGGTAGTCGATGTCCTGGCCGAGCCGGGCGAAGGCACCCAGGCGGTTTATGACTACGTGCGCCGCGAAGGCAGGGCCCGCAACGGCGCCATTGCCCTGCGCGCAGCGCGGGAAGCGATAGCGCCCATTTCCCACGAGGAGTTGCGGCGGGTCACCGAGATCTGGGTGGATGCCGCCCTGCGCATCGAGGCCAAGGATCTGCGCATGATGGAGCGCCTCATCGCCCGTCAAGGCGGCAAACTGGAAGCGGTGGAAACCCATTCTTCAGCCGCCCCGGGCGCTCGCCTGGCGGGATAGATACTCGGCCAGACGGGCGCCGGCGGCGGTCCAGCCGGCCCGAACTTGCTCCAGTTTTTCCGCAGCCACGGGTGTGCCAAGCTCATAGGGCTGGACGCGCTCCGCCTCGACACAAAGCTCGGCCAATTGGCTGGCGCCGACGTCACTGGCGCCGCCCTTGAGCATGTGCAGCTGGTCGCGCCAAAGCGGGTAGTCGCGTTCGCGCGCCGCCCGCTCGATAACCTCGAAGATATGCAGGCTGTCCTGGGTGAACTCCTCTATCAGGCCGGCCACGAACTTCGGCCCGCCGCCCAGGCTGGTCAGGTCGTCGAGTATGCTTTCGTCGAGCAACGGTGCGGCGGATTTGTGGCTCTCGATAGCCGGTTTTGCGCTGGCCGGGGCATTGGCCGAGGCCAGACTGGCGACGGTATCTATCAGCTCGCGGCTGTTGACGGGTTTGGTCAGGAAGGCATCGGCGCCAGCCTCCCGGCACGCTTTCTGGCTCTCCTCGCGGGCGTCGGCGGTGAGCATGATCATGGGCAGATGGCCCGTCTCCAGGTAACGCCAGCTGCGCACGACATCCATACCGGAAAGCCCCGGCATGTGCATGTCGATGATGGCGAGCTGGAGGGCGGCGGCCTCGGTTTGCAACAGATTGAGTGCCATCTCGCCATCGTCGGCGACGACCACTTCATGGCCGGCATGTTCCATCAGGCCGCGTAGCACCCGCTGGTTGACGGGGTTGTCGTCGGCCACCAGGATACGCAGCCGCAACCCACCCGCCTTGCCCTGGAAGCGTTCGGCGATGGACACGACATTGTCCGGCAAGGCCGCGCTCATGGCGGCGTGGAAGGCGTTGAACAACAGACTGGGATTGATTGGCGTAGCCAGCACGGCAGCGTAGCCAGCCCGCATCAGCCGCGTTTCCGCGGCGGCGGGCCGCTCCGCCGCAGTCTCGATCAGGATGACGGGAGGGGCGCCGGCATGGCCGCCGGCATCGCGCATAAAATCGGCCGGGTCGGAAGTCAGCCTGTCACTGGCGATGATGACCGCCGTCAGCGGCCGCTCGGGGAGCGTGGAATCACGCATTAGCGAGAGAAGTGCGCGCTCCGTGTCGAGGACCCAAGGCACCATGCCCCAGCCCCGGATCAGGCCCTCCAGTCGTTGCCATAGCTCGCCATGTGCCAGGCAGGCGACATGGCCCTGCAATCGTTCCTCGGGCCAAACCGGTGTCGGTGCCGCCTTTGTCGCCTGAAAGGGCAGCTCGAACCAGAACACGCTGCCTTCCCCTTCCTTGCTGCGCAGGCCGATGTGGCCGCCCATCAGTTCCGTGATCTGCTTGGCGATGGCCGTGCCCAGGCCGGTGCCACCATAACGCCGGGTGATGCTCGGATCGGCCTGGCTGAAACTTTCGAAAATGCGCCCCTGGGCGGCCTCCGGTATGCCGATGCCGGTATCGACCACCTCGAAATACAGTCGCGGCGAGTCCCCCTGTCCGGTCGGTCGTATATAGAGATCGATCCGCCCCGTTGCGGTGAACTTGATCGCATTGCCGAGCAGGTTGACCAATATCTGACGCAAGTGGGTGGCATCGCCATGCAGGCCGTAAGGGGTCTGCGGGGCGATATGGGCGGCCAGGGCCAGACCTTTCTTGCGTGCCACCGGCTCCAGCATCATGACGGTGCGGCTGACCAGAAGATGCAGATCGAAATCCTCGGCGTTGAGGACCAGGCGGCCCGCCTCGATGCGGGAAATGTCGAGGATATTCTCGATCAATCCCAGCAGGGTATCGGCGGATGAACGGATGATGCGCGCCAACTCCTGCTGCTCGCGGTCGAGGCGGGTTTCAGCCAGGAGATCGGCGACACCGATGACGCCGTTGAGGGGGGTACGCAGTTCGTGGCTCATATTGGCCAGAAATTGCGACTTGGCCTGATTGGCCTCCTTGGCCCGCTTGATGGCGCGGTGCAACTGGCGCATCAGCGAGGCCGCATACAAGGGTACAGCAATGATGGTAAGCAACAGGCCCAGGCCCAGGGGCAGGTGCGCGTTCCAGTAATCATTATTGGCAAGCACGGCCCCGAACCCCAGCGTTGCCAGCAGGGTGGACAGATACAGGTAGCGCACGCCATAGCGGAAACCGTTACCCAGGGCCACCCAAAGATAGACCATCACCAGGGGCGCCGAGGTCTCGCCACCGATCAGCAAGAGCAGGCTGGCAACGGAAAAATCCAGTACGGCGCCGAACAGCCGGCGTACCACGGAAATTCCAGAGGACCATAATGTCGCCGACAAAATGATGGCGGAAAGTCCCAGAAAAATGACGGCAATCAGGTGGATGGTCCCTGACACTTGCTCCGTATGTCCGAGCGAGCGGCTGGCGAAATAGGTATAGAAACCGACGCCGATGACAAAACGGATCAACGCTTGCTGGAATTCGCTGTCCGGGCGCCTGTCGATACGCTCCCGTAACCGCCTCCAGAGGGCGGCGGGCCCATTGAACAGACTGGCCATCATGCCCGCGTCCCTTCCGGGCCGTCCGTGTACTTATGCATGATCTGGCGGACCTCCTTGATGCGGCGCAGGAAAGCGCGCACGCACTCGGGGTCGAAATGGCCGCCCTGCTGCGCCTCAAGATAGTCCACCGACGTTTCGAAGCTCCAGGCCGCCTTGTATGGCCGGGCCGAGGTAAGGGCATCAAAGACATCGGCCACCGTGACTATGCGCGCCGGCAGGGGGATGGCGGCGCCCGCGATCTGGCGAGGATAACCCTTGCCGTCGAAACGTTCGTGATGATGATAGGCGATCACCGCACCCATGCGCAGATAACGGGAGGGACTTTCCACCAGGATGTCGTGGCCGATTTCCGGGTGTTTTTTCATGATCAGCCATTCCTGGGGAGAAAGTGGGCCGGGCTTGAGCAGGATATGGTCCGGGATGCCGATCTTGCCCAGGTCATGCATCGGCGCGGTAAGCTCGATCTCCTCGCACTCCTGGCCCGGCAGACCGAGCTCGTGGGCAATGAGGCGGCTGTATTTGGCCATGCGATAGATGTGGTTGCCAGTGTGTTCGTCACGGTATTCGCCGGCTTTGGCCAGCTTGATCAGGGTTTCCCGCTCACGTGCATGGATGTCGCGGGTAGCCTGCGCCACCTGCGTCTCCAGCCAATGCGCCCTTTCCTGCAGGCTCTTCTGGCTGCGCCGCAGCGCCAGCAGGTTGCGGCAGCGGGCGCGGCATTCATGGGGATCGATCGGCCGCGTGAGAAAATCGGTGGCGCCACTTTCCAGGGCCTGCTGCCGCACCTTGCGGTCTTCGACGACGGTGATGACGACGACGGGGACATCCACCAGTTGGGGGTTGGCGCGCAGTTGGCGGGTGAACTCGATACCGTCCATCGACGGCATGCGGAAATCGGTGATGATGAGATCGGGCGGGGCCTGCTTGGCAGCTTCCAGGGCATCGCGCGGGTCGGCGAAGCTCTCCACCTTGAGGCCGGGCTCCAGAGAATTAGCCAGCCCCACCAGCAGGTTGCGCGCCGTGGCCCGGTCATCAACGATGAATACCGCGCCTGGATGGTCGGCCTCTGGCGCCAGACCCGACCGAGTGGCGGCCGCCGTATAGGCGTTGGTGACCAGTTTCAGGCGTTTGACATTCATTCCACTCTCCTGCCATGCCACTCACACGGCCAAAGTTTACGCTTAACCACTTAATTTCATTAAATTTTACTGCCGCGCACCGGAGCCATGGCCGCCCCTTGCCCAGCGCCGATGACCGCGTCACCTCTGCTATATCGGCAAAGTGACAGTGAACTTTAACAGAAGCGATAATCGGGCCAACGCGACGACCTCTTAGGCATCCATGCACATCCATATCCTCGGCATTTGCGGCACCTTCATGGGCGGCCTCGCGGTCATCGCCAAACAGGCGGGCCACCGCGTCACCGGCTGCGATGCCCAGGTCTACCCGCCCATGAGCACCCAGCTCGAAGCCCAGGGCATCGCCCTGATCGAGGGTTTCGGCGCCGGACAGGCCGACATTGGCGCCGATGTGTTCGTGATCGGCAACGTCGTCAGCCGGGGCAAGCAACCCTTGATGGAGGCGATACTCGATCGCGGCCTGCCTTATATTTCCGGCCCACAGTGGCTGTATGAGAATGTATTGAAGGACAAATGGGTGCTGGCGGTGGCGGGCACCCACGGCAAGACCACCACCTCGGCCATGCTGGCCTGGATATTGGAGGACGCGAAACTCAACCCCGGCTACCTGGTCGGCGGCGTGCCGATGAACTTCGGCGTCTCGGCGCGGCTGACCGACTCGCCGTTCTTCGTCATCGAGGCCGACGAGTACGACACCGCCTTCTTCGACAAGCGCTCCAAGTTCGTCCACTACCACCCGCGCACGGCGATCCTGAACAACCTGGAATACGACCACGCCGACATCTTCCCCGACCTCGCCGCCATCGAGACCCAGTTCCATCACCTGGTACGCACCGTGCCGGGCAAGGGCCTGGTGGTCGCCAACGGCGGCGACGAGAACATAGTAAGGGTGTTGGGCAAAGGCTGCTGGAGCAGGGTGGAATATTTTGCCGGGCCGGGCCTCGGCTGGAAGGCCAAGGCCCTCGATGCGGCGAGTTTCGCTGTCAGCCTGGACGACCAACCGGTCGGCCGCCTGACCTGGGGGCTGGTCGGCGAGCACAACCAGCATAACGCCCTGGCCGCCATCGCCGCTGCCCGTCATGCCGGCGTGCCGCCTCGGGCGGCCATCGAGGCGCTGTCCCGCTTCCGAAATGTCAAGCGGAGACTGGAATTGCGCGGCACGGTCAACGGCATCGCCGTCTACGACGACTTCGCCCATCACCCGACCGCCATCGCGACCACCCTGGCCGGGCTGCGCTCGCGGGTAAGCGCGGCGCGCATCCTGGCGGTGCTGGAGCCGCGTTCCAACACCATGAAACTGGGCACGCTGAAGGACCAGCTGGCCGACAGTTTGCGGGACGCGCAAAAGATATTCTGCTATGCCAGGGACTTGGGCTGGGACGCCGCCGCCGCCCTGCGGCCATTGGCCGACCGGGCGGTCGTTGACGATGACATCGACGCATTGATTGCCGCCATCGCCGCCGAGGCCCGGCCCGGCGACCACATCCTGGTGATGAGCAATGGCGGTTTCGGCGGGCTGCACGATAAGCTGCTCCTCCGCCTCGCCCGGCCATGAGCGCAGCCGCCGCCCGCCTCCGTCTGCAGCGCCTCGACGCGGGCTGGCGGGCCACCCTGGCAGGCGACTGGCGGCTACCGCAACTGGCCTCGCTGGACGCCGAGCTTGCCCGCCTGGAGTGGCCAAAAGTCACGGCGCTCAGCCTCGATGGCACCGATGTGATCGGCCTCGACAGCAGCGGCGTCATGCTCCTGCACCAGCGACTGCGGGCCGTGGGCATACCCTGGGAACGGGTCAGCCTGAGCGGCTTCCCGCCAGATCGGCTGGCGCTGATCGAACTCGTTGCCGCCCGCCTCGCCGTCGAGCCCGCGGCACCGGCTCCCCGGCGTGGCCTGATCGGCCGACTGGGCAAGCATGTGACCGGCTGGCTGGCGGCCCTGCCCAGCGGGCTGGCCTTTCTCGGCCAGATCGGCGCGGGCCTCATGTCGCTACTGCGCCACCCCGGCCGCCTGCGCCGGCGCGAGAGCGTCGTGCAACTGGAGGCCGTGGGCCTGCGGGCGCTGCCCATCGTCGCCCTGATGACCTACCTGATCGGCGTGGTGTTCGCCTACCTCCTTGGCATACAGATCGAAAAATATGGCGCCAACATCTTCATCGTCGATGGCGTCTCCCTGGCCGTGACCCGCGAGCTAGCGCCCCTCCTTGCGGCCATTCTGGTAGCCGGCCGTTCCGGCGCCGCCTTCACCGCCCAGATCGGCGCCATGAAGGTGACCGAGGAGATCGACGCCATCGCCACTCTGGGGCTCTCTCCCATCCAGGTGCTGGTGCTCCCCCGCCTGCTCGCCATTGTCGTCGCCCTGCCGCTACTGACCTTTTTCGGCGACATCATGGGCGTATTGGGGGCCGCGACCGTGGCCGCGGCACAACTCGACATCACCTTCTACACTTTCTTCAGCCGCATGCAGAGCGTGTTGCCGCTGGACACCGTACTTTTCGGCCTTACCAAGGCGCCGGCCTTTGCCGCCGCCATCGCCTACATCGCCTGCCGCAACGGCTTCGCCGTCAGCCGCGATGCCAGGAGCGTCGGCGAGCGCACCACCGCCACCGTGGTCGCCAGTCTGGTGGCTGTGATCCTCATCAATGCCCTGTTCGCCATCGTCCATCCGGAGATCCGGCCATGAGCCGCCTGGTACTGGCGGTGGAGGATGTGCATACCCGCCTGGGCGGAGTCGTCCTGCACGCCGGCGTCGATTTCAAGGTCGAGGCAGGCGAGATCGTCGCCCTGATCGGCGCCAGCGGCACCGGCAAGACGGTGTTGCTGCGCGAGTGCATCGGTCTGAACCGGCCCGACAGCGGCCATATCCGTCTGCTCGGCGAGGATGTCTGGCAACTTTCGCCGGATGCACTCAATCGGCTCCGCCGCCGTTTTGGCATGTTGTTCCAGGAAGGGGCCCTGTTTTCCTCGCTGACCGTGGCGGAAAACGTGGCGGCGCCGCTGCGCGAGCACACCGACCTGCCGCGGTCGCTGCTGGCGGAGGTGGCGAGGCTCAAGATACGTCTGGTCGGGCTGCCGCCCGAGGCGGCCGGAAAACGCCCCAGCGAGCTGTCCGGCGGCATGAAGAAACGCGCCGCCCTGGCGCGCGCCCTCGCCCTGGAGCCGGAGGTGCTGTTTCTCGACGAACCCACCTCCGGCCTCGATCCGATCAGCGCGCGCGAGTTCGATCACCTGTTGCGCACGCTCTGTGATAGTTTGGGGCTGACCGCTTTGCTCACCAGCCACGATCTGGATACCCTATGGGGCATGGTGGACCGGGTGGTGGCACTGCACGGCGGCAAGGTCATCGCCGATGGCCCTGTGGCCAAGGTGGCGCGCACCGAACACGAATGGATACGATCTTATTTCTCCGCTCATGTGGAGGCAAGGAAGCACACGCATGGAGTCTGAAGCCAGATATGTCCGCGTCGGCCTGCTGACCCTGGCCCTCATCGCCCTGCTGGCGGCCGGCCTCTATTGGCTGGCCGGCAATGCCAACGACCTGGCGATGAAGCGTTTCGTCGTCTATTTCCAGAAACAATCGCTGGAGGGGCTGCAGATCAACAGCAACGTCCGTATGCAGGGCGTCAACGTTGGCAAGGTCATCGATTACGCCATCATCGGCGGCGAGGCGCGCAAGGTGCGGGTGCTGTTGCAGGTCGATGCGCGCACCCCGGTGCTCGAAGGCACCAAGGCCATCATCGCCCGCCACCTGGTCACCGGCCTGGCCGCGGTCGACCTGGAGAATCCGCCGCAAAACGGCCTCGCGCTGACACGGGTGGAGGCAGGCGAGAAATACCCGATCATTCCCGAAGGCGTGCCGCAACTGACCCGCGTCGCGGACACCCTGGAGGAACTCGGCGTCGCCAGCCGCGAAGCCCTGAGCCGTTTCAACCGCCTGCTCTCGGACAGCAACCAGCGGGCGCTGAGTACCACCCTGAGCAACCTCGATGGCGCCAGCGGCGAGATCAAGCGTGCCATGCCGGCGCTCTCGGCCGCTCTCATCAGCACCCGCCGCGCCGCCGATCAGGTGGACGGTCTTGGCGGAGAGGCCCGCCTGGCGCTGCAGGACACCCGTCAACGCCTTGACCGGCTGGCGGGCGAAACCACCGACACCCTGGCCCAGGCCCGCCACAGCCTCGCCAAGCTCGATCGGGACATGGCTGACCTGGCCAGCCAGATGAAACTGACGACTGACCTCTCCGGGCAGGAAATCCAATCCACCGCCCAATCGCTGCGCCTGGCTGGCGATGCGCTGCAGGACACCGGCCGCGCCCTGGCCAATCCGGCGAGGGTGCTGTACGGGCCCAGCAAGGCCAGCCTGGGGCCCGGCGAGGAGTCAAAATGAAACGGGGACGCACGCCCATCCGGCCCAAAGGCGTCACGCCGGGCGCGTTGACCGCTCTGCTACTCACCGCGCTGCTCGGCGGCTGCGCTTATCTGCCAGGGGCCTCACAGCCGCTGACCTACTACGTGCTGACCGATCCCGGTCCCATCCAGCGCCTTGGCCAAACCCAGCCTGGCGTGCTGCTGCTGCGCGAGATGGACAGCTCGGCCTTCTACCGGGAGCCGCGCCTCGCCTACAGCCGCCTCCCTGGCACTCGCTCGCAATATGAGTTCGCCTACTGGGCGGAGCTGCCGGGCCAGCGCCTGACCTGGCTCCTGCGCCAGCGGCTGGAGGCCTCCGGCGTTTATGGCACGGTGGCGCCGCTGGCCGGCGGTGTGACGGGTGAGTTCCAGCTCAACACCCGCCTGATCGACTTCTATCACGACGCCGTCACCCCGCCCGGCACTGTGCTCCTGCTCATCGAGGCGGAGCTGGTGCGGCGCAGCCGCGGCGAGCTCATCGGCCGGCGCGTCTTTGTCGCCCAGGTCCCGGTCGCCGACTATTCCGCCGCCGGCGCGGCCGAGGCCATGAACCAGGCGGCCAATCAGGTCATCGACGAAATCACCCTCTGGCTCACCCAGTCGAACGGGTAAAATCGCGCTATTGCGCCGCCCTACCCGTCCTCATGCTGATCTACCTGCACGGCTTCAACAGTTCCTCGCTCTCTGGCAAGGCCCGCGCCCTCATGGCCTGGATGGCGGAACGCGGCCTGGGCGAGGCCTGCGTCTGTCCTGACCTGCCGCATCGTCCCGCCGCCGCCATCGCCCAGGTCGAGGCATTGATCGCCACCAGCCAAGGGCCGGCCAAGCTGGTCGGCAGCTCGCTTGGCGGCTTTTATGCCGCTTACCTGGCCGAGAAACATCGGCTCAAGGCGGTGCACATCAACCCCTGCGTTGCCTGCCACGAGAAGCTGCGCGATGCCGTCGGTCAGCGCCAGAAAAACTGGCACAGCGACGTGGTCTACGATTTCACGGCGGCGCATCTGGCCGAACTGGCGGCACTCAACGTGGCGCGCCTGAGCCGGCCGCAGGATCATCTGTTGCTGGTTGAGCGCGGCGACGAGGTGCTCGATCACCGCGAGGCGATGGCCTATTTCACAGGTGCCCGGCAGATCGTGCTGGACGGCGGCAACCACGGCTTCACCCGCTTCGTCGATCTCCTCCCCACGATCCTGGAATTTTGAACGGCCATGTATTGTTTCTACGAGGAAGATGGCGACATCAAGGCCGGCAGCATACTGGCCGACCACGACGCCTCGCTGCAGATCGAGTCGCAGCATGGCAAGCGCACCAAGGTGAAGGCCGCCAACGTGCTGCTGCGCTTTGCCGCGCCGGCAGCGGCCGAGGCCATGGACAGCGCCCGCCGCCTGGCAGGCGAGATCGATACCGATTTCCTGTGGGAGGCGGCCGGAGAGGCGGAGTTCGGTTTCGCCGATCTTGCCGCCGAATATTACGGCAAGGCGCCTGGCGGCCCCGAGGCCGGGGCCGTGCTGCTCTGCCTGCATGGCGCGCCCATCTATTTCTATAAGAAAGGCAAGGGCCGTTACAAAGCCGCCCCCGCCGCCGCCCTGGCCGCCGCCAAGGCCAGCCTGGAGCGCAAGGCGCGAGAGGCGGCGTTGCGCGCCGAGTGGGCCGACCAGTTGAAATGCGGCGGGTTGCCCGAAGCCTTGCGCGCCAAGGTCTTCGAACTGGCCCACCGGCCAGACAAGAACAGCCTGGAATACAAGGCACTGATGGATGCCTGCGGCGAGACCGGGTTGACGCCGGTGCGCCTGCTCGACAAGTGCGGCGCGATCCCTTCGAGCCGGGAATTTCACTTGCAGGCCTTTCTCCTCGAACACTTTCCCAAGGGCGCCGGCTTCCCCGATCTGGCGGCGCCGGCGCCACCACCAGAACTGCCGGCCGGCGATGCCCCGGCCTTCAGCATCGACGACGCCGCCACCACCGAGATCGACGACGCCTTCTCGGTGATCTTCCGGCCGGACGGCGGCGTGCGCGTCGGCATTCACATCGCCGCCCCGGCCCTTGGCATCATGCCCGGCTCCGACCTGGACCGGTTGGCGGCCACCCGCCTGTCCACCGTCTACATGCCCGGCGACAAGATCACCATGCTGCCCGAGTCTCTGGTGGCGCACTATACCCTGGCGGAAAATCGATCCTGCCCGGCCCTGTCCCTCTATATCGAGGTGGCGGCCGACTACCGTCTCCTCGCTCTGACCACCCAGGCCGACAGTGTGCATATCGCCGCCAACCTGCGCCATGAGACCCTGGAGCCGCTGTTCAACGAGGCCAGCATCGGCAACCCGGCCGCGCCCGACTACCCTTTTCGCCGCGAACTGGAATGGCTCTGGGGCTTTGCCTGCCATCTGGAAGGGGCGCGCGGCAAGGCCGATCAGGGGCAGCGGCTGGACTATTTGTTCAAGGTGACCGATGACCGGGTGCAGATCCAGCCGCGGCTGCGCGGCAACCCTATCGACAAACTGGTGTCCGAGCTGATGATCCTGGCCAACAGCCGCTGGGGTGGTCTGCTCGCCGACCATGACGCGGCCGGCATGTACCGGGCGCAAACCGCCGGCAAGGTGCGCATGACCCTGAAACCTGCGCCGCACGAGGGCCTCGGTCTGGACTGCTATGCCTGGAGCACATCGCCGTTACGCCGTTACGTCGACCTGATCAACCAGCGTCAGATACTGGCGGTGGCGCGTGGGGAAAAACCGCCCTACGCCGGCAATGACCCGATGCTGTTCGCCGCCTTGCGCGACTTCGAACTGGCCTATGACGCCTACAACGATTTCCAGCGCAAGATGGAGCGCTACTGGTGCCTGCGCTGGCTCATGCAGGAAGGCCTGGCCGAGATCGGGGCCACTGTGCTTAAGGAGAATCTGGTGCGCCTGGACGGGCTACCGTTCGTCACCCGCGTCAGCGGCGCGACCGCACTCAACCCAGGTGAGCGCCTACGGGTGGCCGTGGGCGACTTCGATCTCCTGGATGTCGAGCTGTCATGCCGTTACCTCGCCCATACCCCGAGCGTCTGAAGCGCGCGACTTTCCTCTTCGGCAAGGCGGCGCCTTACGTGCCCCTGACCTCGGCGGAACTCGATGACCGCTTCCAGAAGGCCGTCGTCGCCTCGGTCATCGTTCATCTGATCTGTATCTTCGGCCTCACCTTCAAGGCCGCCAACCCCGCCCTGTTTCAGAACATGCAGGCGCTGGAGGTGGTGCTGGTCAACGCCCGCAGCCGGACGGCGCCCCTGCACCCGGAGGTGCTGGCGCAGCAGAATCTGGACGGTGGCGGCGACGTGGCGGAAGAGCGACAGGCGAAAAGCCCGCTGCCTGCCAGCGCGCAGGACAGCCCACTCTCAGCCGAGGCCCAGCAGGCCCGCCTCAAGGCTGCGGAAACGCGCGCCAAACGGATGCTGGCACAGGCCAGCGCCGATTACGCGCTGCCGCAGGAGACCAGGGCGACGCCCGATGATGTCCGCCCGCCGGCGGCAACACCCGCCCCGGTCGACCTGGCCGCCGCCAGCCTGGAAATGGCCCGGCTGCAGGCACGCATTGACAAGGATATGGACACCTACCAGAAACGGCCGCGGCGAGCCTTCGTCGGCACTCGCGCCCAGGAGTTCAGCTATGCCCGCTACGTGGAGGACTGGCGCATCAAGGTGGAACGGATAGGCAACCTGAATTATCCCGAGGCCGCCAAACGCAGCCACATCTACGGCTCACTGGTACTGACGGTGAACATCAAGGCCGACGGTACCCTGGAAGCGGTCCAGATCGACAAGTCGTCGGGTTCCAAGGTACTCGACACCGCCGCCGTCAAGATCGTAGAAATGGCGGCGCCTTTCTCGCCTTTTCCGGCCGAGATGCGCAGCAAGATCGACATACTGGGCATCACCCGGGCCTGGCAGTTCACCCGCAGCGACCAGATCACCAGCCGCTAATGGCGCGCTCTGCGGCCGCCGCCGACCCTGGGCTGCCCGGCCAGGTCGCGCGCCATGAAAACCTCACTGAAGCCAGCCTCGGCCAGCAGGCGGCCGACCGCTTCACCCTGATCCCAACCATGCTCCAGCAACAGCCAGCCGCCAGCTTCGAGGTAGGCGGGGCTATGCCTTATGAGGCGGCGAATGACGTCCAGACCGTCCGCGCCGGCGCGCAGCGCGCTGGCCGGTTCGAAGCGGCAATCGCCTTGGCCAAGATGCCGGTCGGCCGCGGCGACGTAGGGCGGGTTGCTGACGATCAGGTCGAAGAGGCGGCCCTGCAGGGGCGCGAAGAGGTCACCCTCCAGCCACTCTACCGCCGCCGCCAGGCGTTGTCCGTTGGCGCGCGCGACCGCCAGGGCGGCAGCGCTGATATCGACTGCGGCAAGGGTCAGTTCTGGCCGCTCCAGCTTGAGGGTGATGGCAACGCAACCGCTGCCGGTGCCAAGATCCAGCACTTGCGCCGGCCGGCCGCCGGGCAGACGGGCGAGGGCGGCATCGATCAGGTGCTCGGTTTCCGGACGGGGGATCAGGGTAGCGGGATCGACCCGGAATGACCGCCCATAGAATTCTCGCTCGCCGAGGATATAGGCCACCGGCTCACCGCTGGCCCGGCGCCTGACCATGGCATCAAGCCGGGCGGCCTCACCGGGCTCAAGCGTGTCGCCGCCGTGCGCCACCAGCCAGGCCCGCGTCACGCCCAGGCCATGCCTGGCCAGCACCCGCGCCTCCAGCCGGACATCGACGTCCGCCGCCAGGCTGGCCGCAAGCCGGGCCTCGGCCTTGGCCAGAAAATCGTTCAGTCGCATACGCGGCCTCCCCGCCGCCGGCCCCTCAGCGCCAGGACTGGACCGGCGGCGGATAGGGGGCCGCGGGCGGCAAGGAGTAGGGGACCGGCGGCGCCGGCGTCATGCGCTCGCGCCAGGCACGGGCCAGATCGGCTTCCATCTTGCGGGCCAGTCCTTCAAGATAATAGCCGCCCTCCTTGCGGATACGCTGCATCAGCACTTGCAGCTTGAAGGCTACGTCAGGGGGCAGGTCCACCGCCTCCCCGCCCTTCAGCGCGGCCAGGCTGGAGTCCCACAGGTAATTGTAGATGAGGCGCATGTCCTCCTCGCTGAGGAAGCGGTTCATGGCGCTGATCATGTTGGCCAGGCTGACCTCGGGGGGGAGCGGCGCCGGCGGTGCGTTGGCGGCCTCGGGGGCAGTGGGCGCCGCTTCGCCGTTGGCGGCGGGCGCCGAAGCGGCCAGGACGCTGCCAGCCAGCAGAAGACAGGCGACCAAACCGCCGCGACTCATCATAGGCATCGTCACACCTCTCAAGTTAGGCTGCGGACCAGCCCGCAGGCAACAAGCATAAAGCATAGCACGGCCGTTTTCGCGGACGCTTAGCGCGCGCGCCTTCGCTCAGGGCGGTTATCATGGCTGCCGAGTCATTCATAACGACAGTCATATCCCCATGTTCTGGTCCCTGGGCCGACAGACCCATCGTTCCCCCTGGTTGTTCCTGCTCGCCGCCGGCCTGCTGCTGGCTCTGGCCGCCGCGTATGGCGCCGACGTCATCCGACACCTGTCTCTGGCACCGGGCTGGGATGTACCGGAGAGCGGCTCGGCCAACGCCCGCCGCCAGCTGCAGAGGCAACTGGGGCGCGACGAAACGCCGCTGATCCTGCTGTTCCGGCCGCGCCCCGGCGATGCCGGAAAGGTCGCCGACCCGGCCTATCGCCAGGCCGTCGAGACGGTGCTTGAGGCCGTTGGCCGCAGTCCGGGTGTGTTGGGAGTGGAGAGTTATTTCTCCTCAGCCGAGCGCACGATGGTCTCCAGCCAGGGCGACATGACCTATGCGCTGGTGCGCCTGCAGCGCGGTAACGACGAGGGCATCGGCGCCTATCAGCACCTGCGACGATACCTCGTCAGCGACCGCCTGATGATCCAGACCGGCGGCGAACTGGCGACCTACGTGGATGCGCGCCAGCAACTGGAGCGGGATGTGCGCCGGGCCGAGTGGATCAGTTTCGGACTGCTGGCGGTGTTGCTCCTATGGGTATTCGGCTCGCCGCTGGCGGCCGCCCTGCCGCTCGTCGTCGGTGGTGTCACAGTGGTGGTCAGCGCGGCGCTGTTGAAATTCTGCACCTTGTGGATGGAGGTCACCGTCTATGCCGCCAATGTGGTGTCCATGCTCGGGCTCGGACTGGCCATCGACTATGGCCTGTTCATCGTCTCCCGTTTCCGCGAGGAGCAGGCGCGCGGCCACGCGGCGGCGCAAACCCTCTGCATCACACTGGCGACGGCTGGACGGACTGTGGCCTTCAGCGGCCTCACCGTGGCCGCCAGCCTCTTCTGCCTGACCCTGTTCCCGCAGCGTTTCTTCCAGAACATGGGGCTGGCAGGTGGCATCTCGGTGGCCGCCGCCATGGTCAGCTCTATCCTGCTGTTACCTCCCCTGCTCACCCTGCTGGGGCCGAACCTCAACCGCTTCGCCCTGCCGACGCTGACCCGCCGGCAGGCCAGCCAGGGCGGCAGCGGCGCCTGGAATGGCTTCAGCCATTTCGTCATGCGCCATGCCCGCCTGGTGTTGTTGGGCGCTCTGCTGCTGCTTGGGTTGATGGGGCTGCCGCTGCGGCACATGGAGATCGGTCCGGCGGACAGCAAGTCGCTGCCGGCCAGCGCCGAGAGCCGGCAGGTGCAGGAGACCCTGGAGCGCGCCTTTCCCCATACCGAACTCAGCCCCCTGGTGTTGACCTTGCGTACCCAGGGCGCCGCCCATGGCGAGGCGGGACTCACCGCCCTCTACGCCTTGACGCAACAGTTGCGGGCCCTGCCGGGTGTCAGCCGGGTGGAGGGACTGACCTGCCTGGAGGATTCACTCACCCTGGCCGACTACCACCTGCTTTACCGATATCCCGAAGCCTTCCCGCTGGCCAGCGGCGCCCTGGCCCAGTTCGCCCGTGGCGATCATACCGTGCTGTTCGTGCGCTATACCGCCGATCCCGCCACGCCGGCGGCGCGCGAGCTGGTGCGCCGCATCCGCGCCCTGACGCTGCCACCCGCCATCCTCGACATGGAGGTGGGCGGCTTTCCCGCCGAACACCTGGATTATGTCGATTCCCTGGCACAGTGGACGCCGCGCGTGATCGCCGCCATCGTCGCCGTCATCGGTGTGCTACTCTTCCTCATGCTCGGCAGTCTGCTGCTGCCGCTGAAGGCGGTGCTCACCAACCTGCTCTCCCTGTCGGCCACCTTCGGCGGCCTGGTCTGGGTCTTTCAGGACGGCAACCTATCCGGCCTATTGGGATTCACGCCCCAGGGCAAGCTGGAGGGTACGGTGCTGGTGCTCATCTTCGCCAGCGCCTTCGGCTTGTCCATCGACTATGAGGTCTTCCTGCTGGCGCGAGTCAAGGAGATGCGCGCCAAGGCCAGAGACGACATCCAGGCAATCGCCGCCGGCATGCAGAAGAGCGGCCCCATCATCACCAGCGCCGCCTTGCTGATCGGTGTGGTTCTCGGTACCTTCGCCATGGGCGAGGTGGTGTTCATGAAAGCCATGGGCGTCGGCCTGCTGTTTTCGGTGATCGTCGACGCCACCCTGGTACGGATGCTGCTGGTTCCCGCCTCGCTGCGCCTGATGGGCCACCGCATCTGGTGGGCACCGCGGCCGCTGCGGCGCCTGTACAAGCGATTCAACGTATCCGAACATAAAGAGCATCCATGCCATTCATGACCAACGCCGTCCCGGTGCTGTTGTTCACCGCCATGCTTGGCGCCGCCACCGGGGCAGAAGCCGATTTCACCCTGGCCGGCCACAGCACTCTTACGGCCATGAACCTCACCAATACGAGCAGGGAGACCCTGTTTGTGAAAAAGAACCGGCTGCGCCGCGATCGCATCGACCGGGGGCACGCTTACAGCTACCTCTACGACTTGGGCGAAAAGGAAATCACGGTGCTGGACCACACCCTCCACCAGGCCGAGATTCATGCCCTGGGCAACGCCGCAACTGCCAATAGATTGGCCATCAAAGACCTCACTCTGGCCCTCGCCCCCACCGGCCGGCGACACGCGCTGCAGGACTGGAACTGCGAGGAGCACACTTTGAGCGCCTTTCTGCCCGCCGAACTGGGGCAGGAGAAAGTGAAGCTGCGGCTCGCCGGCCAGGTCTGGCTGGAACGCAAGGCCAGACAACGCAAGGAGCTGGCGCCATTCGTCAAGGCGGTGCAGGCCGATGATTTTTTCATCGGCGCCGCCACGCCAGGCCAGACCGCGGCCGCCACGCAGATTCAGGGGCTCAATGAGGCTCTGCGCCGGGTCCTGGGCCAAGGCATGGTGTGCGCCGCCGAGATCCGGCTCGATTATGAAGGCACGGGCCCCATGGCCGAGCTGGCCCGGCGCATGGCCACGCACACCGGCCTGGTCTACGAATCGATCTCGACCTCCGCGCTCGCGGACGCGGCCTTCGACATCCCGGCGGGTTATTCTGTGGTGCGGCGCTGAGATGGCCGCATCAGCCTTCGCCGGCCAGCGCCGCCAGTTGCTCGGCCTGATACTCCGCGGTCAGGGCGGCGACGATTTCGTCAAGGTCACCGTCCATGATGGCGTCGATCTTGTAGAGCGTCAGATTGAGGCGATGGTCGGTGACCCGCCCCTGGGGGAAATTGTAGGTGCGGATGCGATCGGAGCGCTCGCCGCTGCCGACCAGTGATTTACGGGCCGAGGCCTCCTGCGCGCGGGCTTCACTCTCCTGCCGCGCCTTCAGTCTGGCCGCCAGCACCGATAGTGCCTGGGCCTTGTTGCGGTGTTGCGAGCGGTCGTCCTGACATTCGACCACCAGACCGGTCGGCAGATGGGTGATGCGCACCGCGCTGTCGGTCTTGTTGATGTGCTGGCCACCGGCGCCCGAGGCCCGGTAGGTATCGATCTTGAGGTCGGCCGGGTTGATGGCGACGGCCTCCAGCTCGTCCGCCTCCGGCAGCACCGCCACAGTGCAGGTGGAGGTGTGGATGCGCCCCTGGGCCTCGGTCTCCGGCACCCGCTGGACACGGTGACCGCCCGACTCGAATTTCAGTTTCGAATAGGCGCCGGCGCCGACTATGCGGCAGATCACTTCCCTGTACCCCCCCACCTCGCCCTCGTTCGCCGACAATAACTCCAGCCGCCAGCCTTGCCGCTCGGCGTAGCGGCTGTACATGCGCAGCAGATCGCCGGCGAACAGTGCCGATTCGTTGCCGCCGGTGCCGGCGCGGATCTCCAGGAACAGGTTGCGCGCATCATTGGGGTCGCGCGGCAGCAGCAGGAGTTGCAGCGCCCGCTCCAGTTCAGCGCGGCGGGCCTCACCCACGGCCAGTTCCTGGTCCGCCAGTTCCTTGAGATCCGTATCGGCCAGCATGTCCGCCGCAGTCGCCAGGTCGGCCTCGGTCTGGCGATAGGCACGGTAGAGGCCCACCACCGGCTCGATCTCGGCATGTTCGCGATTGAACTTGCGGAAGCGGGCCAGATCGGAGGTGGCGTCTTCGGCAGCGAGCAACCGGTCAAGTTCGGCGAGCCGGGCATCGAGCCGGTCGAGCTTGACGCGCAGTGAAGGGTTCATATCGGCACGTGGAGAGCGGCACGCCGCCCCGCCGCGCGCGCCTCACTGATCATGCAGGTTGTAAAGGCGCGCAATCAGTTGCTGCAATTCGTCCCGCTCGCCGCCGGCGGTCTGATTGAGTGCGTGGCTGGGTTCATGCAGCAGCTTGTTCATCAGGCCGAGGCTCATGGCCTCCAGCACGGCCTGCGGGTCATCACCCTTGGCCAGCCGCTTGTGCGCCTTTTCCATTTCGTGCCGGCGCAAACGTTCGGCGTGGGCGCGCAGGGCCAGCAGTGTTGGCACCGCCTTGCGCCCCTCCAGCCAGTGCATGAATTCGTTGACGCTGGCGGCGACGATGGCCTCCGCCTGTTCCACCTTGGCATTGCGGGCATCATGGCCGGCACGCACCACCTCGCCGAGGTCGTCCACGCTATAGAGATAGACGTCGCTGAGTTCGCCGACCTCGGACTCGACATCGCGCGGCACCGCCAAATCCACCATGAACATGGGGCGGCGCTTGCGCGCCTTCAGCGCCCGCTCGACCATGCCCAGGCCAACGATGGGAAGTGGGCTGGCGGTGGAGGTGACGACGATATCGAACTCGGGCAGCAACTCCGACAGACTGGACAGGGCCGCCGCTTCGCCGCCGAACTTGGTGGCGAGTTCGCGGGCCCGCTCGATGGTGCGGTTGATGACCATGAGGCGCCGCGGCTGGCGCGCGGCGAAGTGGGTGGCCACCAGCTCGATCATCTCGCCTGCGCCGATGAACAGAACGGCCTGGTCGGATATGGCCGGGAAGATACGCTCCGCCAGAGCGACCGCCGCCGCCGACATGGACACCGTATTGGCGCCGATCTCGGTGGCGGTGCGAACGTCCTTGGCCACCGAGAAGGTGCGCTGGAACAACTTGTTGAGCAACAGCCCCAAGGTGCCGGCATCCTGCGCCTTTTCCACCGCCTGCTTCATCTGCCCGAGTATCTGGGTCTCGCCAAGCACCATGGAATCCAGGCCGGAGGCGACGCGGAAGGCGTGTTTCACGGCCTGATCGCCCGGCAACTGGTACAGGTAGGGACGTACATCCTGCGACTTGAGGCCATGGAAGTCGGCCATCCACCCCACCACGGCCTCGGGATCCAGGGTGTTGCAATAGATCTCGGTGCGGTTGCAGGTGGACAGGATGGCCGCCTCGCGCGCCACCTTGCTGCCGGTCACATCGGCCAACGCCCGCGCCAGGATATCGGCGGGAAAGGCGACGCGCTCCCGGATGGCGACGGGGGCGGTATGGTGATTGACGCCGCAAGTAAAGAGCTGCATCCGGTTACCGAGGCTGTTTTGACTGGGAGCGCATTGTACCCCGAAGGGCTCCGATCCCGCACAACCGGCCCATACGGCTATGGCCCGCTGCGCAGGATCATGCTGTCCGGCGCCGAATGACTTCGCTCATGCGATACGTGAAGGAACCGGCTAAATGAAGCTGAAGCCGCCACCGGGAGGCTGCGGATCGGGGTGGCTGCCCGGCCGCGCCGGCGGCGGCGGCGCCACTGGCTGCTTCCTGGGTGTGGCCGGCATGGCCTGGGGAGGCTTGACCGGGGACGGCAGCGGCGCTTTGACCGGCGGTGGCTTGACCGGGGACGGCAACGGCGCTTTGACCGGTGGCGTCGTGCCGGCGTGCACCGCGGCAGGCGCCGGGGGTGCGACCGTGGCCCGGGGTGCCTCTGGGCGCCAAGCGGTAGTCACGGCCGTGGCATTTTCCGCCTCGAAGTCGGCAACTTCTTCCGCCCACTCGCGCGGCTGGGCCTCGCCACCAGCGACCAGGGGCTGCAGGCTGGGCGCCAGCGACTTGAGCAGTTGCACCGGCAGGGCGCTAGTGAAATGGTAGCCGGCAGCGGCCTCACCGGGCACGAAGGCCGTGACCACACCAAAGAAACGATGGCCAATGAAGAAAGCAAAGGTGGCCGCCCGGTTCATGACCCTGGATTCCAAAACCGCGCCGTTGGGGGCGTAGGTCTCATAGCGGTGGTCGCCGGTACCGGTCTTGCCGCCAATGATGAGCTTGTTGCCGAGGGCGACGAAGGCGCCGTCCACCCGCCGCGCCGTACCGTCCTTGACGACATTGACCAGGGCCTGGCGTATCACCCGTGCTACCTCAGCCGGGAAAACCCGCTCGGCGGCCGCCGGCTGGTGGTCGAAAACGGTGTGGTAAGGCGTAGCGGCAGCGAACTCCAGGCGTTCGATGCTGACCGGCGCCTGTCGCATACCGTCGTGCAGGACGTATCCCATCAGCTCCGCCAGGGCCGCCGGCCGGTCGGCCGAAGAGCCGATGGCAGTGGCATAGGAAGGCACCAGACTGGAGAAGGGGTAACCCAGTTTTTGCCAGCGCCGATGTATCTCCTGGAAGGCCTCGATCTCCAATAACGACTGGATGCGGGAATCCTGGGCGTTCTTGCGCCCCGTCTTGAACAGCCACTCGTAGCCTTCGATCCGGACTTGGCCGCTGGCCTTGACCACCTCGCTCCAGTCGGCGCCGGGGTGAGCGCGCAAATAGGCGACCAGCCACAGTTCCAGTGGATGCACCTGGGCGATATAGGCACGGTCGGCCAGGTTGAAGCGGTCCGGGCCATAGTTTTCGTAGAGATGGTCAAAATCGGCCGCGGAGAAGGCGGCGGGATTGCTCAGGCGACCGCGCATGAAGGCTGTAAAAGAGGTTCTGTCAGCCTGAGGCTCCAGGTAGCGGAAGACCGCCGCCAACCGGCGCGGGTTGGCGGTGAGGTGATTGAGCAGGACGCTGGTGGCCTCGGCCGGCGGCAGCCTCCGGTATTTCTTCCAGAAACGCACCAGGAAGGTCTTGCCCTCGCGGTCGGCGAACTTGGTGAGATAGGACTGCCGCCGCGGGTCTTCCACGTCCTCCAGGATGCGGGCAGCGGTACTCGGGGCGCGGTACATGAAATGGTGCACGATGTCCCGCATCAGGCGGATGAAAGGCAGGTTGACCGAATGGCGTGTGGCTTCCCACAGGTCCATGACCTTGCCGTTGTCGTCCTTGTTGAAGTTGACGAAGGTGTGCAGACCACCGCCAGTGAAAAACGACTCTGCCGGACTGGCGGAATAGGTGCGACTCATGGCGGCGCGCAGCATGGCCGTCAGATCGCGATCCGGCGCCTGGCGCAAATAATCCACTGCCCAGCGGGTGAGCGTGTCCCTGGGCGCCACCTGCAACTGGCCGAGGGCGTCGGCGTTGTAGACACGGTATTGCTGGTGCAGCTCGGCGATGATCTGCAGGTAGGTGATCAGGGTGCGCAGCTTGGCCGACGAGCCCATGTCGAGCTTGGCGCCCTGGTTGATGTCAAAGGGCTGGTTGAGGCTGTCCGCCTGTACCCGCAATACCGGCCCGGCCTGGGTCAGTTGATGCAGGGTGAAGCTGTAGATCACCTTGCCGAGGTCGTTTTCGGGCGAGAGCAGATGCTCGCCATAGAGACCGGCCGCCTTTACTGCGGCCGGGTCGACGAGTTGCCCCAGAAAGTCGCTCACCGCCCGCTGACTGGCGGCATGCAGGGTAGTGGAGACGCTCAGATCGAGGCGGTCGAGGTCATAGAGGCGCGACAAACCAAGCCTCTCCGCCAACTCGCTGCGGGCGGCGGCGGCGGCCTTGTCCGGCGAGCGTGCCCCCTCGCCCTTGGCCGGCTTATCGGCGCGGAAGACGAGGCGCTGGGCGCGCGTTTGGTCGCGCATGGCGGGAGTAATGACGCCGGCTGCGGCCAAAAGGCCGAGATGGACATTGACCTGGGCGTCGAGTTGCTTGCGGCCGGCGAGCAGGTACCAGGACGGCTTGCGCTGCGAGATCAACAGGGCGAGCACATGTTTGTAGGCGCGTGCCGCCGCCGCCGAGCCAGGGTCATGGCGCAGCAGCGCATTGACCGCGTCGAAGTCGAGCCCGAACCAGGCCTGCAAGGCCTCACCCAGACCATGCACCTCGCCAAAACCGGGGGCCGCCGCCAGCGGCACGGTGTTGAGGTAATCGAGCACGATGCGGCGCCGGGTGACCCGGGTGTCGCTACCATCGAGATAAGCGCGGATGGAGGCGGAAGCCATCTGCCGCAACTTGTCGCTGGCGGTCAGGGTCAGCCCGTCCGGGGAATGGCGGTATTTCTCGATCTGGGTGGCAAGGGTGGAGCCGCCGGGCACATTGCGGCCGGGCTGCACCACCTGCACCAACTTTTCCAGCATGGCGTAGGCCAGGCGGTCCCACTCCACCGCCGGGTTGCGTTGCGGGTGGTTGGGGTCGAGCAGTTCGCGGTTTTCGATGAAGAGCAGGGTGTTGGCCACCACCGGCGGCACCGCGTCGAAATCCGGGTAAAGACGGCGCGGCTGGCGGAAACTGTAATAGGGGCGACCGGCGCAGTCGAGCAGCGTCAATCCCGCCGTCGCCTTTTCGCGATAGGGCAGGAACAGGCCCCAATCGGCCAGCTGGAGCATCTCGGACGACAGCCGGGCCTGGCGGCTGATGACGTAGCCGTGCGTACGCAGGCGTTTGCTGAATTCCGGCAGACCGACATAGCCGAGCCGTGTGTCATAGGGCCCGGCCAGGGGAAAACGGATGCGGTCGCTGGCGCCGGTGGCGCTGCCGTAATTCAACCGGCGGGCGTAATCGGCCAATACCATGGCCTGCAACGGCGAAGCGATGAGCTCGTAGGCCGCAATACCTGCCGCCAGCAGAAAGGCCAGACCGAACAACAGCCAGAACCCGGTACGGGATTTCATTGACGAATCAGTCTTGCAGCCAGTCGCGGGGCGTCAAAAAATCACTGTACAGCCTGGCCTCCGCGGTGCCCGGCTCGGGCTGCCAGTCGTAGCGCCATTTGACGATGGGCGGCAGGGACATGAGGATGGACTCGGTACGGCCGCCGGATTGCAGGCCAAAGAGGGTGCCGCGGTCCCAGACCAGGTTGAACTCCACATAACGACCGCGGCGATAGGCCTGGAAATCGCGCTCGCGCTCACCGTAAGGCGTGTCGGCACGGCGTTCCAGGATGGGGACATAGGCCGGCAGAAAATGGTCACCGACCGACTCGGTCAGGTTGAAGCAGTGGTCAAAGTCAGCGGCGCGCAGCGCCTTTGCGTCCCTCACCCCCCCCCGCGGGGACGAGCCGGGGGAGGGGGGGCTGTTGAGGTCGTCGAAGAATATCCCGCCGATGCCCCTAGGCTCGTTGCGGTGTTTGAGGAAGAAATACGCGTCACAGCCTTGCTTGAAGCGTGCGTAATAGTCCGCGCCAAACGGCAGCAACGCCCGCCTGCAGGTTTCGTGGAAATGCACGGCATCCTCCTCGAAGCCGTAATAGGGCGTCAGATCCATGCCGCCGCCGAACCACCATACCGGCGCCGCGCCGTCTCTCTCGGCGACAAAGAAACGCACGTTCATGTGCGTGGTCGGCGCATAGGGGTTGCGCGGATGCAGCACCAGCGACACCCCCATGGCCTCCCAGCGGCGGCCGGCAAGCTCAGGCCGTTGCGTCGTGGCAGAGGCTGGCAGGCTCTCGCCGGTGACGTGTGAGAAGTTGACTCCGCCGCGCTCGAAGACGTTGCCGTCTTCAATCAGCCGGGTAAGGCCGCCGCCGCCCTGGGGGCGTTGCCACGCATCGCGCCGGAAGGGCCTGCCATCCACCTGTTGCAGGCGTTCGACGATCAACTCTTGCAGTTCCAGCAGAAATTCCTTGACCCTATGCGTATCCATATTGTGTGTGTTTGCCATGCTCCCCGGATTTTATCGCAGCCGGGCGCGATACTGCGCCGGTACCAGAGGTGGCCCCGTTTGATTGGACAAAAATTGGGCGGAGATACGTGGAGCCTTGCAATTGCCGGTTATCCAGGGCACCTCTGCCCGCTCCTCATTGGCGGGAGGCGAGTAGCGCGGCGGGTAACCGATGATAGCGCATGCCGACGACCCGGCCCCCGGATGCTCAAGTGGTTCAGCGCGGCGCTGGTTCTGTCTGACAGCCGCTGGGCGTTTTCTGCCGGGTAGATCAAAGTAGCGAATTTCGCCATTTTTGCATAAAATAGCCGCCATATGGCAAACAAGGAATGTTGGTCATGCGCACAGCCGCCGCCTCAGTCATGCACGCTTCAAGCCCCACTCGTTCAGTCGAAGCCCTGTTGGGGGGCCGAGGCGTCCTGCATACCAGGCCCCGCACCGCCCTTGATTGGGTCTCGGTCATCCGTCAGGGCATTTCCTCGTCGGCGGTCGAATTCCTCGCCAAGACGATTCACGTCACCCAATCCGAACTCGCCACCGCTTTGGGCATCCCCGAGCGCACCCTGGCCCGCCGCAAGCGGGAAGGCACGTTGAACAGCGAGGAGTCGGCCAAGCTCGTGCGGCTGGCCCGCGTGGTCGAACGTGCCGAAGCGGTCTTCGAAGACCTGGAAACGGCGCTGACCTGGCTCAAGACCCCGAATGCCGCGTTGTGCCGCGCCACCCCGCTGTCGCTGCTGGATACCGACATCGGCGCGGAAAGCGTCATGGATACGCTCGGTCGCATCGAGCACGGCGTGTTCGCCTGATGCAGGTCGTCTGGCGGCTGCTGACCGCCCGCTTCACCGATACCGCCTTTACCGGTGAGGGTGCCCGTCTTTACGGGGGGCGCTGGAATCGCAAGGGCGTGGCTATGGTTTATACCGCTGGCAGCCAGTCTCTCGCCACGCTCGAAATGCTGGTGCAGGACGAACCGCTGCGTGCGCGCTACGTGATGATCCCGGTCGGTCTCCCCAGGAACTTGAAGATAGAGCGGCTAAGCGCCGAAGAACTGCCCGCCGAGTGGCGCGACCGCGCGCCCCGCGACCAGACCCAGGCCATCGGCACCGCTTGGGCCAAGCGCAGGTCGAGCGCCGTGCTGGCCGTGCCCAGCGCCGTCATTCCCGCCGAATTCAACTACCTTCTGAACCCGCTGCATCCGTCGTTCGCGAAGATCGAGATCGGTGAGCCGCAGGACTTCATCACCGATTTGAGACTGCTGAACAGATGAGCGATATCGTCAATACGCTCTGGGGCTTCTGTAACAACTGCTGATTCCGGCTGAATTTTGACCAGGGACTGCGGCAATTTGCCACATTCTCCTGCCCAACCGCCCTCGCTACCATTCAAAGCGCTTTCTACGCGGGTCACTTTTCAAGTGCAACTCATGTTTCGACCTCCACAGAGGGGGTATTCGCGCTTAGTGCGACAAGGGATCGATATGCGCAGGAAATGGGCAATACGCCGCCTGGCCTTATTCATCCTGGCCGCCATGGCTGGTACGGCCGCGGCCGAGGAAACCGCTTATACCCTGGGTGATGTTCTTGTCACCAGGCCACGTCCAGAGAGCGGGCCCGCGAGCACGGCCGTGGTGCGCGCCAGCGACATCGAAGCCAGGCGCGCGTCCACCAACGATACGGCCAGTCTGTTGCGCGACCTGCCGGGCGTTTCGCTTTATGGCGCCGGCGCTGTCTCCAGCCTGCCGGCGATACACGGCCTGGCAGACGAGCGGG
The DNA here is from genome assembly GCA_037439465.1 of Hydrogenophilales bacterium. Taxonomy (GTDB): domain Bacteria; phylum Pseudomonadota; class Gammaproteobacteria; order Burkholderiales; family Thiobacillaceae; genus Parasulfuritortus. The sequence continues at coordinate 37,788 of JBBIVX010000017.1, read as the reverse complement.
TGCGTACCCTGGTCGATGGCGCCGACCTAATTGCCGCCTGTCCGAATCACATGAACCCGGCCCTTTCCTCTGTTGATCCTACCCGCGCCGAGGAGATCAAGATCTATGCCGGGGTCACACCGGTCAGCGTTGGCGGCGACAGTCTCGGCGGCACGCTCGTGGTCGATTCCGCCAAGCCGCGTTTCACCAAGGCTGGAGCCAAGTTGTTGACCCAGGGTGAGGCCGGCGCGTTCTACCGTAGCAATGGCGATGGCCACGGCGGCAATGTGGGCGTGACGCTGGCGAGCGAACAATTGAGCATCCGTTATAGCGGGGCGATCGCACAGTCCGGCAATTACCAGGCCGCCAGCGCCTTCAAGCCGGGCACTGCCACCGGTCGTGCCGGGCATACCCTGCCGCTCAACGAAGTCGGCTCTACCACCTACAAGACGATCAACCAGGCCCTCGACATCAGTGGCCGCAGCGGCGGCCATCGGCTCGATTTGAAGTTGTCGCGGCAGCACATCCCTTACGAGAACTTTCCCAATCAACGCATGGACATGGTCGGAAACGACAACGATCAGATCAAGCTGGGGTATACCGGGCAATATGGCTGGGGCCTTCTCAAGGCGCGCGCCTGGCGCGAGGATACCAAACACCAGATGGACTTCGGCACCGACAAGCGCTTCTGGTACGGCACGGCCTCCGGCGGGCCGGCGGCGGCCAACGGCAATCCGTGTTCGCCCATCGGCACAACCTGCGCGGCAGGCATGCCGATGGCGACCAAGGCAAAAACCGACGGCCTTGCCGTCAATATTGAGCTTCCGCTCGCCGGGTCTGACAGCCTGCGTCTGGGCGGTGAATATCTGGCCTATCGCCTCGACGACTGGTGGCCCCCTTCGGGCGCCGGCATGTGGCCGGGTACTTATTGGAATATACGGGATGGCAAACGTGACCGTCTCGCCCTCTTCAGCGAGTATGAGGTGCGCTTGTGGCCTACGCTGAACGGTCTCGTCGGGCTGCGCCACGAAATCGTCAGGATGGACACCGGCGACGTGCGTGGCTACAACCCAAGCACGAATGGCATGGCGCCGATGCTCAATTACCAGCAGCGTGACGGCGACACCTTCAACGCCCGCGACCACGCCAGGACCGACAGTAACTGGGACCTGAGCGTGCTGGCGCGCTTCACCCCGGACGCCACACAGACCTACGAGGCGGGTATCGCGCAAAAGGCCCGCTCGCCCAGTTTGTACGAACGCTATCCCTGGTCCACGTGGTCCATGGCGGCGTCCATGAACAATTTCGTTGGCGATGGCAATGGCTATGTCGGCAACCTCGACCTAAAGCCAGAGGTGGCGTACACGCTGAGTCTTGCCGGCGATTGGCATGATGCCGGGCAGGAGGCCTGGGGGCTGCGCGTCGCCCCCTATAGCACACGGGTCAAGGACTATATCGATGCCCGCTGCCTGCCCGGTACGACCTGCAGCATGTATCGGTTCAACGTGCTGCAATACGTCAACCAGACGGCACGGCTCTATGGCGTCGATATCTCGGCCCACCGACTGGTCGCGCGCACCACCGGCCATGGCAATTTCACGATGCGCGGCGTGGTGAACTACGTCCGCGGCAATAACCGCGACACGGGCGACAACCTCTTCCAGATCATGCCCTTGCATGCCAGGCTGGCCCTGACGCAACAACTGGGCGCCTGGAGCCATACACTGGAAGCGCAATTCGTCGCCGCCAAGAGCGACGTGTCGCAAATCAGGAACGAGATCGCAACCGCCGGCTACAGCCTCTTCAATCTACGCAGCCGCTATGCCTGGAAACAGGCCTGGGCAGATTTCGGCATCGAAAACCTGCTCGACAAGGAATACGCCCTACCACTTTCCGGCGTCTATGTTGGCCAGGGCACGACCATGTCGATTAACGCGGTGCCCTGGGGGATTGCCGTCCCCGGCCCAGGGCGCTCGTTCTATGTTGGCCTGACGGTCAAATTCTGAGCCTCCCGGAAAACGCGATTGGATCTGTTGGGTGTGCGGTTTGCGGGTTGTCTGGCATGACGCGACACATGGCCGCCCCCTGCAACGAGGAGTAACACAGCCAGGCGACCGGCAGACCGTGCAATCAGGGGCGCGTAGTGGCCACACCCAATGGATGAAGCCAATTGGGAAGTACGAACGCGCGCCTCCATGCGGCTTCACAAGGGCCAGGAAGCGGTCAAGTGCGTTTTCTAGAATCATGGTCCGCGTGATACGGCGGCTGGGGTCATGGCCGGCATGTCACAATGTCGGCCATGACCCCAGCGCTTCAACTTCGCCGTCTCGGCCAGGTCGAATACACACCAACCTGGCAGGCCATGCAGGCCTTCACCGCGGCGCGCGGACCGGACACGCCGGATGAACTCTGGCTGTTACAGCATCCGCCCGTGTTCACCCTCGGCCAGGCGGGCCGCCGCGAACACATACTCGCCGACATCGGCGTCCCCATCGTCGCCATCGACCGCGGCGGCCAGGTGACCTATCACGGACCTGGACAGGTGATAGTGTATGTACTCCTGGACCTGAAGAGACGGGGATATGGCGTCAAGGCGCTGGTGACGCGGCTGGAGCAGGCGGTGATCGACGTGTTGGCCGGCTTCGGTGTGGCGGCGGCGCGCCGCGCCGGAGCGCCAGGCGTATATGTGAACGGCGCCAAGATCGCCGCCCTGGGGCTGCGTATCCGCAACGGCTGCAGTTACCACGGCCTAAGTCTGAACGTGGACATGGACCTGGCGCCCTTCGCGGCCATCAATCCCTGCGGTTATGCCGGGCTGGCGGTGACTCAGACGCGCGACCTGGGCATTGCGCTATTGCCCGAGGCGATGGGCGAGCGCCTGCTCGATGGCGTTAGTAGAACAGTGACAGAGTAACAAAACTCATCCCCGCCACTGTCACCTTGTCACTCGCCTGTATAGACGCAGCCCGAATCAGCGCTCTCGCGGACGATGATCTTGCTCAAGCCCGGCAGCTCGCTCTTGAGCCGTTCCCAGATCCAGATGGCCAGGCGCTCGCTGGTGGGGTTTTCCAGGCCGGGCACTTCATTCAGATAACGATGGTCGAGCCTCCCTTCGATGTCTGCCCAGGCCCGTTCCACGTCGGCGAAGTCGCACACCCAGCCAAGCCGTTCATCGAGCGGGCCGCGCAGATGCACTTCGACCTCGAAGGAGTGGCCGTGCACACGGGCGCAAGGATGATCTGCCGGCAAATACGGCAACCGGCGGGCGCTTTCAAGGTGAAAGATGTTGAAGATGTCCATGCTGATTCCAGCAACCAAAAAGCCGGGCGGACCCGGCTTTTTGTCGTCGCCGCGGCGGCGCTCAGGCCTTTTGGCTGGCTTCCACCATCTTATGGATCATCGGCTCGAGAATGACCTCCATGGCCATGCCCATCTTGCCGCCCGGCACCACGAGGTTGTTGCGGCGTGACATGAAGGAGTCGTGGATCATCGACAGCAGATACGGGAAATCTATCCCCTTGGGGTCGCGGAAACGGATCACCACGAAGCTCTCGTCCGGCGTTGGAATATCGCGGGCGATAAAAGGATTGGAGGTGTCCACCGTCGGCACCCGCTGGAAGTTGATGTCGGTGCGCGAAAACTGCGGTGTGATGTAGTTCATGTAGTCCGGCATGCGGCGCAGTATGGTATCGACAATGGCTTCAGTGGAATAACCGCGCTCGGCGGCGTCGCGGTGGATCTTCTGTATCCACTCCAGGTTGACCACCGGCACCACGCCGATGGCGAGATTGACGAATTGCGCCATATCGACCTTGTCGGTGACGACCAGGCCATGCAAGCCTTCATAGAACAGCAAGTCGCTACCCTTGGGGATGTCCTCCCAGGGCGTGAACTCGCCGGCCTTTAGTTTTGTGCCCAGGCGCTTGTTGTGCGCGGCGGACTCCTCGTCGCTATGAATGTAATAGCGCCGCTTACCGCCACCGGTACGGCCATAGGTCTTGAACAGGTTGGCCAGAGCGGCGAAGTCGTTGGCCTCCGGCCCGAAATGGCTGAAATGCTTGTTGCCTTCCGTCTCGGCCTTCTTCATGGCCTCCTTGAACTCGACCCGGCCCAGGCTATGAAAACTGTCGCCCTCGATGACGGCGGCTTTCAGCTTCTCGCGACTAAAGATGTGCTCGAAGGCACGCTTGACGGTTGTGGTGCCGGCGCCGGATGAACCGGTGACGACTACGACGGGATGTTTTCTGGACATTTGCGACTCCCTAAACGGACCACGAAAGAGCAATTCGGAGTCAGTATATCCGCCCGGGCGCAGGCATGTCATCGGCAAGGCCGATATAATCTTCTTCTTACTCAATAACATCCTTGTATATGGACGCCATTTATCGCCCTGAGATCATCGAGCCGGAAGGGCAACAGCACTGGGAAGAAAAACAGGCCTTCAGGGCTTCCGAAGACTCAACCAAGCTGAAGTACTACTGCCTGTCGATGTTTCCGTATCCGTCAGGCAAGCTGCACATGGGTCACGTGCGCAACTACACCATTGGCGACGTGCTGGCCCGCTACCACCGCATGAAAGGCTACAACGTCCTGCAACCGATGGGCTGGGACGCCTTCGGCCTGCCGGCCGAGAACGCCGCCATCGCCAACGACGTGGCCCCGGCCGGCTGGACCTACGCCAACATCGACTACATGAAGAAGCAGCTCAAGTCGCTCGGCCTGGCCATCGACTGGTCGCGCGAGCTGGCCACCTGCAAGCCGGACTACTACCGCTGGGAGCAGTGGCTGTTCACCAGGCTGTTCGAGAAGGGCGTCATCTACAAGAAGATGGCGACGGTGAACTGGGACCCGGTGGACCACACGGTGCTGGCCAACGAGCAGGTCATCGACGGCCGTGGCTGGCGCTCCGGCGCCCTGGTCGAGAAGCGTGACATCCCCATGTATTTCTTCCGCATCACCGACTACGCCGAGGAACTGCTGTCCGAACTGGACAACCTGACCGGCTGGCCGGAGCGGGTGAAGACCATGCAGAAGAACTGGATCGGCAAGAGCTTTGGCGTCGAGATCCATTTCCCGCTCCAGCCGCAGGGCAAGGGCGACGTGCTCAAGGTGTTCACCACCCGCGCCGACACCCTGTTCGGTGTCACCTACGTCGCCGTCGCCGCCGAGCACCCGTTGGCCCAGCAGGCCGCCGGCCACAATCCGGCCTTGGCCGAGTTCATCGCCGAGTGCAAGCAGGGCAGCGTCGCCGAGGCGGACATGGCCACCATGGAAAAGAAGGGCATGGACACCGGCCTCAAGGTCTACCACCCCTTCACCAACGAGCCGATCCCGGTGTACGTCGCCAACTACGTGCTGATGGGCTACGGTGAGGGCGCGGTGATGGCCGTGCCGGCCCACGATGAGCGCGACTTCGCCTTTGCCGGGAAATACGCCCTGCCGATCAAGGCGGTGGTCAAGCCGGCCGAGGGTGATCTGGAACTACCCCTGCAGGCCGCCTACACCGAGCATGGCGTGCTGTTCGACTCCGGCGATTTCTCCGGCCGGACCTCCGAGGACGCCATCGAGAAGATCGCCCTGGTCTTGAAGAACCTCGGTATGGGTGGTCGCCGGACCACCTATCGGCTACGCGACTGGGGTATAAGCCGACAGCGCTACTGGGGCTGCCCGATCCCCATCATCCACTGCCCGGCCTGCGGCGACGTGCCGGTGCCGGAAGACCAGTTGCCGGTGGTGCTGCCCGAAGACGTCAAGATCGACGTCGGCTCGCCCATCAAGAAGATGCCCGCGTTCTACGAATGCACCTGCCCCAAGTGCGGCGGCCGGGCCGAGCGCGAGACCGACACCATGGATACCTTCGTCGAGTCGTCCTGGTACTACGCCCGCTATGCCTGCCCCGATCTCGACACGGGCATGCTGGACGGCCGCGCCAACTACTGGCTGCCGGTCGACCAATACATCGGCGGCATCGAGCATGCCATCCTGCACCTGCTCTACGCCCGCTTCTTCCACAAGCTGATGCGGGATGTCGGATTGGTGAGCACCAACGAACCGTTCGCCAACCTGCTCACCCAGGGCATGGTAATCGCCGAGACCTATTACCGCGAACAGCCGGGCGGCAAGAAGCAGTGGCTCAACCCGGCCGACGTGGAGGTGGTGGACGGCACCCCGGTGCTCACGGCCGACGGCAAGCCGGTGATCGCCGGCGGCACCGAGAAGATGTCCAAGTCGAAGAACAACGGTGTCGATCCCCAGGCCATCATCGACAAGTACGGTGCCGACACCGCGCGCCTGTTCATGATGTTCGCCGCGCCGCCCGAGCAGAGCCTGGAATGGAGCGACGCCGGTGTCGAGGGCGCGCACCGCTTCCTCAAGCGCCTGTGGAAGACGGTCTACGACCAGGTCCAGGGCGGCGAGGTGAGCGCCTACGCCGGCGGCGAACTGCCCGAGGCCCTGGCCGGCTTCCGCCGCCAGCTGCACCAGACCATCGCCAAGGTCACCGACGACATAGAGCGGCGCAAGCAGTTCAACACCGCCATCGCCGCCATCATGGAACTGATGAACGCCATGGCCAAGCTGGAAGGTGACCGCGAAGCGCAGAGCAGGGGCCCCGCTTGCGGGGATGCGACCGCGGAGCGGGATGCAGGCGCCCCACCCGCGGTCGCTGGCATCCCCTCTGCTGGTCTATCCCCCTCCGGGGGCCCCTCGACCGACGCGCCGGGGCGCCAGGACTCGCTCACGCGCTCCATCAAGCAGGAGGCCATGGAGGCTATCGTCCTCATGCTGGCACCGATCGTGCCGCATATCTGCCGCGTCCTCATCAAGGCGCTCAAGCCGGGCGCCTGCCTGGTCGGCTCCCCCTGGCCGGCGGTGGACGAGGCGGCCCTGGTGCAGAACGAGATCGAGCTGATGCTGCAGGTCAACGGCAAGCTGCGCGGCAAGATCAAGGTGGCCGCCGACGCCGCCAAGGACGCCGTCGAGGCGTCGGCCCTGGCCAGCCCCGAGGCCCAGAAGCACATGGAAGGCAGGCCCGCCAAGAAGATAGTGGTGGTGCCCGGCCGCCTGGTCAATATCGTCGTCTGAGGAGCCCGGTCATGCGGCGCACCGTCCTGAAGTCTCTGGCCGTCGGCGGACTGGCCCTGCTGGCCGGTTGTGGCTTCCAGTTGCGCGGCCAATCGCCGCTGCCTTTTGCCAACGCCTTTGTCGAAGCCAAGGCCAACTCCGCGCTGGCGGCACGCCTGCGCAATCATCTGGCGCTGCAGCACAAACTGGCCGACCAGCGGGAGCGGGCGGACACCGTCATCCGTTTCCTCAACGAAACCCGCAGCAAGACCATACTGTCGCTGTCCGGCACGGGCAAGGTGCGGGAATACCGTCTCACCCTGCTGGTGAGCATCGCTGCCAGCAGCGTCCAAGGCAAGGAGAGACTGGCACCAGCCGAGATCAAGCTCGTCCGCGACTTCTCCTTCAGCGACGAACAGTTGCTGGCCAAGGAAGCGGAAGAAATGGCATTGGCACGCGACATGGAAGAAGACGCCCTGCGCCAGATACTGCGCCGGCTCGCCTTCGTTAATTGAAACCCATGCGCCTCGCCGCCGAGCAACTGGCCAACGCCCTCGTCAAGGGCCTGTCCCCGGTCTACGCCGTCTGCGGCGACGCGCCGCTGCTGGTGGACGAGGCGGTGGGAGAAATTCGCCACGCCGCCCGCCAGGCCGGCTTCGACGAGCGGCAGTCGCAACAGGCCGAAGCCGGCTTCGACTGGGGCGCCTGGGCGAGCGGCTTTGATTCACTTTCACTATTTGCCAACCGCCGTCTGGTGGAGCTGCGCCTGCCCACCGGCAAGCCCGGCGCCGAAGGCGGCAAGGCCCTGGAAGCCTGGTGTGGCAGCCCCCCCAGCGATTGCTGCCTGATCGTCATACTGCCACGCGCCGACCGCACCATGCAGGCCAGCAAGTGGTTTACGGCGTTGGGGAAGGCCGGCGTCGTCGTGCTGGTCACGGCCCCCACCCTCGAGCAGTTGCCGGCGTGGATCGGCGAGCGCCTGGGGCGGCACGGTCTCAAGGCGGAGCGTGAGACCCTGGCCTTCCTGACGACGAGGGTGGAAGGCAATCTGCTCGCCGCCCACCAGGAGATCGAGAAACTGGCGCTGCTTATGCCGCCTGGCCCGCTATCCCTGGAGGAGGCACAAGCGGCCGTGGTGGACGTGGCCCGCTATGATGCCGGCGACCTGCCGGAGGCCCTGCTGAAAGGCGACCCGGCGCGCTACTGTCGTATCATTGACGGTCTTAAGGCCGAGGGGGATTCCCCCATCCTGGCGCTTTGGCTGCTCAGTCAGGAGTTGCGTACCTTGTATCGGCTGGCCTGCGGGGTGGAGGCAGGACAGACGCTGGCGGCGCTGATGCGCGAGCAGCGGGTGTGGGAGAGCCGGCAACCCTTGCTGAGCCGCGCCCTCAAACGACTTAAGAAAGCCGACCTGGCGCATGGTCTCAAGCTGGCCGCCCGCACCGACCGGGCCGCAAAGGGACTTTTGCGCGAAGATGGCTGGCAGCTCTTGAAGCAACTGGGCCTCGACCTGATGGGCAAGGCCGCTCTGAAGGATGAATATGGATATTAAGACATATATGCAAAACGTCGGCCGCCAGGCCCGCGCGGCCTCCCGCGCCATGGCCGCCGCCGACACCTACGCCAAGGATACGGCGCTCCAGGCCATGGCAGCCGCCATCCGCCGCGACCATGAAGCGCTGCTGACGGCCAACCGCGAAGATATCGAGGCGGCCCGCGCCAGTGGCCTCGCGGCGGCCATGATCGACCGTTTGACGCTGACCGCGAAGACCATCGCCGGCATGGCCGAGGGGCTGGAGGCGATCGCCAAGCTGGCCGACCCGGTGGGAGAAGTCAGCGACCTCAAGTTTCGTCCCTCCGGCATCCAGGTAGGCAAGATGCGGGTGCCGCTCGGCGTCATCGGCATCATCTACGAAGCACGCCCCAATGTCACCGCCGACGCCGCCGGGCTCTGCCTGAAATCAGGCAATGCCGCCATATTGCGCGGCGGCAGCGAGGCCATCCGTTCCAATCAGGCCATCGCCGCCTGTGTCCGCGAGGGGCTGGCCGCCGCCGGCCTGCCCGCTACCGCCATTCAGGTCATCGAGACCACCGACCGCGCCGCCGTCGGCGAGCTGATCACCCAACGTGATTACGTTGATGTCATCGTCCCGCGCGGCGGCAAGGGCCTGATCGAGCGCCTGAGCGCGGAAGCGCGCGTGCCCATGATCAAGCACTTGCACGGCAACTGCCACGTCTACCTGGACGCGGAGGCTGATGCCGGCAAGGCGCTGAAGATCGTCGAGAACGCCAAGACGCAGCGCTACGGCACCTGCAACACCACCGAGTCGCTATTGGTGGCGCGCCGGCGCGCCACCGAGTTACTGCCCGCCATCGGGCGTATGCTGACGACGCACGCGGTGGAGATGCGCGCCTGCCCGGAAAGCCTGGCGATTCTCGCTGCCGCCGGTATCGACCCGGCCCTGCTCAAGCCCGCCAGCGAGTCCGATTGGGACACGGAATTCCTCGCCCCCATCCTCGCCATCAAGGTTGTGGAGGACATCGAGGCGGCCATCGAACACATCAACCGCCACGGCTCGCAGCATACCGACGCCATCGTCACCGAAAACTACACCCTTGCCCGCCGCTTCCTGCGCGAGGTGGATTCCAGCTCGGTGATGGTCAACGCCTCCACCCGCTTCGCCGACGGTTTCGAGTATGGCCTGGGTGCCGAGATCGGCATCTCCACCGATAAGATCCACGCCCGCGGCCCGGTGGGCCTGGAGGGCCTGACCAGCCAGAAGTGGGTGGTACTGGGTGACGGCCACGTGAGGCAGTGAGAGGGCGGTCTTGAGAAGTAAGGACACCCCTAGTAAGCAGGCTATCGGCCTTCTGGGCGGCACCTTCGATCCCATCCATTACGGTCACCTGCGCCTGGCCGAGGAAATGGCGGAGGCGCTCGGCCTCGGCGGCGTGCATCTCTTGCCCGCCGGTACGCCGCCGCATCGGCCGCCGCCGCAAGCCCCGGCCGCCGATCGGTTGGCCATGGTCCGCCTGGCCATCGCTGGTAATCCGCGTTTTCGCCTGGATACACACGAGATCGGCAATCCCGCGCCCTGTTACATGGTGGAAACCCTGGCGGCCTTGCGTGCCGAACTGGGCGACAAGGTGGCCATCGTCCTTTTCCTCGGGAGCGATGCCTTCGCCGGCCTGACCGCATGGCATGAATGGCCGCGCCTATTCGACCTGGCGCACATCGCCGTGGCCGAACGGCCAGGTCATTCGGTCAGCGGCTGGGAGGCCACCCTGCCGCCACCGCTGGTAGAGGCTTGGCAGACACGCCTTGCCGATCAACCCGGCGAGCTCTGCACTGCGCCCAGCGGCCGCCTCATTCGTCATGCCATCACCCAGCTCGACATCTCCGCCAGCCGCCTGCGCCGCTTGCTCGCCAACGGGCAAAGCGCACGCTACCTGCTGCCCGACGACGTGCTCGATTACATTCATCAGCACCGTTTATACCAATGAAGGAATGCATGGATACCGCCACCCTCACCCGTATCGCTGTAAACGCCCTGGAAGAGATCAAGGGTAAAGACATCACCGTCATGGAGACCGGTCACCTTACGCCGCTATTCGAGACCATGATCATCGCCACAGGCGATTCAAGCCGCCAGGTCAAGGCCCTGGCGGACAATGTGCGTGAGAAGATCAAAGAGGCCGGCGGCGCGATCGTGGGTACGGAAGGCACCGAGGCCGCCGAGTGGGTACTGGTGGATGCCGGCAGTGTAGTGGTGCATGTCATGCACCCAGCGGCGCGCCAACATTACAATCTTGAGGAACTCTGGGGGGCGGCCCAACAGGCCCGCTTGGCGGCGCAGTGATTTCCCGGCCCGCTCAGGTGACCTCGCGCTGGCGGAAAAACCCCTTGGCAATAAGCTCCGTCGTCAACCGCCGATAGGCACGCGCGCCCGGCGACTCGGGGGCATAGGCGAAAATGTCCTTGCCATGAGCCGGACTCTCCGCCAGGGCCGGGTCAACCGGTATGCAGGTCTCGCACACGGCACTGCCATAACGCTGTCTCAGGCGGGTCAGGGCTTCCCGGCTCGGTGCCTGGTCTTCATCATAGCGGGTCAGCACGATGCGACGCTCAAAGCGCCGCCGCAACTGCTGCTCCAACACCCTAAGCGCCAAGTCCAGGCGGGTCAGGCCCTGCATGGCCAGAAAATCCGCCGTCACCGGCACCAGCACCCGCTCCGCCGCCAGCAATGCATTGAGCGACAGCACCCCCAGTGACGGTGCGCAATCCAGCAGGATGGGGTCATCCTCCCAGGCCAGACCGGCCTGCAGCCCGGCGCGCAGGCGCCCCGCCACGCCAGGAGTGCCGCCCATCATCGCCTCTACCTTGGAGAGGTCGGGGTGAGCCGGCACCAGGCGTAGCCCAGAAGGCAATACCCGCACCAGCTTGACCAAGGGGGTTTGCTCGCGAAAGAAGGCGGCGCCACAGACCTGGCTCGGCAGGTTGCGTACCCCAAGCGCCAGGCTGGCATGGGCCTGGGGATCAAGGTCGATGACCAACGGCTGACGCTGCAGTATGGCGAGCCCGGCCGCGAGATTGACGGTCGTCGTCGTCTTGCCGACGCCGCCTTTCTGGTTGAAGATCGCAATGATCGCCACGGAGTGCCGCTTTTTCCCAGGGGTTATTCGACGGTAGCCGATTTTGCCAGATTTCTAAGCTTGTAGTCCCGGGCCGGGGTTCCCGCTACGTTAATCACTCTACCGTGACGGACTTAGCCAGATTACGGGGCTTGTCAACATCGGTACCCTTCTTGAGCGCGACGTGATAGGCCAGCAATTGCACCGGCACGGCATGGATGATGGGGGAGAGCAAGCCTGCATGGCGCGGCGTGCGGATGACATAGACCCCCTCGGTCTCGCCGAAGTGGCTGTCTTGATCAGCGAAGACATAGAGCTGGCCGCCGCGGGCCTTGACCTCTTGCATGTTCGACTTCACTTTTTCAAGCAGACTGTCGTTGGGGGCAATCACCACCACCGGCATGTTGGCATCCACCAGTGCCAGCGGCCCATGTTTCAGTTCGCCGGCAGGATAGGCCTCGGCGTGGATGTAGGAGATTTCCTTGAGCTTGAGCGCTCCCTCCAGGGCGATGGGGTAATGCAGACCGCGGCCCAGAAACAAGGCATGTTCCTTGTCGGCGAAGCGCGCGGCCCAGACCTGAATTTGCGGTTCCAGGTTGAGTGCATGCTGTACGCTGCCCGGAAGCTGACGCAGAGCCTCCAAATATTGGCGTTCGGCCGGTGCGGAGAGCAAACCGCGCCGCTTGGCGAGGGTCAGCGCCAAAATAAACAGCGCGCACAATTGGGTGGTAAAGGCCTTGGTCGAGGCCACACCGATCTCGGCACCCGCTCGGGTGTAAAACACCAGTTTCGAGGCACGTGGCAGGGCGCTTTCCTGGACGTTGCAGATCGCCAGCGTATGCGTGTGTCCGAGTGCCTTGGCACGCTTCAACGCCTCCATGGTATCCAGCGTCTCACCGGATTGCGAGAGAGTGACTACTAACTGATGCGGATTGGGTATGGAGTCGCGGTAGCGGTATTCGTGACCCAATTCGACGGTGCAGGGAATGCGTGCCAGCGATTCCAGCCATTGCTTGCCAACCAGGCCGGCATAATAACTGGTACCGGAAGCCAGTATCAGGAGGCTGTCGATCTCTCCAAATACGGCCTCGGCCTCTTGGCCGAACAGCGACGCGGCGACGCCGTGGTCGATGACCCCTTCAAGGGTGTCGGAGATGGCGCGCGGCTGCTCGTTGATCTCTTTCTGCATATAGTGCCGGAAAGGACCAAGTTCCACGGCGCCGATGGTGACGTCGGAAAGCCGCTCCGGCCTGCCCACGGGTTGCCCCAGCCGGTCGACGATACGTACGGCGTTACGACTCACCGCGGCCACATCGCCATCTTCAAGGTAAATGATGCGGCGTGTCTCGGAGATCAGCGCGGACACATCGGAGGAAAAAAAGTTTTCACCCTCGCCCAGACCGATCAACAAGGGGCAGCCCCTGCGGGCACAACAAAGGATATCCGGCGAATCGACCGCCATCACGCCAATGGCATAGGCCCCCTCCAGTTCCGCCACGGTATTACGTGTCGCCAGGAACAGGTCGCCGCTCTGGCCGTAATAATGGTCAAGAAGGTGAGCGATCACTTCTGTGTCGGTTTGTGATTCGAAGCGATAGCCCATGGCTGTCAGGCGGGTGCGTTGGGCCTCGTGATTCTCAATGATGCCGTTGTGGACGACAGCAATGCGGCCGTTGGAGATGTGCGGGTGGGCATTGCACTCGGTCACGCCACCGTGGGTGGCCCAGCGTGTGTGGCCGATGCCAACGAGACCGGACAGATGTTGTGCCTCGACGCCGGCGGCCATTTCCGCCACGCGTCCGACCCGACGCACCCGCTCCAGCTTGCCATCAGCGAGTACGGCGGCGCCTGCCGAATCATAGCCACGGTATTCCAAGCGCCTCAGGCCCTCGATCAGCGTCGGCACTATGTTGCGCTGACCGATTGCACCCACTATTCCGCACATGATGCGAGTACTCCCTTACTTTGATTTTTTTACCGGCCTCTGCCAGCCCGGTATGGTCGTTTGCCGCGCCCGGGATAAGGTCAACTCGCCCGCCGGGGCATCCTTGGTCAAGGTGGTGCCGGCGCCAAGCGTGGCCCCTTTGCCAACGGTGACGGGCGCCACCAGTTGCGTATCAGAACCGATAAAGGCCTCGTCTTCAATCACCGTACGGTGCTTGTAGGCGCCGTCATAGTTGCAGGTGATGGTGCCGGCACCGATATTGACCTGGCGGCCGACACTGGCATCGCCGACATAGGAGAGGTGATTGATCTTGGAATTGAAACCGACTTGGGCATTCTTCAGCTCGACAAAGTTGCCGATATGCGCGGCCTCGGCCAGCTCGGTGCCGGGGCGGAGGCGAGCGTACGGGCCAACGATGCACCTAGTGCCAATGCGGGCCCCCTCGATGTGGCAATACGGCTTGATCTCGACGTCGGCCGCGATCTCTGTATCCTTGATTACACAGTTGGCGCCCACTATCGAGTTGTCGCCCAGAATCACGTGCCCTTCGAATACGCAATTGATATCGATCCGGCAATCCCGGCCACAGCTTAGGCTGCCGCGAATGTCAAGGCGTGCTGGGTCGACCAGGGTGACGCCGGCGGCCATCAGCGACTCCGCCAGGCCAGCCTGCAGGCGGCGCTCCAATGCGGCCAGTTGTGCCCGGCTGTTTACGCCCATGACCTCCCATTCCGAAGACGGATGACATGGAAGTATGCGCTCACCTTCGGAGGCAGCCATAGCGATCACATCAGTCAGGTAATACTCCCCTTGTGCATTGACGTTGGTTAGCCGATTCAGCCAGCCCGCCAGCTTGGCGGCCGGTAGACAGAGTATGCCGGTGTTGGCCTCATGAATGGCCAGTTCCTCGGGACTGGCGTCCTTGTGCTCGACGATACGCACAACCTGACCGCGGACATCGCGGACGATGCGTCCATAGCCCGAGGGATCACCCAGTTTGACGGTGAGCAAGGCGATGGCCCCTTCCTGCGCGATGAGTGACATTTCCCGCAGCGTTTCCGGGCGGATCAGCGGCACGTCGCCATAGAGTATGAGACAGATACCGGCCTGATCGATGTAAGGCAGCGCCTGTTGCACGGCGTGGCCGGTGCCTAGTTGCGGCGCTTGCAGTACCCAGGCGACGTCCTTGCGGCCCATGGTTTGCGGCAGGGCCTCGCCACCATGGCCATAGACGACGCAGACGGTGGCCGGCTCAAGGTTGTCGGCGGCGGCCAGCACATGTTCAAGCAGCGGCCGACCCGCCAAAGGATGCAATACCTTGGGCAAGTCCGATTGCATACGCGTACCCTTGCCGGCGGCAAGGATGACGACTGTTAAAAGCTTTGCAGACATGGGCGCTGATTATCCCCCGGACAGGAAATAATAAAAGGCCGTCCCGGCTGTCTCCCCTGTTATCGCCAGTTTAGTGGCTATGCTTGCGCAATTTGTCTATGGCGGCCAGTTGGGCGACCGCTTGCGCCAGTTCGGCTTGAGCTTCAGCGTATTCCATGGCTCCGGTACGATTGGCGATGGCCTCTTCGGCGATTTTCTTCGCCTCCATGGCCCGTGCTTCGTCCAGGTCGGCGCCACGGATGGCCGTGTCGGATAAGATGGTGACAAGGCCGGGCTGCACCTCCAATATGCCCCCGGAGACATAAATCAGGTCCTCCTCATCCCTGCCTGGCGATTTAATGCGTACCGAGCCCGGCTTGATACGCGTCAATAAAGGAGCGTGCCGAGGGTAAATGCCTACTTCACCCATCTCGGCCGGCACCACCACGAATTCTGCCAAACCGGAATAAAGCGCGGCCTCAGCGCTCACGATGTCCACATGGATGGTCATTGCCATTTGTTAGCTCCGGTGACGTGTGAAACGGCCGCGACAGGTGCCGGTGTGACAAGGCGGCAAGACTGTATACGACGCGCGCACCGCCAAGCTCATCCCTCTGCCACACGTCTGGGTGTCACTCATTGTATTGTTTTCGCCTTTTCGACGGCTTCATCGATGGTGCCGACCATGTAGAAGGCCTGTTCAGGCAGGTGATCATATTCACCGGCAACGATGGCCTTGAAGGCGGCTATGGTGTCCTTCAAGGAAACATACTTCCCTGCCGCCCCGGTGAAGACCTCGGCCACGAAGAAAGGCTGCGACAGGAAGCGCTGGATTTTGCGGGCACGGGAAACCACCAGTTTGTCCTCGGGCGAGAGTTCGTCCATGCCGAGAATGGCGATGATGTCGCGCAGTTCCTTGTAACGTTGCAGGGTCGATTGCACGGAACGGGCGACCGTATAGTGCTCCTCTCCGACCACCAGGGGATCGAGGATGCGGGAGGTGGAATCGAGTGGATCCACGGCCGGGTAGATACCGAGTTCGGCCACCTGACGACTCAAAACCAGGGTGGCATCCAGATGGGCAAATGTAGTCGCCGGCGACGGGTCCGTCAGGTCGTCCGCCGGCACGTATACCGCCTGGAAAGAGGTAATTGAGCCTGTGCGGGTGGAGGTGATGCGCTCCTGTAGCGCCCCCATTTCCGAGGCCAGGGTGGGCTGGTAGCCCACGGCGGATGGCATGCGGCCGAGCAAAGCGGAGACTTCCGTGCCAGCCAGGGTGTAACGGTAGATGTTGTCGACGAAAAACAGCACATCGCGGCCTTCGTCGCGGAAGTGCTCGGCCATAGTAAGACCGGTCAGGGCGACCCGCAGACGGTTGCCCGGCGGCTCATTCATCTGCCCATAGACCAGAGACACCTTGTCGAGTACGCCACCCTCTTTCATCTCGTGATAGAAGTCGTTCCCCTCACGGGTACGCTCGCCGACGCCGGCAAACACCGAGAAGCCCGAGTGCTCGACGGCGATGTTGCGGATCAATTCCATCAGGGTCACTGTCTTGCCCACGCCGGCGCCACCAAACAGGCCGACCTTGCCGCCTTTGGCGATGGGCATGATAAGGTCGATCACCTTGATTCCTGTCTCCAGAATCTCCACCGCAGCGGCCTGATCGGCATAGGCCGGGGCCTGGCGATGGATGGGCATGTGCACCTCGGCGCCAACCGGTCCTTTTTCGTCCACGGGCTGGCCCAGTACATCCATGATACGGCCCAATGTGGCCTGCCCGACCGGTACCTGTATCGGTGCCCCGGTATCCCGCACCATCATGCCGCGCTTGAGGCCATCGGTGGGTCCCATGGCGATGGTGCGCACGATGCCGTCGCCCAGTTGCTGCTGCACCTCGAAAGTGAGGGCCGGACGCTCCAGCATGACGGCGTCGTAGACCTTGGGCAGGTGGCCGCGCGGGAACTCCATGTCCACCACCGCGCCAATGATTTGTACGATCTTGCCTTCTGTAGTCATTTTGGTTTCCTGCATAAGTTCGAATCCTGTAGCCATAAGCGCGGCCTTGGCCGCGATGCCCTACACTGCCGCGGCACCCGCCACGATCTCGCTGAGTTCCTTGGTGATGGCGGCCTGGCGGGTCTTGTTATAGACCAGCTTGAGTTCCTCGATGACCGTCTTGGCGTTGTCGGAGGCAGATTTCATGGCCACCATCCGCGCCGATTGCTCGCAGGCCATGTTCTCTGCCACCGCCTCGTAGATCAGCGCCTCGATGTAGCGCACCATCAGACCATCGACGACGCCTTTGGCTTCTGGCTCGTAGATGTAATCCCAGTGAGTCGCCTCGGCCCTGGGCTCGGCGGCCAAGGGCAGTAGCTGGTTGAAGGCGACTTCTTGCTTCATGGTATTGATGAAGCGGGAATAGATCAGATACAGGGCGTCGATGCGGCCTTGCTTGAAGGCTTCCAACATCACCTGGACGGGGCCGATGAGCCTTTCCATATGCGGCGTATCGCCGAGGCCGCCGACCTGGGAAACGAGGTTGGCCCCCAGGCGCTGCATGAAGCCGGCCGCCTTGTTGCCTATGGCGGTGACATCCACCTCGATCCGGTGGTCGTCCCAGTCTTTTATCTTATTCAGAGCTTGGCGCAGCGCATTGGTATTCAGGGCGCCGCACAAGCCCTTGTCGGTGGTCACCACGATCAGTCCGACGCGCTTGATTTGTTCGCGCTTGGCGACGAAAGGATGCCGATACTCAGGATGCGCCTCGCCGAAATGGGCGGCCACCTGGGCGATCTTTTCGGCATAGGGACGGGCATGCTTCATCCGTTCCTGCGCCTTGCGCATCTTGGAAGCGGCGACCATCTCCATCGCCTTGGTGATCTTGCGCGTGTTTTCCACGCTCTTGATCTTGGTGCGAACCTCTTTGCCGACGGCCATCTTGCTTGCGATCCAGGTCAGTAGGCCGCGGAGGCCTTGAAATCGTCGATGGCGGCGGCCAACTGTTTTTCGACGTCCGCCTCCATGTCGTTGGTCTCTGCAATCTTGCCCAGCAAGGCGGCGTACTTGCCCTTGAGGAAGGATTGCAGGGCCGATTCGAACGACAGGGCGCGCTTGACGTCAACGTCATCCATATAACCGCGGTTGACGGCGAACAGGGTCACGGCCATTTCGGCCACGCTCATCGGCGCATACTGTGCCTGCTTCATCAACTCGGTGACCAACTTGCCGCGTTCGAGCTGCTTGCGCGTCACTTCATCGAGGTCCGAGGCAAACTGGGCGAAAGCCGCCAGTTCACGGTACTGGGCGAGCGCCAGACGGACGCCGCCGCCCAGCTTCTTGATGACCTTGGTCTGGGCCGCACCGCCCACCCGCGACACCGAGAGACCGGCGTTGATGGCGGGACGGATGCCGGCGTTGAAGAGGTCGGTTTCCAGGAATATCTGGCCGTCGGTAATCGAGATGACATTGGTTGGCACGAAGGCTGAGACGTCACCGGCCTGAGTCTCGATGATGGGTAAGGCGGTGAGCGATCCGGTCTTGCCCTTCACGCCACTCACTTTCTCGACATAGTCTGCATTGACACGGGCGGAGCGTTCGAGCAGGCGGGAGTGTAGATAAAACACGTCGCCAGGGTAGGCTTCGCGGCCAGGCGGCCGCCGCAACAGCAGCGAAATCTGGCGGTAGGCCCAGGCCTGCTTGGTCAAGTCGTCATAAACGATGAGCGCATCCTCGCCGTGGTCACGAAAGTACTCGCCCATGGTGCAGCCAGCATAGGGCGCGATGAACTGCATGGCGGCCGGATCGGAGGCGGTGGCGGCGACCACGATGGTATGCGCCATGGCCCCATGCTCTTCCAGCTTGCGTACAACATTGGCGATGCTGGAGGCCTTCTGACCGACTGCGACGTAAATGCACTTAACGCCTGTGCCCTTCTGGTTGATGATGGCGTCGATGGCAACAGCGGTCTTGCCGGTCTGGCGGTCGCCAATGATCAATTCGCGCTGACCACGGCCAATCGGCACCATGGCATCGACCGACTTCAAGCCGGTCTGCACGGGTTGAGACACGGACTGACGTGCGATCACACCGGGGGCGATCTTTTCGATCGGGCTGGTCTCGGTGCAATTGACCGGGCCCTTGCCGTCTATGGGACGGCCGAGGGCATCCACCACACGGCCAAGCATGGCCTCGCCGACTGGCACTTCCAGGATGCGGCCGGTGCACTTGACGGTGTCGCCTTCGGAGATGTGCTCGTATTCGCCCAGCACCACGGCGCCGACGGAGTCGCGCTCCAGGTTCAGGGCCATGCCCATGGTGTTGCCGGGGAATTCCAGCATCTCGCCCTGCATGACCTCGGTCAGGCCATGGATGCGCACGATGCCATCGGTGACGGATACCAACGTACCCTGGGTGCGAAGCTCAGAGCCAGTCTCCAGATTCCGGATCTTGCTCTTGATCAGCTCGCTGATTTCAGACGGATTGAGTTGCATAATGACTCCAGATTCCTTAATCAAGCTTTCAGGGTAGCGGCCATGCCGGCGAGCCTGCCGCGCACCGAGGCATCCATGACTTCATCGCCAACCTGGATGATCACCCCGCCGATGAGTTCCGGGTCTACGGCTTGGGTGACATTGATGCGGCAACCGAAACGATTCTGCAATTTATCCACCAGGGCGGACATCTGCGCCTCGGACAAGGCAAAAGCCGTGGTAATCCGCGACTCCAGCACGCCTTCCTGTTCAGCCTTGATCTCCTCGAACAGACGGGCGATCTCGGGCAGGCTGGCGAAGCGCTTGTTCTCGGCCAGGACGCGCACTAAGTTGGCGCCTTCATTGTTGAGCCGGTCACCACAGACGGCAATGATGACCTCGGCGACCTCACTGGCGGATAGGCTGGGGTTGTGGGTCAGCGCTGCCACTTGCGCCTCGCCGGCCACCTTGGTGGCCGCGTCCAGCATGGCGGACCAGGCCGACCAGGTGCCGCTTTCCCCCGCCATGCGGGCCAACGCTTCGGCATAGGGTCGGGCTACGGTGGTGATCTCGGCCATGGTCAGAGTTCGTTTTTTATCGCATCGAGCAGGTCAGCATGCGCCTTGGCATCGATCTCGCGCCGCAGCACCTTCTCGGCGCCGGCAACCACCAACCCGGCGACCTGACCGCGCAACTGTTCGCGGGCGCGAAACACCTCCTGCTCCATCTCGGCCCGCGCCGCTGCCAACAAACGCTCGCCTTCGCCCTTGGCGGCCTCTTTGGCCTCATCAACGATCTGGGCAGCACGCTTCTCCGCCTGGGCTATGATCTCGCTGGCCTTCAGCTTGGCCTCATGGATCGCTTCGGTGGAACGCCGGGCCGCCAGCTCCAGTTCATGTTTGCCGCGGTCGGCGGCAGCCAGACCGTCGGCAATCTGACGCTTGCGGGCCTCGAGAGCGGCAATGATGGGCGGCCACACATACTTCATGCAGAACCACACGAAGATGGCGAAGGTGATGGACTGCCCAATCAGGGTCAGATTGATGTTCATGCCCCAACCTCTTACCGGTTATATGTTTACAGTTTCTTACGCCGCTACCGCGAAGAGGATATACATGGCGAGACCGACAGCGATCATCGGCACGGCATCGACCAGACCCATGACGATGAAGAACTGGGTACGCAGCATGGGGATCAATTCGGGCTGACGGGCGGCGCCTTCCAGGAAGCGGCCGCCGAGTATACCGATACCGACCGAGGCACCCAGGGCGCCCAGGCCCATCATGATGGCGCCGGCGATGTACAACAAGGCTTGGGACATTTCCATCTAAGTTCTCCTATCAACGAATCAATAAACAAAATCTGTCAGTGGTGTTCCTGATGCGCCATGTCGAGATAAACGATGGTCAGCGTCATAAAAATAAAGGCTTGCAAAGTGATGATCAGGATGTGGAACACCGCCCACGCCCATTGCAATATGCCGCCGGTGAGCGCCAGGATGGCACCACTGGAAAACATCAGGGCGATGAGGATGAAGATCATCTCGCCTGCATACATATTGCCGAATAGACGCAGCGCCAGGGAGACCGGCTTGGCGATCAAGTTGACCCCTTCCAGCAGAAAGTTCGCCGGCAGGCCCCATTTGCCGAAGGGCTGCAGCGTGAGTTCGCCGACGAAACCGCCAGCGCCCTTCATCTTGAAGCTGTAGTAAAGCACCAACAGGAAGACGGCTATGGCCATACCGAAGGTGGCATTGGGATCAGTGGTAGGCACCGCCTTGAGGAAAGGCACGCCCAGGACTTTGGCGAGACCCGGCACCCAGTCTATGGGCAAGAGGTCCATCAGATTCATCAAGAATATCCAGAAAAATATCGTCAGAGCCAGAGGCGCGACCATGTTGTTCCTGGCCGTGAAAGAGCCCTTGACGCTGCCATCGACGAATTCCACCACCCATTCAACGAAATTCAGCAACCCATTCGGCAGTCCAGAGGAGGCTTGCTTGGCCGCCTTATGGAACAAGAACAGAAAAACAAGGCCAAGGATCAGGGAGATACCCAGCGTGTCCAGGTTGACCGCCCAAAAACCCATGGCCTTGGCCTCGGCGGCGCTATGGGCAATCCCCCAACCGCCATCCGAATGCTGCCCGTAGGTGAGGTTTTGCAGGTGATGTCGTATATATTCACCTGAGGTGTGCGCTTCCGCGGACATGATCAATTACTCTCGCTCAGGGTCAGGCTTGCCAGCATCCAGGTAAGCTGCCCAATCAGAAATCCGGTCAGCAGCGCGGCGGGGTGGAGACCAATGGGGACGAATCCCAACGCCAGCAACGCGCTGACTACAAAAAAACGCTCCAGGCTGGAACGGCGGAATGCACGCAAGTGTTTACCGATATCGACGTGGTAATCACTTGCACCGCGTTGCCAACGCCATAACAGCAGCGCTGCGTTCACGATTGCCACCCCGCCGCCATAAAGCACGGCCAGCATGACGGCGGCCCCACCCAGCGTCATGCCAAGCAAGCCGGCTGCGCCGACCGCGCCCAGCGGCCGATATATGGCGCGATAAGATGAAGCAGCCATAATAAGACAATGATATACAAATTAGCCCCGCCAATGCAATCGATGCTGGCTGATGCGTCCGCGACCCGGCGTTTGCGGCTCAGCGTATGCGATCCAGTATTCCGTCAAGCTGCTCCAGGCTGTCAAACGTCACGATCAGCTTCCCCGACCCCTTGCTGTTGGCGCGTATCGCTACCCGTGTGGCCAGTTTTTCCGCCAGGGCCTCTTCCAGACTGGCCACATCACGGTCTTTATTTGCCTTATGGGCCGCCCTGGGCCTGAGAAGGCGAGCGACCAGGCGCTCTGTTTCCCGCACCGAGTAACCATGCTTGACGACCGCATCCGCCGCTTCCACTTGCTTGGCTTGCGGCAGGGCGAGCAGGGCGCGGCCATGGCCCATATCGATCTGTCCCTGCATCAGTATCGCCTGCACAGGTTTTGCCAGATTGAGCAACCGCAATATGTTGGTCACGCTGGTACGCGACCGCCCCACCGACTCTGCCACGCCCTGATGGGTCATATCGAATTCCTGTATCAGGCGCTGCAAGCCCTGCGCCTCTTCCAGTGGATTCAGATTTTCCCGCTGGATGTTTTCGATCAGCGCCATCTTCAGCGCCGCGTCGTCGCTGACGTCGCGCACCAGTACCGGCACTTCCTTGAGTCCAGCGAGCTGGCTGGCACGCCAGCGACGCTCGCCAGCAATGATCTCATATTGGCCGCCCGCCGCCGAGCGCGCCAGGATAGGCTGCATCAATCCCTGCGCCTTGATGGACTCGGCCAGTTGCTGCAGGGCGTCCGCGTCCATATGGGTGCGGGGCTGGTATTTTCCTGGCGCCAGGCTCTCCACCGGCAAGGTCAGCAAACGCTCGCCTGATTGGGTTTCGCCTTCCGAAAGCAGGGCATCGAGCCCGCGCCCCAGTCCTTTTTGTCTTACCATTTCGCCTCCTTCGGCATGCGGCGTTCGATGATTTCGGCCGCCAATTGCAGATAGGCCTGCGCACCCTTGGAATGGCGGTCATAGGCCAAGGCCGGCAGGCCATAGCTGGGGGCCTCGGCCAGGCGGACATTACGGGGAATCACCGTGTCGTAGACCTTGTCGCCGAAATGCCGCTTGAGTTGCTCCGAAACCTGCTGAGCCAAGGTATTGCGCGGATCGAACATCGAGCGCAGCAGCCCTTCGATCTCAATGGCGCGATTGAGGCCGGTCTTGACCTTACGCACAGTATTGACCAGGTCAGACACCCCCTCGAGGGCATAGTATTCACACTGCATCGGGATAAGCACCGCGTTGGCCGCCGCCAGTGCGTTCACTGTCAGCAGATTGAGGGCGGGCGGGCAATCGATCAGTATGTAGTCGTAGCCATCACTCAAACCGGCAAGCGCCGCGCGCAGCCTGAATTCGCGCTCGGCGACATCCACCAGCTCCACTTCAGCGCCGGCCAGGTTACGGTTGGCAGGGAGCAGGTCATAGCCGGCCGTACCGGCCTGCCGGCAGGCAGTGCGACAGTCCGCCTGGCGCAATAGCACCTGATAGACCGTCGGTTCGCAATCCCGCTTGTCCACACCGCTGCCCATGGTGGCGTTACCTTGAGGGTCGAGGTCCACCAACAACACGCGTTGCCCCAAACTGGCGAGGGACGCCGCCAGATTGACCGCCGTGGTGGTCTTGCCGACCCCCCCCTTCTGGTTGGTGATGGCCAATATATGGGCCGCTGCGCTGCTCATGCCTTCTCCAGCACGATCAAGTGCCTTTCTGCATCCAGGCCGGGGATGTGTAGTTTCATATTTTCCACGAGATGCGCCCCCTTGATCTGGCCCAATTCCTCATGCGGATAAAGCCCCTTCATCGCCAACCAGCGGCCACCGGGCGCCAGCAGCCCGGCCGTGACCCGCACGAATTCCGCCAGATCGCTGAAGGCGCGTGAAATGATGCACGGAAAGGGTTCTGTCGGACGCCAATCCTCGACCCGTCCATGCACCGCCACGACATTCCTGAGCTTGAGTTCGATGATCGCCTGCTGGGCAAAGGCCACTTTTTTGTGACTGGCGTCGATCAGGGTGACATGCAGGTTATCGCGGGCGATGGCCAGCGGGATGCCTGGCAGCCCGGCACCGCTGCCCACATCCAACATGCGGTCGACGGTAACGTGCGGCAGCACCGCCAGACTGTCCAGCAGGTGATGGGTCAACATGCGCTCCGGTTCATGGATGGCCGTGAGGTTGTAGGTCTTGTTCCATTTCTGCAGCAACGCGAGGTAGACCAGCAAGCGTTGCTGCCGGGACAGTGACAAAGGAGACTGCATCTCCACCAAGGCCGCTGCCAGGGAGGACTGCAGTTTCACGCCCATTTCTCCGCCTTGGACTGTACATCACGCTTGAGATAAACCAACAGCACCGAGATGGCGGCTGGCGTTATGCCCGGAAGGCGGGCCGCTTGCCCCAGTGTGGCTGGCCGCGCCTCGGCGAGCTTCTGCCGCACCTCGATGGACAAGGCTTTGAGCCCCTGGTAATCAAGGTCTGCCGGCAGGGGCATGTCTTCATAATGACGCTGGCGGGCGATTTCCTCTTGCTGGCGGGCGACATAACCCGAGTATTTGGCCTCTATCTCCAATTGCTGCCGCACTTCGGCATCTTCCACGGCAGCCGCGTCCGGGGCCAGGGCAATCAGGTCCTGGTAGCCCATCTCCGGCCGGCGCAGCAGGTCGAACAGGCTGTATTGACTGCGGCCGCCGGTGTGCGGCCCGGTCGTGATTTCACCGGCGTCCTCGATTGCACTCAACTTGCCGTCAAACTTGGCTGACGCCGCGGGCGCCAAGCGCCGAAAATCCACCCAGGTCGACCGCAGCCGCTCCGTTTCGCGGGCAATGGCCTCGCGTTTTTCCTCGAAGCGCCGCCAGCGGACGTCGCCCACCAGGCCCAGGCGGCGGCCGGCTTCTGTGAGGCGCAGGTCGGCGTTGTCCTCGCGCAGCGACAGACGGTACTCCGCCCGGCTGGTAAACATACGGTAGGGCTCGGAGACGCCACGGGTTATCAGATCGTCCACCATGACACCCAGATAGGCCTCATCCCGGCGCGGCCACCACGCCGCCTTTCCCTGGACCTGTAAACCCGCATTGAGGCCGGCCAGCAGGCCCTGGGCGGCGGCCTCCTCGTAGCCCGTGGTACCGTTAATCTGGCCAGCGAAAAACAGGCCGGAAATGGCCTTGGTCTCAAGGGTAGGCCACAACCCGCGCGGGTCGAAATAGTCGTATTCGATGGCATAACCCGGCCGCAGCAGATGGGCGCGTTCCAGGCCGCGGATGGAGCGTGTCAGTTCCAATTGGACGTCAAACGGCAGGCTGGTGGAGATGCCATTGGGGTAGTACTCGTGGGTGCTCAGGCCCTCGGGCTCCAGAAAAATCTGGTGCGAGGCCTTGTCTGCGAAGCGATGAATCTTATCCTCGATGGACGGACAATAACGCGGCCCCACTCCCTCGATGACGCCAGTAAAGAGGGGCGAACGATCAAGACCGCCACGGATGATTTCATGGGTGCGCGCATTGGTTTCAGTGATCCAGCAGGGCAGTTGGACTGGGTGCATGGCGCGTTTTCCCAGAAACGAGAACACCGGCTCCGGGTCGTCGCCGGGCTGCTCACGCAGCACCGAAAAATCGATGCTGCGACCGTCGATGCGTGGTGGCGTACCGGTCTTCAGCCGGCCTGCCGGCAATTGCAGCTCGCGCAGACGCGCCGCCAGCGACAAAGCTGGGGGGTCGCCCATGCGGCCCGCAGGAAAATGCTCCAGACCGACATGGATAAGCCCCGCCAAAAAGGTGCCGGCCGTCAGTACCACGGCCCGGCACTGGAAGATCACGCCCAACTGTGTTTTCACGCCAGTCACATGCTCTCCCTCCAGCACCAAGTCATCCACGACCTGTTGAAAGAGGGTGAGGCCGGGCTCATTTTCCAGGCGCCACCGGATCGCCTGTTTATAGAGCAGGCGGTCGGCCTGCGCACGGGTGGCGCGTACCGCCGGCCCCTTGGAGGAGTTGAGGGTGCGGAACTGTATGCCGGCCGCGTCCGTGGCGATCGCCATCGCCCCATCCAGGGCATCGACCTCACGCACCAGATGGCCCTTGCCTATTCCACCCACCGAGGGATTGCAGGACATCTGCCCCAGTGTTTCGATGTTATGGGTCAAGAGCAGTGTGCGCACACCCAAGCGGGCGCACGCGAGCGCCGCCTCCGTGCCAGCATGCCCGCCCCCAACCACAACAACGTCGAATTTGTCTGGAAAAATCATTAAGTTATGTTTAGATGTCGGCATCGGTGGGGGGCATTTTACGCACTTCCGCTCACTGTTTCACGTGAAACAATCTCAAGCCTGGGCATAGAGTCTGTGATATAGCCCACCGCGCTCCATCAAGCTGCCGTGGTCACCCTCCTCCATTAGCCTGCCATTCTCGAAAACCAGGATGCGGTCCGCCTGTTTCACGGCCGATAGGCGATGCGCAATGATCAGTGTGGTGCGGCCGCGCAAAAAAGCGGCCAACGCCTGGTGCAAGGCATGCTCGGTGGCGCTGTCAAGGGCGGAGGTCGCCTCGTCCAGGATGACGACCTTGGGCTCAGTGAGGACCATGCGGGCAATGGCCAGACGCTGCCGCTGGCCCCCGGACAGACGCACGCCCTGTCGTCCGACCACGGTGTTCAGGCCCTGCGGCATTTCCGCCACCACCGTCTTAAGCTGGGCTATTTCCAGGGCGCGCCAGAGTGCCTCGTCGTCATATACCCGCCCCATGGACAAATTGTCACGGACACTGGCATTGAACAACACCGGGTGTTGCAGCACCACGCCGACGTGGTCGCGCACCGTTTCCCAGCCAATATCGCGGACATCCACACCACCATAACGAATGATGCCGGCACTGACTGGGTATAACCCCAGCAAGGCCTGTACCAGCGTCGATTTTCCACCGCCCGAGGCCCCGACTAGAGCCACCTTCTCGCCAGCGCCCAGGCTCAAACTGACATGATCGAGAACGGTCTCGCCTTCGCCGTAGGAGAAGCTGACGTCAAGTAACTCCACCGTTACCGTGTCGCGCTTGACGAAGGGGTTGCTCCGACACTCGCTGGCGGGCACGCTCTCCATCCCCAGCAGGCCATTCAGCCGCGCCATGGCGGCATTGGCGGCAAACCAGGCGTATTGGATGTTGATGATCTCCTGCACCGGCGACATCATGGCCCAGAGATAGCCGAACACCGCCAGCATTTCGCCGATACTGAGGTCGGAGTAAACCACCATCAACATGGCGGACGCCCGAAAAACGTCGAATCCCGCCAGAAAGATAAAGAATGATACGCGGCTCAGCGCATCCGACTTCCAGGCGTAAGCCGCGGCATGACGGCGGATGTCGCCTGCCCTGTTGGCCACCCGCGCCAGATAATGCTTTTCCCGATTCATGGCGCGAATTTGCGCGAGTGCGTCGAGGGTCTCTGCCAGGCATTCCTGGAAAAGCTCGAAAGCCGCGTTTTCGCGTTTTTTCAACTCCTTCACTCGTTTGCCCAGCCGCGTGGAGAAAAGAATGACCACTGGGTTCAAAAACAGGATGAACAACGCCAGTTGCCAATGCATCCAAAACAACACCACCGCCACACCGATCAGCGTGAGCACCGCTACCAGAAAACCGGAGATCGAAGCGCCGAGAAAGCCATCGAGTGCATTAACGTCTGTAACGAAATGAGAGGTCACCCTGCCCGAACCCAGTGTTTCATACTGCGACAAGGCGATCCCTGACAAACGCGCCAGCATGCGCTGCCGGATGTGGTAAATCACCTCTTTGGAGACCAAGGCAAAGGCCCTGCCCTGCCACACATTAAGCAGGATCGCCACCAGCCTGAGCAGGACCGTCAAGAAGAGGGCCGCGCCTATGAACAGCACGGGGCCGCGCCAGGAAACGGGAAAATGCGGCGCCACCGCCGCGATGAAAGGCCCTGGCTTGTTAAGCAAGACCTCATCCACCAGCACCGGCAGCACCAGCGGCACCGGCACCGCCGCCAACACCGCCAGTACGGCCATTAAATTGGCCGCCAGCAACTTGCCCCGATGCCGCATGACATCTTTTAATAGGCCACGCCAATTCAGGGTAAACATCACGTCCGGCCCACGCGCCCTAGGCCGATTAGCCACTGCAACGGCCCATTCATGTTCACAACAAAGCCATACACGTTTAGTTCCCACTCAAACTGTGCTATGTAAGGACCATGCCCAGCCTCCACCGACCCCAGGACAATCCCTCATGACCTACTCTCCCAAGACGGAAGCGACCCTTGATCCGCGCACCGTGGTCGAACAGCGCTTCCCGCATATCATACAAACGGTGGTTTCTGTCTGGAAAAACCCGGACGAGGCCGACCAGTATCTGAACTCGCTGATTGTCGATGATCGAGACAGTCGCAGTGGATTGCCGGCCGATGTGTTCGAGGAACTGATTTTTCTTTCCGATCTGAACTGGAAACGCCGTCATTTCAACGAAGATGGCGTACAGCTTTCGCTGGATGGTTTCAGATTCAGCGGTATATGAACGGGAAGCGACTACCTCGTCAGACTACCAGAATTACTTTCCTATACAAAACCGGCTAAATATCTCGCCCAAAAGGTCGTCCGGTGTGTATTCGCCGGTGACGGCAGCGAGGGCCTCCTGCGCCAGCCGCAATTCCTCGGCCATCAGTTCGGGCCTGGCTATGACGGCGACCGCCCGGCGCAGGTGTTCTTGCCCCATCTTCAAGGCCTCCAGATGGCGGCGCCTGGCCATATACGTACCGCCGTCGATCGCCTGCCAGCCAGCCATTTCCAACAGGCGCCGTTGCAATAAGCCGATACCTAGGCCGGTTTTCGCCGACAGCCAAACCTCATGACCATCATCGCTCAGCCTGGCCTGCCCGTCGGCGAGGTCAATCTTGTTGTGTACGGTAAGCCTTGGGATAGGCGGCAGCCGTGCCAGGATGGCCATTTCCTCCTTACCGAGGCCGTGCTTGGCATCGGTCAGCAGTAATGCCATGTCGGCCCGCTCCACCGCCTGCCAAGTACGTTCGATACCCAACCGTTCGATCGGATCCTCGGTTGCGCGCAGACCCGCAGTATCAATGATGTGCAGGGGGACGCCATGGATCTGAATGACTTCGCGCACCACATCGCGCGTCGTACCGGCGAATTGGGTGACTATGGCCGCCTCATATCCAGCCAATTGATTGAGCAAGCTGGATTTGCCTACATTGGGTTGGCCGATCAACACCACACTGAGCCCCTCATGCAGCAAGGCACCTTGCCGCGCCTGATCGAGCACCGCCGACAGCTTTGCGGAGATAGCCTCAAGCCGGGCGCTGGCGTCCACTTGGCCAAGAAAATCAGTCTCCTCCTCGGGAAAATCGAGGGCCGCTTCGATCAATGTGCGCAACTGGATCAGCGCGGCATGGAGTTCCTGAACACGCCGTGAAAACTCTCCTGTCAGGGAACGCACGGCCGAACGGGCGGCCTGGCGACTCTGGGAGTCGATCAGGTCGGCAATCGCCTCCGCCTGAGCGAGGTCGATCCGGCCATTGAGAAAGGCGCGGCGGCTGAATTCGCCGGGTTCAGCCAGGCGCGCGCCGAGTTCGAGACAACGCTCCAACACCATTTGCAGCACAATGGGCCCACCGTGTCCCTGTAATTCAAGGACCTCCTCCCCGGTAAAGGAATGCGGGGCGGCAAAATAAAGAGCGATTCCCTCGTCAAGGGTAAGACCTGCGGCGTCAAGAAAGCGGCCGTAGACAGCACGGCGGGGCGGCAGTGAACGGGCCAGGATGGCCTTGGTCAAGGTCGCGAGATCGCCTCCCGACACCCTCACCACCCCGATACCGCCACGTCCTGGGGCGGTAGCGATGGCGGCGATCGTGGCCTTATCGTGAAATCGCGCCATGAACGCCGCCCCCCCATTCACCAAACGCACGGGCCAAGGAGTTGACCCTCTATCAAGCTTCTTTGCTGCGCCCGCCCTGGTCGCGCTCTATGACCTGATTGATACGCCACTGTTGCAGGATGGAGAGCACGTTGTTGACCAGCCAGTAAAGCACCAGACCCGCCGGGAAGAAGAAGAAGAAGACAGAGAACATGATGGGCATGATCATCATGACCTTGGCCTGCACTGGGTCCGGGGGCGTTGGCGACAGACGCTGCTGGACGAACATGGTTAGGGCCATGACGATGGGCAAGACATAATAGGGGTCTTTGGCGGAAAGGTCGGTAATCCAGAGCGCGAAGGGCGCCTGACGCAGTTCCACCGCCCCCATCAGCACCCAGTAGAGGGCGATGAAGACCGGGATTTGCACCAGTATAGGTAGGCAACCGCCAAGAGGATTGATCTTCTCCTCCTTGTAGACCTTCATCATGGCTTCATGCAGTTTCTGCCGATCCTCGCCATAGCGCTCCTTCAGGTGTTGCAGACGCGGGCCCAGCTTGCGCATTTTGGCCATGGATTTGTAGCTGGCCGCCGACAATGGGTAAAACGCCAGCTTGATCATTACCGTCAACAGTATGATCGCCACCCCCCAGTTATGCACCAGGTTTTCCAACCAGTTGAGCAGGACGAACAAGGGGTATGCCAGAACGGTCAACCAGCCATAATCAACCACGTGTTCGAGGCCTGGAGCCAGTGCCTTGAGCTTTTCCTGCTCTTGCGGCCCGGCATAGAGCCGCATGGCTATGTTCTTGCTTTCCCCAGCCGCCACCCTGACCGCCGGTAAGAGCATTCCGGCGCTGTATTCATCGTTGCCCAAGGCACGAGTGTAGAACTCGCGTTTGGAGGTATCCGCCACATTCGGCATCAACCAGGCGGAAACAAAGTGATGCTGAACCATGCCGATCCAGCCATCTGGGGCTACCTTTACATGGTCCTGCTTACCCTTGGCGATATCCTCGAACTTGACTTTCTGGAACTTGCCGGACTCGGTATACAGGGCCGGGCCGGTGAACGTGGACATAAAGGCCGAGTCGCCTACTGGGGCTTGACCATGTCGCAGCAACTGGTAATAGGGAAATCCTTCGACCGGTGCGTTGCCGACATTGTGTATGCCATGTTCGACATCGATCACGTAACTGCCGCGGTGAAAGGTATAGATTTTGCTTACCTCGGCACCGCCAACCACCGCTTTCATACCAACCTTGAGGCTGGTCTCACCGGGCTTTAGCGTGTATTCCCCGGGGGTGAGCGTATAAATGGTCTTGTGGTTGGGGAGGGCGTTGCCGACAAAGCCTGACTGAGCGAAATAATTACGTCCCTGACGTTCTTCGAGCAGGGAGAAGGGCTTGGTCTTGTCTTCATCGAGACGATACTTGTCAAGGGTGATCCCACGCACATCGCCGCCATTGGCATCGATGAGCGCCGTCATGACGTCGGTCCTAACGATCGCCCTGGCGCCGCGCACTGCCTCTCCAGCGGTCGCCACGCTGGGTGCCGGCGTAGCCAGGCCCTGGCCAGGTGTCGGCAAAGCCGGCGGGGTGGCGGCCAATTGTCCGGACTGTACTGTCACTACCTTCTGTGGGTTGTTGTAGTCCTGCCAGGCCTGCCACAACATCAAGAGTGAGAAGGAAAAAACAACGAAGGCGATAATGCGCTGCAAGTCCATGATATACCTGTTAATTTGCTAAGCTGACGCAGGGCGGGATTTTTGTGTGCGCAGGAAAGTTGCCCAATCCTCACGCAATCTGGCGTCCAAACCCGGCGCCTTGAACCGTATGACCAAGTCCAGTCCTGCCAAATCGCGCTGCGAACAGCGAAATAGCTCGCGCAACACACGCTTTGTCCGATTGCGGTCCACCGCCAAGTGCAAAACTTTCTTGGGCACTACCAGACCCAACCTGGGAAAGTCCAAGCCATTCGGGCGATAGAGAATATCGACAAGCTCACCGCGCTGGGCATGCCGGAAATGAAAAACGGATGAAAACTCATCCGCTTTTCTCAATTTACTCTGCCAGCCGAAGGTATCCGCGCCCCGGCGTACTGTCTCGGTCAAACCGCCAGTCGCTTGCGGCCCTTGGCTCGCCGGGCATTGATGACAGCACGGCCGCCCTTGGTCTTCATGCGGGCGCGAAAACCGTGGGTACGCTTGCGGCGGACGACGGAGGGTTGATATGTGCGTTTCATGATCTGTCCTAAAGCTTCTGCCGGAAAAACGGCGTATTAGACCGTTCAACCCGATAATTTGTCAAACTTTTGGTCTTATGGAGGTCACCCGGGCAATGCTACAATCCGCTCCTTCCCCGATTTCCCGATCGACTCCCGATTTTCATGCATGAATTCTGGAATCATTGTCTGAGCCACTTCCAGGCAACCCTCAACCCGCAACAGGTCAATACTTGGCTCAAACCGCTGACTATGAACGAGGTGGGTGAACAGATACAGATCAGCGCTCCCAACCGTTTTGTCGCACAATGGGTAAAGGACAAGTTCCTGTCTGAGATCGAAGTCCTGGCCTTATCGTACTTTGGCGCGCCAAGACGTCTCTCCGTCGTGGTCGCCGCCAAATCCAGCAAAAAGAACACCTTCGATACTCCGCTGGCGGTCGCGCCCAAGGCAGCCACAAAATTGCCTGTAAGCAAAGTCACCAATGACGAATCACGGCTGAATCCCAACTTCACGTTCGCTAATTTCATTCTCGGCAAGGCCAACGATCTGGCACGGGCGGCCGCGTTGCAAGTCGTCGACAACCTTGGCAGCAGTTACAACCCGCTATTCGTATATGGGGGCACGGGCCTGGGCAAGACCCACCTTATCCAGGCCATAGGCAATAAAGTGGTGGAAAACAATCCCGCCGCGAGCGTCAAATACATCCATGCCGAACGCTATGTCTCGGACATGGTGCGGGCGTTTCGCCATAAATCCTTCGAGAATTTCAAGCACAAATATGACAGTCTCGATGTGCTGCTCATCGATGATATCCAGTTTTTTGTCGGCAAGGACCGCACCCAGGAAGAATTTTTCTATACATTCAACAATCTCATCGAATCCCATAAGCAGGTCATCATCACCAGTGACACCTTTCCCAAGGATATGGAAGGAATCGAAGAGCGCCTGAAATCCCGCTTCAGTTGGGGCTTGATCGTGACTCTGGAACCACCGGAGCTGGAGATGCGTGTCGCTATCCTGCTCGACAAGGCACAACACGAGGGGGAAAAACTGGGCGAAAACACGGCATTCTTCATCGCCAAACAGGTGCGCTCCAATGTACGCGAGCTTGAAGGCGCCCTAAAGCGGGTTATGGCGTACTCGCGCTTTCATAAGTTGCCCATCACCGTCGAACTCGCCAAGGAGGCCTTGAAAGATCTACTCGCCGTCCAGAACAGGCAAATCTCCGTAGAAAACATCCAGAAAGTTGTCGCCGACTACTTCAAGATAAAAGTGGCGGACATGTTCTCAAAAAAACGCAACCGCGTTCTGGCGCGGCCCAGGCAAGTGGCCATGTCCCTAGCCAAAGAGCTGACCGACCAATCTCTGCCGGAAATAGGTCAATCGTTTGGCGGGCGTGACCATACGACGGTACTACATGCCTGCCGCAAAATTGAAGAACTCAAGATATCTGATTCAACACTCAGAAAAGATTACAATTTTTTAATCCAAGTACTGACTGGATAAGATTGTGGATAACTCAGAAATGAATTGTGCATACTTATGGATTACTGCTCGAACAAACCAGGCATACACAATTCACACACAGTCTCTACAGTGTTTGTCCACAGTCTTAGGGAAGCTATAATTCAATGATTAATAAAAGTTTTATCCAGTTATACAGATTCATTGAAGAGACCTACTAGATTACTATCAGGAAGATAGATCATGCTTGTATTGAAAAGCCCCAAAGAGATCCTCTTGAAACCCCTGCAGGCTGTGGTCGGGGTGGTGGAACGCAAACATACCCTGCCCATATTATCCAACCTGCTCATCGAAAGTGTTGACGGAAAAACTTCTTTGGTGGCTACCGATCTTGAGCTGCAGATCACAACCTGGCTGGAGGGTAAGGCTGAACAAGACGCGGCATTCACCCTCTCCGCCCGAAAGCTGGTTGACATCACCCGTTCTCTTCCTGATGAAGTTATCCTGGCACTGGATCTGGACAAGGAACAGGTGCGCATACAAGCCGGAAAAAGCCGATTCAGTCTGCAGACACTGCCCGCACGTGACTTTCCAAAGCTGCAGACAAGTGCGGAAGAAGGTATCCACTTCTCCATTCCAGAAGGCAAGTTGCGTAATCTACTGGCCAAGGCTCAGTACGCCATGGCTGTGCAGGATATTCGCTACTATCTGAATGGCATGTTGGTGCAGCTGCAGGAAGGAAAACTCACAGTAGCCGCCACCGATGGCCACCGCCTCGCCATGGATTCACTGGAGTTAGGGGATGAAATTGGACAGACGATGGAAGTGATACTTCCACGCAAGGGGGTGATGGAACTTATCAAATTACTCGGGGATGGGGAGGAGGATGTCAAGGTACAGCTCAGCGGCAATCAGGTCGCCTTCCTCCACCCCCAATTCGAATTGCGCAGTAAGGTTGTGGACGGCAAGTTCCCTGATTACCAGCGGGTAGTTCCAGTCGGCTATGACAAGAGCTTCATTATCAACAGGCAACGGCTGCATCAGGCGCTGAGCCGTGCCGCCATTCTCACCAACGACAAGTACCGCGGCGTGCGTATGGCGATGACCACAGGTAGTTTACGTATTGCTTGCAGCAACAATGAGCAGGAAGAAGCGCAAGAAGAACTGGAAATCGGCTACAACCAGGAACCGCTGGATATTGGTTTCAACGTTCAATACCTGCAGGATGTTCTCAATAATCTGGACAATGAAGCCGTGCAATGCGCCTTTGGCGATGCCAACAGCAGCATGTTGATCACGGTTCCAGGCGAAGAACACTTCCGCTATGTCGTAATGCCCATGCGCATTTAGCCAACAGAGATCAATCCAAACTGGCCCTGCCGGTTGGCTGGAGCCGATTTCACCCAACTTTGTTTCACGTGAAACCTTTATAAGCCTGTTACCGCCATGTCCGAGAATTACGACGAATCCAGTATCCAGCAACTCGAAGGCCTGGAGGCGGTGCGCAAGCGCCCGGGCATGTATATCGGTGATACCCAGGACGGCACGGGGCTGCATCACATGGTATTCGAGGTGTTGGATAACGCCATCGACGAAGCCTTGGCCGGCTATTGCGACGATATAAAGATCATTATCCATACCGATAACTCCGTATCGGTCTATGACAACGGACGTGGCATCCCGGTTGGCATCAAATACGACGACAAGCACGAGCCCAAACGATCGGCCGCGGAGATCGTCATGTGTGTGCTCCATGCCGGCGGCAAATTCAACCAAAACAGCTACAAGGTTTCCGGTGGCCTGCATGGCGTTGGCGTATCCTGTGTCAACGCCTTGTCACAGTGGCTGAAATTGACGGTACGGCGCGATGGAAAAACATACAGCATGGAATTTCGCCGCGGTGTGCCACAGGACCGCTGCATAGAGCTGCGCAATGGGGTTGAGGTATCGCCGATGAAAGAGGTTGGAGTGTCCACCCACACCGGCACAGAGGTTCATTTCCGCGCCGATGAGGAAATTTTCGGCAATATAGATATCCACTACGAAATCCTGGCAAAACGCATCAGAGAACTGTCTTTCCTGAATAACGGTGTCAAGATCGAGTTGATAGACGAACGTGACGGTCGTCATGAAAACTTTGCCTTTTCCGGTGGCGTGAAGGGCTTCGTCGAATACATCAATCGCAGCAAGACGGTATTGCATCCAAATGTCTTCCATGCCACTGGCGAAAGTGTCATCGCCGGGGTCACCATCACGGCCGAGGTAGCCATGCAATGGAACAATGGCTATCAGGAACAGGTGCTTTGTTTTACCAACAATATCCCGCAGACCGATGGCGGCACACACCTCACCGGCCTACGTGCGGCCATGACACGCATCATCAACAAATACATCGACGAAAACGAGATTGCCAAGAAGGCCAGGGTGGAGATCACCGGAGACGATATGCGCGAGGGACTGGCCTGCGTCCTCTCGGTGAAAATGCCCGACCCCAAGTTTTCCTCTCAAACCAAGATGAAGCTGGTTTCCAGCGAGGCCAGGCAAGCGGTGGAAGACGTGGTGGCACAGAAACTGACGGAATACCTGCAAGAAAGACCCGCCGACGCCAAGATCATCTGCGCCAAGATCGTCGAGGCGGCGCGTGCGCGCGAGGCCGCCCGCAAGGCACGTGAGATGACACGGCGCAAAGGCGTGCTGGATTCAGCGGGATTGCCCGGAAAACTGGCCGACTGTCAGGAGAAGGACCCGGCACTTTGTGAACTCTATCTGGTCGAGGGAGATTCCGCTGGCGGTTCTGCCAAGCAGGGGCGGGACCGCAAGTTTCAGGCCATCCTTCCGCTCAAAGGCAAGATACTGAACGTGGAGAAGGCACGCTTCGACAAAATGCTTTCCTCGCAGGAGGTGGTGACGCTCATCACCGCGCTAGGCACCGGCATAGGCAAGGAAGACTACAACCCGGAGAAACTGCGTTACCACCGCATCATCATCATGACGGATGCCGACGTCGATGGCTCCCACATCCGTACGCTTCTGCTCACCTTTTTTTATCGGCAGATGCCCGAACTGGTGGAGCGTGGCAACATTTATATCGCCCAGCCACCCCTTTACAAGGTCAAGCAAGGCAAACGGGAGAATTACCTGAAAGACGATTACGAACTCAAGCAATACCTGTTGCGCGAGGCCCTTAACGGCGCTGAACTGGTCTCCAGGTCGGGGGCCGACCCCCTGCCCAGGGACAGCTTTGAGCAGATTGCCCGGCAATTCCTCGCCGTTGAAGCCATCATCGAACGGCTCTCGCGGCGCATGGACAGTGAGGTGCTATATAGCCTGCTCTACTGCCCGGCGCTCGACCTCAACAGCCGGGCAGGCGCAGAGGCGTCCGCCGCCGCCTTGTCCGCACAACTGCTCAAATTTGGCCTGGTTCGTGTCACTGTCTGCCCTGACGAGAACGGTACCGGGTGGCGCCTGCAAATCAACAAGATCCGCCATGGCCTCGATCACACCACTCATCTCGATAGTGAGTTCCTGGACGGTGGCGATTATGAACAAATCAAGCGCATGGCGACCCTGCTGGCCGGTCTAATCGGCGAGGGTGCAGAGATTAGACGTGGTGAAGCCAGGGCCGCGGCCGTTAACTTCAAGCAGGCACTGGAATGGTTACTGGATGAAGTCAAGAAAAACTTGGCTATCCAGCGTTACAAGGGTCTGGGAGAAATGAACCCCGACCAGCTATGGGAAACCACCATGGACCCACAGATCCGCCGCCTGCTGAAGGTGCGCATCGAGGACGCCATTGCTGCCGATGAGGTATTCACCATGCTGATGGGCGAGGAGGTGGAACCACGCCGCAATTTTATCGAGACCAATGCACTGGGAGTGCGGAACCTCGACGTCTGAAAGGGCCAGCTAAAAACCGGCCTGCAAAGCGGGTGATCGTCCGCACCAAGGATAGAAGTCCCTGACGATCGTAAATCGGGGGGGTGCCGTGCGGGAAGCACAAATGAAAACGCCCAACCGAGAACGGTTGGGCGTCAATTGGTGGTGGACCGAAGGAGGATCGAACTCCCGACCTCTGCATTGCGAACGCAGCGCTCTCCCAGCTGAGCTATCGGCCCGTCAGGCAGCGCAATATAGCAAAAACCGTACTTTCAGGATAGCGGCGATTG
>JBBIVX010000016.1:0-67888 GCA_037439465.1 Hydrogenophilales bacterium | reverse complement strand
GACACGGTGGTCGCACGGGAGGAAGCGCCGCCGCTGATGCAGGGTTATGGGCGGGCGCCCGAGCACCGCGCCACGCAGCAACCCGGTCGTGCAGCAGGTGGTTTGTGAGATGCCACAAAAGGCAAGCGCCGTTCGGCGCGGTTAATCGAGGGCTGCGACGTTGCGACCGCTCAGGCGCGCCAGCCGGTCAGTCAGCGGCGCGGCGGTGGCGGTGAACTGGGCGCGGTAACGCGCTTCCAGCGGATAGGTGGACGGCAGCTTCAGGGCCAGCGGGTTCGTCTGCACGTTGTTGACCCGGAACTCATAATGTAGATGCGGGCCGGTCGCCAGGCCGGTAGACCCGACATAGCCGATCACTTCACCTTGCTGCACCCGCTGGCCGCGGCGGGAGCCCTTGGCGAAGCGGGAGAGGTGTCCGTAAGCCGTGCTGTAGGAACCCTGGTGTTTCAGTATGACCAGATTGCCATAGCCGCCCTGGCGGCCGGAGAAAGACACCGTTGCATCGGCAACCGCGCGCACCGGCGTCCCCGGCGGCGCGGCATAGTCGATGCCGCGATGCGCCCGCCATTCCTTCAGTACAGGGTGATAGCGCGCCATGCTGAAGCCGGAGGAGATGCGGCTGAAAGGCAGGGGCGATTTGAGGAAGGCCCGTTTCATGCTTTTGCCGTCCGGGGAGTAGTAGCCTTCGTGGCCATTCGGATCGCGGAAATAGATGGCTTGATAGGCCTTGCCCTGATTGACGAACTCGGCGGCGAGCAAACGGCCGGTGCGGATGGCGTTGCCCCCCTGGTAGAGCGTTTCGTAGACCACAGAAAAGTGGTCACCCTGGCGCAGATCGCGATGAAAGTCGATGTCGCCGGAAAATATCTCGGCCATCTGCGAGGCAATGGAGTCGGGAACATCGGCGGTATCGGTGGCACCGAACAGGGAATGGCGTATCTCACCGGACCGCATGATGACCCGCGGCTCCGGTTGTACCGCGGACAGGCTGGCGCGGAAAGCGTCGCCGGCGCGTTCGATGCTGAAAAGTTTTTGTTCATCGAGCAGATAACGCAGGAACAGCAGACGGCCTTCGGAGGTGACCCGCGCCATGACCGAGCGGCCGTCGATAAAGCGGATGGCAGTGTTGCCGGTCTGACTGGCCGCCGCCGCGCGCGCTTCCTCCGGGTTGACACCCAGTCGGGCCAACAGGGAGACCAGGGTATCGCCGCGCAGAATGCGCTCCTCGCGCCAGAAATCGAAATTGCCGCTGTCGTTGGGTAGCGGCTGCGGCAAGGTCACGGGGTAAGCGACAGTTTCCTGCTGAATGTCGTTGGTCAAGGTGTCGGGCGCCGTACCAAAGGCGGTGACGACCTCGAACAGGGGGAGAGCGGAAAGGGCCAGCAGCCAGATTTTGTGGCGGGATAGAAAGACAAGCGCTTGTTTCTTGTCGAACATGCCGGTTCGAAACCCCATATCTAAAGGCCAGGCCGAAGCCTACCAGAAACCCTCTCCCCAGGAAACCCTGGGCAAGCGAGTCGTTAAAGTTGCTCATGGAGTCGTAAAATGCCGGCCAGTCATCAAAGCGCCAGTCGGCCGGAGTCGTGATGTTTTTCAAGAGTCGGGACCAGCAGGTCCGCGAACGCATACGCAGGCAAATCGAAAACCGCCTGGCCATGACGGGCGCGCCCCGCGAGATCAGCGCCTTTCTGCTGGAACGCTGGTCGGCGCTGCTGGCCGGCATCTACTTCAGCGGCGGTGACCGTCACCCCGACTGGGAAGCGGGCTGGCACACCGTCAATGCCCTGCTCTGGAGCCTCATGCCAAAGACGGATCGACAAGAGACCCAGCAACTGCTGCGGCTGTTGCCTACCTTGTTGGAGCGATTACAGGAGGGGTGCGAGGCAATGAAATTGCCTGTTGCCGAGCGGGACCAGATGTTCGGCCAATTGGCCATGCTGCATGCGGCAGTGGTCAGGGCAGGTCTGCAGGTGGCGGCGGAGGAGGGCGTCTTGACGCGCTTCAGCGAAGAGACCGAGCTTGGCATGGGCGAGACCGAGCTGGCTTCGCTGGCGACTGTCGCGGCAACGCCTGCCGACCCCGTGGGGACGAGTGCGCCTGCCCGTCACGCCGACATCATCGGCCGCCTGCGCGTCGGCGATCCGCTCATGTTCCGCCTGCGGGAAGGCGAGAAGCGCCTCATCGTGCAGTGGATCAGCCCCATGGGCGGCATGTATCTGTTTGCCGACGATCAGGGGCTGAACGCCTTGTCGCTGACGCTGCCCAGCCTGGAGAACAAACTGGCGCAAGGTGCAGCCTGGCCGGGTTGAGAGTGGCCTGTCGGCCGCTGTCAGGGATGGATGCGGACCGCCAGTCCACTCGTCCGGATACGGTCGGCCAGGGCATCGAGCCAAGCGACGGGCAGGTTGCCAAGACGCGGGGCCTCGGGTTGCGCCGGCGCGCGCGCCAGACCATAGAGCAGCACCCCTTGCAGGGGAATGCCGGCTGTTCCGGCCGCGCCGAGAAAGGCGAGATAGGCGGCAATCTCCTCCTCCGGCGGCGGTTGGCCGTCGAGACTGAAAACACAGGTTTGCAGCCAGGTCGGGCAAAGGCCGGCACAGATTTTTAGACGGCGCAGCACTTGCGCCGGCGTCGTTTGCGTGCCGTTGATGGCACGCATCCCCGCCGCCGTGGCCCGATCCAGCTTGAACCAGACTTCGCCTCCCAGTTGTTTCAGGATGGCGAGGCCCGCCTGTACATAGGCCCTGTGCATCAAGCTGCCGTTGCTGATCAACACCAGCTTTACCCGCCCTTTGAGATCGAATTCCGCCAGACAGCGGCCGATCAGGGCAACGACCTGGGGGAACTCCGGCGCACTGGTCGGCTCGCCATTGCCGGACAAGGCAATGTCGCTGAACCGGCGCATCGATGCCGGCACCGCTGTTTGCATGAAATCGCCCTGCACCAGCGCCGCCAACATAGTCCGCAATTCGCTTTCCAGCCGCGCCAGATCGATAGGCGGCGGGCCACCCCGCCGCAGGCCGGGGACCTGGCAGTAGAGGCAGCGCCAATTGCAGGCATTGTTGGGATTGAGATTGATGCCCACGGAAACGCCGCCGGCGCGGCGCGAAACCACCGGATAGACGTATTTCAGGCCCATCACGTCGCGGTTGTGGTGGTGGGTGTCGAGAGACAATCTCGGCCCGCTCATGGCAATCGCAAGGCAGCGATGGCGGCGATGCGTGCCGCGCGTATCGCCTGGGGGATGCCGCCGGCCGGCGCGGCGTGGGCAATGGCGCCGGCGTCCACCGACTGGGCGGCGGCGAGGGCGGCGCGCAGCCTGTCCGCCTGGGGGTAAGGCCGCTCTGCAAAACCGTCGCGCCCCAGGAAGTCCGCCGTGCAGGCGCGCAAGAAGTCGCCGAAACGCTGCGGCCGGCGGAGGGCATCGGTCCGTTCCAACAGGTCCGCCAGCGCGGCGGCATCCAGTTCTCCCGCCTGGTGCGCGTTGCCGTGCTCGCGCGCCACCAGCATGGCCAGTTCGCGGCAGTCGGCAGGGGCGCGCAGACGTTCGCAGACCGCCCTGGCCAGGGCGACGCCACGTGCCTCGTGACCATAATGGCGCGGCCACTGCTCAGGCGGCGTGGTCCCTTTGCCCAAGTCATGCAGCAGGGCGGCCAGCCGTACTGGCAGCGCGTCGCCGCTGGCCGCGGTGACATCCACCACCCGGAGCACGTGTTCGCCGGTGTCCACCTCAGGATGATGCCGGCTCTGCTGGGGCACGCCGAACAGACAGTCGAGCTCGGGCAGCAGCCTGGCGAGGGCGCCGCATTGGCGCAGCACGCGGATGAGACGCGAGGGGGTGGCTTCCATCAGACCGCGCGCCAGTTCCTGCCAGACACGCTCCGGCACCAGCGCGTCCACCTCGCCGTCGTCCACCATGGCGCGCATCAGAGCCATGGTCTCCGGCGCCACGCTGAAGTCGGCGAAGCGGGCGGAGAAGCGTGCCACCCGCAGGATGCGCACCGGGTCCTCGGCAAAGGCGGGGCTGACATGGCGCAACCGCCGCGCCGCCAGGTCGGCTTGGCCGCCATAGGGGTCGATAAGCCCGCCATCCGCATCCAGGGCCATGGCGTTGATGGTGAGGTCGCGGCGGCCGAGGTCCTGTTCGAGGGTGACATCGGGTGTCGCCTGGATGGTGAAGCCCTTGTACCCCCGCCCGCTCTTTCTCTCCGTTCGGGCGAGGGCGTATTCCTCGTGGGTTTCTGGGTGCAGAAACACCGGGAAATCCTTGCCCACCGGCGTGAACCCCCGCCGACCCATCTCTTCCGGCGTGGCGCCCACCACGACATGGTCCAGGTCCATGACGGGCCGCCCAAGCAGACGGTCGCGCACGGCGCCGCCCACCGTATAGACCCGGACGTGGGCGGGCAAGGGGTCCATGTCAGGCG
Source organism: Hydrogenophilales bacterium (assembly GCA_037439465.1). Taxonomy (GTDB): domain Bacteria; phylum Pseudomonadota; class Gammaproteobacteria; order Burkholderiales; family Thiobacillaceae; genus Parasulfuritortus. Next base: position 63,461 of record JBBIVX010000016.1, on the reverse strand, counting down.
GTTTTAGCGACCGGCCAGGTCGCGATAGCGGTCAAAGCTGCGCTGCGGACCGGCCTGGATGAGATAGTCCAGGCTCGCTTCCAGCGCCAGCGGCTGCCCGAAACGGGCAGGGAAACCTTCCGGGCAGACGTTGTCCACCTGCATCGCGTAATGATTGTCGCGGGTCATCAGTTTGCGACCGGGTTTCAACTCCATGGCGCGGGCGAAAAACAGGCTGGCGCCGGGACCGAGCGGCAGGATGAGTCGTTTCAGCTCCAGAGTGCGAGCGACCAGCCCGACCAGCTCTTCCAGGGTATAGGCCTTGGGCCCGCACAGGTTGTAGGCCTGGCCGAAGGTGGCGGGGTCGTCGAGGCTGTCGGCAAAGGCCCGCGCCACATCGATCACGTGTACCGGTTGGAAGCGGGCGCGGGCATTGGCCAGGGGGACGATAGGCGTCAGCCGCAGCAGATCGGCGAACAGATTGAGAAAGCTGTCACCAGGACCAAAGATGACCGATGGCCGGAATACTGTGACGTTGAGATCATGGGACCGGGCGGATTCCAGCACCAGCCGCTCGCCCTCGCCTTTGCTATGTTGATAAAAACTTTGTGAGGCGGGGTCGGCGCCCAGGGCGCTCATGTGCAGGTAGCGTTGCACGCCGGTCGCCCGGCAGGCGGACATCGCTTTATGCGGCAGTTTGACGTGGGCGTGGATGAAGGCCTTGTGGTCGCCATGCAGAATGCCCACCAGGTTGATGACCGCGTCATGACCGGCGACCAGCGCGGCGAGCCGGGTTGGGTCGTGAATATCGGTTTCCACTACCTCGACGCCGGGCAGCACCAGCAAATCCTTGACCTGCTCCCGCCGCCGGCTGGGGATGGTGATCGTATGGCCATGCTCGGCGAGCAGGCTGGCCAGATGATGGCCGACGAAGCCGCCACCGCCGAGCAGACAGATTTTTTTGTTTGCCATGGTTTTTCAGGGTTGATGGATGAATCAAAAATATGGCGACGATTATGCCGCAGGCAATGCCGCGCTGGCAGTAAATGCCTCAGGGAACGGTGGTGGCGTCCGGCGCCGCCGCCAAGGCGGCCTTGGTGGCGCGAGCCGGTATGGTGCCCAGCCTGTCCTTGAGGCGATTGTCCGGCAAGCCCAGGCGCTGACTGTAGAACATGGCATTGGCCAGCACCTTCTTGACGTATTCACGGGTCTCGGCGAAGGGGATGCTTTCCACGTATACGGCCCCTTCCAGCGGCGTTTCGGCCTGCCATTTGCGGGCCCGCCCCGGTCCGGCGTTGTAGCCGGCAGTAGCCAGCACGGGCGAGCCTTGCAGGCTGTCGAGGACGCGCTTGAGGTAATAGGTGCCAAAGCGGATATTGGCCTCCGGGTCGTTCATCCTGGCGTGTGCCCGGCGGTCCAGCCCCATCTGGCGGGCGATCCACTTGGCCGTGGCGGGCATGATCTGCATCAGCCCCTGGGCGCCGACGCCGGAGCGGGCGGCATCGACAAAACGCGATTCCTGCCGCATCAGGCCATACACCCAGGCCGGGTCGAGACCGTTGCGGCGGGCATAGGCCTCGGCCAGGTCACGGTAAGGGGTCAGGTAGCGCAAATCCAGACTGTGCGTTTCGCGTGTTTTCTCGGCCGTGATGATGGCCCGGTCATACCACTGGGCCTGCCGCGCCAACTCGGCCGCGGCCAATAGCTGTGGATCATCGAAGGACTTCAGTGCCCAATCCCACTCGGTCACGGCGTCGACATTGAGATCGAGCTTATGCAGGAGCAGGGCGCGGGCGAGGCCGGCCGACTGCCGGGCCAGGGCCATCTCCGCCGCACTGGGCTGATAGGCGGCAGATCGCGTCTCCAGACGAACCGGCAGTTCCTCGTTGGCCAGCAGCCCATAGTAGTGAAACTCTTGCGACAACCGCGCGAACGCCTGGTTGGCTGGCAGGTTGGCATTCATCGCCTTGAGGGAACGCGCCTTCCAGTAGCGCCACACCGCTTCCTCCTGTACCGCCGGTGGCAGGGTGACGATGCTTTGGAAGATATCCAGCCAGCGCCCCGCGCGCAACATGGTGCGTACCTTCCACAGACGCTGAGTATCGCTCAGTTGATCGCGCGCCTGCAGGAACCACGTCACCGCCTGGGGAGAATGGACTTGGGCTGCCGCCAGGGCAATGACTCCCCAGCCGTGTTGCTGGATCGGCTCGGGGTAGGCCGCGAGATTTCTCTCCCAGCGGGCGGCAGCCTGTTCCGGGCTGTTCTTGGCCTTTTGCGCCAGGGCGTAGAGGACGATTTCGCGGGCGGCGGCGGTGTCCTGCACGGTGTCGAGGAGGCGGTCCGGGTCGCGTTGCGCCAGGGTCAGCAGGGCCGGGTCGGGGCGGGTGTCGGCGGGCAGGCCGGCCAGTATTGTGCGGCCAAGGCGCAGGTTGCCGGCCGCGAGGGCGAGGCGCAGCCGGGCCAGGCGGATATCCGGGGTAAGGAGTCCTTGCGCATCCATGGATGTGAACAGCGGATCGCAGGCGGCGGGCAGGTCCTGGGAGACACGGTAGAGATCGATCCCTTCCCGTACCGCCTTCTCGTCGCCTTGTGCGAGGCGGGCGCGCAGTTGAAAACAGTTCAGCTCCCGGTCGGGCTTGGCCACGTGCGCGGCAGCGGCGCGAAAGCCCGGCCAGTCCTCATTCTTGCCATAAAAGCGGGCGAGGTCATGCCATACCCGCTCGGACAGTGGACTGTCCGCCAATTTTTGGGCGTAGGCCACCCATTCGTCGGCGGCGGTCGTCCGGCTTTTCAGCCGCCAATAACTCAGGTAGGGCGCCAGCAGATAATGATCCGGAACGCGCGCGGCATGACGCTCGAACTGGTCGATGCGCCCCTTGGCGTAAGCCTCCCTGGCCGCCAGGAACTCGCTGTCCGGCGACGCGTGGACAACCCCTGACGCGCATACCGCGAGTAGCAGTAAAAGCCAGATTTTGTGCAGCACGCTCTTGGATCATGGGCTGGCGAACGGGACTGCACTGTAACAACATGCGCCCGCCCTTCCAAGATCGGCGAGGGCGGGCGCGTTCGAAAGACAGGGTTACCAGCGTTCGGCGACGCTGACGTTTACCCGTAGACGCAATGTGGGACCGGGGTCACGCGGCAGGAAGGTGGTGTATTCATTGCCCTGATAGCGATAGACCACGTCGTAGCCGGTGATGCGGCGCGACCAGTTGTCGACCGTCCGGCAACGTTCCTCGAACACCGGCCGGCGGCGGACGACCCGATCGTCGTTGTCGATGTTATCGCCGGTCACGGCGCCGATGGCGGCTCCCGCTGCCGTGGCGGCATCCTTGCCGCCACCCTTTCCGAACTGATGGCCGATGACGCCACCAACTATGGCGCCCATGATGGCGCCGCCATAAGAGCGGTCGCGCGATTCATAGGCATAGCCGCTGCGTTCGCTCCAACATTCGCGGCGGGGCTCGTTGAATTCGTCATAGACCGGCGTGCTGGAGATGACGCGCGCCGTATCGGTGAACTGGATAGGCTGCGGTGCCGGCCGGTAGGGACCGGCCAGTGCGCCGGCGGCGGCCAGGGTGAGGGCGATGGCGGTGAGCAGTTGGGTGGTTTTCATGGCGTACTCCTTGGAAAAAATGATGATGTGATAAGGCGCGGCGATGATCGTTTCAGCGGCGGTCGCGGCCACGTTCGCCGCCGCGGTAATCCCATTCGCGGGTCTCGTAGCCTTGGCCATAGCCGTCTTCCTGGCGCGCTTTCCAGCCCGGTCCGGGCGGAGGGACGAAGCCGGGCCTGCCGCGCAGGCGGTCGGCCAGCTCCTGGCGGTGCTTCTGCCTTTCCTCGGGCGGGGTGTCGCGCCATTCCCGGCGTAGCTTGCGGCGCACGGCGTCACGTTCCTCGGGCGACATCTGCTGCCAGTGGGAATGGAACCAGGCACGCTCTTCGGCACTCAATTCCGCCAGCGGGCCGATATACTTGCCCGTGAAAACGCCATAATCGCTGGCGGCGGCAGAACCGCTGGCTACGATGGCGCAGGTGACCAACAACAGTTCGCGGATGGTGTTCATGGCATTTCTCCTTTCCACGCTACACACGATAGGTCGGCACCGTTTCGCGTCGGTTTCCGCATGCTGTAAATTTGTAACGGAGTGTTTCATCGAGGGGCGATGATGGAAGCGATACAGCAACCCCGCGTCATGGTGGTGGATGACGATGCCGGCATCCGCGATCTGCTACGTGACTACCTCGTCAAACAAGGCATGGAGGTGGCGGTGGCGCGCGATGGGCGTGAGATGGACACGCGTCTGGCGGACTTCCGGCCCGACATCGTGATCATGGACCTGATGCTGCCCGGCGAAGACGGCCTGGCGCTCACCCGCCGGTTAAAGGCCGACCGGGATGTGCCAGTTATCATGTTGTCGGCGCGCGGCGAGGACATCGACCGCATCGTCGGTCTCGAGGTTGGGGCCGACGATTACCTGGCCAAGCCATTCAATCCACGCGAGCTGTTGGCCCGCCTGCGCGCCGTGCTGCGCCGGGGCGGCGGTGCCGACAAGGCAGGCGGCGAAGACATCGAGCACTATGATTTCGGCCCTTTCCGTCTTGACCTGGCGGCGCAACGGTTGTTACGCGACGGCGGCGAGATCACGCTTACCCATGCCGAGTTCACCCTGCTGAAGATATTCGTGGAACACCCCAACCGGGCCCTGTCGCGCGACCAGATCATGGACTGGCTGAAGGGCTTCGACCGCGATCCCTTCGACCGCTCCATCGATGTCAGGGTGACCCGGCTGCGGCGCAAGATCGAGGAGGACGCGGCCAACCCCGTCTATATCCGCACTGTGTGGGGGCAGGGTTACCTGTTCGCGCCCAAGGGCAAAGTGGTTTGAACCTTCTGCCCCAGACCCTGTTCGGCCGTACCGCGGCCATTCTGCTGGTCGTTTTCCTGGCTGCCCAGTCGGCGGCCCTGTACGCCGTCTGGTATACGGTGCTATCGCCGCTGGCGCAACGCTCCGCCGACGACCTCGCCGCGCGTCTGGTGCTGGCCGCGCAGACCTGGGTGGAGTTGCCGCCGGAGACGCGGCCCGACTACGAAATCGAGCTTTTCCTGCAGCACAATTTGGAACTGGGCAAGGTGGACAAGGCCTTGCCGACGCCGGTCGCGGCCGGGTATTTCGGTACTTTGCTGGAAGATGCACTGCGTACCCGTACCGGTCAGCGGGTGACCTTAAAACAGGGCCCGGACCCGGCCTGGGCCTGGGTTGAGATACAGTTGGCCGGCAACCTTCTGCGGGTCGGGTTTCTGCGCGATCGCTATGAGCTGGATGCCCCCTGGGAGGCCGGCGCGGTCTTTCTCGGCGGCGCCCTGCTGACCCTGCTGACGGCGCTGATTTTGGCGCGCGCCACTGCCCGCCGCTTGCGCCTGCTGTCCCGCTCCGCCTCCGAGATAGGGCAGGGCCGACTGCCGGAACGACTGCCGGAAACCGGCGCGGCCGAGCTCAAGACGCTGACCGGCGCCTTCAACCGTATGGCCGATGAGGTCCAGTCCCTGTTGGAAAACCGCACCGTGCTGCTATCGGGCATCTCCCACGACCTGCGCACCCCCATCACCCGGCTGGAACTGGCCCTGGCCATGCTCGATGAGGCCGACCCCGCGCTCATCGAGCGGATGCAGGCGGACCTGAAAGAGATGAATCGGCTGATCGCCGGTATGCTGGATTTCGCCCGTTCACTCAAGGGCGAGGATGAAAGGGAGGTCGATGTCGATGTCCTGCTGGCCAATCTGGCTGCTGCCAGCAGCCATCCGGAGAACATCCGCTACGCACGGCGGACACCTTGTAGGCTCAAGCTGAGCGAAGGGGCGCTGGCCCGCGTCGTCAACAACCTGATCGAGAATGCCCTCCGTTACGGCGAAGGCCGGCCCATTGACATTGAGCTGGAATGTGGCGACGGGACGGTGACGGTGTGGGTATTGGACCGCGGCCCCGGCATCCCCGAGAAAGACCGGGAGGCGGTGTTCCAGCCCTTCTTCCGTCTGGAGAATTCGCGCAGCCGCGATACCGGCGGCTCCGGCCTCGGCCTTGCCATCGTGCGCCAGTTGGCCGCGGCCCAGGGCTGGCAGGTGAGGCTTGGCGACCGCCAGGGCGGCGGTTTGGCGGCGGCCGTGGTGATCCCGCGCCGGCCGTCCGCCGTCGCGGCGGGCTAGCAGGCGAGTGGCTCAGGATTTGCCGGCGGCCGTCCTCATCTGCATACGCCGTTCCGCTTCGCGCACCACGGCACCGAGGCGTTGCCGTATCTCCGCCTCGACGAGGTTGTCCGACAGCAGCGGCGGTGGCGGCAGCAACGGCACCACATGGGCGCGGTAGGTCAGCTTGACGCGCTCGCCGTCGTCGCCGATGACCCATTCTCCACGCATGGCGGCGACGTTGCCGGCGACGGCATGGAAACGGATCGAGCCGCGCGGCCGCTCCTCCATGGCGAGCACCACGTGATCGGGCATGACGAAGGCGAACAGGCCGGCGTCGGCCCGCTGCTCGACCAGCTTGGGTTGGCCGGGGGCAGACACCAGGCGGGAGGCCCTGAGGTCTGGGACGAAACTGGCGAGGCGGTCATAATCGGTGAGTGTCTCCCACAGGGTGGCCGTGTCGGCGGCGACCCAGGAGGCGGCCTCGATCCTGACACCGGTGAAACCCGTATTGGCCTTGACGTGGATGCCGCCTACCGCCAGGCAGGGCGTGGCCAGCACCAGCAGCAGCCAGGCATAAAGCCGCCGACAGCGCGCCAGCGGGGCACAGAGGCAAGGCAGACACCGTCCGCCCGGCGAAAAGTGCGTTGCCGTTTTCGTCACCGTGTCGGGCATTATTTGCGGTTCATGTCCTCGAGCATGCTGGAGAGGTCGTCGGCGTGCTCTTCCTCCATGGCCAGTATGCCTTCCAGCATGCGCCGCGTGGTGACATCCTTGTCGCCGAGGTAGCGGATCATCTCGCTGTAACTGTCGATGGCGATGCGTTCGGCCACCAGGTCTTCGCGAATCATGTCGATGAGATCTTCGCCTTCTACGTATTCGGCATGGCTGCGGCCGGCGAGCCCCTCCGGGTTGAAGTTCGGTTCGCCCTTGAGTTGCACGATGCGGGCGGCGATGAGGTCGGCGTGACCCTGTTCCTCGTTGGCATGGATGAGAAACTCCGCGGCGATGGCATCGGCGTTGATGCCGGTGGCCATGTAATAGTGCCGCTTGTAGCGCAGGATACAAACCAGTTCGGTGGCCAGCGCCTCGTTCAGCAGCTTGATCACGGTGGCCCGGTCGGCCTGGTAACCGGCCGTGACGGCGCCGTTCTCGATGTGCTTGCGCGCTCGCTCGCGCAAGGTCTTGATGTCGGTGAGGAAGGTTCGTGCTTTTGTCCTGCTGTCTGTCTTGGCGGGTGTTTTTGCCATGTCGTTCTCCTTTCTTGGTCAACAATGCGTGCTCAGCCGAGCACGGTGTCCAGAATCATCATCAGAGCGAAGCCGCCCATCAGGCCGAGTGTGGCCGGCGTTTGATGGCCGTTGCGGTGGGTCTCCGGAATGACTTCATGGGAGACCACAAAAAGCATGGCGCCAGCCGCCAGTCCCAGCCCCAGCGGATAAGCCAGCGCCAGGCCGGCCGACAAGCCTATGCCGAGCAGGGCGCCCAGGGGCTCCATCAGTCCCGTGGCGGCAGCGATGAGGGCGGCACGCACTGCCGGCAGGCCGGTGGCGCGCAGTGCCATGGCCACCGCCAGTCCCTCAGGGATGTCCTGCAGGGCGATGGCGCTGGTCAGCGGCACCCCCACACGCAGGTCGCCCTGGGAAAAGGATACACCGATGGCCATGCCTTCGGGCAGGTTGTGCAGAGTGATGGCCAATACGAACAGCCACACCCGGCCGACCCGCTCGCCGCCGACACCCTGGATGCCGCCGTGGGCATGGGCGTGTGGGGTGAACTGGTCGAGGCCGAGCATGAGCAGCACCCCAAGAGCCATGCCCGACACCACTGTCGCCGCGCTCCAGCCGCGACTGCCGGTAAGGGCGGTAGCCGCGTCCAGAGCCGGCAAGATGAGCGAAAACGAACTGGCGGCCAGCATCATGCCGGCCGCCCAGCCCAACAGTGTGTCCTCCAGACGCTGTGACAGACCATGCAGCACCAGGCTCGGCAGGGCCCCCAGGGAGGTGGCGGCAAGGCCGGCCAGACCGCCTAAGAGACCCAACATCAGCGCGGCCTCGGCCACGCCGGTGTAGAGCCGCCAGCCACTGGCCGCCAGCAGCCAGGCCATCGTCAGGAAGGCGAGGGACAGGCCGACGGCAGTCCACGGGCGAGCCACTGCCTGGGCGCGCCAGGCGGCACGCAGGCTGGCGCTGGGCGGTTGGCGGGTGCTCTCCATGTTGTCCTTTCCTGTAGTCGGGAACAGGCGCCGGCCGCCTAGCCGGCAATGCCGGGATCGCCGCCGCAGGAGACGCCTTCCAGACCCATGCCCATGAGGACCAGGGCGAGGCGGATGCCGGACCGGCGTTGCCGCCGCAGGTATTTACTGTATAGGCTTATTAGCATGCTCATGCTCCTTGTGATGGGCCGGGGAGGTTTCTCCCCGGATTGGATGGTGCGCAGACCTGAGCCTTTGCGCAGAGATCACGCGAGGTCGAAGCGATCGAGGTTCATCACCTTGCTCCAGGCCGCCACGAAGTCATGGACGAATTTCTCCTGCGCATCGGCACCGGCATAAACTTCTGCCACGGCCCGCAATTGAGAATTCGAGCCGAAGATGAGATCGACGCGGGTCGCGGTCCATTTCTGCGCCCCGGTCTTGCGCTCGCTACCCTCGAATACCTCGGCGCCGGCCGAGGCCGGTTTCCACTCCGTGTCCATGTCGAGCAGGTTGACGAAGAAGTCGTTGGAGAGCGTACCGGGTTGCTTTGTGAATACACCAAGTTGCGACTGCCCAGTATTGGCGTTCATGGCGCGCAGGCCGCCGACGAGCACGGTCATCTCGGGCGCGGTGAGCGTCAGCAACTGCGCCTTGTCGAGCAGCAATTCCTCGGCCGAGACGGTGTACTTCGCCTTCTGGTAGTTGCGGAAGCCATCGGCGATGGGTTCGAGCACGGCGAAGGACTCCACGTCGGTCTGTTCCTGCGTGGCGTCCATGCGGCCCGGAGTGAACGGCACCGTCACGGCATACCCCGCTTTCTTTGCCGCCTCTTCGACGCCGACGCAGCCCGCCAGCACGATCAGATCCGCCAGCGAGATTTGCTTGCCGCCGGACTGGGCGCTATTGAACGCGCTCTGGATCGATTCGAGCTTGCCCAGCACCTTGGCCAGGTGCGCCGGCTGGTTGACCTCCCAATCCTTCTGCGGCGCCAGCCGGATGCGCGCGCCGTTGGCGCCGCCACGCTTGTCGGAGCCGCGGAAGGTGGACGCTGAAGCCCAGGCGGTCGAGACTATCTCGGGAACCGAGAGCCCGGAAGCGAGAACCTTGGCCTTGAGCGCGGCGATATCCCTGTCATCGACCAGCGGGTGATCGACGGCGGGAACAGGGTCTTGCCAGATCAGGTCTTCCTTGGGCACTTCGGGGCCGAGATAGCGCGACTTCGGACCCATGTCGCGATGCGTCAGCTTGAACCAGGCGCGGGCGAAGGCGTCGGCGAATTCCTCCGGGTTCTTTTGGAAATGCCGCGCGATCTTCGCGTAGGCTGGGTCCTCGCGCATCGCCATGTCGGCGGTGGTCATGATGATCGGCACCTTCTTCGACACGTCGTGCGCGGCCGGCGCCTGGTTACCGTCGGTCGCCGCTTTCGGCGTCCACTGCCAGGCGCCGGCGGGGCTCTTGACCAGTTGCCACTCGTTACCGAACAGCATGTCGAGATAGCTCATGTCCCACTTCGTTGGCGTGGGCGTCCACGAGCCTTCCAGGCCGCTGCCGATCTGGTCACCGCCCTTGCCGGTCATGTAGTTGCTCTTCCAGCCCAGGTCCATTTGCTCGATGGGCGCGGCTTCGGGTTCGGGCCCGACCAGCGAGGCGTCGCCCGCGCCGTGGCACTTGCCGAAGGTATGGCCGCCGCAGGTGAGCGCCACGGTTTCGTAATCGTTCATGGCCATGCGCGCGAAGGTTTCGCGCACGTCGCGGGCGGACTTGATCGGATCCGGGTTGCCGCCGGGGCCTTCGGGGTTAACGTAGATCAGTCCCATCTGCACGGCGGCGAGCGGATTTTCCAGGTCGCGCTCGCCGGAGTAGCGCATCTTGTCGTCCAGCCACTTCTGCTCGTTGCCCCAGTAGGTATCTATCTCCGGAGCCCAGATGTCCTCGCGCCCGCCGCCGAAGCCGAAGGTTTTAAAGCCCATCGACTCCAGCGCGACGTTGCCGGCGAGAATGAGGAGGTCGGCCCAGGAGATTTTCTTGCCGTACTTTTGCTTGATCGGCCACAACAGCCGCCGTGCCTTGTCGAGGTTGACGTTGTCGGGCCAGCTATTGACCGGCGCGAAACGCTGGTTGCCATGGCCCGCGCCGCCGCGGCCGTCGCCGGTGCGATAGGTGCCGGCGCTGTGCCAGGCCATGCGGATGAAGAAGGGGCCATAGTGGCCATAATCCGCCGGCCACCAGTCCTGCGAATCGGTCATCAGGACGGTGAGATCCTTCTTCACCGCCGCGAGGTCAAGTTTCTTGAATTCTTCGGCGTAATCGAAATTTTTGTCCATCGGGCTGGACTCGGGGCCATGCTGGTGCAGAATTTCCAGGCGCAACTGGTTCGGCCACCAGTCGCGGTTGGTCGTACCGCTGCTGGCGGTGTGATGGAATGGGCATTTTGCTTCGGTTGACATGATTGATTGCTCCTTGGCAGATTGACGAAGCCCCGTGCGTCAGGGTGTTTCCATTGAAGCAGGGCCACTTACATCAATCAAATTGATTGTTATTACTGTATTAATAGTAATTAACTATCATCACGGGCGTGCCTCGGCGCCGCGGTTGGATTCGGGTTGACGTCATGAAAGCCGCTCTGCGTGACTGCGCCCTATTATCCCCACCGGTGCAGTAGATCAGCCTCAAGCGCCACAGGCTGCTAAGGCTAGGGCCGTTAGATATAGTTATTTGCTATCGGATCAATTGTAATAATCAAATTGGATGTTGCCGGGTGGTGGGCTAGTCTTGAACCAGCCCGGCCGTATGGCCGGTGTTTCCCTTATTTTGTCAGGAGATGGATATGCAACTGAAAGGCTCAAAAACCGAACAGCACCTGAAAGATGCCTTCGCGGGCGAGTCGCAGGCCAACCGCCGTTACCTTTACTTCGCCGCCAAAGCGGATGTGGAAGGTTATAACGACGTGGCGGCGCTGTTCCGTTCCACCGCCGAGGGCGAGACCGGGCATGCTCACGGCCATTTGGAATATCTGGAGCAATGTGGCGATCCGGCTACCGGCATGCCCTTTGGCGCCACCGCCGATAACCTCAAGACCGCCGTCGCCGGCGAGACCCACGAGTACACCGACATGTATCCCGGCATGGCCAAGGATGCGCGCGCCGAGGGTTTTGACGAGATCGCCGACTGGTTCGAGACGCTGGCAAAGGCCGAGCGTTCCCATGCCAACCGCTACCAGAAGGCGTTGAACGAGTTGAATGCCTGAGTTTAGGCCTGACTGTTTGGGGGCGGCGGTGGCCGCCCCGTATTTGCCGAAAGAGAACATGCCCATGGCTGCGCCCTTCAAAGAAGGCAACCTGGAAGCGCCGATCCGCCATCCGCTGGATTGGCATAACCCCGATTTTTACGACGAAGACTCGCTCAACGAGGAAATGGAGCGGGTCTTCGATATCTGCCATGGCTGCCGTCGTTGCGTGAGTCTGTGCCAGTCCTTTCCTACCCTGTTCGATCTGATCGACGAATCCGTGTCCATGGAAGTCGGCGGGGTGAACAAGGACGATTACCGCAAGGTGGTCGATCACTGCTATCTCTGCGACCTCTGCTACATGACCAAGTGTCCTTACGTGCCGCCACACGCCTGGAACCTGGATTTTCCGCACTTGATGCTGCGCGCCAAGGCCGTTCGCTTCAGAAAGGGCGAGACGCGGTGGCGCGACAGGGTGCTTACCAGCACTGATGCGGTGGGTGCCCTGGCCGGTATTCCGGTGATTGCCCAGTCGGTGAACGCCATCAACAAGGTCGGCGCCGCCCGCCAGGCGATGGAGGCAATGGCGGGAATACACCATGACGCCTGGCTGCCGGAATTCACCTGCAGGCCGTTGCGCAGCAGACTGACGATACTGCCGCCGAACACACCCGGCGACCCGGCCGGGCGCACGACGGGCAAGGTGGCCCTGTTCGCCACCTGCTATATGAATCGCAACGAACCTGGCCCGGGCGAGGATCTGGCGGCGGTATTCGCGCACAATGGCATCGCCCTCACCCTGGCAGAAAAGGAGCGTTGCTGTGGTATGCCAAAGCTGGAACTGGGCGATCTGGAGGCGGTGCGAGCGGCCAAGGAGGCGAATATTCCCCGATTGGCCCGCTTGGTAGACGCTGGCTGGGACCTGACCGCATTGATCCCCTCCTGTGTATTGATGTTCAAGCAGGAGCTACCCTTGATGTTTCCCGATGATCCGGACGTGCTGAAGGTGAAGAACGCCTTCTATGATCCCTTCGAATACTTGCTGCTGCGTCACCGCGAGGGCCGCCTGAAGACCGACTTCAGGCAGGGTTTGGGCAAGGTGGCCTACCACGCCGCCTGTCATCAAAGGGTGCAGAACATCGGCCCCAAGACCAGGGAGATGCTGGCGCTCATCCCCGGCACGGAGGTTGACAGCATCGAGCGCTGTTCCGGTCACGACGGTACATACGCGGTGAAGAAGGAATTCCACGCCTTCGCCATGAAAATCGTCAAACCGGTGGTGGCTCGCGTCAACCAGGCCCGGCCCGACCATTACGGCAGCGATTGCGCCATGGCCGGGCATCACATTGGCCACGCCCGTGCCGACGGCACGGTGCCGGAGCATCCCATCAGCCTGATCCGCAAGGCCTATGGCATTTGAATTTGCAGGAGACGCCATGCTGACTCATGAAAACCTCTACAGTCTGGAACAATACGCCCGCCTGCGGCCGCAGTTTCGCGCCAAAGTGATGGCCCACAAGAAGGACCGCCGCCTGGCGCTGGGCGAGCATGCCACGCTCTATTTCGAGGACGCGCTGACCATGCAGTACCAGGTGCAGGAAATGCTGCGCCTGGAGCGCATGTTCGAGCCAGGGCCGATCCAGGACGAACTTGACGTATATAACCCGCTCATCCCAGACGGGCACAATTGGAAGGCCACCTTCATGCTGGAATATGCCGAGGCCGAGGAGCGTCGCCGGGCGCTCGCCAGGCTGCTCGGCATCGAGGACACGGTCTGGTTGCAGGTGGCGGGTCATGACCGGATCTATCCCATCGCCAATGAGGATCTCGACCGCCGCAGCCCGGACAAGACCGCCTCGGTCCACTTTTTGCGCTTTGAGTTGAGTCCGGCAATGTGCGCGGCAGTGAAGGCGGGCGCCACCCTCCGGGCCGGCATTGGGCATCCGGAATACACTGTGGCTTTAGAAGTGCCCGGTAACGTGCGTGACTCGCTGGCCAACGACCTCGACTGAGCGCGCCGGTCTGGCCGGGTGCATGGAGATGTGATGCTGAAGGCCGTTCTGCTCAAGACGTTCCGCAATAGACTCGAAGGTCTGCCTATCGCCCTCCACCTGTGGAATGGTGAGGTGGTGGGGGCGCCGGCGGCGAGAGTGCACATCCACGCCAACGGCCCCAAGGCGCTGCCAGCCATGACCAAGCCGAGCCTGGGCAGCCTGGCGCGTGCTTATGTCGAAGGCTGGATCGACCTCGACGGCGACGCCCGCGACATTCTCGAACTGGGCCGTGCACTCTGTCAGACCGATGCTTGCGCTGACAGTCCTGGCGGCACCGACTGGCGCTGGTGGCGCCACACCCGTCGCCGCGACAGGCGCAATATCAACTATCACTATGATATTTCAAACGATTTTTACGGCCTTTGGCTGGACAAGAACAGGGTCTATTCCTGCGGCTACTTCGAGCATCCCGAGGACGACCTCGATACCGCCCAGGAGAGAAAACTCGATCTCATCTGCCGCAAACTCATGCTCAAGCCCGGGGAACGATTGCTGGACATCGGCTGCGGCTGGGGCGCCCTGATACTGTGGGCGGCGGAACACTACGGCGTCCAGTCCCTGGGCGTCACGCTGTCAGAGGAGCAGCGTGCGCATGTGGCGGCGGCAATCCGCCAGCGCGGTCTGGCTGGTCGGGTCGAGGTGCGCCTCATCGATTACCGTGACGTGCCAGAAAAGGCCCCTTTCGACAAGATTGCCAGCGTCGGCATGTTCGAGCATGTCGGCCGTCGCAACCTAACTGCCTATTTCGCCAAGATACAGCGTCTGTTGCGTCCCGGCGGGCTGGTACTCAACCACGGTATCACCTCTGTGGCGCTGCGCACGCAGGGCCTGGGCAGCGACATTTCCGAATTCGTCGAGCAGTACGTGTTTCCCGGCGGCGAACTGGTGCATATCTCCGATGTGATGCGGGAGATAGCCGCGGCCGGCCTGGAGCCGCTTGATGCGGAGAACCTGCGACCGCATTACGCCCGTACACTATGGAGCTGGGTGCGGCGCCTGGAGGCGCACGCGGACGAGGCGCTGCATCTGATTGGTGAGAAGCGCTATCGCATCTGGCGTATCTACATGGCCGGTGCGGCCTATGCCTTCGAGCGCAACTGGCTGGCACTGTTCCAGATACTGGCCGGCCGGCCGGGCGAGGCCGGCCTGGCTGCTTACCCTTACAGTCGGCGCCATGTCTACGCGGCCTGAGGCCGGAGATCGTCCTTCTTGATGAAACTGGCCTACGCATGACACTCACCGAACTAAAGTATGTGCTTGCCGTCGCTCGTGAACGCCATTTCGGTCGCGCCGCCGAGTGCTGTTTCGTGGCGCAGCCGACCCTCTCCGTGGCGATCAGAAAGCTGGAGGAAGAACTTGGTGTCGTGTTGTTCGAACGCGGCGGCGGTGGCGATGTCAGCATCACGCCGCCCGGCGAGCGGGTGTTGGAGGCGGCGGCCCGTATCTTCGAACTGGTGGATGGCATCAAGGACCAGGCGGCGGCGTCCAGGGACGATCTGGCCGGTCCGCTCAGACTGGGCGTCATCTATACCATCGCGCCTTATCTCCTGCCCGGGCTTATACCCGAGATGAACCGCAGCGCGCCGCAGATGCCGCTCCTGCTGGAGGAAAACTACACCAGGGTGCTGACCGAGAAACTGCGCAAGGGCGAGATTGACGCCATGATCGTCGCCACGCCGGTCGAGGACCCCGGTCTGCTGGCCCTGGCCTTGTACGACGAACCGTTTCAGGTCGCCCTGCCGGCGGCGCACCCCCTCTGCAAGAAGAAATCGATCAGCAACGCCGATCTGGAAGCGGAGACCATGCTGCTTCTGGGCACCGGTCACTGTTTTCGCGATCAGGTATTGCAAGCCTTCCCGGCACTCAATCGCACTGCCAGCGGCGGCCTTGCCAAGACGCTAGAGGGCTCGTCGCTTGAGACGATCCGCTACATGGTTGCCAGTGGTGTCGGCGTGACGGTCTTGCCCTGCACGGCCACGCGCTGGTCCAAGGCCGATGCGGCGCTGATGGTGTTGCGGCCATTCAGGGAAGCGCCGCCATCGCGCTTGGTCTCCATCGCCTGGCGTAAGAGCTATCCGCGCCCCAGGGCCATCGAAGCGGTGCGTCAGGCCGCGTTGGCGGCCGATCTTGGTTGTGTGAAGAAGAGACTGCCCGCGCTCGTTCAGCGAGCTGGCGGCACACGCAAATAAAACTTGCACGTGCCGCGGCAAATACTAGACTGAATAAGTCAACTAAGTGGGCGTAACCGACAAAGTCCACGGTTCGAGAGGGGGGCGGTGCCGCCGCAGCGGATGCAAAGAGGCAGGGGCGGCAAGCGGGTCGGGCCTATCCGGTCACCAGCGTGAAGGAGCAATCATGATCAATCTGCATGTGCATTACCCGAACGAACATATCGATTTCAATGCGGCCAGCCAATTGGCGCTGGCGCGGGCGCGGGCCAGCAATTTCCGGCAACCGGCGATCGTTTCCTGGCATCGGCTCGACACGCATGAATTCTCGCCTGCCTTCGCGGGCGCGGATGAGGCCAGCTGGTGGGCCAAATATGGCCTCGGCAATGGCGGTCAGATAGATGTCAGCGTGGGTGAGGATTACGAATTCATCATAATGGAGACGGGCGGTTACGAAACCCTTTATGGCATACCGCTCAGCAACCTGCACGATGAAGCCGGTAACGAATATGTCTGCCTGACTCCCCTGCTGGATGACAGCCGCCGCCCGCGGCAGGATGCCTGCGCGCCGCTCGACGAATGGATGGCTGACCAATATTGAGCGGCCGGCCGGAGCGGGCCGCTGTCTTGCTTATCTGACGCTGTAGCCGCGCGCCTCCAGGCAGGCCCTGGTGGCGCGCTGGTAATCGGCGCGCTTGATCTCCACTTCAGAAATCGTCAGTTCCGCGGGGGGCTGCACCGGGTCGAAACCGGCCTGGTTTGCTGCCCAGCGATGACATTCGTAACGATCCGTGGCAATCTGCGCCTCGTCCTGGCCCTGACCCGGATAGATGAACAACTGCTCCGGCTCTGGCGGTGGCGTGTAGGTTTCCACGTCCGCGGGAGGCTCGACCACCACATATTCGCGTCGCTCCGGCCGCCAGGCATAGTAGACCTCGTCGGCATAGTAATAGGGCAGGCCGCCGATCCATAGGGTGGTGTAGTAGGGCGGGAGCACTGAGACGCCAAGCCCGAGGGGGGGTGTCACCACGACGAAATGCGGCCCGGATGGGCGGTACCACACGCCGCCGTGGAAATAATAGTGGCTATCGTGATGGCGTATCTCGAGCGGATGCGGCGGCAGCCTGTCCACATACGCTCCGCGTGGCGGGTAATAGCGGTCGTGACGATGGCGCACGTCCAGCCGATAGCCCGGCTCCAGCCGGGGCGGTGGATTGCTCCGGTGGGCAGAGTCACGGCGGGCGCCGTCATCGCGGCGGGCGCGATCATCGTGACGAGCGCCATCGTCGCGGCGTGCACCTTCCCAGCGCGGCGGTTCGGCGGCGACGGTGGATAGGCCAAAACTCAATAACACGGCCACTATGAGGCGGGTCTTGGTGGGGCGGTGGATCAGCATGGGTGGCTCCTCACTCAGGGTTGGACGCGCATATCAATGCACGGTATAGCCGCGCCCTTCCAGGCAGGCGGCCATGGCGCGCCGGTAGTCGGCGGCGCGTCGCTCGACCTGGCTATAACGTCGCAGATCACGGCGGTCTCGGCTTTCTCGTATCTGCTCGGCTTGTTGGGCACGGGCGGCGTCCGCGCTGGCACCGACCATGGTGCCCAGAACGGCGCCGATGATCGCGCCGCTGCCGCTATCGTGCGGACGCGATACCGCCGCGCCAAGGATGGCGCCACTGACGGCGCCCAGCGCCGCGCCCTCACCGGTGGGCGGCACGGGGACCACCTCCACGCGCGGAGCCGGCGGCACTTGCGGCCGGCTGGGGTCAAAGCCGCTCTGCCGCACCGCCCAGACATAACATTCGTAACGATCCCTGTCCTGCTGCGCCGGGGTCTGCCCGGCTGCCGGGTAGAAGTACACCTGGGTGGGCGGCAACTGCACCGGCGCGGGCGCGCTGGCATAGTCGCCCGCTGGCGTGGCGCATGCGCCGAGCATCACACCCAGGATGGGAACCGACACCCATCCCCGCCAACCGCTAACCAGCGCTGGCCTGAATAGTAAATATGCGGGTTGAGATAATGTGTGCATAGGAAAATACCCTTTACTCAAACTTCAAGAAGACCTTCCACTCCTCTCATACCCTCTCAGCATAGTGACTGGCTTGTCGTCCGGATGGGCAAGTTGTAAGCGGAGGGTAACAAGATGTTTCACACCCGGTCCGCCTCATTCGATGCGGCCTCCCAGCATCAGCGCCCCGGCGCGCAATCGGTTGAAGGCGTCATCCAAGCTGCTGGCGCGGCCTTTGACGCCGAGTTCGATGCGGTAATCGTCCGGGTGTTCCAGGTTGAGTATGGGTAGACTGAATATCTTGAGATCCGGCCAAGCCCGTTCCACGTCTTCCATCAACGGCGTCAGTGTGGCCTCGGCCAGGCCGGCCACGATCAGGCTGCGTTCCCTCGCCGGGACGCCTTTGCCCAAGGCCGGATAGCAGGTATCGAGTACCCATTCGAGCATCGGCCAGGCCATCTCGGGAAAACCCGGCACGAAGTGGTGCCGGCCGAGGGAAAAACCGGGCACCTGGTTGATGGGGTTGGGGATGAGAATGGCGCCCTCTGGAAATTCACCCATGCGCAGACGCTCGGCGGTGACCGGCTGACCCACTGTCAGGGCGCTGGCGGCGATCAGCGCTCTCGCCTCGGGGTGCAGGCGCAGCGGCACACCCAGTGCTGCGGCGGCGGCCTGTCGGGTGTGGTCGTCGGGAGTGGCGCCGATTCCGCCGCAACTGAGCAGTATGTCGTCGCTGGCGAAACAGTGGCGCAGAAAGCCGGTCAGACGCTCGCGTTGGTCACCCAGGTAGCTTACTTGGGCGAGGCCGAGACCGCGTGTGCTGAGGATTTCCCTGACCTTGTCGAAGTGCCGGTCGCGTCGTTTACCGGACAGGATCTCATCGCCGATGATGAGTAAATGGAAGCCTGTGGCAGGGTTGGAGCGGGTCATGGCAGTGGCTCAGGCCTTGAGGAATTCGGCGCCGTTGGGTAACCAGCGGGCGAGGTGACGATCGACGACGGCGGGGGCGCCGTGCAACAGGTCGGAAGCGGCGGCGCGGGCCTCGTCCAGCAGGTTGCCATCTGTCTCCAGGGCGGCGAAGCGCAGTAGGGGGGCACCCGATTGGCGGGCGCCGAGGAACTCGCCGGGGCCGCGCAGGCGGAGGTCCTCGCGGGCGATGGCGAAGCCGTCGTTGTTTTCCCGGATGATGCTCAGGCGCTGCCGCGCCATGTCGGACAGGGGTTCGCCATAAAGCAGCAGGCAGGACGAGGCGCGCTGGCCGCGCCCCACCCGGCCGCGCAACTGGTGCAGTTGGGCCAGGCCCAGACGTTCGGCGTGTTCGATCACCATCAGACTGGCATTGGCCACGTCCACACCGACCTCGATGACCGTGGTGGCCACCAGTATGTCGATCTCTCCGGCCTTGAAACGGGCCATGACAGCTGCCTTTTCATCGGCCTTGAGGCGGCCGTGGGCGAGGCCGATGCGCAGTCCGGGCAGGGCCGCGGTCAGCTCGGCGTGGGCATCGATGGCGGCCGTCAAATCACTCTTCTCGGAGCCCTCGATCAGCGGACAGACCCAGTAGGCCTGGGCGCCATCGCGGCAATAGTTGCGCAGCCGGGCGATTACCTCGGCGCGGCGGGCGTTGCCAAGCACTCGCGTGGCGATGGCTTGCCGGCCCGGCGGCAATTGGTCGATGATGGAAACGTCGAGGTCGGCAAGGTAACTCATGGCCAGACTGCGCGGTATGGGGGTGGCGGACATCATCAATAGATGCGGGGTGCTGGGGGCGGGGTGCGGCACGTTCAAGGCGTCATTGGCCATGCCCTTTGCCCGCAGCGCGAGGCGCTGTTCGACACCGAAGCGGTGTTGTTCATCGACGATGGCCAGGGCGAGCGACTTGAAGGCGACACCCTCCTGGAACAGGGCATGGGTGCCCACCGCCACGGCCGCCTCGCCGGCGGCGATGGCCGCCAGCGCCTGGCGTTTCTCCTTGCCCTTGAGGGCGGCTGCCAGCCAGACCACGGGGATGGCGAGCGGCGCCAGCCATTCCCTGAACTTGAGATAGAGCTGTTCCGCCAATATCTCGGTGGGGGCCATGACGGACGCCTGGTGGCCGCTGCCCACCGCCAGCAGGGCCGCCAGGGCGGCCATGCAGGTCTTGCCGCAGCCGACATCGCCTTGCAACAGACGATGCATGGGGTACGGCTGGCCGAGATCGGCGCGGATTTCTTGCAGTACGCGTTGCTGCGCGGCGGTCAGGGGGAAGGGCAGGGCGGCTAGCAGCCGCGGCGCGAGCCCGGCCCCATCATCGAGAACGGGTGCGGCCTGGGCATGCCGTTTACGGCTGTATAGCCGCAATGCCAGTTGCTGCGCCAGCAGCTCATCGAATTTGATGCGCCGCCAGGCGGGGTGAGAGCGCTGCTCCAGATCGACCAGGCTGATGTCGGCCGGCGGCGCATGCAGGGTATGCAGGGCGGCGGCGAACGTGGGCAGTTGCAGTCGTTCGATGATCGCTGCCGGCAGGCTGTCGCTCAGGTCGGTCGTGGCCAGGGCGGTGGCAATGGCTTGCCGCAGGCGCGCTTGCGCCAGACCCGCCACTGTCGGATAGACCGGCGTCAGGGTGGTGGGCAGCGGCCGCTCGGGCGGGCAGACGTGCCAGTGCGGGTGGACCATCTCGGCGCCGAAAAATCCTGACCGGATCTCGCCCTGCAGGCGAATCGGCGCGCCGACCTGCAATTGGGCGAGCTGGTTGGGGTAGAAGTGCAGCAGACGGAAATGGAATATCTCTCCGCTGCCCACCTCCTGCAAGGTGACCAGCAATTGCGGCCGCGGCCGTCGGCTGACCTCATGGCGGACAACGCGGCCCTGCAGTTGCACAGTCTCGCCCGGCCGGGCGTCATGCAGGCAGGTGAGGCGGGTCTCGTCCTGGTAGCGCAGGGGCAGATGCAGGGTCAGCGCCTCGGCATTGGCGTAACCGAGCCGGGCATGAACGGGTAGCGGACTCGCGGGTTTGGCCATGGTGATGGCGATGACGGGTGTCAATGAGGCTTGTGCGCGACGAGGGTTTGTAGTTTGGCGAGGCCGCCGAGCATGGCGTCTTTTAGCGTCAGCAATTCGCGCATGCGGGCGTGTGCCGCCTCCACCTGGCCGGCGGCGCGCAGCCGCAGCACCTCGGGGCCGACCTCGTGCACGCGGGCGTGGATGGCCTCCAGCTCGCGAAAGGCCGGGAGGTGGCCATAGCGCGTCATGCCATGGCCGTAGTACCAATGGCCGAAACGGCACTGGCGCTTATCGGTGAGTTCTGCCTTGCTCAGTTTTTGAAGGCCGCCACCGATGTGCATGGCCACTCGCCGTACCCAATTGAGGTGGTCGTACTGGGCCACCAGGAGCGGGAAATCCTCCATCTCCCATTGGGTATCGGCCCAAAGCGCCCACTGCGGGTCCGGTTTGAAGCCGGCGATCCAGCCGGGCACCCGTGCCGCCGGCAGCGGCAGGGCGATACCGTTGCCCTGAGCCAGATCGCAGCCGAGGCGCATCAGCAGCACACCCTGTTCGGTCGTTTCCACACCCTCCGCCACCACGATGCGGCGGAAGGCAACGGCAAGCCCGATGATCCCTTCCACCAAGGCGAGGTCATCGGCGTTGTCGAGGATGTCGCGGATGAAGGATTGGTCGATCTTGAGCACGTCGGCGGGGATATCCCTGAGGTAGGATAGGGAGGCGTAGCCGGCACCGAAGTCGTCCAGGGCGAAGCTGATGCCCAGGGCGTGACAGTCCTCCATGATGGCGCGGACATGGGCGGTGTTGTCGATGGCGGAGGACTCCAGTATTTCCAGTTCGAGGCTGCCGGGCGGAATCTCGGGGAACCGGCGTAAACGGTCGCGCAGACGGTCGCAGAAGTCGCCGCGCAGCAATTGCCGGGCGGCCACGTTGATGCTGACTTTGGTTGTGAGCCCCTGCCCGCGCCAGCTCGATAGTTGGCGCAGGGCCGTGCCGGCAACCCATTCGCCGATTTCGACGATGAGGTCGTCATGCTCGACCTGAGGGAGAAATTCGGCAGGCGGCAAAAGGCCTTCTTCCGGATGACGCCAGCGTAACAGGGCCTCCAGACCGATCACCTTGCCGGTGCGCAGATTGACCTTGGGTTGGTAGTAAAGCTCCAGTGCGTCGTCGGTGAGGGCGGAGTGCAGCCTTTGCACCAGCAGGCGGCGACTGTGCGCCTGCTGGTCGCGTTCGGTATCGAACAGGTGGTAGCGGTTGCGCCCCGATTCCTTGGCCTGGTACATGGCCTGGTCGGCGTGGCGCAGCAGGGTGCCGGGATCGGCCGCATCCAATGGATAGACCGTGATGCCCAGGCTGGCTGTGAGCGCAAGCTCATGGCCATCGATGCGGCTGGGCTGAGCCACCAGTTTCAGGATGCGCTGGGTGAACTGTTCGAGCACGTCCAGATTGGGCAGGCCGGTGACGATCAGGACGAATTCGTCGCCGCCGGTACGGGCCACCGTATCGCCGGGACGGGTGTCGGTATCGGCGATGCGGGCGACGGTATCGACGGCACGCAGGGTTTGGCGCAGGCGGATGGCCGTTTCCAGCAGCAGGTGGTCGCCGACCGCATCGCCATAGCGGTCGTTGACGCTCTTGAAATGATCGAGGTCGAGGCAGATGACCGCCAGCAGCAGGTTGTCACGGTCGGCCTGGGCGATGGCCTCCGCCAGATAGTCGGTCAGCCTGGTCTGGCTGACCGCGGCCGGGCGGGGGACGGCGGCCACTGGGGCGAGCGCGTTCGGCAAGGCCTGGCCCCGCCCGCTGTCGGTGTAAACGGCGATGTAGCGGCCGACCTTGCCGGTCTCATCCTTGACTGCCGTGATGGTGAGAATCTCCAGACAGATGTCGCCATTCTTGCGTCGGTCCCAGATCTCACCCTGCCAGCTGCCAGTCTGCCGCAGGCTTTCCCATATGGTCCGATAAAAGGCGTCATCGTGGCGGCCGGACTTGAGCAGGCTGGGCGATTGGCCGAGCACCTCCTCGGGGCGGTAGCCGGTGATGCGGGTGAAGGCGGGATTGACGTCGATGATGCGGTTATCGGCGTCAGCGATGAGGATGCCGTCGCGGGTGCTGCCATAAACGATTCGGGCCAGGCGCGGATCGGTTATGTTGGTCATGCCGGCGCCTGGTCAGCCGAGCACCAGCACGGCGTCCGCCTCCACCAGAGCGCCACGCGGCAGGCTGGCCACGCCGACGGCGGCGCGGGCCGGATAGGGCTGGCTGAAGTACTGTGCCATGATCTCGTTGACCTTGGCGAAGTGGGTGAGGTCGGTGAGATAGAGGTTGATCTTGACGATGTCGCCGAGGCCGCCGCCGGCCGCGACGCAGACGGCCGCGAGGTTGGCGAAGACCCGATGCACCTGTGCCTCGATGCCGTCCACCAATTGCATGGTGGCGGGATCGAGACCGATCTGCCCGGACAGGTAGACGGTGCTGCCGGCCCTCACGGCCTGTGAGTATGTGCCGATGGCCTGCGGTGCGGCGCGCGTGGTGATGATGTCCTTGGACATGGGCGTCCTTTCAAATGATGTTGGCGGAGTGGCCTTCCTGACCGCCTTTGAGGCGGGCGATGCGGCTGACCTCGCGCAGGCTGCGCAGGGCGCGCATGAGACGGGAGAGGTGAACCCGATTCTGCACCTGCACGGTGAAGAACAGGTTGGTGTATTCGCCGCCCTCTTCCTCCATGCGCACGTCGTCGATGTTGGAACCCTCGCCGGCGATGGCGGCGGCGACCTTGGCGAGCACGCCGCGGGCGTTGATTACGGTGATGCGTATGCTGACGTCGAAGACCTTGCCGAGGTCCGGTTCCCATTCCACGTCCACCCATTTGTCGGGGTCCTCGCGGTAATGGCGCACCTGCGGGCAGTCGTGGGTGTGGATGATGAGCCCCTGTTCCTTTTTGATCTGGCCGATGATGGGGTCGCCGGGGATAGGCCGGCAGCACTTGGCCAGGCGGACGGCGACGCCTTCGGATCCGTGGATGAGCATTGGGCCGGCCACCCGTGGTGTGGTGTCGGCCTCGCGCGCCAGCAACTGGCGCGCCACCATCACCCCCAGCTTCTTGCCCAGGCCGATCTCCATCAGTATGTCGGAGCGGCTGCGGCCGCTGAGTTTGTGCAATTGTTCCCAGCGGGCGGCATCCACATCGTTCGGGTTGACGCCGAGGCCGCGCAGGGCCTGGTTGAGCAATTGCAGGCCGAGTATCTCGGATTCGTGCCGATTGGCGTGTTTGAGCGCGCTGCGGATATGGGCGCGGGCCTTGCCGGTGACGGCGAAATGGATCCAGGCCGGGTTGGGGCGGGCGCTGTCGGTGGTGATGATCTCCACCCGGTCGCCGTTTCTGAGCGGCGTGGATAGTGGCATGTAGTCGCCGTTGATGCGCGCGGCGACGCAGTGATTGCCGATGTCGGTGTGGATGCCATAGGCGAAATCGATGGCGGTGGCCTGGCGTGGCAGCGCCATGATCTTGCCGCGCGGTGTGAAGACGTAGACCTCGTCCGGGAATAGATCCACCTTGATGTGTTCGAGAAATTCCACCGAATCGCGGCTGTCGGCCTGGATGTCGAGCAGGCTTTGCAGCCACTGGTGCGTCATGCGCTGGGCCTCGGATAGGCCGGCCCCGCCGGTCTTGTACATCCAATGCGAGGCGATGCCGGCCTCGGCCAGCCGGTGCATGTCGCGCGTGCGGATCTGCACCTCAAGCGGTGTGCCGAGTGGGCCGAACAGGGTGGTGTGCAGGGACTGGTAACCGTTGGCTTTGGGGATGGCGATGTAGTCCTTGAACTTTCCGGGGATAGGTTTGTACAGGCCGTGCAGGGTGCCCAGGGCGAGATAACAGGTTGGAATGTCGGCGACGATCACCCTGAAGCCGTAAATATCGGACACCTCGGTAAATGCCAGGTGTTTTTCCTGCATCTTGCGGTAGACGCTGTAGAGGTGCTTCTCGCGCCCATAGACATCACACTCGATGCCGCACTCGCTGAGTTTGGTGACAATCGCCTGGCGGATCTTGTCCAAAGCCTCCTGACGGTCGCCATGGGCACGGGCGGCCTTCTCCAGTACACGATAGCGGGTTGGATGCAGGTGACGGAAGGCCAGCTCCTGCAGTTCGTGGTAGAGCGCGTTGAGCCCCATGCGATTGGCGATGGGGGCATAGATGTCGAGGGTTTCCAGGGCGATGCGCCGGCGCTGTTCCGATGACATGGCCTCCAGGGTGCGCATGTTGTGCAGTCGATCGGCCAGCTTGATCAGGATGACCCGGATATCGCGCGCCATGGCCAGGAGTATCTTGCGGAAATTCTCGGCCTGAGCGTGTTTCTTGCTCTCGAACTGGAGCTGGTCGAGCTTGGTGACACCGTTCACTAGGTTGGCCACGGCTTCGCCGAAGTGGGTCTTGATGTCCTCATGGCTGGTGCCGGTATCTTCGACCACGTCATGGAGCAGGGCCGCGGCCAGGGTCTGGGAGTCCATGCGCCAGTCCGCCAGGGTTTTCGCCACCGCCATGGGATGCGTGATATAGGGCTCGCCGCCGCGGCGGAACTGGCCGGCATGGGCCCGGGCGCTGAAGGCATGAGCCCGGCGCAGCAACTCGGCCTCGTCGGGCTTGAGATAGGGGGCGATGCTGGCAATGTCCGTGCCATCCGCCGGCACGGTAGGCGCGACAGGCTGGCCCGCTGCCGCTTCGGCGCGGGCTGTTCGGGGCCGAGGTTCCTGGACCATGGCGGTCAGGGCGGCTGGCCCAGGTCTTCTCGCTCAGGCGCCGGCTTTGCTCAAGATGTCGGGACCGATCAGGCCCTCGGCGATCTCGCGCAAGGCGATAACGGACGGCTTGTCCCGGTTCGCTTCAACCTTGGGGGTGGCCCCGATCGATATCTGGCGGGCGCGGACGGCGGCGGTCAGCGTCATCTCGAAGCGGTTGGGGATATGGTGGATGCAATCGTCCACGGTGACACGGGCCATGACATTCTCCAGAAAAATAAGTGGCGGGACAGGAGGGATTTTAGCCCGAACCCGGTCGCTTTGGCAGGTTGACGAGAGCTCAGGTCTGGCCGAGCAGGGCGCCGAGCAGGGGCGCCAGTCGTTGCATCTGATTGCGTATGCTGAGACGGCGGGCGTGGACGATGGCCTGGATGTCGGCCAGGGCCGCCTCGAAGTGATCATTGACCACCAGGTAATCGAAGGAGTAGGCCTGGGCGATGTCCGCTTGCGCGGCGGCCAAGCGTCGGTCTATGACCTCGGCGGCATCCTGGCCGCGGCCTTCCAGCCGGCGTTTGAGTTCCGCCAGCGAGGGCGGCAGGATGAACAGGCTGACCGCTTCCGGGAACAGCTTGCGAACCTGGGCGGCACCCTGCCAGTCAATCTCCAGCAGGATGTCGTGGCCTTCACGTGTCTGTTGCTCGATCCAGCTCTGGGAGGTGCCGTAATAATTGCCATAGACTTCCGCGCTTTCGAGAAAATCGCCGCGCAAAAGCCGCTCACGGAAGCCCTCCAGATCGACGAAGTGGTAATGCACGCCGTTCACCTCGCCGGGGCGCGGCGCCCGCGTGGTGTAGGAAACAGACAGACGCAATCCGGGGTCGGCGGCGAGCATGGCCTGCACCAGGCTGGATTTACCGGCGCCGGAGGGGGCGGTGACAATGAATAGGTTACCGGGCATGATGAAATAAGTTTGGAGTTTCGTTGGGTGGCGGGGCTTGCACCTGGATCAAACGTCGAACCGCCTTCTTTGGCACTAGGCTTGACTTATTTTACTCCGGTGGTTGTCGAGGCTGCCGTGTCCACCGCATTACTCCAAATTCTGCACCTGTTCGCGCATTTGCTCGATCAATACCTTGAGTTCCAGAGAAGTCTGGGTGAGTTCGAGCGAGACTGATTTGGCGCCCAGGGTGTTGGCCTCCCGGTGCAGTTCCTGCATCAGGAAATCCAGCCGCTTGCCGGCGGCGCCGCCCTGTTTGATAACGCGTTCGACTTCATCCAGGTGGGTGGCGAGACGGTCCAGTTCCTCGTCCACGTCGATCTTCTGGGCGAACAGGGCCACCTCCTGGTGGATGCGTTCGTGTTCCGCCGATTGCAGTATCTCCTGCATGCGACGGGTGATTTTTTCCTGGAAGGCCGCCACGATGGCGGCGGTGCGCGGCCGCAAAGCCGTCACCAGTTCGCGCATGGCCGCGACCCGCTGCAGGAGTATCCGCGCCAGTTTCGCTCCTTCCTGGGCGCGGCTGGCGTTGAACTCGCCAATAACATCCTGCAGCAAGGCCAGGGCGGCGGCCTGCAGTTGCTCAGGC
This sequence comes from Hydrogenophilales bacterium, assembly GCA_037439465.1. GTDB lineage: Bacteria > Pseudomonadota > Gammaproteobacteria > Burkholderiales > Thiobacillaceae > Parasulfuritortus. The sequence goes on along the minus strand of JBBIVX010000016.1, from coordinate 36,334 downwards.
TGGCCGGCGGTGTCGCCGAGCATGCCGGGCCAGCGCAGTATCTCTGTCGCGCCGGGCGGAGCCGCATCGGGAATGACCTGTCTGACCTGTGCGCACAGTCGCGCCAGTTGCGCCAGCAGTGCGGCATTGGGTGCGGCCGGCAATTGGCTGGCTTGGCGCGGAGTGAAGTTGACCCGGCATTCCACCTTGCCACGTTTGATGGTCTCGTTGAGACGTTCGCGGATGGCGGGTTCGAGCGGGCGCAGGTCCTCGCCCATACGGAAGGAGAGGTCGAGAAAGCGCGAATTCACTGCGCGCAGTTCGAGGGTGATGAGGCCGCTGTCGAGGTCGGCGGAAGCGGCGGCAAAGCCGGTCATACTGTGCAACTGAGCCACGATTTCGTTATGCTTCGAGCAATATTCAACGGCTGCCATCATACCGGGCTTACATGGCCGAACAAACCACCGCACCCCTGCCTTCCGGCTATCACCTCGGCGATTACGTGGTCGATCGCAAGATCGGTGGCGGCGGTTTCAGCATGGTTTACCTGGCTCACGACATGGAGGGCCGGGCCATGGCCATCAAGGAATACCTGCCGGAAGGGATGGTGCGCCGGGACGAAACGGGACGGGTCACCCCGCTCACCGAGTCGAAGGAGAAGCCGTTTCGCCACGGCATGAAGCTGTTTTTCGACGAGGGCCGCACGCTTGCCCGCATTCGCCATCCGAATGTGGTGGAGGTGGTCAACTTCTTCCGCGCCAACGATACCGTGTATATGGTCATGAAGTATGAGCGCGGCAAGACCCTGCAACGCCATATCTACGAGATGAAGGATGAACCTATGCGGGAAGGTTTCATCCGTGGGGTATTCATCTATTTGCTCAACGGCCTGCGCGAGATTCATGCCCAGCGGTTGCTGCACTTCGACATCAAGCCATCCAACATCTACATCCGCCAGGACGGCTCGCCGGTGTTGATCGATTTCGGTGCCGCCCGCCAGGCCCTGGCCGGCGATCAGAAGCAGATACCCATGTATACTCCCGGCTTCGCCGCGCCGGAACAATATAATAAGCGCGACCGGCTGGGGCCATGGACGGATATCTATGGCGTCGGCGCCAGCATGTATGCCTGCATCGCCCGGCGCCCGCCGCCCCCTGCCAATGAGCGGCTGCAGGATGACAGGTTGGTGCCGGCGGTGAAGATGTTCGCAGAGGTGTATTCGCCGGAGTTCCTGGCATTGATAGACAGCCTGCTGCGACTGACGTACACGGAACGGCCACAAAGCGTGTTTTCCGTGCAGCGGCGCCTGATGGAACTGGTGCCGAAACATGCCAAGCCGCCCAAGCCCTCGTTGCTGGAAGTGATCAAGGACAGGTTGATCAAGTCGTTATGAAATACACGCTCTATCAGGAAAGCCGTCAGGGCGGGCGCCAGGTTAACCAGGACCGGATCGGCCACGCCTATACCCAGGATGCCATCGTCATGGTTCTGGCCGACGGCATGGGCGGTCATGCCCATGGCGAGGTGGCGGCCCAGTTGCTGACCGACACCCTGCTCGACATGTTCGGTAAGCTGGCCAAACCGCGCCTGGAGGATATTACCGAGTTCCTGCTGGACGGCATCTATACGGCGCACGAGGCCATCAACGAATACGCCATCAAGCACAAGATGAAGGACTCGCCGCGGACCACCTGTGTCATCTGCGTCGTCCAGGCCGATCACGCCCAATGGGCGCATGTCGGCGATTCCCGGCTCTACCACTTTGGCCGCGACGGCCTGGTGCGACGCACGCGCGACCATTCCGCCGTGCAGCACATGCTCGACGATGGTCTCATCACCGAGGATGAAGTAGCCGGACACCCCGACCGCAACAAGCTCTACAACAGCGTCGGCGGCTATATCCTGCCAAATATCGATCTGTCGCCGGTGACGGTGCTGAACAACGGCGATGTGCTGCTGCTGGCCACCGACGGTTTCTGGACCACGCTCAAGGACGATGAGATGCAGGGCACGCTGCGCGTCTATCCGCTGCGCGAGGCGCTTGTCCACCTGCTCGATCACGCCGAATACCGGGGCGGCGATGATGGCGACAACCTGTCCGCGATCGCCTTGCGCTGTGGCGAGGATTTGCTGGAGACGCCAGGCACCTTGAGCGATTTGGGCCTGGACGGCTTCACCACGGAACTGCGTGATCTGGAAAACGCGCCGCGGCTGCAGACTTTGAGCGATGGCGAGATCGATCAGGCCATCGCCGAGATACAGGCGGCCCTGGAAAAACACAACCTGGAGCGCAAATGAGCGAGCATGAGTCAAGCCGCCGCCCTTCCGGCCGGCAACCCGGACAGTTGCGCCGCGTCCGCCTCAGCCGCCGTTATACCAAGCACGCCGAGGGCGCCGTGCTGATCGAATGCGGCGACACCAAGGTGCTATGCACCGCCAGCGTGCTGGAAAAGGTGCCGCCCCACGTCAAGGGCACGGGCGCGGGCTGGCTCACCGCCGAATATGGCATGTTGCCGCGCGCCACTCACACTCGCACCGACCGCGAGGCGGCGCGCGGCAAGCAGAGTGGTCGCACACAGGAGATCCAGCGTCTCATCGGCCGCAGCCTGCGCGCCGCCGTGGACCTGGCCAGGCTGGGGGAACGCACCCTGCATGTCGATTGCGATGTCATCCAGGCCGACGGCGGCACCCGTACCGCCAGCATCACCGGCGCCTGGGTGGCGGTGCACGACGCCGTCGATTGGCTGGTGCGCTCGGGTCGTCTGCCAGCCTCGGTCATCCGCGAGCACGTGGCGGCGGTGTCGGTCGGCCTCTACCAGGGCCTGCCGGTGTTGGACCTGGATTATGCCGAGGACTCCGACTGTGACACCGACATGAACGTGGTGATGACCGGCAGCGGCGGCATCATCGAGGTGCAGGGCACCGCCGAGGGGGCGCCATTCTCGCGCGCCGAGCTTGAGACCCTGCTCGACCTGGCGCAGGCCGGCATCGCCCGACTCATCGATATGCAAAAAGAGGCCCTAACAGCATGAAAACGATCGTCATTGCCTCCAATAACCCCGGCAAGCTGCGCGAGATCCAGCACATCCTGCAACCCCTCGCCTTTGAGGCCATGCCGCAGGGCTGCTTTGGCGTGCCTGAGTGCCCGGAACCGCACGTCACCTTTATCGAGAACTGTATCGTCAAGGCCCGCCACGCCTCCGCCCATACCGGGCTGCCGGCCCTGGCCGACGATTCGGGTATCTGCGTCGATGCCCTCAACGGCGCGCCCGGCGTTTATTCCGCCCGCTACGCCGGCGAGCCCAAGTCGGATGCACGCAATAACCAGAAGCTGATCGAGGCGCTCAAGGGCAACGGTAACCGCAAGGCGCATTATTACTGCGTGATGGTCTATGTCCGCTATGCCGACGATCCGCAGCCCATCATCGCCGAGGGGGCCTGGCACGGCGAGATCATCGACGCGGCGCGCGGCGACGGCGGCTTTGGTTACGATCCCCATTTTCTGATACCGCAATTAGGCAAGACCGGGGCCGAACTGGCGGCGGACGAAAAAAACGCCGTCAGCCACCGCGGCCAGGCCCTGCGCGTGTTGGCGGAGAAGCTGAAGCAGCTTGGCTGAAGCGACGCATCAAGCGCTTGTCCACCCGCCCGGCGGGCGCGCCGCGCTGCCGCCCCTGACGTTGTATGTCCACATACCATGGTGCCTCAGCAAGTGTCCCTACTGCGATTTCAATTCGCATGCGCTGCGCGGCGACCTGCCTGAGGCGGAGTACCTGGCGGCGCTGACGCGCGATTTGGAACACGCGTTGCCCCAGGTATGGGGGCGACCGGTGGAGTCGGTGTTCTTCGGGGGTGGCACACCCAGCCTGCTCAGTGCCGAGGGGGTGGATGCCCTGCTCGCGGCGCTGCGCGCCCGCCTGCAGTTGCGGCCATGGGCCGAGATCACTCTGGAGGCGAATCCTGGCACCTTCGAGCTGGCGCGTTTTCGTGGTTACCGCGCGGCCGGCGTCAACCGCCTGTCGCTCGGTATCCAGAGTTTCGATGACCGCCATCTGCGGGCGCTCGGCCGCGTGCATGACGCGCGCGAGGCCCATGCGGCGGTCGCCACGGCGCGGACCTTGTTCGCACGGGTGAACCTGGACCTGATGTATGCTCTGCCCGGACAGACACCAGACGATCTGGCGCGTGATCTCGGCCACGCCCTGGACTATGCCCCTGAACACCTATCCTGTTATCACCTGAGCGTGGAACCCAACACCGCCTTCGCCGCGGCGCCGCCAGCGCTGCCCGACGAGGACCTGGCGGCGGCCATGCAGGAGCGGCTGGAGGAAACGCTGACGGGCGCTGGCTATCAGCATTATGAGACCTCGGCCCATGCCCGGCCGGGCGGCGAGTGTCGCCACAACCTCAATTACTGGCGTTTTGGCGACTACCTTGGGATCGGCGCCGGTGCCCACTCCAAACTGAGCTTCCCCGACCGGGTGGTACGCCAGGCGCGGCCCAAGCTGCCGCGCGACTATCTGGCCTGGGTGGCGGGCGGGACGCCGCCGGTGGATGCGCGCACCTTGCGCCGCAACGATCTCAAGTTCGAATTCATGATGAACGCGCTGCGCCTCAACGCTGGGTTCGAGCGCCGGCTCTTCGGCGAGCGCACGGGCCTGCCTGACCAGGCCATCGAGCCGGAACTGGAGCGGGCGGTGGCACTCGGCCTGTTGACGGTCGAACCGACCCGCATCCGGCCGACGCCGCGTGGTCAGCGTTATCTCAACGACCTCCTGCAGTTATTTCTGGACTGAGCGGCCCAGGGTGGCCATGGCAGGCGAGCAGCGCCGCCCAGGCGCGGCGATCCTCGGCATAGGCGGCGATGGCCGCGGCGATGTCGGCAAGACGTTTGGCGCGGTGCGTGGGGTCGTGAATCTGCACCGGGCCGCCGCCGGCGGCGCTGAAGTTGTGGCGAATGTTGTCGGCGAAGGCGGCGAAGCGGCAGACACCCTCAGCGTGGCGCGGCGAGCGGTTCCACCAGCGCGCCGGGTCGTGCAACAGGCCATCGAGGGTGTCGAGCCGGGTCTGGATGACAGCCTGCAACGTCTCATAGCGTGCGAGCAGAAAGGCATGAGTGGCATCGACGGCGGCGGCGATCTCGGCCTCGTCGAGGTGCCTGGCCGGATAGCCCGTTGCGCACAGCCGCTCGATGGTGAACAGCATGACGTCACCGTAGAACTGCCGTTCGAATTCGCCGCCGAGATCGACCTTGTCGCCGGTCGTGTCCAGGCCGGGTCGGAATTCCGCCCGGCCGCTGGCGCGCACCGTGCGACGGTGCAGCATGGGCAGGTTGGCCGAGACGAAGCGCGGGCCCAGCTCGGCCTGCATGAGACGGCCCAGCGTCGGCCCGGCCATGCGCAATCCGAGCGTGGCGAAGGGGATGAAGTAATCGAGCCCGGCCGGCCGGAATACGTAATTGCCAGTGTAGACGGTACGTGCCGTCTGCACCCGGGAGAGTGGTTCGTCAGGCCGGTAATAGGTCTTGCGGGTGGGATGTGCGCCATGAAAGAAGCGGTCGAGCTTGCCGGAAAAATCATCGAAACAGCGGCCATGGTCATGCGCGCCATGGAGATCGCAGGCGTAGGCATGAGGTGTTGGCGCTGGCGCCAGGCCGAACAGCGCCGCCATGTCGTGGTAGGCGGCGGCGTCGCTGTGCCGCCCTGGGCTGTGCAGGCGGCAGGGCAGGGTGGGGTCCAGCGTCGCCATTTCCTCCAGGAAGGCGACGACGTCTGCGAGAAAGTTGCCGGCCATCACCGCGGGCGAGACCGGCGGATCGCCCACCACCTTGCCGGTCAGCACGGTGGCGTCGGTACTTGAAAATATCTGGTCCAGCGCCCGGAAATAGTTGATGGCGTAGAGTTCGCGGTCGCCCGTCGTGCTGCCGACGGTGATCTGGAACTCCTGGTCGCTGTCAACGAAATGAAACAGCACCTTGTCGCCGGTGGCAGCGATTTCATTCAGGAGCAGGTAAGCAATGTTGCGTGTGAGCGAGGGGCCCTTGTGGTGCCGGCGCGCGCGTTTGTCATCGCCGAGGACACGGGCCAGCCCCCGCCGCTGTGCGTCGTTCAGACTGTCGACCAGGGCGATCTGCTGGCTTAGCCCAAGGTATGCGGTGGCAAGGCCTTGATCGCTGTATTCGCCGGCGAGAGCGCGGTGTCTGGCAACGTTGCCCGCATCGCCACTGTCGTCGACGACAATGGCCTCGACCTTGCTGTATCTGCCGGCGGCAAAGCCGCCGTAGGCGTAGGTCCGGCAAAGACGCAGCAGGCTGTCGAGACAGTTGCCGAGGTGCTGCGGCCGGTCGGCCACCGGGATAATGACGACGAAGCGGTACCGCGTATCGTTGCCCTGGGCGGCGATGCGCCGCTCCAGGTCACGGCAGGCCGCCTGGTAGTCTGCCAGTGCGGCAACGGCGGGCACGCCCGCCACCCATAACCGGCGTTCGAGGTCATCGATACGGGCCTGACAGGCGTCGATCGGGGTATCCATGGCCATCCCCGGCTCAGCGGTTGGAGAGGTAATCGGGGAAGGCGTTCTTGTCGAGCATGATCTCGATCAGGTTGATCGCGCCGGTCAGGTCGTCCTCGGCGAACAGACGGTCGAGGTCGTCCTCGCTGTCGATGCGGCGATGGTGGATGCCGAACGAGCGGGCCAGAAGACCCAGATCGGGGTTGACGAAATCACAGTCGATGAAGCGGCTCCGGTAGAGTTGGAACTGGTTCTTGCGGATGAGTCCCATGGTCGAGTTGTTGAAGACCACGATATTGAGCGGGATGCGATAATTGACCGCCGTCATGATCTCCATGCCGCACATCTGGAAACCACCGTCGCCGAGGATGGCAAAGGTCGGCTGGCGGGTATGGAAACGGGCGCCGATGGCGGCGGGTATGGCGTGCCCCAGGGCGGAGATACCGGAATTAGGAATATAGCGGTTGCCGCGAGAGACGTTGAAATAACGCTGCGCGAAGATGATGTTATCGTCGAAGATCAGCGCCTCCTGCGGAAACCGTGCCGCCAGGCGGCTGAAGAAACTCTCGGCCAGGGCAAATTTTGCCGGCGCCGCCTCCTCCGATCTGGCCCTCTGGCGAGCATCCTGGACGTGGGCGAGGAAAGGGCGGAGATCCTTAGTGGTGACGTTGCCGCCGGCGTATCTTTGCGCCAACGCCGTCAGTATGTCCTTGACGTCACCCTCCAGGGCGACATCGGGTTTGAACACCCGGCCCAGTTGCTCCGGGTCGAGATCGACCTGGGCAAGGCGCTTGCCGGCCAGCAGCCGCTCATCCCAGAGATAGCTGGTGCGCTCGTTGAAAGAGACACCGAGAAAAATGACCAGATCGGCTTGGCTGACGATATAGCGATAGGCCTGGCCGTTGGATGTGACGCCGAGGCTGCCGAGGGACAAGGCGGCGCCCTCATCGATGAGGCCTTTGGCCTTGAGGCTGGTCGCCACCGGGATGCCCAGTCTTTCGCTCAGCCCGGCCAGCACTTCTCCCGCCCCCGCCTGGAAACAGCCATGGCCGGCCAGTATGACCGGGTGGCGCGCGCCATCGATGAGCTCGCCCAGGGCTGAGACCGATCGCTCCGGCCTGGCGCTGGCTGGGTCATCGGCGGCGTTGCCGATACCGTCCAGGATGGCCGGGTCGACGCTTTCCTTTTGCACGTTATAGGGCAGGCTCAATACCACCGGTCCCGGCTTTTGGGAGCGCAGAATCTTGGCGGCACGATTGAGGACGTGGGCGAGGTAATCTGTCCTTTCCACGGTCTTGTGATAGCGGGCGATGCCTTGGAACAAGGCGGCTTGATCGATGCTGCCGCCCTCGCCCGAACTTTCTTGCAGCCCACCCCGGCCGAAAATATGGGTGGAGGTCTCGCCGGTGATGACGAGTATGGGCTGCCTGTCTGCATAGGCGTTGGCAATGCCGGTCACCAGGTTGGTGGCACCGGGGCCGGCGGTGGCGATGCAGGCGGCCACTTTGCCCGAGACGCGGGCATAGCCGCCAGCCATGAAGGCGGCCCCCTGTTCGTGTTTGGTCAGCACGGTTTTGAGGCCTGAGTCGTAAAGGCTGTCGTAAACCGGCAGGATATGGGCGCCGGGGATGCCGAAGATATATTCGATGCCCAGGCGTTGGAGAAATCTTACGATGAGTTCGCTGACGGCTATTTTCATCAAATCGCACCGCTGCCGCTCACCCGTGGTCTTTTCTCATGCCGTACTCAGGGCGTGGGGGGAAAGCCGGCAGCTAAACTGTATCCGGGGATTCGAGTTTACCCGAAGCCTCTGCCGGTAACGCATCCGCAACAGCCGCCGCGCCATGAAAAATGGCACGCAGAGCGCTGGGTCAGGGATTCCGCCACAGTCCTTTACTGTTCCTCGACTCCAGCATCAGCCGGTCGAGCTCCAGTTCCTGGTAGTTGAGGTCGTCGCGCAGGCGGTGGCGTTTGCGGTCGAGGTCGCGGATCTCCTGGCGCAAGCGATGCCGTTCCTCCGGCGTGAGTTTACTGTCCCATAGCTGGCGCTCACGGCTGGTCAGCGCCTCGTCAACCCGTTCGATTTCCTGCCGGGTTTGGTAAACCGCATAGGCGGCAGCGTGATAACGGCGGAACATCGGCTCCACGGCGGGCGGGCAGACACCCTGGTAGATGTGGCCCTGAAGCCCGCTCTGGAAGGCGTTGTCGAGTCGGCAGTAGTCGCGCAGCCCCTCGGCCCGGCCATTCAGATAGTCCTGTTCGCGCGGCCGGATGCCATAATCGGCACAATCCTTGCGGTAGGTCTTGAGCCGACTGGCGGGCTGGCCTTGACGGCCGTCCGCGAGGCCCATCTCGCGCCAATTCGCTGTCCGGCATTTGTCCTCGTCCAGGGTGGCGCAGCCGGCCAGTATGAGGCCTCCGGCCAGGGCGAGCAGACAGCGCAGCGGCATGGTTTTCCCCTCCCCTCAGGCGTCCAGCCCCTGGCCGATCCAGAACTCCTGGCCCTTGTCCAGAAACTCGTTGACCGGGATGTAGTGGGAGCCGTCGCAGGAGAAGGTCAGACCGACGACGCCATTGAAAATGTTGAGGGTGCCGGAGCGCAGGTAGAACATCTCGTCCATGAAGCGCAGGGCACGCATCCTTTCCAGGACGGGGCGGATCTGCGTGCGCTCGACCAGGGCCCCGGCCGGCCAGGGACGGGTGGGGTAGGTCAGGCAGATGTTGGGATCGGTCAAGGCATCGATGTCGAGCAGGCGATAACGCAAGGGGTCCTCGGTCAGCCAGATCACGGCGCGGCTGCTGGAAAAATGCAGGATAACGTGATGCACGCCATGCGTGGTCATCAGCGCCTCCACCACCGGCAGCACAGTGTCGATGTGGCTGTCCATCAGGCTGTCAGTGCGGGTCTGGTGAAAGACCGTGCCGCGGATGGCCGGGTCGCCCTTGATCTGCCGCCAGTGGGTGGGCTCCTGATAGAGCTGGCGGGTGATGGGCAGGTCTCGCATGTCGAAGTCGGCGCCGACGAAGCCGAGTACCCGCCAGTCGGTGCCGCGCACCAGCTGGATGGCGGTGAGCGAGGGGCGCTTGGCGCGCAGGCTGATATAGGCCTGCGACAGCACGAAGCCGTCGGCCGGCACCTTCTCCCGCATGTAAGGCCGTTGCGAACGGTCGCGGCCGCAGTCATCGGGGTGCCTGCCATCGCGCGCGATATTGCTGCTGATCTGCACACCATCGGTGTTGAGGGCATACAGGTAGCGGCACGAGGGGATGATGCGAAAGGCCTCGCTCAGGGCGGCGTCCAGCGCGGCACGGTCATGCCAGGCATAGCTGCACAACTCCGCTGCCTTTTGCAGCGGGCCGCGCAGTACGACGCGCAAGGCCTCGCGTTGTTGCACGATGGCTTCCTGTGAACTGCCTTCGAGTGTTTTCATCGGGGCTGACGAGTGTGGTACTGCGACGAGTATAGCAATGCCGGCCATCGCGGGACCATGGCATGGCGAGGCGGTGGACGGCGGAGGCGCGGGTGAGGCCAGCAGCGCCTGCGCCCCCATCGCGGGCCTTACTTGACAGTGAACTTCTGCATGCCGGCGGAGGCACCGTTCAAAAAGATTTCGAGCTGATAATCACCGCGTGGCCACCCATCCGGCTTGCTGATGTGAAACTCGGTGGTGGCGGGACCGGCGGCCTCGATCTCCTGGCTCGTTTCGTTCACCAGTATGGGTTTGTCCGCCTTGTGGTAGGTCCACACCGCCTTCATGCTGGCCTTGCCGCTACCTATGGTCTCCACCGCGGCATAGATGATGTCGCGGGCGGAAAAATCGGACATGACGTGCGCCACCTGCTTCTCGGCGTTGATCTGGTTTCCTAAACTGATGAGTTTGACCACCACCGGCACGCCCGCCGTGGCTGGCGCGGCAGGGGCAGGCACGGGGGCCGGCGCGACGGCGGCGGGCGGCGGTGCTTCCTTCTTGCCGCAGGCGCTTAGGGACAATGTGAGCAGCGCGGCCAGGGCCAGCGCGATGATGGCTGTGGGTCTCATGACTGTCTCCTTACGTTCACTGGGGAAGCTTGATGACCTTGCCGGGAAAAATCTTGTCCGGGTCCTTGATGACATCCCGGTTGGCTTCGAAGATGCGGCGCCAGTCGTTGGCGTTGCCATACTCACGCTTGGCGATCTTGGATAGCGTATCGCCGGTGACGACGGTGTAGGTCTTACAGGCCGGAGCGGTGCTCGATGCCCCGGCCTCGGCGTTGGAAAAATCGGGCATGGCGCCGCCCGGCTGGGTGCTGATGGGGTTCATGGTGTTTACTCCTTCCGCTCGATGAAGGGCCGGCTGTGGGGGCCGACCGCCGTGCTCGACTGGGCGAGGTGCCGTGCCAAGTACTTGCTGGCGAGTAAGTATTTCACGCGCTCTTGGGCGTCGTCATGGCCAAGCGTCCTAGTATGTATGCACTGAGCGCGCGCCGCGGGTGTCGCCCCGTTGCCGTCAATTATTTACTGCATGCGCTGGCCATGCTCGCGGGTGGCATGGAAGCCGACCCTCGGCCATTTCTCCATGATCAGTTCGAGGTTGTAGCGGTTGCTGGCGAGATAGACAGGGTTGCCGTCGACATCAGTGGCCAGACGCAGTTGTTGTTCCTTTTCGAACTGGTGCCGGCTGACCTCGTCCAGGTAGGTGAGCCAGCGGGCGGTATGAATGTCGGCGGGGCTGTATACGGCATCGACACCGTATTCAGTGGATAGTCGCTGGGCCACTACTTCGAATTGCAGTTGTCCGACGGCGCCCAGCAACAGGCCGCCGCCCACAGTTTCGAAAACCTGGATGGCGCCTTCTTCGCCCAGTTCCTTGAGCCCTTTTTGCAATGGTTTGGACTTTAGCGGGTCGCGCGGCCGGGCGGTGCGGAACATCTCCGGCGCGAAGTAGGGGATGCCCTTGAAGTGCAGCGCTTCGCCCTCGGTCAATGTGTCGCCGATCTGCAATTGCCCGTGATTGTGGATGCCGATGATGTCACCGGCCACGGCGTCTTCCATGTGGACACGCTCGTTGGCCATGAAGGTCAGGGCGTTGGCCAGCTTGATGTCCCGTTTGAGGCGCTGGTGCTGGACCTTCATGCCCGGCGCGTAGCGGCCGGAACAAACCCGGAAGAAGGCGATGCGGTCGCGGTGTTTGGGGTCCATGTTGGCCTGGATCTTGAACACGAAGCCGGTGAATGGGGCCTCGGCCGGCTGCACCATGCGGCCATCGCCATCCCGTTCCTGGGGCGGTGGCGCCCATTCGATCAGGGCCTGCAATATCTCCCGGACGCCGAAGTTGTTGATGCCGGAACCGAAGAACACCGGGCTTTGCTGACCGGCCAGGAAGGCGGTGATGTCGAACGGGGTGCTGGCGGACTGGATCAGTTCCACGTCGGCGCGCATCGGCCCCATCTCCATCGGGAACAGCGCCTCCAGTTTCGGGTTGGCGATGCCGTCGATCAACTCGGTTTCGCCGCCGGCCCTTTCCTCGCCGGGCATGAACAGCAGGGTCTGGTCGTGCAGCAGGTGGTAGACACCACGAAAGGTCTTGCCCATGCCGATTGGCCAGGTCACCGGCGCGCAATCGATCTTTAGCACCGCCTCGATCTCTTCCAGCAGTTCGACCGGCGGCTTCACCTCGCGGTCCATCTTGTTGACGAAGGTGATGATCGGCGTGTTTCTCAGGCGGCAGACCTCGAGCAGTTTGATGGTCTGGGCCTCAACACCCTTGGCGGCGTCGATCACCATTACCGCCGCATCGACCGCCGTGAGCACACGGTAGGTGTCTTCGGAAAAGTCCTGGTGGCCGGGGGTGTCGAGCAGGTTGATGACGTGGCCGGCATAGTCGAATTGCATCACCGAGCTGGTCACCGAGATGCCGCGCTGCTTCTCCACCTCCATCCAGTCCGAGGTGGCATGGCGGCTGCTCTTGCGCGCCTTGACCGTGCCGGCCATCTGGATGGCACCGCCGAACAGCAGCAACTTTTCGGTCAGCGTGGTCTTGCCGGCGTCCGGGTGGGAGATGATGGCGAAGGTGCGGCGGCGTTGCACGTCGCGCAGGAGGTCAGGTGGAAAAGAGGTGGTGGTCATGGACGTTGGTATTCATAAATAAAACAACCGCCGGTGGTCGGCGGTCGCCAGGATTATGCCACCGTCACCTGGTTGCGACCGCTGTCCTTGGCCTGGTACAGGGCCTCGTCGGCGCGTTGGCAGAGGCTGTCGTAGTCGTCGCCCTGGCGATAGAGGCTGGCGCCGAGGCTGATGGTCAACCGCCCCACACCCCGAAAGACGTGAGTGGCCACCGCGCGCCGCAGTTTTTCTGCGGCGAGTGCCAGGCTGTCGCTGTCAGGAGCAAAGGTGATGAGGCTGAATTCCTCACCGCCGACGCGGAAGAAGCTGTCCGCCTCGCGCATCGTCGCGGTGATCTGCCGGGCCAGTTCCTTGAGCACGGTGTCACCCACGGCATGGCCATGCAAATCATTGATGTCCTTGAAATGGTCGATGTCGAGGGTGATCAGGGCCAGTCCACGCGGGTAGCGGGCCTCCTGGCGGAGCTCCGCCTGCAAGGTCTCGTCGAACTTGCGGCGATTGAAAATTCCGGTCAACTGGTCGGTGACGGAAAGTTTGGCCAACTGCCGCTCGATCTCTTGGCGGTGATGGATTTCCCTTTGCAGTATTTCATTCTTTTGTGCCAGTTCGGCCGTCAGTTCTTCCAGGCGAAAACCGCTGTGGCGCAGCCGGGCCTCGGCATTTTCCTTGAAATGCAACAGCGTGGTGGCGACTAGGGCGAGCAGCAGGAACAGCAGCGTCTCCAACAGGCGCGCCCATGTCTCCGTCGCGCCGGGGTGCAGCAGGCAATCGATGAAGGGGGTGTCCGGATCGTTGTAGAAGTGGTCGATGGCCGCATCGAGCAACCAGAACAGGGCGACCGCCGCCACGCCGGAGGCGACCATGGAGCGCGAGGCCAGGCGGGAGTATGAGTTCATCGGGTGTGCCCGTCAGTCACGTGGATCAGCCGCGGGCAGGTTCGAAGATGGCGTCCAGGTTGAGACTGTCGCAGTGATCGAGAAAATCGCCGCGCAGCGTGGGGATATGGGTGTCAGCCGGGATGCCCACCGTCATATTCACCGAGAACATGGGGGTGCCGGTGTGCGGGGCAGGGTAGGTGTCGGTGGCAAGTTCCTCGATGTTGATGCCGCGCTGGGCGAAAAAATCGGCCAGGTTGTGGACGATGCCCGGATGGTCCATGGCCACCACGTTGATGTTGTAGGGCACCAGCGGGGCCTTGCGTTCCAGTTGCCGGGTGCGCTTCTGCAGAATGCTGAGGCCGAGCTCCTCGCCCACGCTGCTGAGGCGGTCCTCCAGCCGGGTCAGTGCGTCCCAGCGGCCCGACACCAGCATGATGAGGGCGAATTGGCCACCGAGCAGGGCCATGCGTGATTCCTCGATGTTGCAGCCGGCGTCGACGATGCGGCTGGTGAAGCGCTGGACCAGTCCGACCTGATCCTCGCCTGTAGCGGTGATAACGAGATAATCGCGGGTGTTGGTGGTGCTCATGGTGGCCGTCCGATCAAACTATCCTGGGTTGATATTAGTGCCGCGTGCCGAACAGCTCGCCGAGGAATTCACCCAGCCGGTTCCAGGAGTCGCGGTCCGCCTCGGCGTTGTAGGCAAGCGGCAGCTTGAATTTGCTGGCGTACTCGTCGGCCGCCGGATTGGTGAAGCTGTGCTTGACGCCGGGGTAACTGGTCAAACGATAGGACACCGCCGCGGCCTCCATTTCCCTGGCGAAGGTCTCCACCTGGGCCTTGGGCACCATGACGTCATCGGCGCCGGTAAAAACCGCCACTCTTGCCTTGACCTTGCCGCGCTCAGCCGGAGTGTCGGTGGCGAGGGTGCCGTGAAAACTGGCGACGCCCTTGAGGTCGACCCCCTGGCGGGCGAGGTTCAGCACCAGGCCGCCGCCGAAGCAATAGCCGATGGCGGCGAGCGCATCCGCCTGTACCGTTTTGTGCCGCTTGAGCAGGCTCATGGCGGCTTCGAAGCGGGAGCGCGCCAGCGGCATGTTCTTGCTGACTTCCCTGGCGAAACGGCCGGCATCGTCCGGGTGGTCGGCCTGTTTGCCATCGCCATACATATCCACGGCCAGGGCCGTGTAGCCCATGCCGGCCAGCATGCGGGCGCGCTGGCGGGCGTATTCGTTGTGGCCCCACCATTCATGCACCACCAACACGCCGGGGCGTTTGCCTTTTATGGCCTTGTCGTAAGCCAGATAGCCCTTCATGGTGATGCCCTGATCGTTGTAGGCCACCTCCTGGCCCACCACTCTGGCCATGGCGGCCGGGCTGCCCAGCAATAAGGCAGCGAATATGAACATGAATTTGCGCATGTACTTGTCCTGCTGGTTGCAAATGGACGGATAGTCGCGCCGATGATACCAGCCTCGCCCGTTCTTGCTGAAGGTGGCACGGTCTCAGCCGGCGCTCAGGCAGAGGCGGCGCACGGGGCATGCAGCGCAGCGCGGTCGCGGCCGGCAGTGGAGTTTGCCGAGGCGTACGATAAGGGCGTGATATTCGTTGTAAAGCGTCACGTCGCGCGGCAGGTGGCCCTCGAAAAGCCGCTGGATGGCCGCGTAGTTTTCGTCGCCGCGCAACAGACCAAGCCGGCCGAAGGCTCGGCGGGTGTAGGCGTCGACCACGAAGCTGGGCAGGCCGAGGGCATAGAGCAGGATGGTGTCGGCGGTTTCCTCGCCGACGCCATGCACGGCCAGCAGATCGGTCCGCAGTTGCGCCAGCGTACCCTGGCGGGCCAGCCGCGCCGGCGATTCCGCGACGCCGCGCCGCGCGAGAAAACCGCATAGCCTGCGCAGACGTTTTTCCTTGACGTTGAAATAGCCCGCCGGACGAATCAGTTCGGCCAGTGCCGGGGCGCTCAGTGCCAGGATGGCGTTGCAATCGATGGCGTTCACTCGCTTGAGGTTGGCGATAGCCCGTTCCACATTGGTCCAGGCGGTGTTCTGGGTCAATATTGCGCCTGCCATCACCTCGAATGGGGTCTCGCCCGGCCACCAGTGTTGGGGACCGTAGGCGGCAAGAAGGCGGCGGTAAGGGGCGAGCCAGTCCCTGGACATGTGGGTTCAGTGGCGATGTGGTCTATGATGCGGACATGCAGCTTACCTTTCTCGGTGCCGCGCGCGAAGTCACCGGCTCCTGTTATCTGGTGGAGACACAGAGGCGGCGTTTCATCGTCGATTGCGGCATGTATCAGGGCGGTCGCGAGGCGGAGGCGAAAAACCGCCGCTTTCCCGGTTTCGATCCGGAGGGGGTTGATTTCGTCCTGCTCACGCATGCCCACATCGACCATTCCGGGCTGTTGCCGCGCCTCATCAACCTGGGCTTTCGCGGCCCGGTTTATTGCACCCCCGCCACCGCCGACCTGCTGGGCGTGCTCCTGCCCGATGCCGCCCATATCGCCGAGAAGGAGGCGGAGTGGCGCAACTATGCGACGCGCAAAAAACGTGGCGCGCTCAAGGGCGAGGTGGCGCCGCTGTACACGGTGGAGCAGGCGCGGGCGGCCCTGAAGCGGCTGCGCGGCGTCAATTACGACCAACCTGTGCACCCACACGACCGGGTGCGGGTCTGCTTCCGCGATGCCGGCCACATACTCGGTTCCAGCAGCGTCGAGGTGTGGGTGGAGGAAAAGGGCAAGACCACCAAGCTGGTCTTTTCCGGCGACCTCGGCATGCCCGGACGGCCCTTGATGAACGACCCGACCCTCATCGCCGAGGCCGACGCGCTCCTGGTGGAGTCGACCTATGGCAATCGCCTGCACAAGACCCTCAGTGAAACCGTGGACGAACTGGCCTTTGCCGTCAACGACACGCTTAATCGCAAGAAGGGCAACGTCATCATCCCCGCCTTCGCGGTCGGGCGCACCCAGGAAATCATCTATCTGCTGGAGGACCTCATCCGCCAGGGGCGCATCCCGGCCAGCCCTGCCATCTTTGTCGATTCGCCGATGGCGACGGCGGCCACGGCGATTACCATGAAGCACAGCCATCTGCTCGATGAGGACAGCCGTCAACTGATGCAGTGGCAGCAGCACAATGGCAAGCAGCGCCCCTATGTCCGTTTCACCGAGGATGCCGAGGATTCGATGGCCCTCAATACCATCCGCCAGGGCGCGATCATCATCTCCGCCTCCGGCATGTGTGACGCCGGCCGCATCAAGCATCACCTCAAGTACAACCTGCCGCGCAAGGAATGCACGGTGATCATCGCCGGTTTCCAGGCGCAGGGAACCTTGGGTCGCCGGCTGGTGGACAAGGCGACGCGGGTGCGTATCTTTCAGGAGGAAATACCGGTGCGGGCGGACATCTACACCTTGGGCGGGCTCTCCGCCCATGCCGACCGCGACGCCTTGCTCGGCTGGCTGGCGGGATTTCGCGCACCACCACGTCAAACCTTCGTCATCCATGGCGAGGCGGAAACCGCCGCCGGTTTCAGTCAACTGGTCCGTGAGCGCTTCGGCTGGACGGTGGAA
Organism: Hydrogenophilales bacterium; assembly: GCA_037439465.1. Classification (GTDB taxonomy): domain Bacteria; phylum Pseudomonadota; class Gammaproteobacteria; order Burkholderiales; family Thiobacillaceae; genus Parasulfuritortus. Next base: position 19,287 of record JBBIVX010000016.1, on the reverse strand, counting down.
ACTCCCGAAAACGGTGCCAGCTACAGCCTATGAGTGGGGTTCAGCGCGGCCGCTCCAGCCGGAAATAGTCGCCGAGGGCAGCGCGGATTTCCGCCAGCGTGAGGTGGCGCATGATGGCGATGCCCGGTGCCATCTGGTTGCTCTGACAGGTCAGGGCACGCACCTGCGGCTGCGCGGCGGAGCGCAGGCGGAACGCGGTGATGAAATAAACATGGCTGGGACCGTCGTCATTGCCGAATCTTACCCGCAGTGGGTAATCGGGCCATGGCAGGCCGGAAAAGGTCTGGACGCGGCGTTGCATGGCGGTCACCCGGTAGCGGTCGGGGTGGACGGTTTGGGGGCCAGCGCGCACGCTGTCGAGCTCGAAAATACAATAAGGTTCCGTTTCCTCCACGCCGTTGCGGGCCACGATACGGCCGAATTGCAGTCTGACCGTGGCCGCTTCCGGTGGAATGGTCAGCGCTTTGAGCTGGACCAGGACCATGTCGTCGGGATAGGCGGAATGCGGCGCGTCCGGGTCGAGGGGCGGCGCGCTTTGACAGCCAGCGGCCAGGAGTGCGGGGAGGAGAATGGCAATGAGATGTTTCATGAATGATTGTTCGCGGTGGTGGCTGTTTCTCGGACAATAGCCGCCGCGAAACGTTTCCGAAAGACCGGGCTTAGGGCAGGGTGATTATGCGACTCGACAAATGGCTTTGGGCCGCGCGTTTTTTCAAGAGCCGCGTGCTCGCCAGGACGGCGGTGACTGGCGGCCACGTCCGCTTGAATGACGAGCGGCCCAAGCCGGCCCGCGAACTGCGGCCCGGTGACAGGCTCAGCATCCAGGAGGGCGGGCTGGCATGGGAGGTCACGGTGCTGGCCCTCTCCGATCGGCGCGGCCCGGTGGCGACGGCGCGGCAGCTCTATGCGGAGAGCGAGGAGAGCCGCCGCCGCCGTGAGGAACGTTGGCGGCAAAGACAGCTTGGCACCGAGCTGGCGACGGCGCTGCAGGGCCGTCCGACCAAGCGCGACCGGCGGCTGATCCATCGCTTTACCGAGTCGGGGTGATTGCGGCGAATGGGTCCGCCTCCGACAATAACGGCATGTCGATCGATCTACTCAACGAGAAGGACACCGCGCCGCGCGTCCTGGCCGGCCAGGTGGCGCTGCTTTACCGCAACATGCCGCTGGGTCAGGCCATGGTGCTGCTGCTCGTGCTGCTACTGGTCATTTCCCTGCGCGACACGCCAGTGCGCGCGACCATCTGGCCGTGGGCCGCGGCCATGGTTTTAGTCGCCGGGCTGAGACTGCTGCAGTTCAGGCGCTTCAATGCCGATAGCGACCGGGCCGGGCGGCCGACGTTGTGGCTGCGGCGGGCCTTCGGCTGGAGCCTGCTGGCCGGCCTGGGGTGGAGCGCCCTGTCCCTGGCCTATTTCCCTCAGGTGGATTTCGAGCATCAGGTGTTCATTCTGCTGGTCTTGACCGGTGTGACGGCGGGCGCGTTGCCGGTGATGTCGTCCAGCCTCAAGGTTTACCTCGTCTATGTCTGCCTGGCGCTGCTGCCCTTGCTGGGACTTTTGGCCTGGCAAGGCGGAGAGACCCGCTACCTGCTGGCCGTGGCCGTCATCCTGCTACTCATCACCCTGGGCCGCAGCGCCATGTTCATGCATGCCACCATTACCCAGAACCTGCGTGTGCGCCTGGCCAAGGAAGCGGCCCTGGAAGCGAGTCGTGAGATCAACCGCCGTCTTGAGCAGGAGATGGCAGAGCGGCAGCGGGTGGAGGTCGAACTGGTGCGTGCCTGGGATGCCGCCGAGGCGGCCAGCCGGGCGAAGAGCGAATTCCTGGCCAATGCCAGCCACGAGATCCGCACGCCCATGAATGCCATCATCGGCATGACCGAGCTTGCCCTGGATACGCCCCTTGACGGCGAGCAGCGTGAATATCTGGAGACGTCGCTGGATTCGGCCCATGCCATGCTAAAGATGCTGACCCAGATACTCGACTATGCCAGCCTGGATAGCGGCAGCCAGTGCCCTGTCAGCGAGCCCATTGTGCTGGGTGAACTGCTCAACCTGGCGGCGGCGTCGAGCCGGGAAAAGGCGGCAGCGAAGGGGGTCAACTTCCAGTTGGAGTTGGAGGAGGGTCTGCCGCCATTGATCGCCGGCGATGCGGCCCGGTTGCGCCAGGTATTCGAGCAATTACTGGAAAATGCCGTCAAATTCACTTCTGCCGGGGGCATTGAGGCTCGCCTGGCGCCTGCCTCCGATACCGCCATGGGCCTGCATTTCAGCGTTCGCGATAGCGGCGACGGCATCCCGGAGGACAAGCTGGCGCTGATTTTCGATATCTTTACCCAGGCCGATGGCACGGCCTCGCGCCGGTACGGTGGCCTTGGCCTGGGGCTGGCCCTGGTCGGCCGTCTGGCCCGATCAATGGGCGGGCGGGTCTGGGCGGAGAGCCGTCCGGGCCAGGGCAGCACCTTTCATTTCATCTTTCCGGCGCAACCGCCGTTGGAGTCAACCCATGACTGATTTTGACCTCATCGTCATCGGCGCCGGTGCCAGCGGCATCACCGCCGCCATCGGCGCGGCCCGCGCCGGCCGCAAGGTTGTCCTCTTGGAGGCCGGCGATCGCCTGGGCGGCTGCGTGCATACCTGGCGGCCGCGTGACGACTTCTGGCTGGAGCTGGGCGCGCATACCGCTTACAACTCCTATGGCGCCCTGCTGGCTTTGAACCCGGAGCCCACCTTCGCCAACCTCATTGCGCGCGCCAAGGTGGGTTACCATTTTCTGGCGAACGGCGGGCTGCAATCGCCCTTCGCCCGCCTGGGTTTTTTCGAGGCGGCCTTGCACCTGCCTTTCGGTCTCGCCAAGGATAAGACCGGCGAGGACGTCGAGACCTGGTTCAAGCGACTATTGGGGCCTGGCAACTGGCGGCGGCTGTTGGCGCCCGCCTTTGCCGCCGTGCTCTCCCAGCCCGCCGGGCCGTATCCGGCGGAATGGCTGTTCAAGCGCAAGACGCGCGTGCCGGCGGCGCCGCGCAAATTCACCCACCAGGGCGGACTGCAGGGCTGGCTGGAAGCGCTGCTGCAGGCGAGCGACGTGCCGGTCCGCATGCGGACGCCGGTGGAAGCGCTGGCGGCAGCGGCGGGTGGCGTCCATTTGCAGCTCGCCGGCGGTGAGATGAGCGCCCGCCAAGTGATCATCGCCACCCCTTTAGACGTGGCGGCCCGGCTGCTGGGCGCGCTGCAGCCGGAGCTGGCGGCGCGTCTGGCGGCGACACCGATGATGACGATAGAGTCGCATGCCGTGGTGCTGCCGGCCGACAGGCTGCGGCTGCCGCCGGTGGCCGGACTGATCGGTGGCGACGACGACTATTACTCCGCCGTCAGCCGCGATTACCTACCGCACCCCACGCTGCGCGGCTTTACCTTTCATTTCAAGCCGGGCAGGCTGGAGACAGCCGCGAAACAACACAAGATCGCCGCGGTGCTGGGGGCGACGCCCGCCGATTTCCTGCATGAAACCGAAAAGATCAACCGGCTGCCCGCCCTGACGCCCGCCTCGGTGCGCCTCGCCGCCGAGCTCGAAGCCAGGCTGGCCAGCGGTCGAGTGCGCCTGGCGGGTAATTATCTCAATGGGCTTTCCCTAGGCGATGCTGCCGTGCACGCGGCGCGTACGATCGCCGTTGACTGATGCAAGGAGTGGAGATGAAAAGTGTACTGGTTCCCTTGGCCGCCGGTTTCGAGGACATCGAAGCCACCACCGTCGTCGATCTGCTGCGCCGGGCTGGAGTAGAGGTCGTCACCGCCGGCCTGCAACCGGGACTCGTCCAGGGTGCGCGTGGCCTGCGAGTGCAGCCGGATGCGCTGCTGGATGAGGTATTGGGGCGCGAGTTCGACATGATCGTTCTGCCGGGCGGCATGCCGGGCGCGGAAAACCTGAAAAACGATGCCCGTATCCTGCGTCTGCTGCGGACCATGGCAGCGGCCGGCAAGTACACCGCCGCCATCTGCGCCGCGCCCATCGCCCTGGCCGCCGCCGGTCTGCTCAATGGCCGGCGCGCCACCAGCTATCCGGGGTTCGTCGACACGCTGGCGATACCGGGTTGCCGCTATGAATCCACGGCGGTGGTGGTGGACGGTAAGCTGGTCACTTCGCGCGGACCCGGCACGGCCATGGATTTTGCCCTGGCTCTGATCGAGCTGCTGCTCGGGGCGGCGGCTCGCCACCAGGTCGAGGCGGGCCTGGTTCGTGCCTGACCGGGCCGGACCTGGGAATTCGGCATGCGCCGCTTCGACAGGCTGAGCGACAAGCCGGTGTTTGCCCTGAACGGGGCTGGGGCGCCGGCTGGGTGGGGGTGGCTGTTTGCCGGGCTGACGGCCATCTTGTTACTGGTGAGCTTCGCCCGTGCCCAGGCGCCGCCGGACCTGGCGGTCGAGACCGACTCGATTCGACCGCATGCGTCCGTCGGCTATTGGCTGGACCCCTCCGGCTACGCCAGCTTGCGCGACGTGGCAGCGCGGCTTGATCGTTTTCAGCCGCTGCCGGCAGCGCGCGGCGAGGACATCAATTTCGGTTATCACCATGGCGCCGTGTGGTTGCATTTCGAGTTGACGACTCGTGCGAACACGCCGGTTGATTGGCTGCTGGAGGTGGCTCATCCCACGCTCGACCGGGTCGAGGTCTACCTTGTCGACGCTCGCGGCAGTATCACCCGGCAACAGGCAGGCGACCGTCTGCCCATGGCCGAGCGGCCGTTCCGGCACCGCAATCTGGTGTTTCCACTGCGTTTTACCCCATCCAGTCATTACCATGTCTGGTTGCGGGTTGAATCGGAAGGCAACCTGACCATTCCCCTGCGACTGTGGCGTCCCGCGGCACTGGCCAATTACGACCGGGTCAGCTATGCCTGGCTGGCGCTGTATTTCGGCGTGCTCTCGGCCATGATTCTCTACAACCTGCTCCTCTGGGCCGCCATCCGCGATCGTCTTTATCTGCTTTATGTGGGTGTGGTGACGGGCATGGGGGTCGGCCTGCTCGCCCTCAGCGGTTTCGGCAACCTCTGGCTCTGGCCGGGTCTCACCACCTGGGGCCATTATGCCTATGCCCTCGGCTTCGCCTTCTGCGGCCTGATGGGGGCCCTGTTCACCCGCCGCTTTCTTGCAACCCGCCGCTATACCCCCTGGCTGGACGGGCTGATCCGTGTCTCTGCCCTGCTCTTCGCCCTGATCCTGCTGCTGTCGCCGTTCGTTCCCTACCTCTGGCTGGCCATCGCCGCCAACCTGGCCGGCATCGCCTTCTCCAGCCTGGGGGTGCTGGCCGGTGTGCGTGGCTGGCAGCGCGGCAGCCCCGGCGCCAGGGTCTACCTGCTGGCCTGGGCTATCCTGCTGGCGGGGGTGATCGTGCTGGCCAGCCGCAACATGGGGTGGCTGCCCACCAATTGGCTGACATCCTACCTGGTGCTGATCGGCTCGGCGCTGGACATGATCCTGCTCTCCTTTGCCCTGGCGGCACGCATCAACCGCCTGCGGCAGCAGAAAGAGGACGCCGAGGCCAGGATGTTGCGTGAGCGTGAGGAGGTGTTGCAGATCATGAACACTAAGGAAGCTCAACTGGAAGCGATGGTGGAAAAACGCACCCGGGATCTCGCCATCATCAACGAAGGTCTGCGTGAAAGCGTGGCGCGCGAACGCCGGCAGGCTCATCACGATGCCTTGACCGGCCTCGCCAACCGGATGCTGCTCGACGACCGCCTGGAACAGGCCCTGAAACGTGCCCGCCGCGCCGGCACCAAGGTGGCCGTCGCCCTGATCGATCTCAACGACTTCAAGCCGATCAACGACACCTATGGCCATGACGTCGGCGACCAGCTGTTGGTGGACATCGCCAACCGCCTTCGGCTGGCGGTGCGCGTCAGCGATACCATCGCCCGCTATGGCGGCGACGAGTTCGTGCTGGTGCTCGACAGTCTCCATGACCGCGATGAAGCCGAGCATGTGTTGCACACTCTCATGGCGTCACTGAGAGAGCCTTTCCGGCATCAACGCCTAGAATTGCCGATCTCCGCCGCCGTCGGTGTCTGTCTGTTCCCGGACGATGCCGAGGAGGCCAACACGCTGCTGCGCTGCGCCGACGAGGCGATGTACCAGGAGAAACGCCGCAAGCCATCTGGCAAGCGGCGGGTAGGCACGTAGTGTTGGCTAGCCGGCGAGCGCCGCCATCTGCCGGTCGTGCCGGCGGGCGAGCAGGAGGAGCGCGGCGGCGGCGCCGATCAGGGCCCAGAACATGTCCGCTTGGGTGTCCCAGACGTCGCCCTGGGTGCCGAGAAAGGCGTCGGCGCTCAGGCCCATCGCCAGAGCGGCCCACCATTCGATCAGCTCATAGGCAGCGCTGATCGTCATGGCCACGCACAGCGACAAGAAGGCGGCCATGCGGCGGCCGTTGACGTACCTGCCGCGCAGCAGTATTTCCCGCGCCGCCAGGGCCGGCACGATGCCTTGCATGAAGTGGCCGATCTTGTCATAGGGGTTACGGTCGAGGTCGAAAAACTCCTGTAGCCAGAAACCGAGCGGCACCTGGGCGTAGGTGTAGGCGCCGCCGTAGATCAGCACCAGGGCAAAGAGGGCGATCAGGGCATAAAGCAGGCCGGTGAGCGGGAAACGGCGGTAAGTGGCGAACAGGACGGGGGCCGCAACCAGCACCGGCATGACCTCCATCAGCCAGGTCAGACGGTCTTTGGGGGCGATTCCGGAAAGGGCGAGCACGGCCAGGATGGCAAGGCCGAGGGCGGTGAGTTGGCGAGGGCGGGTCATCATCGGTGGCCGCCGGTGGTCCGTTCCATCTCACGGCACAGCGTGGCGTAGCTTAGCCAGCGTTGGCGCGGGATACGGCCATCGGCGACGGCGGCGAGGATGGCGCAGCCAGGTTCCTTGAGGTGCCGGCAGTTGTAGAAACGACAGTGCCCGATGAGCGGCCGGAATTCCGGGAAGGCTGCCTGTAGCGCCAGCCGGCCGACATGGCCGAGAGCGAATTCCTGCATGCCAGGCGAGTCGATCAGGGCCCCGCCGACGCGCAGGGGATAGAGCCGGGTATAGGTGGTGGTGTGCCTGCCGGTATCGAGGGCGGTGGAGATCGTCTGGGTGACGATATCCGCCTCTGGCACCAGGGCGTTGATGAGGGTGCTCTTGCCGACACCGGAGGCGCCGACCAATACCGATGTCTTGCCGGTCAGCCAGGCGGCGAGCGGGCTGGCGTCGCACTTTGCGCTGAGGGGGATGAGCGGGTAGCCCAGCGCGGCGTAGGGGCGCAGCCCCTCAAGCCAGGGTGGCGTTTCCGCGAGGTCAGCCTTGTTGAGTACGAGGCAGGCCGGGATGCCGGCCACTTCGGCGGCGATGAGGCAGCGGTCGAGCAGCTCGCGGTCGGGCGTCGGTACGGCGGCGGTGACGATGAAGACCTGATCGACGTTGGCGGCCAGCCGTTTGGTGTGAAAATGATCGGAACGGTAGAGCAGGTTGCGGCGCGGCAATATCTGTTCGATGACCGCGCCGTCGGCACCAGTAGGTTTGATCTCGACCTGGTCGCCGCAGGCGATGCCGCCTTTCTTGCCGCGGGTGACACAGTCGTAACGTTCGCCGGCGGCTTCGACCAGGAAACGCTTGCCGTGGACGGCGACGACACGCCCTGTCAGCCGTCCTGCAATCCCTGGCGCCGCCTCGGTCACGCGCCGACGATCACTTGAATTTGTAAAACGTTTTGTTCAGAAAGGCGCCGATGTTGGCTTCGTCCTCGGGGAAGAGAGTATTGCCCAGATTGGCGTTGCAGGTAGTGATCTGCTGCGCCAGGCTGGAGGCGCTTTTCACCCGGCGGTCGGCGCGGGTGTAGAGCCTGGAGCCGTCGCCGCCGACGCGGCCGATATGGCAGCCGGCGCACTGTTTATCGTGCAAAGCCTTGCCGGCGGCCACATCACCCTTGGCGAAGGGAGCGGCTTCAGTGCCGCTGGCCAGCAGCAGCAGGACGATCAGGGTGGCAGTCTTGGTCATGGCAATCTCCTCTCATGCCCGCACGGGCTGTGTCTCGAAATCATTCAGAGCCTGGAGACGGGCAATCCGTTCCGTGGCCTTTGGGTGGCTGTCATAGAAAAGTGAATGGATGGGGTCCGGCGTCAGGGTGGCGGCGTTGTCGCGGTAGAGCTTTACCAGGGCAGAGACGAGATGGTCGGGGTGGGTGTGCCGGGCGGCGAAGGCATCGGCCTCGAACTCGTGCTGCCGGGAGTACAGGCTCATCAAGGGCGTGACCGGAAACAGAAACACCGGCAGCACCAGGAAGAACAGGGCCAGGGCCATGGCATCGGTGCGCGTGGCGGCATTAAGGCCGGCATAGAACCAGTCCGCCTCCTTGAGCCAGGCGAGCGCCAGCAACAGCATCAGGCTGAGGCCGAACATCAGGGCGAGACGCTTGGTGACGTGGCGGCGCTTGTAATGGCCCAGTTCGTGCGCCAGCACCGCCTCGGTCTGGTTCGGGTCCAATTGCGCCAGCAGGGTATCGAAGAAGATGATGCGTTTGGACCGGCCCAGCCCGGTGAAATAGGCATTGCCATGGTTGGAGCGCTTGGAGCCGTCCATCACGAAGACGCCGCGGCTGTGAAAACCGGTACGGGCGAGCAGGGACTCGATGCGGTTTCTCAGGGTGGCGTCCGCCAGCGGGGTGAAGGTGTTGAACAGCGGCGCGATGAAGCTGGGGTAGATCGCCAGCACCAGCAGATTGAAAGCCATCCAGGCCAGCCACACCCATAGCCACCAGTGCGCGCCCATCCGCGCCATCAGCCAGAGTATGAGCAAGATCAGGGGCAGGCCCAGCGCCACGCCGAGCAGGGCCTGTTTCGCGAGGTCGGCCAAGAAACCGGCGACCGTCTGCCGGTTGAAACCGAAGCGGGCCTCGATACGGAACTGATGATAGAGCGTCAGCGGCACTTCCGCCGCTGCGGACAACATGCCAAGGCCAAGCAGCAGCAGCGAGCCCTGCCACAACGGTGCGGCGGTGAGGCGGGCGGTCAGCGCCTGCAGCCACTCCAGTCCGCCGCCGAGGGTGAAGGCGAGCAGCAGAGTGGCTTCCACGATCAGATTGAGGAGTGCTAGCCGGGTCTTGGCCAGAGTGTAGTCGGCGGCTTTACGGTGTTGCTCCGGGCTGATGCTGTTGGCGAAGGCGGCGGGTGGGGTGTCGCGGTGCAGGAAGACATGGCGCATCTGACGCAGCAGCAACCACAGTTTGAGGCCGAAAGTGAGGACCACAGCGGCTAAAAATACGCTTGAAAACAAAGGCATTAACGAGTGTCGGTGACGGTTTCCGGCCGATTATGCCACAATTACGCCCCGCTCAATTTTGGAATACGCATGGCCCAGAACGCTACTCACCTCGTCTGGATAGACATGGAAATGTCAGGTTTGGAGCCGGCTACGGACCGCATTCTGGAGGTGGCCCTGGTCGTTACCGACAAGGATCTGGAGATCGTCGCCGAGGGGCCGGTGCTGGTGGTCCATCAGCCGGACGCGGTGTTGCTTGGCATGGATAACTGGAACAAGGGGACGCACGGCAAGTCGGGCTTGATAGACAAGGTCAAGGTCTCGCTGCTGACCGACGGCGACGTCGAGGACAGCATGCTCGCCTTTTTGAAGCGATACGTGCCGGCGCGCAGCTCGCCCATGTGCGGCAATTCCATCTGTCAGGACCGCCGTTTCCTGGCCCGCTGGATGCCCAGGCTGGAAAACTACTTCCACTACCGCAACCTGGACGTGTCCACCTTCAAGGAGCTGGCCAAGCGCTGGAAGCCGGACATCATGTCCGGCTTCAAGAAGGAGAACCGGCATACGGCGCTGTCCGACATCCTGGAGTCGATCGAGGAATTGAAATATTACCGTCAGCATTTCATCCGCCTGGACTGATGGCGGTGCCAACGACGCGGCGCTGATGGAGTCCATATTGCTCATGAATCAAGGAATGGAACCAATGAAACCAGGCACTACTTTTTCCATCGAGGTCAATCCGCGTATCCCCGATCGATTGTCCCGGCTGAACGAGCTGGCAGAGAACCTTTGGTATAGCTGGGATCGCCCCTGTCGCACCCTTTTTGCCCGCCTGCATCCTGGTCTGTGGGGGGCCGTCGGTAACAATCCCAGAGCTTTCTTGAAACGGGTGGACGAGGACCGGTTGTTGGAAGCGGCGGGCGACCACATCTTTCTCGGCAATTACAACCGGGTGCTGTCCGCTTTCGATACCTACATGAGCGAGCCGCTGCACCGCGACGCCGCCATGCCGTTCAAGAATGGCGACCTGGTGGCCTATTTCTGCGCAGAGTTTGGTTTTCACGAGAGTTTTCCCATCTATTCCGGCGGGTTGGGCATCCTTGCCGGCGACCATTGCAAAGCCGCTTCGGATCTGCGTCTGCCGTTCATTGCCGTCGGCCTCTTGTACCGCCAGGGCTATTTCTCGCAGCGCATCGACAACGATGGTAATCAGATAGCCACTTACACAGATTCCGATTTCGAGGACCTGCCTATACGACCGGCCATGAACCGGCAGGGCGGCGAGGTGCATGTCGAGCTCGATTTTCCCGGTCGCAAGGTGATGGTGAAGGTGTGGGAGGCGCAAATCGGCCATGTCAGGCAGGTGCTGCTCGATACCGATCTGCCCGGGAATGCCCCGGAAGATCGCCACATCACCCACCAGCTTTATGGCGGCGACAAGCAGACACGCATCCAGCAGGAGATCGTGCTCGGTGTGGGCGGTGTGCGTGCGCTCAAGGAAATGGACATCCACCCTACTGTCTATCACATCAACGAAGGCCATGCCGCTTTCCTGGTGCTGGAGCGGATGCGGCGCAAGGTCAAGCGCAATGGACTGACCTTCCAGGCGGCCCTGGAAGCGGTGGCGGCCAGCACGGTGTTCACCACCCATACGCCGGTGCCAGCCGGGCACGATCATTTCGCCGAGGGCATGATCTGGGAATATTTCGGCCATTGCTGCGAGGACCTGGTCATCGTGCGCGAGGAGTTCATGAAACTGGGCGGCGCCGGGCACGGCCAGGACTTCAACATGACCAAGCTGGCGCTTGCCGGCTCCCGTCATCACAACGGTGTGTCGCGCATCCACGGCAGCGTGTCGTCGCGCATACTCGCCGATCGCTGGCCGCAGATCTCCCCCGAAGAGTCGCCCATGGACTACATCACCAATGGCGTCCACGTCGCCAGTTTCCTGGCCCAGGAATGGCAAGACCTGTTCGACAACAAGCTCGGCTATGAATGGCGGCGGCGGCTGACAGATGCGACTTTCTGGCAGAAGGTGGAGAGCATCCCCGACCACCATTTCTGGTCGGTGCACCAGGGACTCAAGACCCAGATGCTGCATTCGATACGCCACCGCATCACCCAGCAGCACCTGCGCAACCACGGCTCCGAGGCCCACCTCGACCGCATGCTCCGGCAGGCCAACCCGCTCGATCCGAATGTATTGGTCATCGGCTTCGCCCGTCGTTTCGCCACCTACAAGCGTGCCACCCTGATTTTCGAGAACATGGATTGGCTGCGCCAGATCATCGATGAGGCCGACCGGCCGGTGTTGTTCCTCTTCGCCGGCAAGGCGCATCCGGCCGATAAGCCCGGCCAGGCGCTGATCAAGCGCGTGCATGAGATTTCGCGCCTGCCGGAGTTCGAGGGCAAGTTCCTGATGGTCGAAGGCTATGACCTGGGCCTGTCGCGCCGGCTGGTATCCGGCTGCGACGTTTGGCTGAACAACCCCATCTACCCGCTGGAGGCTTCCGGCACCTCGGGCATGAAGGCGGCCATGAACGGTGTGCTCAATCTCTCCGTCACCGACGGCTGGTGGGACGAGGGTTATGACGGCAGCAATGGCTGGGCCATCAAGCCAGCGCCCGAGTACTACGAGGACGAGCGGCGCAACCGGGAAGACAGCCAGACCTTGTATGAACTGCTGCAGGATCAGGTTATCCCGATGTATTACCGGCGTGGCGATCTCGGTTTCTCACCGGAATGGGTGAAAATGGCCAAACATTCCATCGCCACCCTGTTGCCGCGTTTCAATTCCAACCGCATGGTGCGGGAATATGTGGACAAGTTCTACGGCACCGCCAGCCTGCAGTGGCACCGCTATTCCGCCGACGATTTCGCCTCGGCCCGCGCCGTCGCCGAATGGAAAGGTCGCGTACAGCAAGCCTGGGCGGGTGTTGCCATGCGCCGCCTGGACGAACCGGCGAAAAGGATCTCCTTTAGCGACAATATGCAGTTGCAGGTGGCGATGCGGCTAAACGGTCTGACGCCCGCCGATGTCCGGGTGGAGATGCTGATGGGACGGGCTTCCAAGCAAGGCCAGGAACGGGAGTTGCGGCCGCTGCGGTTTACGCCGACCGCTGCCCAGGGCGATGAACATATCTTCACCCTGGAGATGACGCCAGAATACTGCGGCCGCCTGATTTACCGCATCCGCGCGTATCCGCACCACGAGCTGCTGACGCATCCCTACGAAATGGGGCTGATGCTCTGGTTGTGACATCCTCGCCTGCGGAGCATCGGCACTCCGCGGCGCGGTGCCGTGCTACCTGATGAGCAGGCTGGCGTAAAGGTCGGCGTAAGCGCGCGCGCTTTTTTCCCAACTGAAGTCCTGGCCCATGCCGGCCTGCATCATCCGCCGCCAGGCGGTCTTGTCGGCGTAGGTGGCCAGCGCGCGTTCAATGGCCTGCCACAGCGCCGCCGCGGCGGGTGTGTGAAAGACAAAACCCGTGACGCCGTCGCCGACCGTATCCTTGAGCCCGCCGGTGGCGTGCACCACCGGCACGGTGCCATAACGCAGGCTGTACATCTGATTGAGGCCGCAGGGCTCGAAGCGGGAAGGCATGAGAAAAATGTCGGCGCCGGCCTCAATGCGGTGCGAAAGTCCTTCGTCGTAACCGATAAAGGCCGCCACCCGTCCTGGATGCGCTCTGGCCAGGGCGCGGAAGGCTTCTTCGATGGGCTTTTCGCCGGTGCCAAGGACCGCCAGCTGGCCGCCCCTTTGCAATAGGCCGGGGATGATCTCTGTGATCCAGTCGAGGCCCTTTTGATTGGCCAGGCGGGAGATTACGCCGAACAACGGGGCGGCGGCCTCGACGGCGAGGCCGAGTTCCTTTTGTAAGGCCTGTTTGCAGCGCTTTTTCCCGGCCGGCGCGCGCGCCGAGTAGGAACAGGGAAGATAAAGGTCGCTGGAGGGGTTCCAGTCGGCGCTATCGATGCCGTTGAGTATGCCCGACAGGCGGCCGCCACGGCTGGCCAGCAAGCCTTGCATGCCCATGCCCAGGGGCTCATGCTGGATTTCCTCGGCATAGCTGGGGCTGACTGTGGTGACGCGGTCGGCGTAATAGAGCCCGGCCTTGAGAAAGGAGAGGTTGCCGTAATACTCGACGCCCTCCATGGCAAAACTTTGCGGCGGCAAGCCGAGCTGGGCGATCAGATCGGGTGGGAAAATACCCTGGTAGGCGAGGTTGTGCACGGTCATCACGCTGGCCACGGGGTGGCCCGAGAAATGCAGATAGGCCGGGGCCAGGCCGGTTTGCCAGTCGTTGCAATGGAGCAGGTCGGGGCGCCAGCGGAGCGGTGAATCGGGGCCGCAGAGGCGGGCCGCGACCTGTCCGAGCAGGGCAAAGCGCCAGGCATTATCGGGATAATCCTGGCCATCGGCGCCCAGGTAGGGACCGCCGTCGCGCTGATAATAGGCGGGGGCGTCAATGACATAGACCGGCAGGTCGCTGCCGGGCATGCGGCCGAGCAGCAACGGTGTGTCGGCAAAGCCGGCCAGTCCCGACACGGTGGCGATCGGATGGGTATCGACGAGCTTCGCCAACACCGGGCCATAACCAGGCAGCAGCAGACGGCAGTCGAGGCCGATGTCGCGCAGGGCGACGGGCAGGGCGCCGGAGACATCGGCCAGGCCGCCGGTCTTGATGAGCGGCTGGGCCTCAGAGGTGGCGAAGAGTATCTGGGTCATGATCGGCCTCACGAGACATGGGGGCTGGGTGTGCGGGACGCAGGCGCCTGCCGCCGCCGTGACTGGTGGTCATCAATTGTCGGCAGTGCGCGGCTGCGCCGGCCGCCGTTCCACGTGCACCATGGTCAGTTTTTCCGTCTGTTGCCTGAGCAGGCTCAACTGGGCGGCTTCACCCGGTTTCAGGGCGGAAATCAAGGCCAGCAGGGAGGTCGAGTCATGCACCGCCTGCCGGTTCACGGCCAGCAATATGTCGCCCGGACGTATCCCCGCCCGGTCTGCCGGCCCGCCCCGCAGGACGCCGGCGATGAGCGCCCCTTCGGTTTGCTTGAGACCGAAGGAATCAGCCAGCTCGGGGGTAATGTCCTGCACCTCGATACCAACCCAGCCGCGCGTCACGGAGCCATGGGCGATGATTTCGTCCATGACCTGGCGGACGATGGAAACCGGGATCGCGAAGCCGATGCCGAGGTTGCCGCCGCTGCGCGAAAAAATGGCGGTATTGAGGCCGGCCAGATTGCCGGCCGCATCGACCAGGGCGCCGCCGGAATTGCCGGGATTGATGGCCGCATCGGTCTGGATGTAATTCTCGAAGGTGTTGATGCCGAGGTGACTGCGGCCGAGCGCCGAGACGATGCCCATGGTGACAGTCTGCCCCACCCCGAAGGGATTGCCGATGGCTAGTACCATGTCGCCTACCCGCAGGCCATCGGGTTTGGCGAAGGTGATGGGGCGCAGACCATTCTTTGCCACGCGCAACACGGCGATATCGGTATCCGGATCGCTGCCGACCAGTTTCGCGGCCAGGTTGCGGCCATCGGGCAGGGCGACCTGAATTTCGTCCGCCGCTTCCACTACGTGGTGATTGGTGAGGACGTAACCCTCTTCACTGACGATGACGCCGGAGCCGAGACTCGACACCCGCTGCGGCCGGGAGTCGAGTTGCGGACCGAAGAAACGGCGGAAGAAGGGGTCATCCATGAACGGGTTGGCGGGGTTGCGCACCTGTTTGCTGGTGAAAATATTGACGACCGAAGGCTGTGATTTACGTGCCGCATCGGCAAAGGAAGCAACCGGCTGGGCGGCGCCGCCATGGGCCACCTCACGTACAGTCACACTGCCATTCTGCACCGGCAGCAGACCGGGAATCAGCCGGTCGAGGGCAAACAAGGCCGCCAGGGCAATGGCCGCCCCGGCTATGATTTGCGCGAAAATGAGCCAGTATTTTTGCATGATTCAAGTGGAAATGATGGGTACGTGCAGACCTGGGTCAATTCTAGCGCATCGCTGACGGGCGGTCCTCGCTGCTGGCTGGATTTAAGTCCGACAAGGGTTTCGTGTACAATTGCCCGGTTTTTTTGCCACGGCCGATATCACGCCAAATCCAAAGGATGGTCGGGCGTCGTGGACGAGGTTCTGGAGCACTCTGGAAAGAAAATATGAGCGAGATGAGCGTGGATGGTTCCAAACGCCGCTTTTTAGTGGCAATGAGCTCGGCGATGGGCGGGGTGGCGGTGGTGGGCGCCGCGCTGCCCTTCGTCGCCAGCATGATGCCGAGCGCACGGGCACTGGCGGCGGGTGCGCCGGTGGAGGTGGATGTCTCCAGGCTGGAGCCCGGCATGTTGTTGACGGTGGAGTGGCGCGGCAAGCCGGTCTGGATCGTGCATCGCACGCCGGAAATGCTGGATTTGCTTGGCAAGCACGATGACCGGTTGACCGACCCGGGCGCCGAGACCACCTCGCAGCAGCCCGATTACTGCAAGAATCCCACCCGCTCGATCAATCCCAAATATCTGGTCGCGGTGGGCATCTGCACTCACCTCGGCTGCTCGCCGACTTTCCGCAAGGAAGTGGGGCCGGCCGACCTCGGTGCAGATTGGCCGGGCGGGTTTTTCTGTCCCTGCCATGGCTCCCGCTTCGACCTGGCGGCGCGCGTTTTTGCCGGCTCGCCAGCGCCGAGTAATCTGGTCATCCCGCCACATAAATATCTTAGTGATACCAAGCTACTGATCGGCGAAGATCAGAAGACGGCCTGACCCCCGAGGAGATACGAACAATGGAGAAAGTCATCAACTGGCTGGATGCGCGATTTCCGCTGACCGCATCCTTCAAGGCGCATCTGTCGGAATATTACGCGCCCAAGAATTTCAATTTCTGGTATTACTTTGGCTCGCTGGCCCTGCTGGTACTGGTGATCCAGATCGTCTCCGGCATCTTCCTGGCGATGCACTACAAGCCGGACGGCGACATGGCCTTCGCCTCTGTCGAATACATCATGCGCGACGTGCCTTTCGGTTGGCTGATCCGCTACATGCATTCCACCGGTGCCTCCGCTTTTTTCATCGTGGTCTACCTGCACATGTTCCGCGGCCTGCTTTATGGCTCCTATCGCCAGCCACGCGAGCTGATCTGGATATTCGGGATGCTGATTTATCTGATGCTGATGGCAGAGGCCTTCATGGGTTACCTCCTGCCTTGGGGGCAGATGTCGTTCTGGGGCGCTCAGGTCATCATCAATCTGTTTGCGGCTGTGCCCTTCATCGGCAATGACCTTTCAGAGCTGATCCGCGGCGATTTCGTGGTGGGCGACGCCACCCTAAACCGCTTCTTCGCGCTCCATATCGTGGCCTTGCCGCTCGTTCTGGTCGGACTCATTGCCGCGCATGTGATCGCCCTCCACGAGGTAGGCTCCAACAACCCAGACGGCATCGATATCAAGAAGCACAAGGATCCCAAAACCCATCTGCCGCTTGACGGCATCCCTTTCCACCCGTATTACACGGTGAAGGACATCCTCGGCGTAGTGGTCTTCCTGATTGTTTTCACCACCATCGTGTTCTTCGCCCCGGACATGGGCGGTTATTTCCTGGAAGCCAACAACTTCGTTCCGGCCGACCCCTTGAAAACCCCGGCGCATATCGCCCCCGTATGGTACTTCACGCCCTATTACGCCGTGCTGCGGGCGGTCCCGCCCATGTTCGGCTCGCAGTTCCCGGGTGTCGTCGCCATGGGTGTGGCGGTGATGATCTTCTTCGCACTGCCGTGGCTGGACAAGTCGCCGGTAAAGTCGATCCGCTACCGTGGTCCCAGGTACAAGATCGCCCTGGCGCTGTTCGTGCTCGCCTTTCTTGGCCTGGGCTGGCTCGGCATACTGCCGGCCACGACCTTGTATACCTGGGTGGCGCGGGTGCTGTCGGTGATCTACTTCGCCTTCTTCCTGCTCATGCCTTGGTATACCCGGCACGACAGCCACAAGAAAGAACCGCAAAGGGTGACCGACCAATGAAGACCATACTTTTTCTTCTGCTGGCCTTGCCGCTGAGCGTCTTCGCCTCGACGGAGGTCAGGCTCGACCCCGCGCCGATCAATGTGCGCGACCAGGAATCGTTGCAACGTGGCGCGCGGGTGTTTGTCAACTATTGCCTGAACTGCCACAGCGCCAATTACATGCGCTACAACCGCATGCGCGATATTGGTCTGACCGAGGCGCAGATCAAGGACAACCTGCTGTTTGCCGCCGACAAGCCGGGCGATCTGATGAAGGTATCCATGCGTCCGCAGGAGGCCAAGACCTGGTTCGGCGCGACGCCGCCCGATCTCACGGTGATTACCCGCGCCCGCGGTGCCGACTGGGTGTACACCTATCTGCGCGGTTTTTACCGCGATGATTCCCGCCCCACCGGCTGGAACAATACTGTCTTCGATAAGGTGGGCATGCCGCATGTGCTGCATGAGTTGCAGGGGCACAGGGTGCCGGTGTACCGTTCCGAGGCGGATCACGAGGGCCAGTGGCATCAGGTGATCGATCATCTGGAACTGGTCAAGCCGGGCAAGATGACAGGGGCGGAATATGACGCATTGGTCGCCGATCTGGTGAATTACCTTACCTGGATGGGCGAGCCGGCCAAGGCCCAGCGCATGAACATCGGTCTGGGTGTGCTGCTGTTCCTTGGCGTCTTCTTTGTTTTGGCCTTCTATCTGAAGAAGAATTTCTGGAAAGATGTACACTGAGCCGGGGCGATCCGGCCGTTAAAGGTTGATGCAAGATGATGATTCTGTATTCGGGAAATTCCTGTCCGTTCAGTCACCGCTGTCGCATCGTGTTGTATGAGAAGGGCATGGATTTCGAGATCAGGGACATCGATCTGCAGGAAAAGCCCGAAGTCGTGGCGGCAATGAACCCATACAACCAAGTTCCCATCCTGGTGGAACGGGACTTGACCTTGTATGAGTCGAACATCATCAATGAATATATAGATGAGCGTTTCCCTCACCCTCAACTGATGCCGGCCGATCCGGTGATGCGTGCCCGTACCCGGCTGTTCCTGTTCAATATCGAGCGCGATCTGTTCAGCCACCTGGCGGCTGTCGCCCATGGCAACGCCAAGGCGGCAGAAAAGGCGCGCGCCATTATTCGCGACAACCTGACCCAGATCGCCCCCATCTTCGCCAAACACAAATTCATGCTCGGCGACGAGTACACCATGCTTGACGTGGCGATTGCGCCCTTGCTTTGGCGCCTCGACTACCTGGGCATCCAGCTGCCCAAGCCGGCCGTCCCGCTTCTCAAATATGCCGAGCGCATATTCAGCCGGCCGGCCTTCATCGAGGCCCTGACGCCGGTCGAGAAGGCCATGCGCAAGTAAGGGCACGGTCTTGTCACGTTCCCATCGCGGCCAATGACTACGGCGTCCTCCTCGCAGCAGCCTTACTTTCTGCGCGCGCTGTATGAGTGGTGTGTGGACAACGGCCATACGCCATTTCTGACGGTCAAGGTCGATCAGCGGACGCGGGTGCCTGTGAGCTATGTCAAGGACGGTCAGATCGTCCTCAACCTGGGTCCGGCAGCGGTGCGCGATCTGCACATGGATAACGACTGGGTAAGCTTTTCCGCCCGCTTCGGCGGCGTCTCCCAGGTGATCGAGATCCCAGTGGCCAATGTTCTGGCGATCTTTGCGCGGGAAACCGGCGAAGGCATGGCCTTCGCCCAGGCTCAGGCGGCAGCGGGCGGCCCGGCGGTGGTGGAAAACGAAGATGCAAGCCGTTCAACCGATGCGCCCACACCGGATCCCGACCGCCCCAAAGGACGCCCCAGCCTGCGCGTCGTCAAATAGAGCAACAAAGCCGGCATAGCTCAGTTGGTAGAGCAACCGCCTTGTAAGCGGTAGGTCGTCTGTTCGAGTCAGACTGTCGGCACCACCTTCCCTTTGTCGCCTGCGCACTGGACTCTCAGGATGGGGGCGACGTGGCGTCGCTTTCCAGCAGGATTTGATCGAA
>JBBIVX010000015.1:0-68080 GCA_037439465.1 Hydrogenophilales bacterium | reverse complement strand
TTGGTCGGGGCGAGAAGATTCGAACTTCCGACCCCCTGCACCCCATGCAGGTGCGCTACCAGGCTGCGCTACGCCCCGACACAAGCAGCGCATTATAGCCATGTAGCCGGTGAAAAGGAATCACGCGTTTGCGCCGATGGCGTCTGCATGATGGCCCGCTTGGCCATGGGAATTCAGGCCCGCAGCAATTGGATGATCGCGCCGATCTCTCTTTTTATGGCCGCGAGGTCCACGTCGCCGTGGCCAATTTCCTTGGCTGGTCCGACCTCGATGACGGGTTCGGCGGCAAGTTCGCTTTCCTGATTGAGGCGGTTGCGGGCACCGATGATGGTAAAACCCTGCTCGTACAGAAGCTCGCGGATGCGCCGGATGAGCATAACCTCATGATGCTGGTAATAACGCCGATTACCGCGCCGCTTGACTGGCTTGAGTTGGCCGAACTCCTGTTCCCAGTAACGCAGCACATGGGGTTTTACCGCGCACAGTTCGCTGACCTCGCCGATGGTGAAGTAACGCTTCGACGGAATGGAGGGAAGATCACTGTTCGGAGGATGTTCCGACATGAGCAACCTCCACCATGGCCTTGAGTTTTTGGCTGGCGTGGAAAGTCACCACGCGCCGGGCGGATATGGGCATTTCTTCACCGGTTTTTGGGTTACGACCTGGACGTTGCGGTTTGTCGCGCAACTGGAAATTACCAAAGCCGGACAGCTTGACGCTGTCGCCTTTTTCGAGCGCGGCGCGCACCTCGTCGAAAAATGCCTCCACCATTTCCTTGGCCTCCCGCTTGTTGAGACCGACGTTATCAAACAACATTTCGGCGAGCTCCGCCTTGGTCAACGTCATGCTCATCGTTGTTATCTCCTAGCCACGCAGCACTGCGCGAAACCGCTTCGAAAGGAAAGTGACCACACGGTCAACCGCCGCATCGATTTCCAAATCTGTAAGCGTTTTCTCAGTATCTTGTAATAACATTTTGAATGCAAGGCTCTTTTTTCCTATCTCCACACCCTTTCCTTGATACAGGTCAAAGAGAGTGAACTCTGCCACCACGGCCGGCAACTGCGCACGCACGGCGGCCAGTATGTCGCCCACCGGGAGGCCTGCCTCCACCACCACGGCGATGTCCCGACGCACCGCCGGGAACCGGCAGACTCCCTGGTAACGCGCCAGCTCCCGCGTGGCCAGACCTTCCCAATCCAGCTCGAATAATACCGGAGCACGACTCAGAGCAAATTGTTGCGCCAATTTTGGGTGGAGGGCGCCCAACCAGCCGATGGGCCGGCCGTCGAGGGCCAGGCGCGCACACTGTCCGGGATGCATGGCTGGATGATCGCCAATTTCGAACTGTACCGATCTTGGCCAGAGCAAGGACTCCAGGTCCGCCTTGAGGTCGAAAAAATCCGTCGCCCGCGTTGCCTCTCCCCATTGCTCGGGATGCGCTGAACCATAGGCCAGTGCTGCCAGATGCAGCGGTTGACGGTCGTGCTCCGTGCCGAGAAAGCAGCGCCCCATCTCGAACAGACGCAACCGCTCCTGACCATGGTTGAGGTTATGCCGGAGGGTCTGCAGCAACCCCGGCAGCAAACTGCCACGCATGACCCCCATCTGACTGGCGATCGGATTCATCAGTGCGATCTGCACGCCGCCCGGCGCCATGCTCTCCTGTTGCTGGGCGGAGATGAAACTGTAGGTGATGACTTCCTGGTAGCCCAAGTCGATAAGACGCGTCTTGAATTCATCAACCCGCCGCCCGCCCTCAGGAAAGGGATGCATGGCGGCCGCGGCGCGCGGCCGGCTGGCGGGGATGGTGTCATACCCCTTTATACGGGCGATTTCCTCGATGAGATCGACTTCCAATGACAAATCGAAGCGAAAGGAAGGGGCGCGAACTAGCCAATCCGCCTCATTACCCGTCACCTCCAGCCCAAGCCGGGAAAAGATGGCGCGCATTTCGGCATCAGGGATATCCATGCCCAACAGTCGCCGCGCCCGCGACGGCCGAAAGCACATGGGGGGACGTTCGCTAAGGCCCATACCGACGACTGTAGTCGTACCCGCCTCGCCGCCGCATATATCGAGAATCAAACGGGTGGCGCGTTCCATCGCCCGCGCCGGCAGGCTGGGATCGACACCGCGCTCGAAGCGATGCGAGGAGTCGGTGGCAAGTCCGTAGCCACGAGCCTGTCCAGCCAGCGCGGCGGGCGTGAAATGGGCCGCCTCCAAGAAGATGTCAGCGCTATCCGCCGCCACGGCGCTGGCGGCACCGCCCATGATGCCGGCCAGGGCCAAAGGACCGCGATCGTCGGCAATGACCAGAGTGGCGTCGGTCAATTTGACAGTCGCCTCATTGAGCAAGACCAGTTCCTCGCCAGCCGCCGCCCGGCGCACCCGGATCGTGCCCTCGACCTTGGTCCGGTCGAAGGCATGCATGGGCTGACCCATTTCCAGCAGGATGTAGTTGGTCACATCGACCACCGGATGAATAGGTCTCAAGCCAGAGCGTGTCAGACGGCGAACCATCCATGCCGGTGTCGCCGCCCGAGCGTCGATGCCGCGAATCACGCGGCCGCAATAGACCGGGCAGGCATCGGCCGCCTCAATCGCCACCGGCTGGATGGCGGCGAGGGTGGCGGCAACCGGCGTGTCATCGCCAGGTCCGAGCGGGTGTCCGGAAATGGCCGCCACCTCGCGCGCGATCCCCTCGAGCGAGAGACAATCGCCTCGATTGGGCGTCAGCTTGAGGGCGATGAGATGGTCGTCGAGATCGAGATATTGCCGCAGGTTCTGTCCGACGGGCGCATCGGCCGGCAGTTCGAGTATGCCCACGGCGCTGTCGGCGAGCCCGAGCTCCTTGGCCGAGCAGAGCATACCGAAGGATTCGACACCACGCACCTTGGCCTGTTTGATCTTGAAGTCATTGGGCAGTTCGGCGCCTACCATGGCGCAGGCGGTCATGAGACCAGAACGGGCGTTGGCCGCGCCGCAGACGATGGTGAGCGGCTCGGCGGCGCCGACATTGACCGTGCAGACCTGGAGGCGATCGGCATTGGGATGTTTATCGGCCGTCAGAATTTGCGCCACTACGACGTGGCTGAAGGGTGGCGCGACCGGCTCGGCGGATTCCACTTCGAGGCCGGCCATGGTGACCAGATGGCAAAGCTCGGCGGTTGTCAACGGCGGATCGACGAGGCTGCGCAACCAGGCTTCAGAAAATTGCATGGCGCCCCCTTTATGCGAATTGTTTCAGGAAACGCAGGTCGTTCTCGAAGAACAACCGCAGATCATCCACGCCATAACGCAGCATGGCCAGGCGTTCGACACCCAAACCAAAGGCAAAACCCTGCCAGCGTTCGGCGTCGATGCCGACATGGCCGAATACGTTGGGATGCACCATGCCGCAGCCCAGCACCTCCAACCAGCCGGTGCGCGAGCAGACGCGACAGCCAGCGCCATCGCAGATGACGCAGCCGATGTCCATCTCGGCCGAGGGTTCGGTGAACGGAAAGAAGGATGGCCGGAAACGGACCGGCAGCGATTCGCGCTCGAAGAAATTGGCCATAAAATCGGTCAATATTCCTTTCAGATCGGCAAAGCTGACGGTTTCGTCGACCCACAGGCCTTCCACCTGGTGGAACATGGGCGTGTGCGTGACATCTGAATCGCAGCGATAGACCCGCCCAGGGGCAATAATGCGAATAGGTGGCGGGTGGCCCTGCATGTAGTGCACCTGCACCGGCGAGGTATGCGTGCGCAGCAGCTTGCCGTCGGCTAGATAAAAAGTGTCGTGCATGGCCCGCGCAGGATGGTTTAGCGGGATGTTCAAGGCTGTGAAGTTGTAAAAATCGGTTTCGATTTCAGGCCCATCGGCGACATCGAACCCAACGGAAGCGAACAGTTTCTCGATGCGTTTCATGGCAAGGCTGACGGGATGAGCGCCGCCGATGCCGGCACCACGACCAGGCAGGGTGACATCGAGCGACTCGGCCGCCAGTTGGCGCGCCAGCTCCCCGGCCTGAATGGTCTCACGGCGCTCGCGCAGGAGGTCTTCCAACGCCTCCTTCGCCCGGTTGATACCGGCCCCAGCCGCCTTGCGCTGATCAGGCGCCATGCCGCCGAGGAGCTTCATTTGCGCGGTGATCAGGCCATTCTTGCCGAGGAAGCGGGCCTTGGCCTGTTCCAATTGGGGCAACGTGGCAGCGGTGGCAAAATCTCGCCCCGCCATAGCCAAAATGGCATCGGGGGTCAGAATGTTTTCCAGGTCCATGTTCGACTCGATGAAAAAACACAAAGGGAGGCGGATTAGGCCTCCCTTAACCAGGCGATATGCTCGCCGGGACGCGGTCGCGGATTAAGCGCCCAGGCTGGCCTTGGCCTGTTCCGCCACCTTGGCGAAAGCGGCCTGATCAAACACGGCCATGTCGGCCAGCACCTTGCGGTCGATGTCGATGGCCGCCTTTTTCAGGCCGTTCATGAACTGGCTGTAGGTCATGCCCAGTTCGCGGGTGGCCGCATTGATACGGGCGATCCACAGCGCACGAAACTGGCGCTTGCGCTGACGACGGTCACGATAGGCATACTGGCCGGCCTTCATCACCGCTTCGTTGGCGACACGGAATACATTCTTGCGACGGCCGCGGAAACCCTTGGCCACGTCCAGCACCTTCTTGTGGCTGGCGCGGGCAGTTACACCACGTTTTACTCGAGGCATCTTCTCTCTCCTTACGCGTAGGGCATCATGGCGCGAACCTGAGACTGGTTCGACGCATGGACCGTTTCCATACCGCGCAGGTTACGCTTACGCTTGGTACTCTTCTTGGTCAGGATATGGCGCAGGTAGGCGTGCGAACGTTTGACGCTGCCGCTGCCGCGAACGCGGAAGCGCTTGGCGGCCCCGCTCTTGGTCTTCATCTTGGGCATGTAATGGCTCCATTGATTCGATGCCGTAAGGTGGTTCCCACCGGGAACGCTTCACCGACCCACAGGCACGTATACGACGCAGTTCGGAGGACCACGTCAAACCTCTTGCAACTTTTGCAGCTTACTTCTTTTTCTTGGGGGACATCACCATCACCATCTGCCGTCCCTCAAGTTTCGGAAACTGTTCGACGCTGCCCAGTTCCAGCGCATCGGCTTCGATCCGTTTGAGCAGCGCCACGCCGAATTCCTGGTGGGCCATCTCGCGGCCGCGGAAGCGCAGGGTCACCTTCACCTTGTCGCCTTCATCCAGAAAACGCAGCATGTTGCGCAGCTTGATCTGGTAGTCGTTCTCGTCCGTAGCCGGCCGAAACTTCACTTCCTTGACCTGAATCTGTTTTTGCTTCAGGCGCGCCTCGTGCTGTTTCTTCTGCTCATGATACTTGTACTTGCCATAGTCCATGACGCGGCAGACGGGGGGATTGGCCAGTGGCGCGATCTCCACCAGATCCAGCTCGGCCTCTTCCGCCTTGCCCAGCGCTTCCCTGATGCCGACGACGCCCAACTGGCTGCCGTCTTCCCCTACCAAACGGACCTGCGGCGCATCGATTTCGCCGTTTATCCGCATTTCCTTTTCGAGTGCGATGCTCAAACCCCTTTACATGATTCGAGGAGCCGGCCGCGGTGTCCGCGCCCCTCATATAAACCGCGTGCGTTCATCCTTGCCTATCCCCTTGCAGGCGAGTTATGAACGCCTCCAGATTCATCTGGCCCAGATCTTCACCGCCCCGGGCACGCACGGCAACCTTGCCCTCGGCGCGTTCCTTGTCGCCAACCACCAACTGATAAGGGACACGCTGCATCGAGTGCTCGCGGATTTTATAGGTTATTTTCTCGTTCCTCAAGTCCGAAATGACCCTGAAGCCTTGTTTTTTAAGGGCTTCCGTGACCAACCCGGCATATTCCGCCTGAGCGTCGGTGATGCTCATCACCACCACCTGCACCGGCGCCAGCCAAAGCGGAAAGTTGCCGGCGTAGTGCTCGATGAGGATGCCGATGAAGCGTTCCATAGAACCCAGTATGGCCCGATGCAGCATCACAGGCGGGCGGCGCGTGTTGTCCTCGGCGACATACTCCGCCCCCAGGCGCACCGGCAGGTTGAAATCGAGCTGAATGGTGCCGACCTGCCAGAGCCGGCCGAGCGAGTCCTTCAGCGTGAACTCGATCTTTGGACCATAGAAGGCGCCCTCGCCTGGCTGCAGGTCGTACTTGAGACCATTCTGGTCAAGCGCGGCGGCCAGGCCCGCCTCGGCTTTGCCCCAGGTCTCGTCCGAGCCCACGCGTTTTTCCGGGCGAGTGGAAAGCTTCACCAGCACGTCGTCGAAGCCAAAATCGGCATAGATCGCCTGCAACATCCTGATGAAGCCGGACACCTCGGACTGAATCTGCTCTTCGGTGCAAAAGATATGCGCGTCATCCTGGGTGAAGGCACGCACCCGCATCAGCCCGTGTAGCGCACCCGAGGGCTCGTTGCGATGGCAGGAGCCGAACTCGGCCAGCCGGAGCGGCAGGTCGCGGTAGGAACGCAGGCCGTGGTTGAATATCTGCACATGGCCGGGGCAGTTCATCGGCTTCACCGCATAGTCGCGGTTTTCCGAGGCGGTGGTGAACATGTTTTCGCGGTAGTTTTCCCAGTGGCCCGACTTCTCCCACAGCGACTTGTCCATGATGGTCGGCGTCTTCACTTCCTGGTAGCCATGCTCGATGAACTTGCGCCGCATGTACTGCTCGATCTTCTGCCACAGCACCCAGCCATGCGGGTGCCAGAACACCATGCCGGGTGATTCCTCCTGCAGGTGGAACAATTCCAGTTGCTTGCCCAGACGACGGTGGTCACGCTTCTCCGCCTCTTCCAGACGATGCAGGTAGGCGGCCAGGTCATCCTTGTTGGTCCAGGCGGTGCCATAGATACGTTGCAGCATCTCGTTCCTGGAGTCGCCGCGCCAATACGCCCCAGCCACCTTCATCAGCTTGAACACCTTGAGCTTGCCGGTGGAAGGCACATGCGGGCCGCGGCAGAGATCGACAAAAGCGCCTTCGCGATAAAGCGAAATGGTCTGATCGGCGGGGATGGCGGCAATCAGCTCTGCCTTGTATTTTTCGCCGATGGACTCGAAGAATTTCACGGCGTCGTCGCGCTTCCATTCCTCCCGCGTCACCGGCAGGTCCTGCCTGGCCAGCTCGGTCATGCGTTTTTCGATGGCGGCGAGGTCCTCCAGGGTGAAAGGACGCTGGTAGGCGAAGTCGTAATAGAAGCCGTCCTCGATCACCGGGCCGATGGTCACCTGCGCCTCAGGAAACAGCTCCTTCACCGCGTAGGCCAACAGATGGGCGGTGGAATGCCGGATCAGATCGAGTCCGGCGGCATCGCGGTCGGTGACGATAGCAAGCTCGCTGTCCGACTCAATCGGCTGCGAAGTATCGACAAGACGACCGTTGACCCGACCGGCCAACGCGGCGCGCGCCAGGCCGGCGCCCAGGTTGGCGGCAACCTCGGCCACGGTGACCGGACCGTCGAAAGAACGTTCGGAGCCATCGGGAAGACGGATAACAGGCATATACACTAACCCCGCAAACGACGAAAGCCAGGCGTGACCTGGCTTTCGCAATAGCTGGTAGGCGCGATTGGACTCGAACCAACGACCCCCACCATGTCAAGGTGATGCTCTAACCAGCTGAGCTACGCGCCTAAAGAGCAGCGGATTTTAAACAAGGCGGCGAGCCGGGGCAACGGAATTTTTCACTTTTCCCAGCGCCAGGCGCCGCCCACGGCGTACATCCATACTCCACAGCAGCGCCAGGCCAATAATGAAATATATGCCAAGGCTCAACATGGCCAGTCGATGATTGCCCCGCGACAGCCAGGCCGCCAGGCCGTAAGTGAGCGGGCCGAGTATCGACGACAGTTTGACCGCCAGCCCCCACAACCCAAAGAATTCGGCGCGACGTGAGCGAGGACTGAGGTAGCCGACCAGGGCCCGGCCGGCCGATTGGGACGCCCCCAGACACAGCCCGGCGGCGTTGGCGGCCAGCCAGAACAGCGGCACCGCCGTCGCCAGAAAGGCCAACAGCACCGTCAATAGCCAGCCTAACAAGGTGATGACCAGCGCCGGTTTGTGGCCGATGCGGTCCTGCACATGGCCAAAGCCAGTGGCCCCCAGCGCGGCGCTCACATTGACCACGAGGATCAGCGCCAGGGTCTCCTGGGTGTCGAAGTGCATGGCCTGCTGGGCATACACCGCGGCGAGGGCGATGACCGCCTGCACGCCGGCCTGGTAGGACACGATGCAGAGCAGGAAACGGCGAAGGTCTGGGTAGTCTCGCAAACCGCGCGGGCCGGTAATGGTCTGGCCATAAATCTCCAGCGGCGATCCGGGCGGCGCTTCCGCAGCGACCGCCGCCGCCCCACGTTCCTTGAGAAGCATAAAGGTCGGCAGACTGGTGAGCACGAACATCGCCGCTGTAATCCACAAGGTCGCGGGCACAAAAACCGAGGCCGGCTGCCCCTGTCCCTGGGCGTGCGCCACATAGGCCAGACACAGCCCCAACACCACCATGCCGCCCAGGTAACCCAGGCCCCAGCCCCAGCCGGACAACCGGCCCAGGCCCCGCCCGCGCGCCAGCTCAGGCAGAAACGCAGCGATCAGGTTTTCGCCCGTGCCAAAGAAGAAATTGCTGACGATCACCAGCGCCGCCGCCAGCCAGATATCGCCCGGACCCGCCAGACCGAGCATCGCCGTGGCGATGACACAGCCGAACGTGGTCACGGCCAGCAGCCGCTTCTTGGCTAGACGCCGGTCGGCCCAGGCGCCGATGGCCGGCGCGGTGAGCACGATCAAGGCATAGGAAACGGCCAGCGCCGAGGTCCAGGCCAGGCTGGCCCAGTCGGCATTGCCGGCAATGGTGGCCACGAAATAGGCGTTGAACACGGCGGTGATGACCACCGTGGTATAGCCGGAGTTGGCGAAATCGAACATCGCCCAGGCCCAGGCTTCACGCCTGGTGACGCCGGGATTCAGTGTGCTGGATGACAATGGGCTTCCAAGTCTTGCCGGTGGCCGCCCAGCTTAGGCGGCTCTCAATGGCGCCGTCTGTGCAACCTGCGGGGCCCACAAAGGGAAACGGCCCCCAGTGCTGGAGGCCGTCTGTAGACTGGTGGGTCGTGTAGGATTCGAACCTACGACCTACGGATTAAGAGTCCGCAGCTCTACCAGCTGAGCTAACGACCCGATCGAATCTAGCCGCGCATGATACACATGTCGCGGCGCCAATGCTAGATGGTTAATGTCGATGTGCCGGCTGGCGGTTAAAATGCCGAACTCGGCCCATCAACCCACACTTCCCGCCCGCCATGTCAGATTCCCTCAACCAGCCCATCACATCGCCAGACAACAACCAGATCATAGCCGAACGCCGGGAGAAGCTCGCCGCCCTGCGCCAGCAGGGCGTGGCCTTCCCCAACGATTTCGAACGCAAAGATTATGCGGGCGATCTGCAAGCGCGCCATGCCGAAACCGATGGCGAAACCCTGGCGGCGATGGCCGCGCCGGTACAGTTGGCGGGGCGGATGATGCTGAAGCGGGTGATGGGCAAGGCCAGCTTCGCCACGCTCCAGGACATGAGCGGCCGCATCCAGATCTACGTCAGCCGCGAAGGCGTGGGTGAGGCTGCCTATGACGCCTTCAAGCGCATGGATCTGGGCGACATACTGGGCGTGAGCGGCACCCTTTTCCGCACCAAGACCCACGAGCTGACCATCCAGGCGCGCACGCTGCGCCTGCTCACCAAGGCCATCCGCCCATTGCCGGAGAAGTTTCATGGCTTAGCCGACACCGAACAGAAATACCGTCAGCGCTATCTCGACCTGATCACCAGCGAGCAGGCCCGGCAGACCTTCATCCGCCGCTCCAGGATCATCCAGGCGATGCGCGAATTTTTCGTCGCCCGCGGCTTCCTGGAAGTGGAAACGCCGATGATGCACCCCATCCCCGGCGGCGCCGCGGCCAAGCCCTTCATCACCCATCACAACAGTCTGGATACCGATCTCTATCTGCGCATCGCGCCGGAGCTGTACCTCAAGCGCCTGGTGGTGGGCGGGCTGGAAAAGGTGTTCGAGATCAATCGCAATTTTCGTAACGAGGGCATCTCCACCCGGCACAACCCGGAATTCACCATGGTCGAGTTCTACGAGGCCTATCGCGATTACCACTACCTGATGGATTTCGTCGAAGAGATGCTGCGCGAGGTGGCCACCCTGACCTTGGGCCACGCCGTGGCGCCGTACCAGGGCCAGATGATCGACCTATCCCGCCCTTTCGACCGCCTGACCGCGCTGGAAGCCACCGTCCGCTACAACCCCGAACTGGCCGGCGCGCCACTTGCCGATCGCACCTTCCTGCTGGAGGAACTGCGGCGGCGCAAGATCGCCCATCGCCCGCACGACAGCGTCGGCGGCCTGCAACTGACGCTGTTCGAAGAGACCACCGAACACCAGTTGTTTCAGCCCACCTACATCATCGACTACCCGGTCGAGACCTCGCCGCTGGCGCGTGCCTCCGACAGCCGTCCGGGCATCACCGAACGCTTCGAGCTGTATATCGCCGGGCGTGAGGTGGCCAACGGCTTTTCCGAGCTCAACGATCCGGAGGACCAGGCCGCCCGCTTCCAGGCACAAGTGGCCGCCAAGGAGGCCGGCGACGAGGAGGCGATGTATTACGACGCCGACTACGTGCGCGCCCTCGAACATGGCCTGCCGCCGACCGCCGGCTGTGGCATCGGCATCGATAGGCTGGTCATGCTGCTGACCGATGCCGCCAGCATCCGCGATGTGATCCTGTTTCCGCAGTTACGGCGGGAAGAATGACCAGCCGGCTGCAAGCCGCGCTCGATCAGGTCAACCGCGTCATCCTCGGCAAGGAAAGGCCGATCCGCCTCAGCTTCGCCTGCCTCCTGGCGGGGGGGCATTTGCTCATAGAGGACATGCCCGGCGTCGGCAAGACCACCCTGGCGCACGCCCTGGCACGCACTTTGGGGCTGGACTACCAGCGCATCCAATTCACCAGCGACCTGTTGCCAGCCGACATACTCGGCGCGGCCATTTATGAGCGGCAGAGCGGCGGCTTTCGTTTTCATCCCGGCCCCATCTTCGCCCAGGTGATCCTGGCCGACGAGATCAACCGCGCCAGTCCGAAGGCGCAAAGCGCCCTGCTGGAGGCCATGGAAGAAGGCCAAGTCAGCATCGAAGGTGAAACGAGGCCGTTGCCCGAGCCGTTTTTCGTCATCGCCACGCAGAATCCTGCCGACCAGGTGGGCGTCTTTCCCCTGCCGGAATCGCAATTGGATCGTTTTCTCATGCGTATCCGGCTGGGCTATCCCAACCCGGCGGCGGAGCGCGACCTGCTGGCCGGCGAAGACCGCCACGACTTACTGGCCACGCTGCCAGTGGCGATCGATCCGAGTGGCTTTGGGGCCATGCAGCGGGAAGTCCGCCACCTGCACGTATCCCCCGCAATGCTCGATTACGCGCAGGCGATCATCGCCGCCAGCCGGCAAAATCCCAGTTTCGCCGTCGGCCTGTCGCCGCGCGCCGGCCTCGCTCTCAAACACGCCGCCCAGGCCTGGGCCTGGCTGGCCGGCCGCGACCACGTCGAGCCGGAGGACCTGCAGGCGGTGTTGCCCGATGTCGTCGCTCACCGGCTACGCCCGGCCGCCGGTGTGACGGCGACCGACGATGCCTGGGCGGCGCGCATCCTGCTGCAGATTCCCATTCCCTGAACCCGCCCATGGCCCGCCGGCTCAACCTGCCCTGGCGTCAGCCCGAATGTGAGCCTGGTCCGATCACGCTGACCGGTCACCGCCTGTACATATTGCCCACACGCCTGGGCCTGGGCTTTCTCGCCCTGCTCGCCGGTCTCTTGCTGGGCTCGATCAACTATGGCCTCAGTCTGGGTTACTTGTTTACCTTCATTCTCGTCGGCGTGGGGGTAATCACCCTTTTCCACACCCAGCGCAACTTGTTGCGGCTGACCCTGCAGCCGCGCCCGGTGACACCGGTATTCGCCGGAGAAACCGCCTGTTTCCGCCTCGCCATAAGCAATCCGCAGGATCGCCCGCGGGGTGCCATCCGTTTCGCCCTGGCCAGCGGCGAGGCGGACGAGATGGATATTCCGGCGGCTGCGACCGTAGAGTTATCCCGGTCGAGAGTGCAGCCCAGGCGCGGTTTCCAGCGGCCGGGGCGACTGACGCTCTCATCCACCTGGCCGCTCGGCCTGTTTCGCTGCTGGACGGTGTTCGCTCTCGACTGGGGTGTCCTGGTCTATCCAAGGCCGGCCACCGATTTTCTGCCACTGCCGGCACCCGCCGGCGACACGCCCGCCGCGCGCCGTCGGCACGATGGTGACGACGAATTCGCCGGACTGCGCGACTACCGACCTGGCGACTCGCCCCGCCGTATCGCCTGGAAAAGCGCCGCCCGCGGACTACCGCCACTGACGAAGGCCTTCGCCGGAGTCACTGGCAGCGAGGTGCGACTGGATTGGGACAGCACTCCCGGCGGCGACGTCGAGGCCAAACTCTCCCGCCTGACGCGCTGGGTGCTGGAGGCGGAACAAGCCGGACTCCTCTTTCGCCTGCATCTGCCGGGCGGCGACATCCCGCCCGGATGCGGCCCGGCCCACCGCCAGCAGGCACTGGCAGCACTGGCACGTCATGGCGCATCCTGACCGTCGCGATCTCTGGCTGGTCGGCCCCATAGCCATGGC
This sequence comes from Hydrogenophilales bacterium, assembly GCA_037439465.1. Lineage (GTDB taxonomy): Bacteria > Pseudomonadota > Gammaproteobacteria > Burkholderiales > Thiobacillaceae > Parasulfuritortus. The sequence continues at coordinate 55,343 of JBBIVX010000015.1, read as the reverse complement.
CTGTGCCCCGCATGCCCTGCATCTACCCCTCTGGCTCAGCCTCACGGTGGCACTCGCCCTGCTTTGGCGGCTGGCACCGTTCTGGCGCCGCGAGGCGGCTGCGCAGCGGGCAGTGAAATGGCTGCTTACCGTGGCAAGCATAGCCGGCATAATTTTCCAACATGGCACGCTATTCGGCGCCGAGGGAGGCGTCAGTCTGGTGGTGTTGACGTCCGCCATGAAAGTATTGGAGAGCAAAGGCCGGCGTGACCATGGCATCGTCGTCCTGATCGGCTATTTCCTCATCCTTGCTGCCCTCATCCACAACCAGGGGCTAGGCATGGCAGTCTGGCTAATGGCCACCGCGCTGGCCCTGACCGCCTCCCAGATCGTGGCGCAAGGCCAGCGGGTACCCGCGCTTGGGCCAGTACTCAAACAGGGCGGCCTGATCATTCTCCAGGCCCTGCCGCTGGCCATCTTGCTGTTCCTGCTCTTTCCCCGCCTGCCGGCCTTCATGGGTGGGCTGATATCTGCGAGCGCGGCCCGCACGGGCCTGTCCGACAGCATGCGGCCAGGCAGCATCAGCCAGTTGATCCGCTCCGACGAAATCGCCTTCCGGGTGAATTTCGATCCCCCCTGCCGCGACGGCAATCGCCTCTATTGGCGGGGCCCGGTGCTGTGGGGGTACGACGGCGATCTCTGGCAGCGCGAGGAGCGGGCGGGCGATGCGGTCGACGCCCAGTGGCTGGAGCCGGCCATGGACTATACCGTTACCCTGGAGCCGCACCAGCAGCACTGGCTGCCGGTGACCGGGCTGGCGGCGAGGTTGTCGTTGGCTACTGCCGGTGGCACGGCCGACCTGGAATGGATGCGTGCCCAGCCGGTGCGCGAACGTCTGCGTTACAGCGTGCACGCCTGGCTGAAATACCGCCTGGAAACGGTACTTTCGCCACAACGGCGGGCGCGCGCCCTGGCTTTGCCGCCCGGCTACAACCCGCGCACCCTGGCGCTGGCCCGGCACTGGGCGGCGTTGGAGCCGACGTCGGAAGGGCGGGTGCGGCGCGCCCTGGCGCTGTTCCGCGAGCAGTCCTTTCACTACACCCTGAGCCCGCCCCGGTACGGCAAGCAGGCCATCGACGAGTTCCTGTTTGACAGCCGCCGCGGCTTCTGCGAGCACTACGCTGCCGCATTCGTCGTGCTGATTCGGGCCGCCGGTGTGCCCGCACGGGTAATAACCGGCTATCAGGGTGGCGAGATGAATCCGCTCGGAAATTACTGGATCGTGCGCCAGCGCGATGCCCACGCCTGGGCCGAGGTCTGGCTGCCCGGACAGGGCTGGGTGCAGGTGGACCCCACTGCGGCAGTGGCGCCTAGCCGGGTCGAGGCCGGGCTTGCCGCCGCCCTGCCGGCCGCCGAACGGCCCCTGATCGGGCTCGATACCGCCTGGCTGAAGCCGGCGCGGCAGCTACTCGACCTGGCCGGTTACGGTTGGAACAAGTGGGTGTTGGGTTACGACTTTCATAGCCAGCAGCGTCTGCTGAACGGGCTGTATCCGGGCCTGGCCGGCCTTAGGGGTATGCTCTGGACCCTGTTGGCGGGCAGCGCGCTGCTGCTGGCGGGGAGCGCACTGGTCGTGTTCAGGCGGCCGGCTCAGCCACAACGGGATGAGATCCGCCGCAGTTATGCCCGCTTCCGCCAACGACTTGCCCGCGTTGGCGTGGCCGCTGCCGCCAGCGAAGGGCCCGCCGACTTCGCCCGACGCGCGGCGCGGGCACGGCCAGACCTGGCCGCGGATATACTGAGCATCAGCGATCTCTATATCCAACTGCGCTACGGTCGCGCCGCGGGCCTCGATGCACGGGTGTTGACGGCCCGCGTGCGCGCCTTCCGCCCTCGCCCCAGATAGGCATTTCATCCGATTGCGACAAGCACGAAAATGGCGGCACCATAGGTAGGACAACCAAGGATTCCGCATGGAACGCATCACTATTTCACTCGACGCAAAGCTGGCCCAGGAATTCGATGACTTCATCCGCGGCCGCGCCTACGCCAATCGCTCCGAGGCAATGCGTGACATGCTGCGGCGGGAGCTGGAACAGGGCCGACTGGAACGCGACGACGCCCCCTACTGCGTCGCCTGCCTGTCCTATGTCTACAACCATCACGAGCGACAACTGGCCGAGCGGCTCACGGGTCACCAACACCATGCCCATGACCTCGTGGTCTCCGCCATGCACGTCCACCTGGACCACGACAATTGTCTGGAGACCCTGATACTGCGCGGCCCTACCCCGGACGTGCGGCAGCTCGCCGACATCCTGTCCGCCGAATGCGGTGTCCGCCATGCCGGCCTCAATCTCATCCCGGCAGACATCGACCCCATCCAGCCGCACACCCATAGCCGCCCCAAGACCTGATCCCGCCCCCCACGAACCAGGAGGATTCTTCATGCCGTCCCATTTCCCGGAAGATATCTACCACGACACCATGACCCGCCGCGACTTTTTATGGTTGGCAGGCATCGGCGGTTCTGCCGTCATCCTGCCGCCGCTTTTGGGCGGCTGTGCCAGCGACCCGGTCACCGGCAAAAACACACTGGTCGGTCTGAGTGAAGAACAGGAAATCGCGCTGGATAAGAAACAGTCACCGCATCAATTTTCCACTGATTATGGCGCCAGCCAGGACTATGGCCTCAATCGCTACGTCCAGGATGTAGGCGACAGCCTCTGGGTCCGCTCGCACCGCCCCAAAATGCCCTACAGCGCCCGCGTGCTCAACGCCAACCACGTCAACGCCTACACCTTCCCCGCCGGCAGCATGGGCATCACCCGTGGCATCATGCTGGAGATGGACAGCGAGGATGAACTGGCCGCCCTGATGGGCCACGAAATCGGCCATGTCAACGCCCGCCACGCCGCCGAACAGGCGGGCCGGGAGATGCTGGTACAGAGCGGCATGATACTGGCCTCCGTGGCAGTCGCCGCCACAGAAAATGGCGCGCAATACAAGCCCATCCTCGACATCGCCGGTCAAATTGGCGGCAGCGCCCTGCTCGCCAGATACAGTCGCGACAACGAGCGCGAGGCCGACGCCCTCGGCATGGAATACATGGCGCGCGCCCATTACAACCCTGATGGCATGGTCGGACTGATGGACGTCCTGCGCCGCCAATCCAGCGCCAAACCCAACATCCTGGAGACCATGTTCGCCTCGCACCCCATGAGCGAAGAACGCTACCAAACGGCCCGCAAACGCAGCGAGAGCAAATACGCCGATCTGCGTGGCAAAAGCCTGCAACATCAACGCTACTTCGACCACACCGCCCGTCTGCGCCGACTCAAACCGGCCGTGGATACCATGCAGCAGGGCGAGACACTGATGGCCAAGAAGCAACTCACCCAAGCCGAAAACCACTTTGGCCAGGCGATCCGGCTGGCGCCCGATGACTATGTAGCCAATATGCTCATGGCCAAGGTCAAGCTGGCCCAGAAACAGGTGCGCGAGGCCGAGACCTACCTCACGCAGGCGCGCGCCATCTATCCCGGCGAAGGCCAGGCGCAACAGTTGAGCGGAGTCGTCATGCTGGCTCAAAAACAGCCTGACGCTGCACTGCAATTCTTCGACGCCTACGACCGTCTGCTGCCGGGAACCGTCGACACGCTGTTTCTCAAAGGACTGGCCTACGAAAAGATGCAGAACCGCAAACTTTCCGCACAGCATTACTACCAATATGCCAGGACCGCCGGCTCGACCAAGGAAGCGCAATACGCCGTGCAAAGACTGAGAAGCTGGGGGTATGTGAAGTAAATTTCCCGGCGGTGTGAGCGGTTCAATACAGAGCGGCAGCAGCAGAAACACCGAAAAAAACCGTAGTGAATGGCCGGAGCCAAGGCGCATGAAGCGCGGTAGGCGAAATACCTCCAATAGCTAGGTGAGCGCCCGAGCGCCACGCAGCGCAACAGCCCGGTTGCACAGCGAGTTTTCCAACTTGCCCGCAAGGGTGAGCGCATGTACGGTATCTGCTATGCCTCTTGCCTGCGGCGGTCACTACAATTCGTTACCAGGCCGAATTTACCACACCCTCACGCAAAAATAACCTTTTACTAACTTTCCAAATATTATGATCACATCATCGACAGAGACGATCTCTCAAGGGTCGACACCCGCTGGAATTGGCAGCAATACCGCTGACTCCACGGACCGGCTATTCAGTGAAAACCAATAATTTTATATTGGTCTCATCACAAAAGGGACAAAACGATCCGCACATGAACACAGGACAGACAGCTGGAAGAAATATTTGAAAGGCACAATTTAATTTTATTGATTGATCATGAAATATAACCCGGCAAATAAAATGCTTGAATTTGCATCTGATGCGGAAGTCTTGAAATTCCACAATCAGTTGACGGAAGTCATGCGTGCGATCATGAGCACTATTGGGGACACTGAGACCAATGAGGAAGAGGCGTCGAAACTAACAAAGGAGTTCTTTGAACGCTATTCGGCCTTGACAGATACACTGAGTCGCTTACGCGCCCACCTGCCACGAAATGTGGTCACACCATAAAAGCGTTCAGGATAACACGCCGTTCCAGCATAGGCGAAATACAGTGCATTTATTCAATCGGGATCCGGCCTTTCTAGAAGTGGCGAAACCTAAAGTTTTATTGATGCAATGGTGCCATTAACTTCAACTTTGATGAAGATAGCAGATAAGGAGCAATCATGACAGAGAATAAAAACTCCAGACGTACTTTCTTTAAAAAAGCCGCTGCTACGGTAGGTATAATCGCGGCGGCGGATTATATCAGGACCTTGCTATCAGTGCGCCCTTATTCAGACGAAGTGACAGAAAGATATGCAAGTGATAGCAATGCTCAAAAAATGATTTTTTCAAAAAAACAACTGGTACTCATGACAGACAATGAAAAAGAACAGAGGCTTGCTGAATTACTGAGTAATTATCAAAAGGGTTCCACCTGATCGTTGTTGTCTAAGTCATGCCGCAGGAGATACAGATGTCAAAAAAAATGTTTGAAGCAAATGTAAAAGCCAACGACATAAATAAAAGTCGTCGTTATTTCCTGAAAAATGTGGGCATCGCCAGCACGGCGGCACTCATGACAAACCCCGCCCCAGCAGAGGCAACTGCGAGTGTTGCCAATCCAGATGCCGAAATAACTGTAGCGGAATCGCTGCAAGGACATTTTGTCCTTATGTCAGACAAGGAAAAAGAAAAGGCTATCGAACGGCTGGAAAAAAGATATACAGCGAAATATGGCAAGAAAACAACCGTTTCTGATGCTCCTGCCCCCGATGGCGTTCTTTTCGGCTATGCCCTGAATATCTCGAAATGCATAGGCTGTAGGCGCTGTGTTCATGCCTGCGTACAGGAGAACAATCAGTCCCGTTACGACCCTGAAATTCAATGGATTCAGGTAATGAAAATTCCGAAAGGAAATTTCTCGTTTTCTGCCGATAAACTAAACAAAGGCTATCCAGAATCCAGCAAGGTCGGCGATCATGGTGTCCAGGTGGGCGGTAATGCCTACACTCCTGTGGGAGGACTTTCCACTGAAGAAGCGCAGAATTATTATACAAATGAAGAAGCAGTGCCAGATAAAAACTATTTTTATGTGCCAGTTCAATGCCAGCAATGTGAAAAGCCACCCTGCGTCAAGGCCTGCCCTGTGCGGGCAACATTCCGGGATCCTAATGGCGTGGTTGTAATCGATTACAACTGGTGCATTGGCTGCCGTATGTGCCAACTCGCATGCCCTTACGGAGCAAGACGTTTTAACTGGGGCGAGCCCAATCTTCCTCCAGCTGAAATGAATCCGAAAACCCATTATTTTGGGAACAGGCCTCGCATGAGGGGGGTGATGGAGAAATGCACATTCTGCTTGCAAAGGACCAGAGAGGGCAGGAACCCTGCCTGCCTGGAAGCCTGTCCGGTAGGCGCGAGAAAATTTGGCAATCTTCTTGATCCGGAAAGCGATGTCAGAAAAATAATAGCCACAAAGAAAGTATTTAGGTTTAAAGAAGAAATGAGCACTTATCCGAAATTCTTCTACTTTATTGGCTGATATCAAATGGAAAAAATACTATCCTTCGTTTTGGACGTTGGTTCATATGCCATCAAAGGGGGGCCGAAGTACAAGGCATGGCTTTATTTCCTGATATTAATAATTCTTGGTGGATCATACACGGCCTACAAACAATTTACCGAAGGTATGATATTGATTGGCGCGACTGATCAAGTACCGATGGAACTGTTTTTTGCAAACTTCATATTCACGGCACACGTGGCGGCGGCCGCAATATTGGTCGTTGCCCCTGGTTATTTCTATCATCGCAAGGACATGAAAGAACTCGCCGTGATCGGTGAAATAATCGCCTTTTGCTTCGTTGCCACGGGCATAACATTCATCTTGTTTCATATGGGACGACCTGATAGGTTGTGGCATATGTTTCCAGGAATAGGCTATGTAAACTTCCCAAATTCAATGCTCATCTATGACACGATAGTTCTCAATGTCTATCTGTATCTTAATCTCATTGGGATTTCTTATATTCTTTACAAGAAATATATCGGTGAGTTTGACACTGTAGCGCTGGCGAGATGGTTCACACCGGTTATTTATCTAGCCATAATATGGGGCCCGCTCATTCACATCTGTACCGCATTCGTCCTCAGCAGCAACGCCAGGATGGGCGAGTGGGCCACGGCTGTCCTGCCCTTCGGCTTTCTCGCCATGGCTGGAGCATCAGGCCCGTCCTTGGTCATATTGTTGTTTCTGCTTATCAGAAAGTATACCAAGGTTCCAGTCAATGATTCCGTCATCGATTTAATGTCCACAATAATAGGTTGGAGCCTGGGTATTATAATACTTGTATTTTCAGCAGAGTATTTCACAGCTCTATTCTCGAATACTGAACATGCCGCCTCTTTGAACTTTAGCATGTTCGGCCACAATGGACTAAACATGTATATGCCATGGTTCTGGGGAACTGTGGGGTCAATCGTTGCCTGCTTTATTGCCATACTCATTCCCAAGATCAGGAAAAGCTATGATCGATGGCTTCCGCTGTTATGTATCATGATCTTTTTATCCATTTTAATAGAGAAACCAATGATGCTTGTGTTCCCTGCATTCAGCCCCTCTCCTCTCGGGGAATACACAGAATACCATCCGACCCTTATTGAGTATTCCAATGTGTTGTTTACCTGGGCAATCGGATTCATTACTTTGACACTGATGATAAAAGGTGCGGTCGGGATACTGTCCGGAGAAGTCAGATACAAAAAAACGACAGCTTCGACCTAGCCCATCTTTCTACATGTTTATTTTTCATATGATCCAAACGTCGTTTTATAAATGGCAACTTCTTCATTGCCAAAGCCTAATGAGAGACTGATGGGCCACCAACAATATGCTGTATCGTTATCATTTTGCACGGCATGGCACCCTCCGCTCTGTCCCCTATCGCAAAAGAGGAATAGGGCGGCTAACCAGCTTTTCAATACCCGACAAGCCTGACGACTAACTTTTGACGAGTTGAGAGTGACATGTTTAATTTTAATTCAAAAAACATTCCTTCAATAATAGTAGTCATTCTTGCCATATGCGCTATTATTGGCGCCGGCTTGGCTTTGGTAGGAGGTATAGGCGTATATGATTCAAATCACAAGACATATAAGCCCATGGCGGAGGAATGGGCCAAGACGCATGACACGTCAACAGTTACGAGTTGTTATGAAAGCAGGGATGTATACACAGCCCTCACCAGAACAGAAAATGCCGTTCCGGAGTACGGGTATTCAAATATAAAATGTTCCAAAGCAACAGGTGGCGTTTTATGGTATGGAGACCCTTTCGATGGAACAATCCCAATGGGTGAAATGCCTGAAGTAAATGATCACACGCATGGTGACTTTAGCAATGCCGTTGTAAGGCCTAGAGAGCCTAATCTGACCTACTTCAATATGGGTCCGAATGGGTGCATAACCTGTCATGACGGTAAAACAGTGGCATACCCAAAGGACAAAAAGCCGCGATCGATTACCATGCATAAAGACATTGTCGAAGATTCTATGCAGATGAAACATGGGAGAGGAGCATTGTGGTGTCTTGATTGTCACGACGCTACAAACCGTAACAAGCTGATTGATCGCCAAGGAAATGAGATAAGCTTCAATCAGCCCCAGAGATTATGTGGCACTTGCCACGGAGAGGTATATATTGACTGGCGCGCGGGGATACACGGTAAAAGGATAGGCACATGGGTCACGGGCGGCAAAAAAAGATGGTGGGTATGCACTGAATGTCATAATCCGCATACAGTTCAGCTAAATCGATTTGACCCTATCAAACCAGAATTGCCACCCCCGCTACCAAAAGGGATGAACAGCTCTGATTATGAAAGGATAGGGCACCTTGGTTCCAGCCACTGATGTGTTGACTTGACCGCCTTTTACCATGCGGCACCACACACCGCCACGTACTACCAATGCGCAGCCAGTTTGGCGGGATGGACGCCTCGTTCATGGCTTGTCCGCCAAAAATTTAATACGTATTATTTATTTTTATTTCTTCATATCGTGACTACAATATGGACACTTACTTCAGTGTGTCCAGTAAGTCATGCGCAAATCGATTGGCGTCCTGGTTTTTTTGCTGTCATGTGCCGTTCCAGCCCTGGCACATGACCTCTGGGTGGAACGGCAGGGCAACAGTCGTGTATTGCAATATGGCCACGAACGCTCTGGCCATGAGGGCGCAAGTAGATTGTCCTATCGTCCGGAACAGGTGCTGGACGCAACATGTTTCTCGCCTGCCGGGGAAAAAATCCACGCCGAGATGGAACACACCTATCCCGTCACACTCAGGGGCGATTGCGCAGCCACCTGGTTCCTGACCTCAAGCGGCTATTGGAGCAAGACGCCCTATGGCGCGAAAAATCTACCCAAAGGGCAGGTCGGCGTGGTCATCGACAGCTGGTTGTCGATGGAATCGGTCAAACGTCTCGATAGCTGGGCCACGGGCCTGGCCAAACCGCTCACCACGTCGCTGGAAATAGTCCCTCTCGCCGATCCGTTCAAGCTGCGGGCAGGAGACAAGCTACGTCTCACCGTGTTCCTCGAAGGCCGGCCGGCGGCCGGCGTCACGGTGGCCTACTTCGGCCACCCGCGCGGCATCACCGATGATCACGGGCGCATCAACGTACGTCTGCAGAATGCCGGCTTCCAGCTCATCCAAGCCAGTCTGCAAATGCCTTTGAACGATGGCAAGGCAGACAAGTTGATCCAGTCCGCCACCTTGCAATTCGAGAGCCAATGAGGCGCAAAACGCTCACCCAGCCATGGCCATGGCGGCGGCTGAGCGCCTCGCTAAACGCATCATTCCAGTGCGAGCGGGAATACAGCCTATCGGACCTACTGGGCCACCACCTGCATGGGGGCGATGAGAACAGAGTTTTTCGCGCCATACCGATGGGGCTCATCGGCCTGTTGCTGACTCCGCTTGCCCAGGCGCACGACCTGCAATACATCACCACAGAGGGCCAGGCGGTAGTGGTGAAACTGTTCTATGCCGACAACACGCCCTTCTCCTTCGAAGGCTACGAAATCTATGCCGAAGGTGAAAAAGTGCCAATACAGGTCGGGCGCACCGATAGCCGGGGACGCATCGCTTTCCTCCCGGACAAGGCGGCCACCTGGCGGGTCAGGGCCATCTCCGAGGATGGTCACGGTCTCGATTTCACGCTGCGGACCGATACCGCCGCCATCCTCGTCAGCACGGAAAAACCCATTTACGAACGCTATAGCCGCGTGGTCGTCGGGGTGGCCGTCATCTTCGGACTTTTTGGCCTGCTCAAACTCTTTATCAAACGAAGTCATTCATGAAGCGCATTCTATGTTGGCTTCCCAGCCTTATCCCGGCTGTCGTCGCCACACCCGCCCTCGCCCACCACGGCGTCGCTTCCCTGGGTGCGGCCGGCCTCGAAGGCCCCGGTGCGCCGGTAGAGACATCCAGTTCGGCCACCCTGCCGCAAGGCAAGTGGCTTGGCTACCTGAAGCTGGATCACGCCAGAGCGAAAACCTTCGACGCCGATCGCACCCGCCCAGAAGGTGATTACAACCAGTATCTGATGCTGGGCATAGGCTATGGCATCCGGCCTTGGCTATCGGCCTATGTCTTCCAGCCTTACAACATCAAAAAGGATGAACCGGGCGGCCTGAATGCACGCGGTTTCACCGACCTTACGCTCATGGGCGTGATCGGCTTCAAATACGACGAGGGCTTTCTGTGGGCACCGGCCAATGAGAGCCTGGACGACCTCATGGATTGGCATTTTACCGCCTACGCCGGCGCCAGCCTGCCCACCGGCGACGCCAACCACCGTCTCGCCGATGGCAGTCTCGATCCCGGCAAAGCCCTGGGCTTCGGCAAACCCGCCGTCAACTATGGCCTTACCGCCACGCGGCAACTCTCCAGCCGGGCCACGGTCGTGTTCGAAGCCGGCCAGATATTTTTCCAGAAATATCGTTACGACGATGGCAACACGCTGCGCTTCGGCACAGAAAACCGGATCAACGCCGCATTATGCTATCGCCTGCGGGCGGTCACCGAGAACCGGTTCCGCCTTGATGCCAACATCGAAGCCAACTACCTCGATCTCGCCCGTGACCGCGAGAACGGCGTCGCCAGTCCGGCCACCGGCGGGAACGTGCTCTATGGTGTGCTCGGCCTCCGCCTCTACCAAGACAACCTGAGCCTGGGGCTCGCCGTGAAGAGGCCGGTGTGGACCGACCTCAACGAAGCAGCGCAGCAGCAAGGCACTGAAGGCAAGGAAGAATACCGCCTCATTGCCACCCTCTCCGCCCTGTTCTGAGCACGGCCATGCACATTCCGGATGGTTTCCTCTCCCCCCAGACCTGGGTGCCGGCCTATGCCATCTGCGCCGGCCTCTGGTACGTGGGCGGGCGCCGGCTCAAGGCCAGCCTGGACGAGGACACCCTGCCCCATCTGGCGGTGTTCACCGCCCTGTCCTTCGTACTGATGATGGCGGCCCTGCCCCTGCCAGGCGGCAGCACCGTTCATGCCGCCGGCATTGCCCTGCTGGCGGTGACCTTCGGGGTGTGGACGGCCTTCCTTGCGGTCTCCCTGGTACTGGTCATGCAAGCCCTGCTATTCGGCGACGGCGGCATCACCACTTTACCGGTCAATGCGCTGGCCATGGGGCTGGCGGGCAGTTTGACGGGGTACTGGACCTGGCGTCTCGCCCGCCGCTGGAACGAGGCGGCCGCCCTGTTCGCTGCCGGCTGGCTGTCGGTGATGGTGGCGGCCGGCCTGGTCGCCATGGTGCTGGGCCTACAACCCGCTATCGCCCACGACAACGAAGGCAGACCGCTGTTCTTCCCCTTCGGGCCCGCCATCACCCTGCCGGCCATACTCATCCCCCACGCCCTGGTCGGTATCGGAGAAGGGCTCTTGACCCTGCTCGGCCACCATTATCTGACCCGTCTGCGCAACAAACACTTCTGATGCGCAGACGACCCGACCGTTTACTGCTGGCACTCTACGCCTTGGCCGTGCTGCTCGTCTCACTGCTGCATGACCCCGTCTGGTTGGCTGCCCTGCTGTTGTTGGCCCTCGCCCTCGCCGGCCGTGATGCCGCCCGCCTGCTGCGCCGCTCGCTCAAGGCCATCCTGGTCTTCAATCTGGCAATCGGGGGCGGCTATGCCATCCTCGTCGGCTTGACGGGGCGCGACCCTTGGCCCACGCTTCTGCTCATTAATTTGCGTGTCTTGCTGCTGACCTTCATGACATTTCTCTTCATGGCCCGCGCCAACCTGTTCAACGCCCTCGGCTTTTCCCGCACCCTCAGCTACCTCATCGGCCTCGCCTACAGCCAGGCCCTGGCCTTCCGCCGCGCCCACGATGATTTCCACCTCGCCCTGCTGAGCCGCTCGCCACATCCTCCCACCCTGATGGACCGCTACCGTGCCAGCGCCGCCGCCGCCTCCTGGTTCATGGAAAAGAGTCTCCACAGCACGCGGGACACGGCCCAGGCCTTGCGCTCTCGCGGGCTCTTCGATGCTTGAGCTGAGGGCTGTCGACTACCGGCACGAACACGCCATCGTGCTAGACGGGGTGAGTTTCACAGTCGCGCCGGGCGAGAAGGTGGTTTTACTGGGGGCCAACGGCACCGGCAAATCCACCTTGCTCAAGCTCATCGACGGTCTTATTGCTCCGGCGGCCGGCACCATCCTCTACCAGGGAGTGCGCATCACCCCGGCGGCCTTGAACAAGACCTCCCTGGGGAAAAAATTTCGCGCCGGGGTGGCGCTGCTGTTCCAGAACCCGGATGCCATGCTGTTCAACCCCACGGTCTACGACGAACTGGCGTTTGGGCCGCGCCAACTGGGCCTGACCGACGTGGACGCTCGGGTGCGGCATTGGGCTGACAGGGTCGGGGTGAGCCGATACATGGAGCGGCCACCGTTCGGCTTGTCCGGAGGTGAAAAACAAAAGGTCTGTCTGGCCGCGCTCTTGGTCAATGAACCCAGGCTGCTGCTGCTGGATGAACCCACCGCCGGTCTCGATCCCCGTTCCACTGGCTGGTTGGTGGAACTGCTCGCCGGCCTGCCCGCCACCGTCATCACCGCCACCCACAACCTCAGTCTCGCCGCCGAACTTGGCCAACGTGCGCTGGTGCTGGACGAAAGCCACCGTCTTATCCACGATGGTCTCATCGCGCCATTCCTCGGCGACCTAAAGCGGCTGATCGCCGCCAATCTCGCCCACAGCCACAGCCACCCGCACGGCGGCCTCACGCATCGCCATTTTCATACTCATGATTGGCAATAAGCCCCTATGCCCGCGCTAACCGACGGAACCACACCCCGCACAGGCAGTCGCTCCAACATGACAAGCAAGCTCTCCCTCCCCATCGCCGGCATGAGCTGCGCCGCCTGTGCGTCCCGGCTGGAGAAAAACCTCAATCGCCTGCCGGGCGTGCAAGCACACGTCAACCTGGCCACGGAAGCGGCCGATGTCGAATTCGACCCTACCCTGAGCAGCGCCGACGACATCCTCGCCCAGGTGGATAAGACCGGCTTCTCGGTGCCATCCCGCCGCATCGACCTCAATATCACCGGCATGACCTGCGCCGCCTGCGTACAGCGCCTGGAGCGGGCACTGAACGCCCTGCCCGGTGTCGAGGCCCATGTCAACCTGGCCACCGAGCGGGCGCGGGTACGCTACCAACCTGGCCTGGCCGACGTGCAGGCCCTGCTCGCCGCGGTGACGCGCAGCGGCTATGCCGCCACCCCCGACAGCGAGGAAGCGCGGGCACAGGAAAAACAACGCCAGGCGATCGCCTATCGCCACGAGGTCCGGGTCTTGACCGTCGCCGCCCTGCTTACCCTGCCGCTGCTGGCGCACATGGCCGTCATGCTCGGTCCGCACCACGGCAGCGGTCTCCCCGGCTGGGTGCAATGGCTGCTGGCGACACCGGTGCAATTCTGGGCTGGCTGGCGTTTCTATGATGGCGCCTGGAAGAGCTTGCGCGGCGGTGGCGCCAACATGGACGTGCTGGTGGCCCTGGGCACCAGCGCCGCCTACTTCTTCAGCCTCGCCACCCTCCTCTCCGACCCGGCCGGCCACCTCTATTTCGAGGCCGGCGCCGCCGTCATCACCCTTGTCCGTCTCGGTAAATTGCTGGAGGCCGGCGCCAAGCACCGCACCTCAGCCGCCATCGAACAGCTGTTGAGCCTGGCGCCGCGCACGGCCTGGGTGGAACGGGATGGCGTGGCGGTGGAAACGGCGATCGACCGGATCCAGCCCGGCGACCGGGTACGGGTACGGGCCGGCGAACGCTTCCCGGTGGACGGTCGTGTCGAGGACGGACGCTCGGAGGTGGATGAAAGTCTGCTCACCGGCGAGAGTCAGCCAGTCGAGAAGATCGGTGCCTCCACGGTCTACGCCGGCACACAGAATCTATCCGGCCAGTTGATAATCAGGGCGGAGGGCATCGGCGCCCACACCCAGCTCATGGAGATCATCCGCCTTACCGAAACGGCGCAGGGCTCCAGGGCGCCCATCCAGCATCTGGCCGACCGCGTTTCCGCCATCTTCGTGCCAGCAGTCATCGCCCTCGCCCTCGCCACCCTGGCCGGCTGGTGGCTGCTGAGCGGCAGCCTCGGCCAGAGCCTCATACCGGCAGTGGCGGTACTGGTCATCGCCTGCCCGTGCGCCCTCGGCCTGGCCACTCCGACGGCGGTCATGGTCGGCCTGGGACGGGGTGCTCAACTGGGCATACTGGTACGCGCCGCCGAGGTACTGGAACGCTCCGAACGGGTCGATGTGCTGGTGCTCGACAAGACCGGCACATTGACCGAGGGCAAGCCCACACTCACCGCCATGACTCCCGACGATGCGGCCATGCTCACTCTGGCGGCCGCGCTGGAACAAGGCAGCAACCACCCCATCGCCCAGGCGCTGGGCGATGCGGCCAGAGCGCGCGGCCTGAACATCCCGCCAGTCAGCGATTTCATCAACCTACCCGGCGAGGGGGTGAGCGGGACGGTGACGGGAAGGCCGCTACGGCTTGCCGCAGCAACACCGACGGCCACGGAGGGAACAGCCACGGTCATCGCCCTGAGCGAGGCCGGACGGCCCCTTGCGCGCATGACCTTTTCCGACCGTGCCCGCGCCACCTCCAAGGCCGCCGTCGCCCGGCTCAAGGCGGCCGGCATTCACCCGCTCATGCTCACCGGCGACAATGCCGCCACGGCGGCGGCCATTGCCCGGGAAGTGGACATCGACGACTGGCGGGCCGGCGTCAAGCCCCAGGACAAAGCCATCGTCGTGGCCTCCCTCAAGTCTGAGGGCAAGATCGTCGCCATGGCCGGCGATGGCGTCAACGATGCACCGGCGCTGGCCAGCGCCGACATCGGCTTCGCCATGAGGGCCGGAGCCGATATCGCCATGGAAGCGGCGGACATCACCCTGATGCACAACGATCTCAACGCCGTCGTCGATGCCATCGAACTGTCGCAGGTGGTCATGCGGCGTATACGGCAAAACCTGTTTTTCGCTTTTTTCTACAATATCCTGGCCCTGCCCCTGGCGGCGCTCGGTTACCTCAATCCGGTGATCGCCGGCGCCGCCATGGCCCTGTCGTCGGTGTCGGTAGTCAGCAATTCGTTGCGGCTCAAGCATTGGCGGCCAGATCGTGCACAATAGCGGCGACACATTTCTGCGCTCATCGCCCATGCACATCGGCATTCCCAAAGAGAGCAAGTTACATGAACACCGTGTCGCGGCCACACCGTCCGGCGTCGCGGCGCTGGTGCGGGCCGGACACACCGTACTGGTCGAACGCGAGGCCGGTAGCGCCATAGGTTTCTCCAACCAGGACTATCTGACCGCCGGCGCCACCGTAACCGCCGACGCGAAGGCGGTCTACACCGCCGATCTGATCTTCAAGGTCAAGGAGCCGCAACCCCATGAACTGCCCTGGCTGCGCCCGGGGCAATTGCTGTTCTGTTACCTGCACCTCGCCGCCGCGCCGCAACTGGCCCGCGCCCTGCTCGACCTGGGGGTCACCGCGATTGCCTTCGAAACGGTGGAAGACGCGGCCGGCCGCACCCCCCTGCTAGCGCCGATGTCGCGGGTGGCGGGGCGGCTGGCCATACAGGTCGGCATGCAGGCGCTGGAGATGAAGAATGGCGGCCGTGGCCTCCTCCTGTCCGGCGTCGACGCCGTTGCGCCGGGCCGCGTGATGATCCTGGGTGGCGGCGAAGTGGGCGTCAACGCTGCCCACATCGCCGTCGGCATCGGCGCCGATGTGGTGCTGCTGGATCGCAATGCGGACAGATTGCGTGCCTTCGAGGCGCGTTATCCAGGTCGTGTGCGCACCCGGCTCGCCAGTACCGAGGCGATCGCGGAGGAGATCACGGAGGCCGACCTCGTCGTTGGCGCCGTCTATGTCCATGGCCGCCGCGCGCCCCGCCTCATCTCACGTGACCTGGTGCGGCGCATGATGAAAGGGGCTGCCCTGGTCGATGTCGCCATCGACCAGGGCGGCATCGCCGAAACCTCGCGCGTCACCAGCCATGCCGCGCCGTTTTTCGTGACGGAAGGCGTGGTCCACTACGGTGTCGCCAACATGCCCGGCAGCGTCGCCCGCACCAGCAGCCAGGCACTGGAGGCCGCCACGTTGCCTTACCTCATCCGCCTGGCGGAGCGGGGCGCACACGCCGCCTGCGCCGCCGACGCCGGTTTTTCCGCCGGCCTCAATCTGGCCTCCGGCCGCGTCGTCCATGCCGGACTGGCCGCCGACCTCGGAATTTCTCCGGCTGACTGGCATGACCTCTTGCCACACTAAATACCAGATATATTTAGTCGGTTATTTGGCGCATAATGCGCGTTCCTTACAGTCAGTTCGCGGAGCAAGACCATGATGGATGCCGTCGTCGCCCAGAAATTTCCCTATACGATGGACCTGGAACCGGGTGAATACTGGTGGTGTGCCTGCGGCCGCTCCAAAACCCAGCCTTTCTGCGACGGCGCACACGCGGGGACCGGTATCGCGCCGGTGCAAATGTCAATCAGCGAAAAAAGCCGGGTCTACCTGTGCGGCTGCAAATACACCGCGACACCGCCTTTTTGCGATGGCGCGCACAACCTCATCGACTGAACTTCACCGCGCCTGGAAAGCGCCGCACGGGCGTTCCCGCGGTTGTATCGCCGCCCCCAGTAGCGGATAATTCCGGTGCCAGTCGGCTCGCCCAATGGACCACTATCTCTACATCCTCATCGGCACGGTGTTCGTCAATAACATCGTGATGGCCAAGATACTTGGCCTGTGTCCATTCATGGGGGTATCCAGAAAGCTGGAGGCTGCCATCGGCATGAGCGCCGCCACCACCTTCGTACTCACCCTGGGCGCCGGCTTGAGCTATCTGGTCGATCACTATCTGCTGGGCCCCGACCTCACCTATCTGCGCACCTTGTCGTTCATCGTGGTGATTGCCTCCATCGTCGGCTTCACTGAGATGTTCATCAAGAAAACCAGCCCGGTGCTGTTCCGCGTGCTGGGCATCTACCTGCCTCTAATCACCACCAACTGCGCGGTGCTGGGCATTCCGCTTTTGAACGTGCAGGAGCAGCACGATTTCGTCGAGTCGCTACTCTATGGTCTCGGCGGCGCCCTCGGTTTCAGCCTGGTGCTGGTGCTGTTCGCCGCCCTGCGCGAGCGGCTGGAAGCCGCCGACGTGCCCAAGCCCTTCCAGGGGGTCAGCATCGCCATGGTCACCGCCAGTCTGATGAGCCTGGCCTTCATGGGCTTTTCCGGTCTGATCAAATGAACCTGCCGCCGTTTCAGCCGGGCAGTAACGTCCAGGCACCGGCCGCTGCCCAGCCCTTGAGAAAACGGGTTACCGGCCTGCGCCGGCATGGCCACTGATGTTGAATGCATTGTTCGTCATGGCGGCCATCGGCCTCGTCCTGGGCGCGGTCCTGGGCTGGGCCAAGGCGCACTACCGGGTCGAGGGTGACCCTTTGGTGGACAAGATCGACGCCATCCTGCCGCAGACCCAATGCGGCCAGTGCGGTTTTCCCGGCTGCCGTCCCTATGCCGAGGCCATCGCCAAGGGCGAAGCCGACATCAACCGCTGCCCGCCAGGCGGCGAGGCCGGCATCAAACAACTGGCCGAACTGCTGGGAGTGGACCCCAAACCCCTGGGCGAGGGCCTGGTATCCAAACCCAAGTCGGTGGCCATCATCGACGAAAACACCTGCATCGGCTGCACCCTATGCATCCAGGCCTGCCCGGTCGATGCCATCGTCGGCGCCTCGAAGCAGTTGCATGTCATCGTTGCCGACCGTTGCACCGGCTGCGAGCTGTGTGTAGCGCCCTGCCCGGTGGACTGCATCAGCATGCGGATCGTCCCGGAGCGGCTGGATTCCTGGAAGTGGCGCTACCCGGTCTTTCCCATTCGCCCCGTGGCCGCCACACTACCCGCGAAGGGCGCGTCATGAACGGCACCGCGCGCGTCCTCCACGCGTTCCCCGGCGGCATCCACCCGGACGAGCACAAGACTGAGTCGTGTGAGCGGCCGATCGTCGGGGCCCCCCTGTACGAACGCTATGTCGTGCCGCTGCGCCAGCACTTCGGCAATCCGGCCCGGCCTGTGGTGAAGGTGGGCGATACCGTGCTGCGCGGCCAGCGCATCGGCGCCGCCGACGGTCACATCAGTGCCGCCGTGCATGCTCCCACCTCCGGCCAAGTGACCGCCATCGGGCCGCGGCCAGTCGCCCACCCCTCGGGTTTGCCCGATCTGTGCATGGAGATCAGCGCCGACGGCCGCGATGCCAGCATCGCAATAACGCCCATCGACTGGCGCGACCTCGCCCCCGGCGAGCTGGCGGCGAAGCTGGCCGAAATGGGTCTGGTCGGCCTCGGCGGCGCGATCTTTCCCAGTCATGTGAAACTTGAGCCGGCCGCCGGCGGCATCCACACCCTTATCCTCAATGGCGCCGAATGCGAGCCCTGGATCACCTGCGACGACCGGCTGATGCGTGAACGGGCCAACGAAATGTTGCGTGGCGCCGCGATCATGC
Organism: Hydrogenophilales bacterium; assembly: GCA_037439465.1. Taxonomy (GTDB): domain Bacteria; phylum Pseudomonadota; class Gammaproteobacteria; order Burkholderiales; family Thiobacillaceae; genus Parasulfuritortus. Next base: position 36,726 of record JBBIVX010000015.1, on the reverse strand, counting down.
GTCACGCCCTGGGCGCGCGCCATCTCCTGCTCGGCATCGAAGACAACAAGCCGCAGGCCGTGGCGGCCGTGGCAGAAGCCGCCTCCGCCCTGGGGCTGCCCATGGAGGTGGTGATGGTGCCTACCCGCTACCCCAGCGGCGGCGGCAAGCAGTTGATACAGCTCCTTACTGGCCTGGAAGTGCCCTCCGGCAAGCTTTCCACCGATATCGGCATTCAGGTCTTCAACGTCGCCACCGCCTACAGTCTCTACCGCGCCGTCGAGCTGGGCGAGCCGTTGCTGACACGGATCGTTACGGTCACCGGCCAGGTGCGCGCTCCGGGCAACTTCGAGATTCGCCTGGGCACGCCCATCGAGCAACTCATACGCCTGGCCGGCGGCGCCTTGCCGGACAGCCGGGGCTGGCTGGTCGGCGGGCCGATGATGGGTTTCGAACTCAGCGACACCGTAGCGCCGGTGAGCAAGGGCGTAAACTGCCTCATCGCCACCAGCGACCGCTTGTTCCCGCCGCGGCCGGCGGCCCTGCCCTGCATCCGTTGCGGCCAATGCGCCCTGGCCTGCCCGGTCGGCCTGCAACCCTTCGAGATGTATGTCCATGCGCGGGCAAAAAACTTCGACAAGGCGCGCCGCTACCAACTGTTCGACTGCATCGAGTGCGGCTGCTGCAGCCATGTCTGCCCCAGTCATATTCCGCTGGTGGATTACTATCGCTACGCCAAGAGCGAGATCCACGCCCAGGAGCGCAGCAAGCGCGCCTCCGACGAGGCGCGGCAACGCCATGATTTCCAGGCCTTCCGCCTGGAGAGGGAAAAGCAGGAAAAGGCGGCGCGCCTGCACAAGGCGGCTGCCGGCCGGCCGCCAGCCACGGCCGATGACCCCGAGGCGGCGCGCAAACAGGCCATCCTCGACGCCGCCATCGAGCGCGCCAAGGCGGCCAAGCAGGGTGTCAACCCCAGGAACGTCGAGCACCTGACGCCAGCGCAACAACAACAGGTCGCCGAGATCGAGGCGCGCCGGCAGCACGCGGCCACGGAGCAGGACACATGATCGGCTCGCCTTACGTACTGAGCGCCAACAATTCGGTGCGCCTGACCATGACGAAGGTGATGGCGGCGCTGCTCCCTGGCACGCTTGCCCATGCCTGGCTGTTCGGGCCCGGCATCTGGGTCAGCCTGTTGCTGTGTGGCCTGCTCGCCATCGGCTTCGAGGCCCTGGCCCTGCTCTGGCGCGGCTATGCGCTCAAGCCCTTCCTGAGCGACGGTTCGGTGCTGTTGACCGCCTGGCTGTTCGCCCTGTCCGTGCCCACCCTGGCGCCACTCTGGCTGTACGCCATCGGTCTCCTCTTCGCCGTGGTGGTAGCCAAGCATCTCTACGGCGGCCTCGGTCAGAACCCCTTCAACCCGGCCATGGTCGGTTACGCGGTGCTCATCATCAGTTTCCCCACCTACATGACCCAGTGGCCGGCTCCAGTCCAACTGGCCAACCATGCCCCTGGCCTGGGCGAGGCCTTCAACCTGGTGCTGGGCGGCGGCGGCATCACCCCGGACGCCTATACCACGGCGACGCCACTCGACACCCTCAAGACCCTGACCCGTGCCGGCAAAGACATCCATAGCACCTACGCACAGCCCATCTTCGGCTGGATCGGCGGCAAGGGTGGCGAAACCGTCGCCATGCTGTACCTGCTCGGCGGTCTTGGACTGATGGCGAGCCGGGTGATCACCTGGCATATCCCGGCGGCCTTCCTGACCGCCGTCGCCCTCACCGCCGGCGGCCTTCACCTTCTCGACCCGGCCCGCCACGCCGGGCCCCTCTTCCATCTCTTCTCCGGCGGCGTCATGCTGGGGGCCTTCTTCATCGCCACCGACCCGGTCAGCGCCTGCGCCACGCCGCGCGGCAAACTCATCTTCGCCGGACTGGCGGGCTTCATCACAGTCATCATTCGCGTCTTCGGCGGCTTCCCTGATGGCGTGGCCTTCTCTGTCCTCATCATGAATGTGGCGGCGCCGCTCATTGACGCCTACACCCAACCGCGGGTCTATGGCCACGCCGGCGGCAAGGAACCGTCACAGTGAAGACGATACTGCGCGAAAGCCTGTCGGCGTCCACCGGTTTGACCCTCTTTGCCGCCGTCAGCGCCACCCTGCTCGCCGGTATCTACTGGCTCACCCGTCCCACCATCGAGCTGACCGAACGCCAGGAGAAACTGCGCCTCATCGCCCAGACGCTGCCCGCGGGCAGCTTCGACAACGACCTGGTGCGTTCCGCCCGGCCACTGCCGCTGGATCCCCGCCTCGGCCTGAAGCGGTCCGGCCAGTTCTACCCGGCCAGCCGGGCGGGAGACACGGTGGCCGTGGTGCTGGAGGCCGCCGCTCCCGACGGCTACGCCGGCGAGATCCGTTTGTTGGTAGGTATCGGCATCGACGGTCGGGTGACCGGGGTGCGCGTCACCCAACACCGGGAGACGCCCGGTCTCGGCGACTATATCGAGATCGGCAAGAGCGGCTGGATCCACCAATTCGAAGGCAAGTCGCTGACGGCGCCCGCCGCCGCAGCCTGGCAGGTAAAAAAGGACGGCGGCGCCTTCGACTCCATGGCTGGCGCCACCATCACCCCACGTGCCGTCGTCAAGGCGGTGAAAAAGGCGCTGGACTATTTCGCGGCCCATCGCGATACACTCTTGTCGCCACCCTCGACCGGCAGCGTCAAAGAGATGAAACATGTCCGCTGAAACCCGCGAAATCATCCTCAACGGTCTGTGGAAACAGAATCCCGGCGTCGTGCAGATACTGGGCATGTGTCCACTGCTGGCCATCAGCAACAGTGTGGTCAATGCCCTTTCGCTGGGCCTGGCCACCACCCTGGTCATGACCCTGGCCAACGTCAGCGTATCGTTGATCCGCAACTTGATTCCGCCTCCCATCCGCATCCCGGCCTACATTATCATCATCGCCACCCTGGTGACCGTGGTGGACCTGCTCATGCACGCCTACCTGCTGGCCCTTTATGTGGTGCTGGGTATTTTCATACCGCTCATCGTCGTCAACTGCATCGTGCTGGCGCGGGTGGAGGCCTTCGCCTCCAAGCGGGGAGCACTGCATGCCGCCCTCGACGGCCTCATGATGGGTCTGGGACTGACCCTGGTGCTGGCGACCTTGGGCGCCCTCCGGGAAATCTTCGGCAAGGGCACCCTGCTGTCCGGCATCGACCTCGCCCTCGGGCCGGCCGCCAAGGCCTTCGTCATTCACGTCATCCCCGACTATCAGGGTCTGTTGCTGGCCATACTGCCACCCGGCGCCTTTCTCGGCCTCGGTCTCATCATCGCCGGCCGTAACTGGCTCACCCAGAGACGCGCCAGTCGCGCCGTCTGAAGGCAACCATGAACGCCCAGCGCCGCCGGCAGATATTCGAGCGCTTGCGTGCGGCCAACCCCCATCCGACTACCGAGCTTCACTATCAGACACCTTTTCAATTGCTGGTGGCGGTCATCCTCTCCGCCCAGGCCACCGACAAGAGCGTCAACCAGGCCACCGTTGCACTTTTCCAGCAGGCCGGCACCCCGGAGGCCATGCTCGCCCTGGGTGAAGCGGGGCTCTTGGCCCATATCCGCCACATCGGTCTCTACCAGAGCAAGGCCAAGCACCTCATCGCCACCTGCCGTCAACTGATCGACCGCCATGGCGGCGAGGTGCCGGCCGCCCGCGAGGCCCTGGAGGCCCTGCCCGGCGTCGGCCGCAAGACCGCCAATGTGGTTCTCAATACTGCCTTCGGCCAGCCTGTCATCGCCGTCGACACGCACATCTTCCGCGTCGCCAACCGCCTCGGCCTGGCGCGCGGAAAAAGCCTGCGCGCCGTGGAGGATGGGCTCATGCGCACCACCCCGGAAGAATTCAGGCAGGACGCCCATCATTGGCTCATACTGCACGGCCGCTACGTGTGCAAGGCGCGCCGGCCGGATTGCCCGCATTGTTTGCTGCGCGATCTTTGCGAATACAAGGAAAAAACCACGCCATGAGAGTTGCCAGCGGACAAGCCAAGGGCATCGTCGCCAGCCCCGACCTGGCGGCGGCGGCAGTCAGTATCGCCATGGAGCGGGCCGGCCTCGACATCGCCCGCAGCGTATTGCTCTTTCTCAGCGCCGATTTCGCCAGCCACGCCCAGGCCGCCGTCACCGCCGCCGCCCGCGCCGCCAACTGCATGCAGGTGGCAGGCTGCACCGCCACCGGGCTACTTACCGAGGAGGAGTGGCTGCTCGACGTGCCGGCGGCCGTGGCCATGGTATTTGGCGAGGGTGGCGACCTGCGTCCGGCGACACCGGAAGACGCCGCCTGGCGGCTAACCCTGGCTGCCCCGAACGCCATCGACACCCATTGGCTGGATAGGCCCGGTCGCCGTTTCGGCGCCGTCTCTGGCGACGCCACCGGTCAGGGCCCGTACACGGTCTGGAGCAGCGGCCGCCTGGCGCCGGGGCGGCATTGCGAGCTGGTATTCGCTGGCAACGCTCTGCGTGTCGATGTCTCGCGCGGTATCCAGCCTCTGTCCGAGCCTCGTGCCATCGACCGGCTCAATGGCCACGACGTATTGTCGGTGGATGGCCTCCCCGCCCTCGCCAGTCTGTCGCGGGTGTTACCCATGGATACCGGCGACTCGCGCCGCTTCCCGCTGCATAGGGTGATGGCGGGTGTCACCTACGGCGACCCGAACGAAGCCCTGGCGCAGGGCCGATATCACCTGATGCCCATCCTCGCCACCAGCAGCAAGGCTCAATCGGTCACCCTCGCCGCCCGCGTCAAAACCCAGCAACACTTGTTCTGGGCATTGCGCCAGCCACTGGCGGCCGAGCGCGACATGCACACCACGCTCGACAGAATGACGAAAGACACCTTGGCAAGTCCCGAGTTTGGCCTCTGCTTTCCCTGCCAGGGGCGCGGACCCTATTTCTATGAGGGCATCGACCGCGACCTCGAACTGATCACCCGCCACTTTCCAGGCATGCCTCTGATCGGTTTTTACGGCAACGGCGAATTCATGTACCAGGACGATGGCAATCGTCTATTGCAATACAGCACAGTGCTCGGCCTGAGTTACCCCGGCGGCCTTTGACCATGTTCAATCCCAGCCGCCAGGAGGCCCGCCGTTTTCTCACCGACGCCTGGAAGAAGTATCGGGACAAAGTCGTGCTCAGCGATCTGGAAGCGCTGGCCGTGGGACACATACTCGATCATCCGCACTACCATCGTCTGCTCGAAAACGCAGACGCCAGCCTGGAGCGCGACTGGCGCCCTGAGGCCGGCGAAACCAACCCGTTTTTGCACCTCATGCTGCACCTGGCCATTTCCGAGCAACTATCCATTGACCAGCCGGCCGGCGTGCGCGCCCGGCACGAGCGCCTGCTGCGCCGCTGCAGCGATCCGCATGCCGCCCAGCACGAGGTCATGGACTGCCTGGCGGAGATGATCTGGCGGGCCCAGCGCGCCGCCACCCCGCCGGACGCGGCCGGCTATCTCGACTGCCTACGGAAGAAGGCACGATGACCGATCGTCTCACCCACATCGTCACCCGCACGGGCGACGACGGCAGCACCGGCCTGGCGGATGGCCGCCGTGTCGCCAAGCACACGCCGCGCATCGAGGCCCTGGGCAGCATCGACGAGTTGAACGCCAACGTCGGCCTGCTGCGGGCGGAGGCGCTGGATGAGGATACGGACGCGCTGCTCGCCGCCATCCAGAATGATCTTTTCGACCTCGGCAGTGAACTGGCGCTGCCCGAGCGCGCGCAACTCACCGATGCCCACCTGTCCCGTCTGGATACCGCCCTCGCCCGGTACAACGCCGGGCTGCCGCCGCTGGCCGAGTTCATCCTGCCCGGCGGCAACCGTGCCGCCGCCCTCGCCCACGTCTGCCGCACCGTCTGCCGCCGCGCCGAGCGACGCCTTACCGCCCTGGCGGAGCGCGAACTGATCGCGCCACGGGCGACGCAATACCTCAACCGTCTCTCCGACCTCTTGTTCGTCCTCGCCCGTGTCCTCAATCGTCGTGACGGCGGCCAGGAGCCGACCTGGCGCGGACCGGCGCGCGTCTGAGCCGGCCATATCGTATTGCGCCGCATAGGCCTATCATGAGTCCGCCCTCGATAGTGATGGCCGTGGGACCCCGCCTGCGGGGATGCAAACAAAGCCAAGGAGAAGAGCATGAACATGGTCGACCGCATCAAGAACATACTGCTTCAACCCCAGAGCGAATGGGAAGTGATCGCCGGCGAAACCACCACCACCGCTGATCTCTACCGCAACTACATCATGCCGCTGGCGGCCATCGGTCCGGTGGCCTCGTTCATCGGCCTGTCGGTGGTGGGCACCAGCCTCCCCCTGGTCGGCACCTACCGGGTATCTTTCGTCAGCGGTCTGTCGATGGCCCTGGCGGGCTATGTCATGGCGCTGGCCAGCGTCTTCGTGGTGGCACTGATCATCGACACGCTGGCGCCCAATTTCGGCGGCGAGAAGAATCCGGTGCAGGCACTCAAGGTCGCCGCCTATGCCTCGACGCCGGTCTGGGTGGCAGGCGTGCTGCAAATCCTGCCCATGCTCGGGGTGCTGGTGTTGCTTGCCGGCCTCTATGCCCTCTATCTCGTTTACCTCGGACTACCCAGGCTGATGCGGGCGCCAGCGGACAAGGCGCTACCCTATACCGCCGTGGTGGTGGTCTGCGCCGTCGTCCTCTCCATACTCGCTGGCGCGGTGAGCCAGGCCTTCATGCCAAGCATGGGTATGCCACAGGTGCATATGGGGGGATAATCACCTCCATGCCGTTACCACTCGATCGCGATACGACCCTGAGACAGAGCGAGGACCTGGAAAATGTCATTGCCGCCCATCTGGCCTGGTTCAAGCAGTTCAATCGGGTACTTGTCTGCGCGACGCCACCCAATGCCGCCGACCTGGCGCCAGACGCCCATCTCCATTCGCCTTTCGGTCAATGGTATTACGGTGCCAACCCGCATCCCCTGGCCGGGCACGAAATCTTCCGCGACATGGCGGAGAACCAGCAGGCCATGCACCGTGCCGCACGCGAGGCCATCACCGAAGTACAGGCCGGCCGCCGCCCGACGGCCATACTCTATGACCGTTGCATCGATCTTGCCCTGCGTCTCAATACCCAACTGCGCCACCTGCAACTGGACATCATCGGCGACCTTTTGGCCACCGACCCGCTGACTGGCTGTTATACCCGGCGCGGTATGATTCGGCGGCTGCAGGCGGAACAGGAACGGGCCCAACGCATCCGGCAACCCTGCTGCCTGTGTCTAATGGACTTCGACCACTTCAAGCGGGTCAACGACGTCCTCGGCCACCCGGCCGGAGACGCGGTGCTGCGGCAGTCCATGCGCTTCGTCGCCGGCGTGCTGCGCAAATACGACACGGTATTCCGCTATGGCGGCGAGGAGTTTTTGCTCTGTCTGCCGGGCACTCCGCTGGACGCCGCCGCCCAGGTGGTGGAACGCATCCGCGCCGGCCTCGAACGGCTGCCCATCATGCTGCCCTCGAAACAGCGGCACTACGTCACCGCCTCCTTCGGCCTGGCCGAAATCGAGATCGGCAAACCGGTGGAAGATAGTATCGCGCACACCGACGCGGCCCTGCTGCGGGCCAAGGCCAAAGGGCGCAATCGGGTGGAAATCCGCCGCCCTACTTGATCGCCGCTTCGATGGCCTCGCACAGGGTGCGCAGCACCTTGATGCGGGCATAATTCTTGTCCTCCGCCTCGACCAGGGTCCAGGGCGTGGTGGTGGTGCTGGTGCGCTCGATCATATCGCTGGCGGCGCGCACGTAATCGTCCCATTTCTCGCGGTTGCGCCAGTCCTCGTCGGTGATCTTGAAGCGCTTGAAGGCGATCTGTTCGCGCTCCTTGAAGCGGCGCAACTGCTCCTCCTGGCTGATGGTCAGCCAGAACTTGGCGAGAACGATGCCCGAATCGACCAACTGTTCCTCGAAGTCGTTGATCTCACGATAAGCACGCATCCAGGCCGGCTGACTGCAATAGCTCTCGACCCGCTCGACCAGCACCCGGCCATACCAGGAGCGGTCGAACACCACCAGCTTGCCATGGCGCGGCAAGTGCCGCCAGAACCGCCACAGGTAGGGTTGGGCGCGTTCCTCCTCGGTCGGTGCGGCGATGGGGATAACGTCGTACTGGCGCGCATCCAGTGCCGCCGTGACGCGGCGAATGGCGCCGCCCTTGCCGGCCGCGTCCATGCCCTCGAATACGGCCACCACCGAGCGGTCACGGAATTTCTTGTGCCGGAACAGCTTCGCCAGCTTGCCTTGCCACGCCTCTAGTTCCTTCTGGAAGGCCTTGCGCGGCACCTTCCTGGAAAGATCGAGCGCATCCAGGATACGCAGGTTATCGATCGGTGTCGGCAGTGGCGCCCCATGCACCCGGCGGTGCGCGCCCTCTGGCTGGGCGAGCCGCGCCTGCAATGAATGCAAGAGGTGCTGGGTGACGGTCAGGCTGCGGTAGTTCTCGTCCGCACCCTCCACCACCAGCCACGGCGCCTCGCCGGTGCTGGTTTCGCGCAAGGTGTGTTCGGAGACGGCGCGATAGGCATCGTAATGGCCGAAACGCTCCCAATCCTGCTTGGTCGCCCGCCAGCGGGTGCGCGGGTTCTTCTCCAGGGCGGTCAGCCGCTTTTTCTGTGCCACCTTGGAGAGGTGGAACCAGAACTTGAGCAGCAGCGCACCTTCATTCACCAGCATACGTTCGAAACGGATAATACCGGCGATGGCGGCGTCCAGGTCGTGATCGTCCCAATCGCCCAGCACACGGCCGTTGATCGGCGCGTTGTACCACGAGCCAAAGAAGATGCCGACCTTACCTTTGGGCGGCAGACGCCGCCAGAAGCGCCACATGGCGGGGTGCATGGCCTCTTCCTCGGTCAATTCGCCCAGGCCGTGGGTCTGTATGTGGCGCGGGTCCATCCAGGCGTTGAGCAGATTCACCACTTCGCTCTTGCCCGCGCCGTCCACGCCGGATACCAGGATGATGACCGGGAAATCCGGTTTTTCCATCAGGGCATACTGCGCCTCCAGCAAGGCCTCACGCACCGCGAGGGCCTCCTTGGCGAAGGTTTTCCTGTCGATTTTGTGGCCAAGTTCGGCGGCTTCAAACATGCGTGTTCCCCTTTCCGTTGACGGTGGCACCCCGCAAGGCCATTTGCCGCACGAAGGACTCGAATTGCTCCGCCGGCAATGGCTTGCTGAAGTAATAGCCCTGCGCCTCGACGCAGCCCTGGGCGCGCAGCAAGGCAACTTGCGCAGCCGTTTCCACTCCCTCGGCGATGGTGCGCATGCCAAGGCTGCCAGCCATGTTGATGATGGCGGCAACGATGGCCTTGTCTTCAGGGTCGTCGGTCACGTCGCGCACGAAGGACTGGTCGATCTTGAGTTTATTGACCTTGAATTTTTTCAGGTAACTGAGGCTGGAGTAACCCGTTCCGAAGTCATCGATCGACATGCGGATGCCGCGTTCGTGCAGCCTGTCCATCATGGCGATGGCGGCTTGAGGATCGTCCATGGCCACGGCCTCGGTCAGTTCCAGTTCCAGGTATTCGTGAGCAAGGCCAACCTCGTCGAGGATACGCGAGACCATATCCGGCAGATTGGGATGGTGGAACTGCACGGCGGACAGGTTTACCGCCATGGTCATGGCCGGCAGCCCGGCATCCAGCCAATGCCTCAATTGCCTCGCTGCCGCGTGCAACACCCAGGCGCCGATCTCTACGATCTGGCCGCTGCTCTCGGCCAGGGGAATGAACTCGCCGGGAAGGATGAGGCCGAGCTCGGGGTGCTGCCAGCGTAACAAGGCCTCGACACCGACAAGGCGGTCATTCTGCAAACTCAGCTGGGGTTGGTACTGCAACAGCAATTCCCCACGCGCCGCCGCGCGATACAGCGCGTTGACCAGAGTCAGGATACGTGCCGAGTGCTCCTGCATCTCCTGCGTGAAGAAGCGGAAGGCATTGCGGCCGCTCCGCTTGACGCGATACATGGCCGCATCGGCGTTCTTGGACAGTGTCTCGAAATCGTTGCCGTCGTCGGGATAGACGGAAATGCCTATCGAGATCGTGGTGTTCAGTTCATGCGGCCCGATCCGGCATGGCCGCGCCACCGCGTCGATCAGCCTGGAGGCAGTCTTGGCGGCGCCATCGGCGCCGGTGCCCGGCAGCACCAGGATGAACTCGTCGCCGCCCAGACGCGACAACGTGTCTTCCTCGCGCAGGGAGTCCTTGATGCGCGCCGCCATTTCCACCAGCAGGCGGTCGCCGACGCTGTGCCCCAAACTATCGTTGATGTCCTTGAAATGATCGAGGTCGAGGAACATCACCGCCAGGGGCTCGCCGCTGCGCTGCGACAGACTCAGCGCGTAATGGAAACGCTCGGTCAGATAGGTGCGATTGGGCAAGCCGGTGAGTTGATCGAAATACGCCAGATTCTGTATCCGTTCCTCGGCCCGTCTTTGCTCGGTGATGTCGCGCGTAATGGACAGGATGCAGGACTCGCCCTTGATATGAACCAGTCTCGCCGACATCGATCCCAGGCGGACGGTGCCGTCCTTGATGATGAATTCGACCTCGAAGTTGTCGCAATGGCCTTCGCGCAGCAGGTTCTGCACCAGCCGCTGACGATCCTCGGGGTGCCGCCAGATGTGGATCTCGGCCGAGGTCTTCCCCACCACTTCATCGTGCCGCCAACCGCTCATGCGTTCGAAACCTGGGTTCGCCTCCAGATACAGGCCGTCGGTCAAACGATTGATGTTGACGGCATCGGGACTGGTTTGAAAGGCCTTACGGTAACGTTCCTCGCTGTCGCGCAAGGCGGCCTCGGTCCGTTGCCGCTGCGCCTCGCGTTCGAAATTATCGATGGCGAAATCGATATCCATGGCCATTTCGATAAGCAGATTCTGCACCGCCTCATCGAAGATGCCAACCTCGCTGGCGTATAGATTGAGCGCGCCCATGACAACGCCGCCACGATGCAGGGGCAGTGCCGCCGAGGCACCCCAGCCAAAACGGGCGGCACGTTCGTGCCAGGGTGCCGTGGCCGGATCATGCTGAAAGTCCTGGCACCAGACCGGGCGGTCCTCGCGCAGCGCCGTGCCGGTGGGACCATGGCCGGTCGGCACCTCCGCCGACAGCGAAATTTCCAACCCAGCGAGATACTCGATACCGGCGCCAAAGGCGGCGATGGGCTTCAGCGTTTCCGCGGCCTCCTCCATGGCGCCGATCCAGGCCAGCTTCATGCCACCGAAATTGACCACGTCGCGGCAAAGTACGGAGAACAGCTCCGTCTCATTGACACAGCGCACGATGGCTTGGTTGCACTGGCTGAGCGCGGCATAGAGATTGCTGAGTCGCGTGAGTTTGGCCTCGGCGGTCTTGCGTACCGTAATGTCGCGCGACAACACGACGAAGGTCGGCTTGGCACCCGCATCGGCGGCCTTGCGCGCCACCGAGAGCTCGAACCAATGCTTGCCGCCAGCCAGATCGAGCTCGATCTGCCTGCCATGCGAATAGCCACTTGCATTGGCCTCACGCAAAGCCGCCAGGCCAGTCTCGGCCACATCGGGCGGCAACACCTCTGACAACGTCGTGCCTAGGAAGACCGTCGGCGGTGCCGCCAGCAGATCGCTGCGCGGCGAATGGTAGTCGAGATAACGGCCATCCAGGTCCATCTCGAACATCAAATCGGGCAGTGCATCCAGCGTGGCCCGCAGTTGCCGCTCGATAGCGCGCAGGGTGGCGGTACGCTCGGCAACCCGGCGGCGCAGGAACATGGCCATGCCGGCCAGCAGCGCAATCAACAAGACGGCGGCGGCCAGGCCATAGAGCAGACTGCGCTGCAGCGGATGCGTCAGACTTTGCCCGAACCACTTGTCGTGCAGCGCTTGCGCTTCGGTCGCGCTAATGGCTGCAAAACCTCGCTCGACCAGGGCCAGCGTGGCGGTGTCGCCCTTGTGTACGGCCCGCCGGAACTCACTGGTGTGAAGCGTGAAGGACTGGCGCACCTCCGCCTCAGCGTGAGCACGCGCTACAAGGTAATTGGCCGCCAGTTCATCCATGCAGAATAGATGGACCTTATGATCGAGAAACGCTTGCAGCAGTGCGTCGTAGTTGGGAAAGACGGCGAGATCGCCAAGCCCACGCTCGATCAATATAGCCTCGCAGGGATTCCCCTCCTCGACTCCGATCCGCAAACCGGACAAGGCGTCCGGGCCGTCGATGCCGGTGAGCTTGGCATCGGTATAGATGTTGATCGGCAGGTTGACGTAGGGCTGGCCGAAATCGAGCGTGGCCCGGCGTTGCGGCGTCGGCGACACGGTGTCGATGACATCAGCCTGGCCGGCGGCCATGATCTGTTCCGCCTCTGCCCATTCCCTCGCCATGATTTCCACCCGCACCCCGGTCTTTTGCTGCCACAGCTGCCAGGCATCGACCAGATAGCCCGCCAGCGCGCCATTCGCCTTGCGCATGATGTAGGGTGGGTAGTTGTCTTCCATGACCACACGGAGGACGGCGGGCGCGGCGGTATCGGCGAGGGCCTTCGAAGGCGGCACTGTTCCGGCGAGGATGGCCAGCGCGAGCAGCCCCCCCGCCAGGACGCGCAGCACCTGCCAATAATGACGCCAGCTCGTTTCGATCAATTCATCCACGTTCGGTAGTAAGTAAGACAGCGTACCTGTTATCTCAGCCAATAGCGGCACGTGTGGCCGAAACTTTATCGTGCGAGGCGGCCGGCGCGCTGCGACCATTGCCGCCCTCCGCGCTCAGTGGCCGGGCGCCGGCTCTGCCGCCATCGCCTGATAGACGCGGAAGCGTGCTTCGACATCCGCCTGCGCCTGCACGAGAAACGCCGCGGCGGCCTCGGGATGCTGCCGCGCCAGCATGCTGAAGCGGCTCTCGGATTCCATGAACGCCTTGATCGGCTGACTGGGCGGCGCCGCATCGAGCCGGAAAGGGTTGCTGCCGGCCGCGGCCAGGCGCGGGTCGTAGCGAAACAGCGGCCAGTATCCCGTCTTCATCGCCAGCTCCTGCTGGTGAGGGTTATGGAGCAGGTCCACGCCGTGGGCTATGCATGGACTGTAGGCGATGATGAGGGAGGGGCCGGGGTAGGATTCGGCCTCGTGCAAGACGCGCAGGGTATGCACGTCCTTGGCGCCATAGGCGACCTGGGCGACATACACATGACCGTAGACCATGGCCAGGCGGGCCAAATCCTTCTTGGCGGTGGTCTTTCCGGACGCCGAGAACCTGGCGACGGCGCCCAGCGGCGTCGCCTTGGAGGTCTGGCCGCCGGTGTTGGAATAGACCTCGGTGTCGAGCACCAGCACATTGACGTCATGCGGCAGGGCGAGCACATGGTCGAGGCCGCCATAACCGATGTCATAGGCCCAGCCGTCGCCGCCGATGATCCAGACCGAGCGGCGGATCAGCCAGTCGGCGATGGCGGCGAGCGCCCGTGCCGGCGGCGTGCTCAGTTTGGCCAGCCGTTCCTGCAATGCCGCCACCCTTTGCCGCTGGGCGCTCAACCCCGATTCCTCGCGCTGATCGGCCGTGATGAGTGCTGCCGCCAGATCGCCGCCAATCTCTCCCGCCAGTTCTTGCACCAGCCGCCTCGCGGAATCCATCAAATGATCCGCCGCCAGACGCATGCCGAGACCGAACTCGGCGTTGTCCTCAAACAGCGAGTTGGACCAGGCCGGGCCCCGGCCCGCGGCATTGGTGGTGTAGGGCGTGGTGGGCAGATTGCCGCCATAGATGGAGGAACAGCCGGTGGCGTTGGCAATCAACATGCGGTCGCCGAACAGTTGCGTCGCCAGACGGATATAGGGGGTCTCGCCGCAGCCGGCGCAAGCGCCGGAAAATTCGAAGAGCGGGTCGAGCAGCATGGCGCCGGGGACGGTGGTGTGCTTGACGAGGGTGCGGTCGAACTCGGGAAGGCCGAGGAAGAAGGCGAAATTGGCGCGTTCCTGCGCGCGCCGGGCCGGCGTGATGGGCGCCATGTTGAGTGCCCGCCGCGCCGGGTCGGACTTGTCGTGGATAGGACAGGACTCGACACAATTGCCGCAGCCGGTGCAATCCTCCGCCGCCACCTGATAGCTGATATGCGTGCCCGCCGGGTAGTCCTTGCTCTTGGCGGGCACGCGCTTGAAGGAGGCGGGAGCGTCCGCCGCCGCCCCGGCGGCGAAGGCGCGCGAGCGGATGGCGCTGTGCGGGCAAACCAGCACGCATTTGCCGCATTGCGTGCACAGGTCGGCTTCCCACACAGGAATTTCCAGGGCGATGTTGCGCTTCTCGTATTTGGCGGTGCCGACCGGGAAAACCCCGTCGGCCGGCAGGGCGGAGACGGGGAGGCTGTCGCCATGACCCCGAAAGATGGGCAGGGCGACGTCATGTACGAAGGCCGGCAGGTCCGTCTCGCCGGCGACGGCGCGGCACCCGGCCGCCACCTGTTCCGCCGCCACCGGGATGACGATCTCCCGTAGATTCTCCAGGGCGAGATCGATGGCGCGGAAGTTGAGCTCGGCCAGGCGCCGGTCCTTCTTGCCATAGGTCTTGTCCACCGCCCGCTTGATGGCGGCGATGGCCTCCTCCCTCGGCAAGAGGCCGGAGATGGCGAAAAAACAGGTCTGCATGATGGTGTTGATGCGCCGGCCCATGCCGACGACGGCGGCCATCTTGTAGGCATCGATGGCGAACAGACGCAACCGCTTGGCGCGTACCTGCGCCTGCAGCGTCGCCGGCAGACTTGCCCAGACGTCCTCGGCGGCGGTGTTGAGCAGGAACACGCCGCCCGGCGCGGCCTGTTCGAGCACATCGTAACGTTCGACGAACACCGGCTGGTGACAGGCGACGAACCGGGCCATGCCCGCCTCGACCCGGTAGGCGGAGCGTATCCTGTCGGGGCCGAAACGCAGGTGCGAGACGGTGACCGCGCCCGACTTTTTGGAGTCGTAGACAAAATAACCCTGGGCATAGAGATCGGTGGTCTCGCCGATGATCTTGATGGAGTTTTTGTTGGCCGAGACGGTGCCGTCCGCGCCCAGCCCCCAGAAAACGGCGGACTGGCAGCGGCAGGCGGCATCGGTGCGGAAATCCGCGTCCCAGTCGAGGGAGAGATGGGTCACGTCGTCGTCGATGCCGACGGTGAATTCATGGCTGCCACCCGGCGTCGCGATGTTGCGTTGCAGCCGGTCGAACACCGCCTTGACCATGCCTGGGGTGAATTCCTTGCTGGCCAGACCGAAACGGCCGCCGCAGACCTGTGGCATGGGGCGGCGGCCGGCGGCGGCGGCCGTGGCCAGCGCGCTAAGCACATCCTTGTACAAGGGCTCGCCATCGGCGCCCGGCTCCTTGCAGCGGTCGAGCACGGCAACGGCGGCGACAGTCTCCGGCAGCGCCGCCAGCAGTGCGTCGGCAACGAACGGCCGGTACAAGCGCACCTTCAGCACCCCCACCTTGTCGCCGCGCGCCGTAAGATGCGCCACCGTTTCCTCGGCCGTCTCGGCGCCCGAGCCCATCAGTACGATCACCCGTTCCGCCGCGCGGTCACCAACATAGTCGAACAGGCGGTAGCGGCGACCGGTAAGTGCGGCAAAGCGGTCCATCGCCGTCTGCACAATGCCGGGGAAGGCGCGGTAAAACGGATTGGCCCGCTCGCGCGACTGGAAAAAAACGTCCGGGTTTTGCGAGCTGCCGCGCAATACGGGCCGTTCCGGTGTCAGTGCGCGGGCGCGATGGGCGGCGATGAGATCGACGGCGAGCATGGCGTGCACGACGTCCGCCTCCACCATCTCTATCTTGGCGACCTCGTGCGAAGTGCGGAAGCCATCGCAGAAATGCAGCAGCGGCAGACGCCCGGCCAGTGTCGCTGCCTGAGCGACCAGGGCCAGGTCCTGCGCCTCCTGCACGCTGCCGGCGCAGAGCATGGCGAAGCCGGTGGCGCGGCAGGCCATCACGTCGGAATGATCGCCGAAGATGGACAGCGCATGGGTGGCCACGCTGCGCGCCGCCACATGGAGCACGAATGGGTTCAGCTCGCCAGCGATCTTGTACAAGTTGGGGATCATCAGCAATAAGCCCTGGCTGGACGTGAAGCTGGTGGCCAGAGCCCCGGCGGTGAGGGCGCCATGCAGCGTACCGGCGGCGCCGGCCTCGCTCTGCATCTCGATCACCCGCGGCACATCCCCCCACAGATTGGGCTTGCCCTGCGCCGCCCATTCGTCCGCCAGCTCGCCCATGGGAGAGGCGGGCGTGATCGGATAGATGGCGATCACTTCGCTGGCGAGGTAGGCGATGCGTGCGACGGCCTCGTTGCCGTCGATGGTCTGCATTGTGTGCGCGTTCATCGACCCTCCCCGGCGCCTCCCGGCGCTGAATTCATGCGGCCATTCTCGCCTGCGCCCAGGCGAGAATGGCCTGCAGGCGGGGACCCAGAAGCTGGGCGGCACCGTTGCCGCTCACCCAGCGCCATTCGTGATGTTCCGGCCGTCCCAGGGTAGGTGAAATGGGCAAAACGATATGCTGCTGCGCGCTCTCCCCCAGATAATAGCGGGCGATCTTGAGTGGCCGGCCATAGGGATCCGTTTCGCGGTAAGCCTCACCCCAACGGAAGACGATGTCATCGATACCGGTCTCTTCGGCCGTTTCCCGGATGGCCGCTGCCAGCGGCGTTTCGCCCGGCTCGACCCCGCCCTTGGGAAATTCCCAGTAATCAAAGCAGCGCAGCAGCAGAAAATACCAGCTCCCGCCAACCGGACGGACCACCACGATTCCAGCAGAAAATCGGTAAGGTTGGCGCACCATGGCCATTCCCGCGCAGGCTCACAGGCTGGCCGATTCCAGCTCGAACTGGATCGACTTGATGCCCTCAAGGGCGCAGGCCTCATCCTGTGCGCCGCTGGAGGCGCCGGACACGCCCACCGCGCCGACGATGTTGCCCGCCGCTTCGATGGGGATGCCCCCGGCCGAGAACACCAGTCCCTCCACCTTACCGACCGAGAAGGGCTTGGTATACCGCCCTTCCAGGGTGGATAGGGCGGCGTTGAAATTGACGGCGGTGTAGGCCTTCTGCCGGCTGATCTCGATACTTACCCTCGGCGCCAGGGTGTCGCGTAGCAACACCATGGCGTCACCACTGCGGTCGACTACGGTGACACCGATCTGTATGCCCTGCTTGCGGCAGGCCTCGACCGCACCCTGGGCGATCTTGTCGGCGGCCTCCAGGGTGAGGCGGGGAATCTTCACCACGACCGGCATGTCGGCGGCGTCGGCGAAAGCGGTCAACGACAGGGCCAGCAGTAACGGAATATGGCGTGCACTCAACATGATGAATCTCCTCAAATGATTAGTGATCGGCCAACCTGGCGTCAGTTCAGTCTATCAGACTGCGAATCTGCCGCTGCCGCAACCGCTTGATCTGGAACAGGGTGTTGCGTTCGTCCTCCTCCAGCACCTGGCGAATGTAACGCAAGGTGGCACGATAATGCGGCAATATGTTGTATTTCAGGGCGTTGACCCGTTTCTGGGTCTTGCGGCTGGCGGCGAGCAGGCGCCACAGCGCGTTTTCCGCTTCGCCCAGGCGTGCCAGGGTGACGGCCAGCTGCTGCAGACTCAGGCGGGCCTCGTCAAAGCTGACGTCAGTCCACATCAGTCCTACCGGCTGCAGCGGCAGGGCCTCGGCCTGTACACTGGGATATTCGACGCCGACGCTGGAACGGGCGACGATCTTCACCGTCACCGCCGGCTTCAGGCCGACCGCAGCCTGGCGCAGCATCTGTCCGCCCATGCGCATGTGCACGATGCCCAGCCAGTGATAGGCCTCCTCCAGCTCGCGTGCGGCGATGCCGCGCAAGCGGCGGTACTGACCCAGGCGTTCGTAGACCAGGCGCCTTAACAGGTCGCGCTTCTTCTCCAGCATGGTCTGTCCCTGCTCCAGAAAACGGGCCTGGCGACTGAGGCGCAGCAACGAACTCTTGGTCGGGGTGGCGTGGAGCTTCATACGAACCTAAGTAAACGACGGCGCGAAAGATGCCAACAAAAAAAGGGCGCGATCTTTTGTCACTCTGCAACTTTGCCACTGGGCTTGTGATACTGCGCCAGCATTTCTTCGCCGACCCGCGTCAATGTCTCTGCCGGCAGCATGGAAAGCAATTCCCAGGCAAGGCTCAAGGTTTCAGAGATGCTGCGGTCCTCTTCCTCGCCCTGGCCGATGAAACGCCGCTCGAAGGACTCGGCGAAGCTGAGGTAGCGGCGGTCGCCCTCGGACAGGTCCTCGCTGCCGATGATGGCTGCCAGGCCGCGCACCTCCAGGGCATGGGCATAGCTGGCGAAGAGCTGGCTGGCAACGAAAGGATGATCCTCGCGGGTGTAATTCCTGCCGACGCCGTCCTTCATCAGGCGCGACAGCGATGGCAGCACCGCCACCGGCGGATAGATGCCCTGGCCGTTAAGGTCGCGCGACAACACGATCTGCCCCTCGGTGATGTAGCCGGTCAGGTCCGCGATGGGATGGGTGATGTCGTCAGCCGGCATCGACAGTACGGGAATCAGGGTGATGGAACCGCGCCGGTTCTTGATGCGTCCCGCCCGCTCATACAATTCCGCCAGGTCGGAATAGAGGTAGCCGGGATAGCCCTTCCTCGCCGGCACGTCCCCACGCAGCACCGCCACTTCGCGCAAGGCCTCGGCGTAGGCGGTCATGTCGGTCATCAGCACCAGTACATGGTGGTCGAGGTCGAAAGCCAGATATTCGGCGGCGGTCAGCGCCGCACGCGGGGTCAGCAGCCGCTCGATGACCGGCTCGTCGGCCAGGTTGAGAAACACCGCCACCCGGTTGAGCACGCCGGACTCCTCGAAATCCTCCAGAAAAAAACGGGCGTCGGCGCTGGACACGCCGATGGCGGCAAATACCACGACGAAATTGCCGGCGGACTCACCCGGAAGTTTGGCCTGGCGGACGATTTGCGCCGCCAACCGGTTGTGCGGCAGGCCGCCACCGGAAAAGATCGGCAGCTTCTGCCCGCGCGTCAGCGAGTTCATGCCGTCGATGGCGGCGATGCCGGTCTGGATGAACTCGCGCGGATAGGCGCGGGCAGCAGGGTTCAGCACCTCGCCGTTGATGTCGCGGCGGTCGGCGGCGATGATGGGCGGCCTCTCGTCACGCGGCTGGCCAGCGCCGTTGAAAACGCGGCCGAGCAGGTCGCGCGACACCGGCAGCCGAAACGGCTCATCGAGAAAACGCACCCAGGTGCGTTCCAGATCGAGTGAATCGGTTCCCTCCAGCACTTCCACCAGCACCGCCTCGGCGGCGCTGCGGATTACCAGTCCATTGCGCCGGCGGCCGGCATGATCGCGCAGGCTGACGCGGCTGCCGGCGGCGACGCCGGGCACGCCATGCATGACCAGAAGCCCGCCCTGGATGGATGCGGCGGTACGAAATTCGATGCTTTTCATGTCCCTTCGCCCACCACCGGAGTCTCGCCGGCCGGCGCATAATCCCCTTCCAGACTGGCGAACAAGGCCGGGATGGCGGCAATCCTCTGCCGCAGGGCCTCCAGTTGATCGGCGCCAAAGCGTCCCTTCCAGCGCCGCGCCTCACTCATGATCGGCAATTGCAACAGGCGGTTGGCCGGCACTCCCCGCCGTACCCATTGCCTACCCTGACTATGGATGGCCAACATGGCCGCCAGCAGAAGGACCTGTTTTTCCGGCGGGCAATAACCATCCACCGCATCCATGGCGGACTGCTGCAACAACCCTTCCTTGATGAGGGCGGCGGCCTCCAGACCCCAGCGCTGTTCGGAAGACAGGGCCTCGACGCCGACCAGGTTGACGATACGCTGCAGTTCCTCCGACTCGGTCAGCAATGCCAGCGCCTCGGCCCGCATCCCCGCCCAGGCAGGATCGATGCCCGCCGCCCACCAGCGGGCGGCATCGCCGACATAACCGGAATAACTCTCCAGCCAGTCGATGGCCGGGTAGTGACGGGCATCGGCGAGTTCCTTCGACAAGGCCCAGAAGGTCGGCACGATCTCCTTGGTGTGGCTGGTCACCGGCTCGGAAAAGTCGCCGCCGGGCGGCGAGATGGCGCCTATGAGGGTGACCGAGCCGTGCCCGCCTGCCAGTGTTTCCACCCGCCCGGCACGCTCGTAGAAGGCGCTCAAACGTGAACCGAGGTAAGCCGGGTAACCCTCTTCCACCGGCATCTGGCCGAGCCGGCCGGCGACCTCGCGCAGGGCTTCGGCCCAGCGGCTGGTGGAGTCTGCCACCAGCACGACGTCGTAGCCCTGGTCGCGAAAATACTCGGCGATGGTGATGCCAACGTAAATGGAGGACTCCCTCGCCACCACCGGCATGTTGGAGGTATTGGCCACCAGTAACGTCCGTTCCATCAAGGGGCGGCCGCTATGCGGGTCACACAGTTTCGGCATGGATTCCAGCACGTCGGTGAGCTCGTTGCCGCGTTCGCCGCAACCGACGTAAATGACGATCTCGGCGTTACACCAGCGGGCGATCTGTTGTTGCAGCATGGTCTTGCCGGCGCCGAAAGGGCCGGGAATGGCCGCCTTGCCGCCCTTGAGCAAGGGGTAGAAGGTATCCAGGATGCGTTGCCCGGTGATGAGCGGCTCTACCGCATCATCGCGCCGACGGAAGGGACGCGGTTGACGCACCGGCCAGCGGTGCGAGAGTCCCAGTTTGTGCACGTCACCATTCGCCAGTCGAATGCGGGCGATGCTGTCTGCCAGCGTGTACTCGCCGGCCGGCGCCAGCTCCAGCAATTCGCCGGCAACGCCGGGTGGAACCAGGATGCGATGCTCGACGCTGCCGGTCTCCGCCACTGTCCCTACTATGTCACCGCCGTTCACCGCCTTGCCGGCGGTGTGGCGCGGCAGCGGGTTGAACAACCAGCGCCGGTCGCGTGCCAGGGCTTCGACCTGCTTGCCGCGGGCGAGGCGATCGCCGCTCTCCTGCCAAAGGGTGTTCAGGGGGCGCTGTATGCCGTCGAAAATATTGTTGAGCAGACCAGGACCCAGCTCGACCGAGAGTGGCTGGCCCAATCCCTTCGCCGGCTCGCCCGGACGCAGGCCGTCGCTGTTTTCATAAAGCTGGGCAAGGGCCGAGCCGCCATCACGGGCGATCACCTCTCCCACCAGACCCAGCTTCCCCACCCTCACCTGCTCGCCCATGAGGGTTTCGGGCAACGCCAGCGTCACCAGTGGGCCGTTGATCGCGAGGATTTCACCCTCAGCCATGGATCAGCGTCCCCATGTCCGGCGTGTTGGCGAACAGCCGTTGCATGATGACCGCGAACACCTCGTCGGCCAGCCGTTCCTGTCTCGCCGCGAAAGTCTGGTCGAGACAGGCGCTGCCATCCGCCAGGCAAACCCTGATGCCACCAGAACCCGGGGTCGGCGCTACTTCGAGACGCGCCCGCCGACCGGGGGCGACGCTCGCCAGCGTCTGTTCCCACCCTGCCGCCAGCAGCGCCTGGCCGACAGGCTCCGCCACCACCACAAGATCGCCTGCGGGCAGACGTGCCGCCGCCGCATGAAACATGGCCAGGAGTATCTCCCGGTAGCGTTGCGGGTCCTGCGTCGTCTGCCGCAAGGTCTGCCTGACGCCGGCCAACACCGCTTCGACCAGCGCCCAACGCAGGCGATCGAGTTCCGCCGCCAGATGAATCTCGGCGGCCTGCAAACGTCGTCGCTCGATCTGCCCGGCCTCCTCCCTGGCGGCCAGTATCTCGCGCTCCTGCCGCAGCTGCAGCCGGGCCTCGCTCTCGGCATGGAGGCGGGCACAGCTGGCCTCGGCATTCTGCAATTGCTCCCGCACCAGGGACTCCGCCTGCTGCCTCAGCGCCTGTTCCAGCTGGCCGACCTGCAGCTCGCCGTCCATCAGTCCTCCGGCCGCAATGCCTGCGCGCCCAGCAACGCGCTCACCACCGCATCCACGGCGGGCATGTAGCGCTCCGGCGCCGCCAGTGCCGGCAGCTCCGTCACCACGATGCCGCCGCCTTCGTTACGTAGCCGGGTCAGCCACTCGCCGCCGCGCGCCAGATGCGCCTCCAGCAAGACCAGGGCCAAGGCCTGGCTGGCCGCCAACTCGGCCAGCACCTTTTCCACATCGGCGGCATTGGCATCCGGATAGACCTCGGCGCCGATCAGACTGAAGCCCTCGGTCAATCCGGCACTGCCCAGAACCACCAGGCGGGCAGCGGCCGATTTCACAGTTTGCCCAGCATCAGGATAGACATGACCAAACCGTAGATGGCGATCCCTTCGGCCAGACCGAGATAGACCAGGGTCCTGCCAAACAACTCAGGTTTCTCGGCGAGCACCGCCAGGGCGGCGGCACCCACCGTTCCCAGGGCGCTGGCGCCCTGCGCCAGCGCCTCCTGCACACCAAGGAACAGTACCCCGCCCATGGCCACGGCAAAGCCGAAGAAGGTGGTAAACAGGCCACCTTTGACCCAGCCGGACAGGGCGGCCGGCCGCGCCCGCCGTTCCAGAAAGAGGCCTGCCGTTATTGGCGCCACCGCGCAAAACAGCATCAGTGCTATCAGCCAGGTCATGTTCAGCTCCTTGCGTTCGTTATACTGAATACTTCACGTCTTTGGTCCGCCGGGCGCCAATGTCAACGGCGAGAATTCAATGCCGTCCCCGCCAAAGAAACGCGAAAAACCCTCGTAATACATCAGCCTCAAGGCCTGGATGGCGACAATGCCACCCTCCAGACCGACGATAACCGCATTGCCCAACGCCAGCGCCAGCCAGTGGCCGCTACCGCCCAGTCTGTCGGCAAGGGTGAATACGGCCAGCGCCAGAGCGACATGATTGAGGCTGAAAGCCGCCACGCGCAGAAAGGAAAGCGTGTTGGCAAACAGGCTGACGGCGGTTTCCAGACTTTCGACGACACCGACCAGTAGGCGCTCGCCCAGACCGGCGCGTACTTCCGTCCATTTGGCGGCAGTGATCAGCGACAGCGCGAACGCCGCCGTCAGGACATTTTCCAGGCCTGGGCCGGCACCGGCGAAGAGACCGTACAGGGCGCGCGTGGCCGCCAGGAAAAAAACCAGTCCGGCCAGACCATCACCCGCCAGCAAGGCTGCCTCCCAGCGGCCCAGGCTCAGCCGGTTGTATAGGTTGATCAGCAGGGTGAGGCTGATGAACCCCACCCCCAGCCACACGGCCAGGCTCAGCAAGCGGGCCGGGTCATGCATGGGCGATTGCCACAGTGGTGTGATAACCGCCTCGGAACCGAAGACGCTGCCATAGAACATTCCGAACAACACTGAAGTCGCCCCCGCCGCCAGCACCAACGGCCGCAGCCAGGTCAGGCCGCGGCTCAGGCCTAGCGCGATCAGCAGCAGCGCGGCACCGTGCCCGACATCACCGAACATGGCGCCGAACAGCAGCGGATAGGCAACGGCCAACAGCAAGGTCGGGTCGAACTCGCCATAACGGGGTACGCCAAAGTGACGCACCAGCGCCGCATGGGGTTTTAGCCAGCGCGGGTAACGCAGCAGTGAAGGGACACGGCCCGCCTCGGCGGCAGCCGGTGGCCGCGTCGTGATCAGATAGCGGCCTTGGAAACGGGCATCGAGGGTGGCAGTGAGCCGGCCCACATCGCGGCGCGGCACCCAACCGCTGAACCGCACCAACTGCCCGTGACCGCGCAGACTGTACTCGGCGGCCTCCGCCAGGGGCCGGGCAAGAGCGAGCAACAGACGCGCCTGGGCCAGCCACGCGCCATGCCGCCGCCAATTCTCGTTCTTGAGCTCGCACTGGCTGGTGGCGAGGGCATCGAGGCGCTGCCGCTCACTCTGTAGATAGCGACTGGCGGTCTCGGGCCGAGTCTGCAATTCGGCGGGGATGATCAGTTCACGCCAGCCTGCCTGTGCCAGCAGACTGCCCAGTCCTGCCCCGGCGCGCAGGCCGGCGACCACCACGAAAACCTGGTCACCGGCCGCCTCGAATGGTCGTAACAGATAGCCCGCCAGCGCCAACGCTGCACGCAGCCGTTGCACGTTGATGGCCGGCAACTGGCCGAGGCGAATGTCCATGCGGCTGGCCAGCCGCATGAGACGCGACAGGTCGAGGTCCAGTGCCTGCAAACGTGCGAAGGTCTCGCTCAGGTCGTCAAGGCGCTTTCGCTCCGCCTGCAGCCGCTGTTCCAGCTCGTGACAACCAGAGCAGTCCTGCCAAAGCTCGCGCAGCCTGGCATTGACCCCCTGTAATTCCCGCAGGTTGGGGGCGAACGTCGCCTCCGGCAGCGGTGCCATGGCGTGTCCATCGCAATAGGCCATGATCTTGTTCAGGCGCGCCTCGGCCTCCAGCCAGACTTCACGGTAGGCCGCCCCTGTCATCTCGGTCATGGCGGCGTCTGCCTCCTCCGCAGGCCCGAAGGCGCCATGACGGGCCAGCGAGAGGGCCGCATCCTGCGCCTCGCTGGCCAGAAACAGGAGGAAGACACGGGTCATCGGCAGCGGCCTGAACATATCAGCGCACCCCCGCTTGTGCGGCGGCCACTGCCAGACGGATATCCGCCGTCGGCAGGCGTAGATGCCGGCCGCGCAACACACCGCGCACCGCTCTGAGATTGCGCTCGCGCAGGATGAGGTAGGCGAAGGCACGCGCCAGCGGATGGCCGGCCGCATCGAGAAGCGCCCGCGAGCGACGGCTGCCTTCGCGTTCCAGCCGCAGGGCGACGCCGGGAATGTTGTCGGCGCCGGCAACGACCTGCCGCAGGCTGTCAGGCAGGGCGGCGAGCACCGTCGCCAGATCAGGCAGGGTGACGAGCCGGCGCAAGCTGTCACCGGATAGACGATAAGGCGTTGCCGCCAGCAGATA
Organism: Hydrogenophilales bacterium; assembly: GCA_037439465.1. Taxonomy (GTDB): domain Bacteria; phylum Pseudomonadota; class Gammaproteobacteria; order Burkholderiales; family Thiobacillaceae; genus Parasulfuritortus. The sequence goes on along the minus strand of JBBIVX010000015.1, from coordinate 11,825 downwards.
GAACACCTGCGCCGGCGGCAGCCGGTAGTTGAAGCGGTAGCGCAATAGCCAGACCAGGTTGACGGAGTCGACCAGGGTCGCCATCAATTCCTCCAAGGGCCGCCCCACGGTTGTTTCGAGCGGACGCGCGCGGCGACACAGTCCTTCGTAATAGGCCCGGTCGAGGCTGGCGTCGAGGACGAACGGATCATGACTGTCCTCGAAGGCCTGGCGGGCATGGCGCACGAGATCGGCGTATGGACTGGCTTGCAGACGACTCAACAGTTCGTTCACGTCCTCCGCGCGCATCAGATCGTGAGCGTCGAGACGGGTGAACGGCCCCAGGTCGACAAGCCGCGGCGCCATGCTGGCAGCGGGTTCGCCCGCCAGTTTGGCGCGGATCAGGGTCTTGACGTTGGAAACCTCGAAACGCTCGATCCAGTAGAGCAGGAACTGGCGCGCCATACCGGCGAGCGGACGCAGCAGCAGGCGCGTCTCGGCAAGAAGCTGGGCGATGAGGCGCGCCTCCAGCGACAGCGGGTCATCGCCGCCGTAGCCAGTCGCCAGCGTCGGCAGGCCGCGTTCCCTCAAGTGCGCACTCACCTCCGCATCCGTGGCGGGAATCAGTTCATCATACTCGGCGGGCCCCCATAGCCGCGCTGCGCACAAGCTGACGCGGGTATTCAGATAAACGGCCGCCATGACCCGTCAGCGCCCCATATCCAACAACAACGCCACCGCGGCCGCCACCGCCTCGGCCTCGTGACGGGCGGCGAGTTCGCGCAGTACGCGCTGGCGTTCGCCAAATTTGCGTGTCAATTCCGCCACCCCCTTCTCGGCCCGTGCCTCGGCCTCGGCGATATAAGGCCGGCGCAGTTCGGCCAGGCTGGCCTCGAAGCGTGCCTCGTCAGCGCGTGTCTCCGCCAGTGCCGCATCGATCCGGCGTTCGCGCTCGCGCTGCGCCGCCTCGATGATCGCTTCGGCCTCGGTCTCTGCCTGTAGCAACCGTTTCAGTACGTCTTCCATGGCGGTGAGCGGCGATCGATAGACAGGGTAAGGCCTACCCAGACGCCATCAGCACACCTTTACCTGCACCAGATCTTCGCCAGCCGGATCGGTCACATGTACGGCGCAGGCGATGCAGGGATCGAAGCTGTGGATGGTGCGCAGTATCTCGATCGGCTGTTTCGGATCATGCATGACATGATTGTGCTGCAACGCCGCCTCGTAAGGTCCGGGCTGACCTTGCGCATCGCGCGGGCCTGCGTTCCAGGTGGAGGGCACGACGGCCTGGTAATTGCTGATGCGGCCGTCGTCTATATTGACCCAGTGTGAAAGTCCACCGCGCGGCGCCTCCGTAAGACCGACGCCAACCATGTGGCGCGGCCAGGAGGCAGGCTCCCAGTAGCGTTCATTGAAGGTACGCACATCGCCGGCCTTGATGTTGGCCATTAGTTGCTCGAACATCCCAGGCATGGCGTCGGCTATGATCTTCGATTCCAGACCGCGCGCGGCGGTACGGCCAAGGGTGGAGAAGAGCGCGGTGACCGGTACGTCCAGTGTCTTCAAGGCGTGGCCGACCAGCTCCCTCGTCTGCTTGTGACCCTTGGCATACAGCACCAGCACACGCGCCAGCGGACCGACTTCCATCGGCCTGCCCTGCCAGCGCGGTGACTTCAGCCAGGAGTACTTCTTCTCGACTTCCAGTTGCTCGTAAGGTGGCTTCGGGCCGCTGTAGTTGAGTGCGGTCTCGCCCTTGAACGGGTGCAGGCCCTGGGCATCGCCGCCGCCGTAGGTATACCAGGAATGGCTGACGAACTCCTGGATCTCGTCTTCCTTGTCGAGATTGAGGGGGCGCAGGGAGGCGAGGTCGTGATCAAGGATGACGCCGCGCGGGATAAGGAAGGACTCCGGCGTCCACATATCCTTGCCCGGCAGATCGCCGAATGACAGGAAATTGCCGCCGGTATCGCCCATGCCGCCCCATTCCTTGTAAAACCCGGCGATGGCGAGCAGGTCCGGAATATAGACCTGATCGACGAATTCGCGCATTTTCCGGATGACGTCCTGGACAATTTCGAGACCGACCATGTTCACCGCCGTCGCGGCCTGGCCGCCGCGATAGTGTGGGCCCTTGCCGTGGCCAGGTTGGTCCGCATGCACGGAAATGGCGCATGGGGCGCCACCCACCACAAAGTTGGGGTGCGGATTCTTGCCGCCGAAAATAGCGTGCAGCTTGACGACGTCGCGTTGCCAGGCAAGTGCCTCCAGATAGTGCGCCACGGCCATCAAATTGGCTTCCGGCGGCAGCTTGTAGGCGGGATGGCCCCAGTAGGCGTTGGCGAAGACACCGAGCTGTCCCTGTTCGACGAAGGTCCTTACCTTCTTCTGCACATCGGCGAAGTAGCCGGGCGAGGACTTGGCATAAGCGGACAGGCTTTGCGCCAGTGCCGATGTGGCCTTGGGGTCGGCCTTCAGAGCCGACACCACGTCTACCCAGTCGAGCGCGTGCAGGTGATAAAAATGCATGACGTGATCATGCACATGCTGAGCAGCGATCATCAGGTTGCGGATCAATTCCGCGTTGGCCGGAATGGTGTAGTCGGGAAGGGCGCGATGCAGGGCGTCTTCCACGGCGCGCACCGAGGCGATGCCGTGTACCAGCGTGCACACGCCGCAGATGCGTTGCGCCAGGGCCCAGGCGTCGCGCGGATCACGCCCCCGGAGAATGATCTCGATACCGCGCACCATGGTGCCGGCGGAATAGGCACGGATGATCCGCCCCTGGGCATCCGTCTCGGCCTCGATACGCAAATGGCCCTCGATGCGGGTAACGGGATCGACGACGATGCGCGCTGTCATGTCCGTACTCCTTGGTTCAAGAAGTCTTCGAGAAGACGGTATTGCGCCTCGGTTTCGCGATTGCCGGTGCCAGTACCCTCGGTGATGGTCTGGCAGGTGCGCGCCATGCGGGCATGCATGGCGGTGTCCCAGGCAAGATTGCCGGCGGCGGCAGTGGGACGCACACACGCCATGGCCGCCTTGGCGACGAAGTGACCGGTCTGGTCGGACCAGTCTGCCTCCATACCGCAGCGGGTGAAGCTCTCCACCCGCGCGCTGTTGGCCGCCTGATGCAGCACTTCGAGCTCTGCCTCGCTGACACCGCCACGACTGGCCGCTTCTATGGCCGTCTTCACCCTCACATCCTGGGACAGATCCGCCACGCGCCGGGCGAAGCGCGCCGCCACCTGCCGCTGCCGGTCCGGCGCCAGCCGCTCCAGGGCGGCCTTGAATTCGCTGTCGTTATGGATGGACATGGCCTCAGCCTCCTTCTGGCCCACCGGCGGCGGGCGCGGTCAGGTGCGCCGCGATCAACTCGGTCAGGCCGATCACCGGCAGCTTCATTTGATAATGCTCCAGCCCTTCCTCGATGGTTGTGCGGCAGACGGCGCAGGCGGTCACCAGCCGGTCGGGATGAACCGCTTCGAGCTGCGACTGCTTGCGCTTGAAGGCCGTCAGGCGCAAGGCGTCCGCCTCCTCGTTGGCGGAGACCCCGCCGCCGCCGCCGCAACACCAGTTCATCAAGCCGGCCTCGGGCAGCTCGACGAAGTGCTTCGCCACCATACGCATCAGGTTGCGTTGCGGCTCGATGACGCCGCCGCGTCGCGCCAGTTGGCAGGGGTCGTGGAAGGTGAGCCGGTCCGTTTCCATGCCCTGGGTCTTGAGCAGTCCCTGGGCACGGAATTCGTCCAGCACCTCGACGATGTGCTGCACCCTGAAGGTGAACGGCCGGCCGATCAGGTTGGGCCCTTCCCAGCGGATGGCCGTGTAGGCATGGCCGCATTCCGGGCTGATGACGGTTTTTACCTTAAGCCGCTCGGCGCCCTCGACGATGCGCATGACGATGGTTCTGGCCAGGTCGGACACGCCGATCTGGATGCCGGCGTTTGTGGCCTCGAAACCGGTCGAGCAAAGCGTCCAGGTCTTGCCCGCCTGCTGCATGATGCGGGCGACGGCGGAGAGATATTCGGGGAAATTGATGATCTCCATGGAAGAAAGCTGCACCATGTACTCGGCTCCCTCCACGTCCAGTGGCACGGCAATGCCGGTTTCCTCCTCGACATGCTTCATTTGCGCCTTGACCGCATGCAGCTTCACTCCCATCGGGCTGCCCAGGTCAATGGTGCGGCGGGTGGCCTCGATCACCCCGGCCGGGGCGTGACCGGCTACGGCCATGCCTTCGCGGAACTTGCGCACCATATAGACGATGTCGTTACCCACCGGGCAGACCGCCGAACAACGCCCGCACAAAGTGCAGCTGTTGTAGACCAGTTCCTGCCATGCTCCGAGTTCACTGTCAGTCACCGGGGGGGATATCCCCAGCCACTTCTTCAGCCGGCCGAGCAGGGTGTATTCCTGCTCGTACAGGCGGCGCATGGGCGCGAGTTTGTGGATGGGCGTGTATTTGGGATCGCCGGTTTCGGTGTAGAACAGGCAAGCCTCTGCGCACAGGCCACAGTGCACGCAACTGGCGAAATAGCTGGCGATGGGGGCATCGATCATTTCCTTGAGGACACGCACGCCCTTGTCGAGAGAAGCATTCATATCGCCACCCCCTTATGCCCGTTTACCGTGCCGTTGTACCAGCGCGAGCCAAAGGTCGTGAAAGCATGGAACAGTTTGGTGAAGGGCAGCATGACGAGCAGAAGTTCTGCCGACAGGATGTGCACCGTCAGCATGGTGGGATACGGCAACAACAGATGTCGAACCGCCAGCCAGCCGGTCAGCACCGGCAGGAAGGTCACCAGCCAGGCAAGCCAGTCACCGGAGGTGCTGAGATAGCGCTTCACCGGCTTGGTCATCCGATCCACCAGCACCACCACCAGCGCCGCCAGGGTCACCACCGTCGCCAGATCGATGAACTGGGAAGGCAACCCCGGCCAGGACACCCCGGTCAGACTCTCGATCAGCTTGATGTGCGGCGCGAACAGCAGTACCACCATCGCCAGGCCGAGGTGGAAAAGATAGCCGCCGAAATAGCTGACGGGCGACCGCTTGAGCATGCCGGCGGGCGGGAGCGAACGCCGCAATACGGTATGCCAGCCGGAAGCGCCCGCCACCAGGCGGGGCGCGGCCAGATCCTGTTTGCGGCCCAGGCTGTAGATCTCGATCAGGCGCCAGAACACAGCAAACAGGAACGCGGCCACGGCCAGGTCGAGGCCCTGGCCGCGCGCCCAGGTCAACAATTGGATGTCAGTCACGATGACTTCTCCAGATCGGCCAGTGTGGCCGTCTCGTGGGAGGACTTGGCGGCGTTCTTCTTGACACGGTTGACGAAACTCACCGCCACGCCGACGGCGGCGCCGGCTACTGCCGCCTTTCCCGCCACCTTGAGCGGGTCGGCCGGCATCGACAGCGCCTTGTAGAACCCACCGCCGTCCCAGAAATCGGGCTCGGAACAGCCCAGGCAGCCATGCCCCGACTCCACCGGCCAGGAGGTGCCGTTGTTCCACTTTGCCGTGGCGCAGGCGTTGTGCGTCACCGGCCCCTTGCAGCCCAGCTCGAACAGACACCAGCCGTTGCGGGCGCCCTCATCGTCGAAACTCTTGGCGAATTTGCCCTGGTCATAGAACGGGCGGCGGTAGCAACGGTCATGGATGGTCTCGCCGTAGAACACCCGCGGCCGGCCGAGCTTGTCCAATTCGGGCAGGGTGCCGAAAGTCAGGTAATGCGCCAGCACGCCCGTCATCACCACCGGGATGGGCGGACAGCCGGGGATGTTGACGATGGGTTTGTCCTTGACCACTTCCGAAATGGAAACGGCGCCGGTCGGATTCGGACGGGCATGCGGCAAGCCGCCAAAGGCGGCGCAGGAACCCATGGCCACGATGGCTCCCGCGCCGGCGGCCGCCTCCTTGAGCAGATCCAGGTTGCTGCGGCCGGCGATGCAGGAATAGGCGCCATCACGACCAAGCGGCACCGCACCATCGACGATCAGCAGATACCCCCCCGCCCGCATGGCATTGTGCAGCGCCTCCTCCGCCTGATGGCCGGCGGCGGCCATCAGGGTTTCCGAGTAATCAAGCGAGATGGCGTCGAAGATCAGCCCCTCCAGGGTAGGCGAGTGTGAACGGGTAATCGACTCGGTGCAGCCCGTGCATTCCTGGAACGGCAGCCAGATCACCGACGGCCGCGCCGCCGTCGCCAGCGCGGCAGCCAGTGCCCGCCCGCTGCCGGGCGGCAAGGCGAGCAGGGTGGCCAGGCTGGCGCAATATCTAAGGAAGGCACGGCGGCTCACGCCTTGCCTCGCCAGGTGCCCCATCAATGAACCGGATTTCTCACGCATGCTGCCTCCATTGCAAAAAAGGCCGCGATTGGCGACTGCCACCACAGAGATTTCAGATCGCCTCTTGATGCCAGGCTTCGATCAGGCCGACAATGCGGGCACAGGCTACCGTCAGCGCCGCCGCCACCGCCGGGGTCGGCCGCTCGCCCCAGCCCAGGCTTTGCGGCTGGATGGCGACCAGCGCCCGCCGCCGCGGCCAGCGGTCGCTTAGCTTGGCGATGGTCATCAGATCGGCAAGGCCGACTTCATGCGCGCTGGACTTATGGTTTCGCAGCAAAAAGCCATCCATCGCCTCACCCTCAAAAACCCGTACCATCCCTGCCGCCGCCTGCAGTTGGGCCGCGTCCACCACGACCAAAGCTTCGGCCCCTTCGATCGGATCAGCCAGGGTGAAACTCATGGTGCCGCCATCGATGAGTTCGACCTCGATGTCATCCGGGAAAGTGCTGTCGTGCAAAGCGCGGACAACATGGACCCCGGCCCCATCGTCGGATAACAGGATATTACCCACTCCGATAATCAGGACCTTCATATCTTGTAAGCTAGCAGCCTTCCGCGAATATTCAACTATGCAGAAAAGATAGCCGCGTAAATTGCAAGCATTTCTTTTTCGCATCGCCACCCTGTGCGAAAATGACAAACAGCCGATATAGGGGAGCCTGTAACCCGTTTGGGGATGACTGATACGGGTTGCGGTTTGGGGTCAATGGAATCGTGGCGGTTTCGTTGGCGCGTATTGGCCTGATCATCTTTATGCGGGTTTAGTTAAACGGGGGCGCACTTGCAGCCGGTTCCGGGGCCCATCTTGGGCGCCATCGAGTCCATCCAACTGCCATCGATGCCGCAGGTGCTGCTGCGTTTTTTGCGCCTGAGCGAAGATGACCGCGCAACGATGGCGGACCTGGCCAAGTTGGCCGGGCAGGATCCCGCCCTGTGTGCCCAACTTCTGACTACCACCTATACGACGGGATCCTGGCATGAGCGGGGATTCGAGAGCCTGGAGCGCTGCCTGGAGACACTGGGCCGGCAACGCATCCGCATTCTGGCCGCCAGCCTGACCATCCGCAGCGCCTTCGCCCGCGCCGTCGATGACCAGAATTACGATCTGACCGGCTTCTGGCGCCACTCGCTGCAGGTGGCCGCGATCGCGCGCGCCATCGCCGTCCGTCTCGACCGCGACGATAGCGAAGAGGCCTATCTGGCTGGCCTGCTGCACGACCTGGGACAACTCCTGCTGCTCGGCGGCCTCAGAAGCCGCTACGCCACTCTGCTGGCCTGGAGCCGCGACGAGGCGGCATTGCTGGCGCTGGAACGGCCGGAACTCAATACCGACCATACCGCCGTGGGGGCGGCACTGATCGACCAGTGGCAACTTCCCTCCTTCATGGCCGATGCCGTGCTGTTCCATCACCGCCGGCCCGATGAAATCCACTCCGCCGACCCGTTGAGCCAGATCGTCTGGGCGGCCCATGCGGCCAGCGCCTGGACGGTGGCGGCGGATGATGGCGGCAAACCCTTCGAGGCCGCCGCCATCGAGACCATGCTGGGCCTGCCCGCCGACAGTCTGGCCCCGCTCCAGCGCCAGGCCGTCGCCGAGGTCGAACAACTGGCGTCGGCCCTGGGCGCCAATGCCACGGCCCCAATGACGACCCTGCCCCGTTCATCTCAAGCTCCGTTCGAGGGCATGCGGCCGCACGAGCATCGTGCCGCCTGGGATGAGATCGAAGTGGCGGTGTGCGACATGGCGATGATGGCGCCGCTGCAGCGCGACCTGTTCAGCATCGACAGCGAGGCTACGCTACTGCAAGCCATCCAGGAGTCGGCGCGGCTACTGTTCGGTCTCGGCCGTCCCGCCTTCCTGTTGTTGCGTGAGGACAAACCGGCACTTTTCGGCGCCGACAGCGACGGCCGGCCGAGCTTGTTGCAGCGACTCAATGTCCCGCTGGAATCGGGGAAAAGCCTGGCCGCGACAGCAGCCTTGGGCGAACAACCGCGTTCTGTCTTCGACCTGGATGCGGCGACGTCCGCCTCGCTGGTCGATGTGCAGATCGGCCGCGCCCTCGGCAGCGAGGGGGTCCTCTACCTGCCCATGCGCGGCAACGTGCGTACGCTCGGGGTCATGGCCTATGGCCTCAGCGAAACGCAGTTCCGGCAGCAGCTCAGTCACCTCGACTGGATGCAGCGTCTGGCCAAACTGGCGGCCATGAGCCTGGAAAAATGGTGGGCCATAAGGGCGCGTGAGCAGCAAATCGTCACCGATCTCACCGCTCGCTTCGAGCAGCAGGCGCGACAAGTCGCGCACGAGGCAGGCAATCCTTTGTCTATCATCACCAACTATCTGAAGATCGTCTCCGATCGGCTGCCCGATGAAAGTGGCGTGCGCCACGAACTCGACATCCTCAAGGAGGAAATCGATCGGGTCGGGCTGATCATTCACCGCCTGAGCGGCATGTCGGTTAAGGTGCCGACATCGGATCGGGTGGATGTCAACGCGGTCATCGAGGGCATGGCAGCGCTTTATCGCGAATCACTGTTCACCAGCCATGGCATCGCCCTCGATCTGATTCTCGACGAGACCCTGGGCGCCGTTCCCGGCAGTCGCGACCAAATCAAGCAGATCGTGCTCAATCTCTGGAAGAACGCCGCCGAGGCGATGTCCGCCGGCGGCCGTCTGGTCGTCTCCACCACCGCCGGCGTCCGACAGGGCGGACGCGACCATGCCGAGATCCGCCTGGCCGATACCGGCCCCGGCCTGCCGCCCGCCGTCGTGCGCAATCTTTTCCAGCCGTTGGACGCCTACCGCCGACCCGGGCATGCCGGCATGGGCTTGTCGATAGTGGCGACACTGGTCAAAGGGCTTGATGGCCAGATCACCGCGCAGAGTCGGCCAGGTCAGGGCACGACCTTCATCATCCTGCTGCCGCAGTCCGAGAGGAGTGAAAAATGAGTGGGTTCCCGATGTCCAACTTTCGGCAGGCGCAACTCCCGCCCCCCCAGCCCGATCGGATCCTGATCGTTGACGACGAGCCACGGATGCGCGCCAGCCTCAAACGATTGCTCGAGGCCGATGACCGTGTAGTGCTCGAATGCGGCTCCGGCACCGAAGCCATCGGCGCCCTGCAAAACAATGATGTCGCGCTCGCCCTGCTCGACATCAACCTGCCCGACATCTCCGGCCTCGACGTCCTCAAGTGGGTCAGCGGCCACCAAATACCGACCAGTATCATCGTGGTCAGCGGCGACGAAAGCATCGACTCGGCCATCCAGGCATTGCGCTATGGCGCTGTCGAATTTGCGCGCAAACCGGGCGACATGGACCAGATCAGGCACAAGGTCGATAACGCCCTGCACCGTCGTCACCTCGAACATCGTCACTCCGTGATGATGGCTCGCCTGGAGCAGTCCGAGCACCTGCACCGCTTCCTGATCGAGAATTCACCCGATCTCATCTACACCCTCGATGAAGATGGACGCTTCCTGTTCGTCAACCACCGCTTCGAGTCGCTGCTCGGTTACAGCCGCGATGAAGTACTCGGCAAGTATTATTGGACGGTACTCTACGACGAGGATCGGGAACTCGTGCGCTACATCTTCAACGAACGGCGCAGCGATGACCGTGCCGCCGCCAATGTCGAGATCAAGTTCAAGGTCAAGAACCCCAGCAAGAGTCGGCATTACCAGAGTCGCTGCGTGGTCGCCATGTTGAGTGCCGTCGGCATCTACAGTCACCATGGAGCAGGCAAAAAAGGTGAAGGCGCCGGTTTCATGGGTACATATGGCGTGGCGCGCGACATCACCGAGCGCAAGCTGGCCGAGGAAACCATCAGCTTCCAGGCCTTCCATGACCACCTGACGCAGCTGCCGAACCGGCGCTTGTTCAAGGACAGGCTCGAACTGGCCATCACCCAGGCACGGCGTCAGGGCAGGATGGTCGGCGTCATGTTCATCGACCTCGATCGCTTCAAGCTGGTCAACGACACCTACGGCCATGCCGAGGGCGACGAACTGCTCAAGAGCGTGGCGCAGGCGCTGCGCCGCTGCGCCCGCGCGGGCGATACCCTGGCGCGGCAGGGCGGCGACGAATTCACCATCCTGCTGCCCGATCTGGTTCAGGCCAGCGATGCGGCGCTGATCGCCGAGAAGATCGTCGAGGAACTGAAAGCGCCGTTCCATGTTGCCAACCAGGACTTCCGCGCCACCGCCAGCGTCGGCATCGCCGTCTTCCCGCGCGACGGCGACAATGCCGAGACGTTGCTGAAGAACGCGGATATCGCGATGTACAAGGTCAAGGCGTCGGGCAAGAACGCCTATCAGTTTTTCGACCTCGCCATGAATGCCAGCTATCACGAACGCCTCAGCCTCGAGAACGACCTGCGCCTGGCGGTGCAGCGCGCTGAGTTCGAAATCTATTTCCAACCGCAATACAGCGTCATGCGCCGGCGTATCGTCGGCATGGAAGCGTTGGTGCGCTGGCATCACCCCGAACATGGGCTGCTCAATCCCAACGGCTTCATCGATCTGGCGGAGGAAATCGGCCTCATCCAATCCATCACCGATGCCGTGCTGGCCGAGGCCTGCGCCCAACTGGCACGCTGGCGTGCCGCCGGCCATCCTGATTTGCGCATGGCGGTCAATGTCTCGCCGCAGGAGTTCACCCGCGACGATGTGGTCGAACGTATTACCACCCACGTCGAGAAAAACCATCTCCCCGCCAACGCCCTGGAAATCGAGATCACCGAAAACCTGCTGCTGCAGGACGTCGCTTCGGTCATCGACAAGATGCGCAGTCTGCGCGACCGCGGCGTGCATATCTCCATCGACGATTTCGGCACCGGCTATTCATCGCTCAACTACCTGCGCCGCTTTCCCATCAGCAGCATCAAGCTCGACCAATCCTTCGTCCGCGACCTGGACGAAGGACACCGCAGCTCGCCTATCGTCAATGCCATCGTCGGCATCGCCGAAGGCTTCGATCTGAAATTATTGGCCGAAGGGGTCGAAACCGATTTCCAGCGGCAGGCGTTGCAGGACCTCGGTTGCGACGAAATGCAGGGTTTTCTGTTCAGCCAGCCGCTCCCCGCCAGCGAGGCCACCCGCCTGCTCGCGGCTTGAGTCTCACCGGGCCTCGCCCACGCGGGCGACACGGGCGGGCGCGTGATCGCCTATACTGCGTCCATGTGTCTCGCCATTCCTATGCGTATCGAAGCCATCGACGGCTACTCCGCCCGCTGCCAGGCCAAGGGCATCTGGCGCGAGGTCTCGCTGTTGATGCTGCAGGATGAAATGCCGCAAGTGGGCGATTTCGTCATGGTGCACGTAGGCTTCGCGGTAGAGACGATGCCTGAAGAAGACGCCCTGGCCTCCTGGGCACTGTTCGATCAAATCCTGCTGGAAAGCGACGCCACGTCGCCCCCATCCTGAGAGTCCAGTGCGCAGGCGACAAAGGGAAGGTGGTGCCGACAGTCTGACTCGAACAGACGACCTACCGCTTACAAGGCGG
>JBBIVX010000014.1:0-74070 GCA_037439465.1 Hydrogenophilales bacterium | reverse complement strand
CCTTCCATTTCTGTTTCTTCGGCGCGCCCTTGACGATGCTGGTGGGCCGCAGGTTGGCGCAGCGTGTCCGCATGTCTGTGCCGAAGGGGAGACCCAGGCGCGCGAAAGCTTCCTCGAACATTTCCACCGGCCGCTCGAAGATGTCCTCGTAGCGCAGTTGTATCCACTGCTCCGGCGGGATACCGCGCTTGGCGTCGAGGGCCAGCCGGTTGGCGGACAGCCACTGGAAGGCACAGACTTCCTCCAGGCTGGCGTGGTTGTACGCCCGCCAGCCGGGCGCCAGGAAGAAAGCCCACTCCCTGAATTCGCCGCCGTTGATCGCCACCGGCTCGGGGAAGGGGCCGAAGAACTGCGACAGCTCGAAACGGCCGTCGGTGCGCCCCAGGCGCCAGCCGTCCATCATCGAGCTGATGTTGTCGCGGCCGTCGCGCTGGATGAAGACGAACTTGGCATCGGGAAACAGCGCGTGCAGATAGGGGATGCGCAGCACGTTGATGCAGGTCTTGTCCAGCACCCAGCCCGCACCCAGGCGCTGATAAAAATAACGCAAGGCGGCATCGCGGTGCGCCGGCCGGGCGTCCTCTGCACCGGCGGCCTCGGACTGCCAGCCGTTGCTGAGTGGGCCGTGGAGGCCGTCCCAGAACTGCGGGATCTCCCAGCCGAACTTGAGAAATTGCGGCGCGGCGGCCAGGGTCTCATAGGTGATGGTGGTGCCGGAACGCGAGCAGCCCACCACGAACACGGGGTCGGGCATGGACGGGTGGGCGAGGTCATACCACAACCCGCGCAGCTCATAGCGCAATTGGCGCAGGTTCTTGGCGCGGATCTCGGGGTCGAGCAGTTTGTGCAGATGGCGCAACTTGGGCATGACGTGTCAATCCGGCAGGGGCGGGGTGACGGCGGCCGGTCGTTGCCGGTGGCCGGCGATCTCCCCCAGGGCGGCGGCGGTGCGCACCAGGTAGAAGCGGCGGCGGGCCTGGCCGAGGGCGGTGCAGGCCTTCAGCCCATATTCGGCGACCTTGCGGTAGAGGTAACGCGGCACACCCTGGCCGTTGCGCTGCGGGTCGATGGCCACCGTGGAGGCGGTCCGCTTGTAAGCCTTTTTCATCAGGTAGGGCAGGGTCAGCCGGGCAGCATCCACATAGTGATACTGCACCACGCCCGGCACATACCACAGCCGCGCCCCCAGGCGTTGGGCGCGCAGCACCCAGTCCAGGTCCTCGGCCCCGCCCAGGTCATGGCCGGTAGGCCCCATGTCGGTGGCAAAGCGGCCGACCCGGATTAGCCAGGGCGTGCGCAGGAACAGGTTGCCGCCGCCGGGGATGGCGACCTCGGGGGTGATTTCGCAGGCTTCATTCCCCTGGTCGAAACGCGGCACCGGCAGCGGATAGATGCGATAAGGCCCTGCGTCGTGCACCCAGGCCGGCTCCGAACCGTCCCAGTCGGGCAGGATGCGGCCGCAGAACAAGTCCGCTTGCGCATACGTCCCGGCCGCGCCACAGACGGCGGCGAGATAGTCCGTATCGACGCGGTGGTCGTCATCGACGAAGGCGGTCAGATCGCTCTCGAGGCGGGCCATGGCACTGTTCAGGGCATGCGATTTTCCAGGGATGGGCTCGGCGAACCAGGCCAGCGGCAGCCAGTCTCTATCCGCCGCCCGCCGGACGTAGTCGTCGAGCAAGGCGTGGGTGCCGTCGCGGCAGGCGTTGGCGGCGACCAGCACGTCGACCATCCACCCGGCAGGGCGGCGGGCGCCGTTGAGGGATGCCAGCGTCCGCTGCAGCAGTCCGGCACGGTCATGGGTGCAGAGGAGGATGGTCAGGCGCGGCATGCTCAGCCACCGCTGGGGCGTGGACCAAGGGCCCAACCCCTGATCTGCCCGGCAAAATAGGCCACGTTCATTTCCTTGCGCAAGGTGGCGTTGCGCCCGCTCTGGCGATACACGGCCCAAACCGCAGCGAGCGCGCGCCACAACTGGCCGAACAGATAGGGCGGCGGCAGGCGTGAACCCGCGCCGCGTGCACGGATCGCCTCCATGCGCCCCATGCGGTAGTGCAGGTCGAGAAAATAACGCCGCGAGAGTTTCTCGGCCTGGATGCGGTGATGGATGACCGCCTCCGGGGTCCACCAGACCTTGAAGCCGGCGGCGAGCAGGCGGCGGTAGAAGTCCACCTCCTCGCCGCCGGTGTTGTCGCTGCCCTTGCGCCCAAGCATCGCGTCGAAGCCGCCGACGCGTTCGCACACTGCCCGGCGCAAGCCGAAGTTGCCGCCGTAGAATGGCGTCGCGGGGTCGGTGAGCGGCACGATCTCATCGGCCCGGTTCAGCTCGCCGAGAAAGCCGAGCACCTCGTCGCGCAACCACGGCGGCCGGGCATCCTCGAACAGCACGACCTGCCGGCCGCCGAAGGCGTCGGGGTGCTGCGCCTCGATCAGGCGCTCATAGGCGCACAGCCAGTCGGGGCCGGGCGTTTCATCGTCGTCCATGAAGATCACATACTCGCCGCGCGCGTCGGCAAGCGCGCGGTTGCGGGCGTTGGACAGGCCCAGCTTCTCCTCACGCACCACGCGCACCTGCCAGCCTTGCGGCCAGGCGTGGCGGGCGAGCAGGTCGGGCGTGCCGTCGCGGCAACCGTTGTCGACGACCAGCAACTCCCAGGGCTGCAGCGGCAGTTTCAGCCGCGCCAGGTCGGCCAGTGTGCGCACCAGCCGGTCGGCATGGTTGTGGGTGCACAGCGCGATGGTGTAGGCGATGTTCACTGCACGGCTCCGGGCAGACGGCTTTTGAGCCGGCCGAGGTAGTAACGCGCGGCGTACATGAGGCGGCCATCGTTGCTACCCAGCCTGACCTTGCGCAGCAACATGGCTGGCGTGTCCGTGCCGAAGACGTCGATGCGCCTGATCTGAAATCTGTCGACATCGCGGCGGTTGAACCCGGAGCGGGTGGAGAAGGCCGCGCGATAGCCGGCGGCCTGGGTGGCCGCTGCCACGCGCTCGTCGGCATGGCCAAAGGGGTAGGCGAGATAGCGCACTTCCGCGCCCAGCCGCTCGGTCAGCCGCTGGCGCGAGCCGGCCAGTTGTTCCCTCAGTTGAGCGTCATCCAGGCTGGGTAGACTGGGGTGGCTGCGGGTGTGGGAGTGGAAGCTGACGCCGCGCCGCTGCATGTCGCGGATATCGTCCATAGCGAGCAGGGGATAGGTCACGCCAGCGGGATTCGAGGCGCGGGTCCAGACGTCCTCGCCGCCGATCAGATCGCTCACAAGAAAAACGGTGAACGGCCAGCCCATGCGCTCCAAAACCGGAAGCGCATGTTCGCGCACGCCGCGAAAGCCGTCGTCGAAGGTGACCAGGATCGCCCCTTCCGGCAGGGACGGGCCGCCTTCCAGCCAGTCGATCAGCGCGTCGATCTGCACCGCCCGGTAGCCCTGGCGCGCCAGGGTCTGCATGTGGGCGGCAAAGTTGGCGGGGCTGATGGCATAGCGCGCCTCCCAGGCGTTGTGGGCCGCGCCCACCCGGTGGTACATGAGGACGGGGACGCGGGTTGCCGCCATCAGAGTTTTTTCCAGTCGGCGATCATGACCAGGCCCTGGAACAGTGGCATGGGGAGTAGCGCGGCCAGTATATGGAAGAGGTCCTGCAGGTGATAGGCGCCATTCCTGGCCGCATGGCGAAACAGCTTCTGAGCGGAGACGAGATCGCGCTTCCAGAAGGCGCGGTAGGCCTGCTGCAAGACCTGACCTTCGGTGAGCTCGCCCAGGCGCGCCTCCGATAGATGCGCAACCAGTTGCGGGTTCTGGCGGATGAAGGCCTGCTGGGCATCGAGGGCATCGAGCACCTGGCGCCATTTCACCGCGGAGATCTGCCCCTGGTTGTGCCAGCGATAGAAGGCGAGGACTTCGGGGACCCGCTTGATGCGCCGGGTGAGGGCCAGGGCGCGCAGCCAGAAGTCATAATCCATGGAGGCGTAGCACCGCTCGGAGAAGCCACCCACGCGTTCCACGATGGTGCGCCGGATGAGTGCGGCATGTATGGGCCAGGGGCAGGTGCGGACGAAATGGGCGACGACGTCTTCCTCCTCGTAGGCCGGCGGCACATGGGGCGCAGAGTGGATGCCCTCGCCGACGTTCTGCCAGCCGCAATAGGCGATGTCAGCGCCATGCTGGTCGAGGGCCGCATAGAGCTTCTCCAGAGCGTCGGGCAGCCACCAGTCGTCGGCATCCAGGAAGGCGATGAATTCGCCGCGCACCTTCCTGAGGGCTTCGTTGCGGGCAGGGTAAGGCCCGAGGTGGGCCGTGTAGAGTAAATGCAGACGACCGGGGTGGGCTTCGGCCAGCCGGGCGAGGATCGCGTCCGAGTCATCGGTGGAACCGTCGTCCACCACGAAGAGTTCGACGTTGCCATGACTTTGGCCAAGCGCGGACTCCACCGCTTCCGCCACATAGGGTGCGGCGTTGTAGCACGGCATGACCACCGAGATGAGGGGGCGCTCCGTCGAAGCGGAGACCGGGGTTGTCTCATTCATGGACGACGATCCCTCGCGAGCATTTACATTTAAGTAATGCGCCTTTTCCCGACTTATCCAATAACGCCGCCGGCGCACTGGTGATTCGACTGGCCGCGTGCATGGCCGTCATCCCAGGTAAGCGGCCAGCATCCGCTTGAAGCCGCCACCCGCCCGCGGACGGGTGGTGCCCTGCATGAGGATGGCGTGGCGGTTGAGTCTGGCCGCGTGTTTTGCCACGTTGCGCTCCGTGTACATCAGGATGGGCAGATTCCTGTCCGGACTGGATTCGATGCGGCCGACGAAGCCTTCGGGTCTGAGATGGGTTTCGTAGTAATCCAGCACATGGGCCCGCATCGTCGCGATCTGCCCGGTTTCCATCGCCAAGGCCGTTTTGAGCGTGGCGATAAGGTCGTCCTCATCGTCGAAGACCAGGCAATCGTGCCCAGGCCGCAGGGGCGGATCGAGCCACTCAGGGTAGTTGGTGATGGGGATGGTGCCCACCGCCATGGCCTCGGTGATGTTGTGGCACATAGGCATGACGATACCCGGCGGGCTGAGGAAAAAATCCGCCCGCGCCAGGGTGGGTAGCCAGTCGGCAAACTCGATACGCACGGCGCTCGAAGCGGTGAAGGCACATTTGTTGGTGTACCCGGCACGGTATAGCCTGGCCAGATCAAGGGCATCGTCGAGCAGGATGAGGTCGTCGGCGAGGCGCTCCATGACGGCGCGGATTATCGCCTCCCGCGGCAGCTTGGGCTTGGGATAGCGGATCCAGACGCGCCGATAGTGCTCGGTGTCGCCGGAAAAGAAGACCTTGACCCTGCGTTCGCTGGTCCGGAGCGCCTCCAGGTCGTCATGCGTGACGCCAGACTGCATGGGGTGCATGGGAAACGGCATGATGATGGGGTTGGAAAACCAGAATGGGGAGAACAAATCGAAGCGGACTTGGATCTGCTTCCGCCAGGGGAGTTTGGCCAGGGCGCTGTCGGCTTGGTCGTAGAGGTAGTAGCTGTCCGCAGTGGCCGCGGGCGGGCTGTCGGTCAATGTCAGGCCAGCAAGGGTGTGGAACATCTGCCCGTATTTTTCCAGCGGCTTGTCGCCCAGGTAATTGAACAGGCTGATCCGGTATCCAGAATTGGCGAAGACATGCAACAGAGAGAAGAGCAGCCGCCCCTGTTCCAGAAATATCTCCGGGCCGGTGAAACGGGCGTAAATACTTTTATCGGGGTTCATGGCGACTCTGCGACCCGAATGCCAGGGTTGGCCCAGTCGACCTTGTTGTACCCGAGTTCCTGACCGTCCTGGCCGACGACGATACGGCGTCCGGCCAGACGGGCCACGGCCTGGGCGGCGGCGCTGTGCCATTCCATGCTGCCGGACAGATCGGGGGCCGGGGCCATGCCCGGCTCCAGCCGCCGGCACAGGGCCAGCGCCTTGCTGGCGGACGCGGCGGCCGGCGTGGCTGTGGTCGTCGGCAGGGCGGCGGCCTGACCCAGTCGCATTGGCGGACCTTCCCCCACAGATCTGTAGACGCCCTTGCCCACCATGGCGTAGTAGGCGGTGCCGGACAGAGGCGCGTAGACCACGCCGGCGATGGGCTGCCCATCCTCGATCAGGGCGATGTCTATGGTGTATTCCCCCGCATCGGCGGCAAATCCCGCCTCCCCATCCAAGGCGTCCACCAGCCAGAAGTGGTTCCACTTGCATCGCTCCGCATAGGGCACGTCATGGTGGCGGCTGGTAATGACAGGAATGTCCGGGTTGAGGCGAGTCAGACCCTGCGCCAGCAGGCCGTGGGCGGTTTCGGTGGCAGCCCGCAGGACATGGGGCCGACCGCCTTTGAGCCTGTAGATGACCCGGCGCGGTAGCGTGGCAATACGTTCGTGCCAGGCGAGGCGTCGGGCATCCGGTTGCAGAGCGACATGTGCTCGCAGGAGCACCGCGCCGGCTTCTTTGGCCAGGCGGACCAAGGCGTTGATGTCCATCCAACGGATGCGCGTTACGTTGGCCTTGGGGAAAGGTAGATCGGGGATTGGCTTGCCGAGGAAGGGACAGAGTTTTTCCCAGCCCTCGCCGCCGGTGACGTCGAGGATCAGCAGGTCATCGGGGCGGTCCTTGAAATACTCCAACACCCTTGCGACAAAGCGCTCATAGCCGGTGCCGAACTTCACCGTATCGAATACCGTGGTGCCGTAGAGGTCCATGAACAGACGGTTGTGGGCCTCGTTCTGCTTCGCGGCGAGTTTCTCGGTGAACTGCTTTTGGCAGGACTTGAGCCACCCCTCCCGCGCCCGCACAGTGAGGATGAACTTCGACCCCGGATAGGCCCGGTCGAGCTCTCGATAGTAGCTGGGGATGGGCGTATCGGTGAGGGCGTCGTTGTCCCGCAACAGGGCCGGGTCGACGCAGGTGATGTCGCCGGGCGCATAGCGTTCGATGCCCGGATAGTCCCGCGTCTTGTAGCCCAATATCTCCAGGGCGTGGGCCAGGCTGCTGGTGCCGGTCTTGGAGAGGCCGATACCGAATATCTTCATGGTTGGTTCGCGCGGTAGATGTCCCGTCGGAGCAGACAGGTGCCCGGCACGGTGTCGTGCATACGCTGTTCGAAGGCGGGATTTTCTTGCAGCCAGCGTGCGAGCATGGCCTGTTCCTGCGGACGTTTGGCGTCGTCCACGTAGATGACCGCCTGTGGCGAGAGCTGGGCGAGAAAGGCCGGCAGGGCTGGGTAGCGCGGCGTGCCCTCGGGTTCGAGGGCCGCGGGTGGACCATCGACGATGAGCAGATCGATGGCAGGCAGACGACGCACCGCTTCGGGTACGGTGTACCAGTCATACTCGTGGTCGGCGAAGCGCTGCCTGGACAGGGGGGCATCCAGGACTTCGACGTATTCTGCAATGCCACTGGCGCGCACATGCCGGCGGGTCTGTTCTGCCCAGTTGGCGTCGTGATCCAGGGAGTAGACCTTGCCCTCGCCCATTTCCTTGAGCAGGCGGCCGAGGAGCACGGAGGACACGCCCGAACCCAGCTCGACGATGATGTGCGGCCGGTTCAGCGCGACCTCGCGCGCAAGCAGCGCGGCAGCATCGGCGGTGAGCGCCCAGCCACCGCCGAAGGGCATGGGATAGGGATGCTCGTAGGGGGTGAGCTGCACCAGACCCTGGGTTTCTGCGATCTGCTCGGCGATGCGGTCGAGCCGATGGTGAAGTTGTGCAAGCCCCTGGTAGTGCATCTGCGCTTGTAGGGTTTTCCAATAGTGTAAAAGCGTAATACCGCCGGCGAAGGCCAGCGCCAGGGAGATCGCCGTGGCCAGGGAGGTGTCCGACGCCAGGGCCAGGGCTGCGGCGGGCAGGGCCAGAAGCAGGCCGCCCGCCAGACCGATGACTGCCGAGCGGAGTAGTTGGGTCATGTCGTTGTCCAGGAGAGTTGGCGGGTGAGGTCAGCGGCCGAATTGATAGCCGAGCAGGCGGATGTCGTTCTCGTGCAGCTCGCCAACGATGTCACGGGCGCGGTCGTCGTAATATTCGGTGTAATGATGTCCCCCCATACGAATGCCGGTTTTCAACTGCGGAAGTTGAGGGGTCGGATGTATGCCCACCCGCTCGCACACGGTATGGAAATCCTCCTGCAGGCGTTCATAGCGGATGACGAAATCGACGCATAAGCGGCCGTCCTCGACATAAAAGCGGTCGTTGTTTTCCAGGAAGCCCTCGGCCGGGACGCGGTAGCGTTTCTCGCCGTCGTTGACGTAGAAGCGGTCGTCGCCTGTGAGGGTCTTGTTCCGGATGAAATCGGTGAAAAGGCCTTTCACCGCGCCAAACTCATCCAGGGGTACGCCCAGATAATGGTAGAAGCGCTTGCGCGGCTTCATGGCCGGATCCTTGCGCCGGTCCCAGAAAAAATAGGACAGGGCACGGTCCCAGGGATTGCGGGTGATGCTGAACTTGAAGTAGCCGTTCCACACCTCCGCCGGCTCCCGGTCCCTGATCGTGGGGGCATCAACATGCTGGCCGATCATGCGGTAGACCTCGTCGGCGTTCATGCCGCGATGCACGATCCCGCCCTTCGCATCGCGGTTGTGGCCGAAATCGCCGATCGGCACGACTACGTCGTTACCGCTGCAATAGTTGGATAGGGCCGCCTCGATGCTGGTGCCTGCCGTCTTCAGCGATTTGACGAAGATGAATTTCCTGGAATGGGAAATGATCATGCGTGTATCTCCATGTTTTCCATTATTGTCGGTCCGAACCGCCCTGCCCTGCCCAGCACCCAGCCCCCGGCGGTGATGCCGCGCGCCAGGCCATCGTCACTCAAACGCTGGCCCGTCTCGTCGAACCATATGACTCCCTCGCCTGGGTGGTTGGCCTCCCAGGCGAGTTCGATCTTAACATCGCCAGGGTTGACTACCAGAATTTCCCGCCATGTGCCGTGCGACAGGTTGGCCACCCGCAGGCGGGGATCGGTGGGCGACGGGCAGGGATGGCGGTCTTGCAGAGGTGCCGATTCGGCATCGGCGCCCAGCAGCGCGGCAGGCAGGCCCAATTCGTTGTGTGCCGCACACAGCATGGATTGTGCGAGTTGCCTGCGCAGGTCGCCGTCGGTTTTCAACAGGCACAAATGGTACAGGGCCTCGGCCCACACGACGATGGCGAACTGTCGGTTCGTGGCCTCGGTCCAGTATTGCAGCAGATCCAGGGTTTGCACCGGCCGCAGTGCGTTGTCGATCAGGCGCGAAAGATTTTCCCCTGGGAAACGGCGCCAGTAACGGACGACATCCATCACGTTGACCGGGTGGTAATTGAGGTCGAAGTGCAGGGGGGCGATGTGCCGCTCGATAAGCCCACAGGGCATGACCAGACGCGGCCAGAGGCGCTTGACCCGATGCATGTTGGGCCACAGGTACATCCATGTCAGGCGCTTGAGGGCGCGCAGTGGCCAGGGCAGGGCGATGCCCCGCGCTCTGGGCAGCAGGGTGAGCGCGATCAATTTGTAGAGGAAGCGATAGAGGGGCTCGGCCGGCCTGAGCGCCAGAATCTTGCTGGCGGCGGCACGGGCCGAGTCTAACAAGGCGTCATATTGGCGGTCATCGGTGAGCGCGCGATAACGGTCCATGGTGACGATGGCGTCCAGGTGCGTGTTCAGAATCAGCTTGGTGCAGGGGGACTTGCCCAAGGTGCGGCTGGGTATCCAGGGTGTCCTGGTCTGCTTCCGCATGATCTCCATGTTTTCGGCGCTTGTCTCCAGGGAGTCATGCAGGAACCAGGCGCCCAGGTCCGTGCGGTCGGTGTGTTTGGCGAGAAAGGCCGCCGCCCGCTCCAGAGAGGTCCGGATTGTAACGTCGCCCGATTCCTCCAGGCCCGCCTCCAGCAACAGCATGGCGGCGTTGTGCAAGCGCAGGTGCGTCTCCATGAGGTCCGTCCATTCACCGTGCCGCCAGCCGCCATCCTCGGCCTGGGCGTCGAGAACGGAATAGAGCACCTGCCGCCGGAGCAGGCCATAGAGCGCCTTGCCAGTGGCGACTTCGAGGCCGGTGAGGGCTTTGAACAGGCCGTAAGCGTCAAGTTCAGAGAGGAATTTCCAGTTTCGCGGCCAGACGAAATCGTCGGTATAGATACGACCATGGATCAGGAAATGATAAAGGCCGGCGGGCAGGCGCACGTTGACTTTGGATCCCCACAGAAAATAACTCTGGCGCTCCAGTGCCAGGGACGATTCCAGTCCTGTGGACAAGTCACCCTGCCCCGGTCCGAACCGCCAGATGATCCAGTCAAGACTGCCGTCGGCGGGTAGATCGAGGTTTACTGCCAATCCATCGGCGGAGACATCCAGATGGGTGAGCGCGGCCGCGCGCTCGTTGAGGATATGGCCTTGCTTGTCCTGGGTACGCAATATGGGCGGTTGCGGCAGCCAATAGGAGGGTCCTTCTTGGCCGCTGGGACTCAGCCGCCAGCCGCTCCCGGCGGCGGCTTCCACTTTATGGCCCCCCTGCACGCCGAGACGGAGGACCTTGGCGGCCGTCGCATCGGTACGCAGAAAGATGCACTGGGCATCGGGACGGTCGGCGAAACGATCGATGAGCACGCTGACCCCCGTGGCCGGTGAAGCGGTGTGGCGCCGCATTCCCCAAACTTGGCGATCCTGTGCGGCGGGCAGGGCAGCGGAGGTCGAGAACAATTCATCCAGGGTGAGATGCAGCGTGTCCATGAGCGGCTGGGTGTTCATTTCGGGTAGGCAATGGGCAACAGCCGGTCGGCGGCGACGTCGCCGATCTCTTGAATCTTGCCGTCGGGCCATTGGATTTGCAGTCTGGCGTGCGTGGCCGGACCCAGACCAAAATACAAACGGTAGTGCCCCTGGGAGGAGTAGGCCCCGTCGTGAGCGCCGACCTGGGCGGTCTGGCGGCCAGCCTGGGTGGTGACCGTAACCTGCGCACCGATGGCCTGACGGTTGCCTGGCTGGCCCTGCAGCGCGACTTGCAGCCAGTGGCCGCCGGGGCCGATGTTGCGGTAACTCTGGATGGCCCAGTCAAAGCGGTCATCCTCGCCCTTCACGTCATTGTGCTTGAACGGTTTTTCCCACCAGCGCCACAGGGTGGCGTTGTCTTGCAGGGCCATGACGAGATCGAGCCGGCCGTCGTTGTCGCGGTCGAACCAGTTGATGATGGCCGCCTGGTACTTGTTGTCCAGCAGGCGGAACATGCCTGTCGCCACGAAATGCGATTTGTCGCCCTGCCGGTACAGACCCTGGGGCACGGTGTGTAGGTCCATGCGGCCGTCGTTGTCGTAATCCACCCATTGGGCGGCCACCGACTCGCGCGGCAGGCCCAGGGTGGCGGGTGGCACGTACTTGAACCGGCCACCGTCGTTGATCAAAAGACCATTGCCCTTTTTGGAGGCCATGAAGACGTCCAGGTCGCCATCCGCATCGAAGTCGGCCACGCTCAGCTTGCCGTCGAATTGCCAATAATCGGTGGTCTCGCCGGTGAGCCCCACTACGTCTGCGCGGTGAAACGGGCCTCGGGCGACGAAACTGCGCTCGAAACGGCCCTGACGATTTCTGTAGACGTAATAGCCGGTGTCCTCATGCGTAAAGAGGTCCACCCAGCCATCGCCATCCACGTCGAACCAGACCAGGTCTACGATCTGATGCTCCGGCAAGGCCAGTCCGACCGCCGCGGCGATATCGCTCAGCCGGTGATCCGGCTCCTGCCGGTAGAACTGTTTGGAATAACTTCCCGCCACCTTGCCGCGGTCTTGGCAATTGATGTACAGATCGAGGCGGCCGTCGCGGTCGAAGTCCACCCATCTGGCGTGACGCCCGGAGCAGTCTTTCTTCTCGATGCCCAGTGCGCGCGCCTGATCGGCAAAGCGGCCGGGGCCTTCGCTGAGCAGCAGCTCGTCGCCGACGCCTTGTCGCACCTGTGCGGGAAAACGCCGCAGGGTGCCGCCCAGGGCGCCCCGGTTGATGAAGACATCCAGTTGTCCGTCGTCGTTGTAATCGGCCCAGGTGAGGGCGTGCCGATCCAGCAGGGCCAGCTCGAAATGCTGCGGTGCCGCCGGGGTAACGCGCTGGGCGCCTACGTAGACATGGTCGGCCGCCCAAGGCGCATCGATATCGAAGTGCACCGGCGCGCCGCGGGTGGAGAGATAGAGCCGCAAATGGCCGGGCGAGGCGCTCTTGAATGACAGCAGGGTCTCGGCGATGCCGCCCGGCGTTGATGAGGGTGTGGTGCTGACGTCGGCATCGAATCCTTCCCTGCCAACGATTTCCACCGTATTGTACAGCCGGATGGCGCCTTGTATCGGCGCCAACCCTTCGGTGCGGTGCGCCACCAGGTGGAGGACATCGCCCTGCCAGTAGATATACAACCCTGGGCGGTCCAGTTGTGGCGCCTCGCGCGCCTGTTCCGAACCTGGTAGCGCACGGCTTTGGTCCAGTCCCCACGCGCTCAGCACATCATGGAAGCCGCCTCGCCCATCGGCCAACAGCAGTACCTGGCGGTAGTTGTGATTGGCGGTGTACAGGTCGAGCTGTCCGTCACCGTTGGCATCCACCACCCCCATGTCATAGAGATAGGTCAGCTTCCGGTAGGGAAAGGGGGCAGCCTCGAACTTGCTGCGCTCCTGGGATAGCAGGCGCTGGGAAAGGGCGGAGAGGTCGCCGCGTAACGAGTAGGCGAACAGCGCCGTCACAGTCAGCAGAGCGAAAATGAGGATTCTGGCGGGGGTCGGTTTCACGATGGGCTGTCCTTTCTGTGTTGGCCGGAACGTTGCGAGCAGGAGGTAAGGATCATGTCTGCCTCAGGACCTTGCGCAGGGCGGACCAGCCGTTGCCGAGTTGTCGGCGCCAGCGGCCGGCTTCCGCTTCCAGGGACTTGATGGGCAGGAACAGGAACAGCGCCGCATAGAGCGCTCCGCCCGACAGCCCCATGGCGATGAGATACAGGGCCGGCATGGTCTGGCGCCAGTCGCCGATTTTCCAATCCAGCAGAAAAAGAAACAGGCCCAATAGGGCGCTGAGGGTGAGTCCCGGCGCGGCGGCGCGCACGAGGTCGCTGGCGCGGGTGGGCAGGGTGTGGCGCACGAACCAATAGAAATGGGCGGTGAGCAGCACTTGGCTCGCGAGCAGGCCCCAGGCCGCCCCCGGCAATCCCCAGCCCTGCAAACCCAGCACGCAGGCGGCGAGGACAATGGGCAGATTGATGGACTGGGCCAACATTTCCCGGCCCAGGCGGTTCTGCGCCGCCAACACTACGGAGCTTGGCAGCATCACGTTGAGAAAGACCCCCATCAAGACGAGGATGCGCATGGGCGCGGCGGCGGCGATCCACTTCTCGCCATAGACCACGCCGATGAAGGGTTCCGCGCTCCACCAGAGGATCACATAGAGCGGTGTGGTGTACACCATCAGCAGGGCAATGGCCCGGTAGAAGAGGTACTTGGTCTGGTCCAGGTCCTCCTGGGTTTTGCCCATGGCCCGGAACAGGGGCTCCATGGTGGGCGACATCAATAACTGGTTGGGCAGCCGGGCGAGGCTCTCCGCCTTGTTGAACAGCCCGAGCAGGGCCGGCCCGGCCAGCTTGCTGATGACCAGACTTTTGCCTTCCTTGCCGAGGTAGTTCACGAAATCGTTGGCCACGATCTTGGCGCCGTAGGCGGTATGGCGGCGCATGACGGCCCAGTTGGGGTTGAGGCGTAGCCGCAAGGGAGTCAGCCGGGCCAGCCAGAGATTTTGCAAGAGGCTGCCCAGCAGCCCGGAGAGCGTAAGGCTCCACACCCCCAGACCGGCAAAGGCCATGATGGCGGAGGCTACGCCGGTGAACAGCCCGTTTACGACCTCCACCAGGGTGCGGCTCTTGAAGTTCATCTCCCGGTTCAGCCAGGCCGTGCGCATTACCAGGAAAGGGCGCAGCAGAAAACTCAGTGCCGAGACGCGGATGAGGTCGGAATAGAGGGGGTCATCGAATAGCCGGGCAATCCATGGGCCGGCCAGGTAGAAACCGATATAAACCACGGCGCCCATGGCCAGTTGCAGGGTGAACACGGCGGTGAAATCGTCCTCGTCGGCTTGTTTGGCGCGGATCAGCGACTGCCCCATGCCGCCAGCAGTGAACATGCCGACAAAGCCGGTAAAGACGCTGATGGTGGCGATCATGCCGAAGTCCGCGGGGACCAACAGCCGGGCCAGGACCACACCGAAAGCGAACTCCATGAAGCGGTTGCCGATCTTGCCGAAGGCAAGCCATTTTGCGCCGCTGCGTATGCTTTGACCGAGACTCATGCTTGCCTTATAAGCGTTCTGCATTGTGACCATGCGCCGCAATGCCAGAGTGAGATGTTGTAGCGGCCGCATTATGGAACGGATTCATGGTTATTTTACGGCGAGACAAATTGTGTTCGCTTCTTGCGGAAACTCGTTGGCAATACGGCGACAATTTCCGAAAACTCGAAAAAGGGGGTCGCAGACCATGTATCCGGGAGACGGCCGGAGCGGTGATTCGCCACCTTGGTACGGGCGGCCATTGCCGGGCGGAGAGTATTTGAGGGCCAGGGGACATGCTGTTTAATTCGGTCGAGTTTTTATTCCTTTTCATGCCGGTTCTGCTGTTCGTTTTTTTTCGTCTTGGGCACTACAGTCATCGTCTGGCCGCGACCTGGCTGACCGCCGGCTCGCTGTTTTTCTATGGCTGGTGGAACCCGGCCTATGTGGGCCTGCTGCTCGCTTCCGTCGTCTTCAACTATCTGGTCGGCTATGGCCTGGCGCGTGGCCATGACATCGGCTCGCCCCGGCGGCGGCGGTTGCTGGCCTTGGGGGTGACCGCTGACCTGGCTCTGCTGGGCTATTACAAGTATGCCAACTTTTTCATCGGTAGCCTCAATATTGCGCTGGGCGCCAGTTTGGACTTGGCGACGATCATCCTGCCGCTGGGCATCTCCTTCTTTACCTTCACCCAGATCGCCTTTCTGGTGGACGCGGCGCGCGGCGAGGCGAAGGAATTCGACTTCATCCACTATGGTTTGTTCGTCACCTATTTCCCGCACCTGATCGCCGGACCGGTGCTGCATCACAAGGAGATGATGCCTCAGTTCGGCCAGGCCGCGACCTATCGCTTCAGCCCTGAATTCTTCACCGTCGGCCTGACGATCTTTGCCATCGGGTTGTTCAAGAAAGTGGTGCTGGCGGACGGTGTGGCGCCTTATGCGGCACCGGTATTCGCGGCCGCGGGAGCGGGCGAGGCGCTGACGTTTTTTCAGGCCTGGGGCGGGGTGCTGGCCTATACCTTGCAACTGTATTTCGATTTCTCCGGCTACTCTGACATGGCCATCGGCCTGTCCTGCATGATCGGCGTGCGCCTGCCGCTCAATTTCAATTCTCCCTACAAGGCGGTCAGCATCACCGATTTCTGGCGTCGCTGGCACATGACCCTGTCCCGTTTCCTGCGCGATTATCTCTACATCCCCCTGGGCGGCAACCGCAAGGGCCCCGCCCGCCGCTATCTGAACCTGATGGCAACCATGCTGCTGGGTGGCTTGTGGCACGGCGCGGGCTGGACCTTCGTCATCTGGGGCGGGCTGCATGGGCTGTATCTGGTGATCCACCACGCCTGGCAGGGAGTACGCAAAAGGCTGGGACACGATCTGGCCAGCTCGTCGCCGGGCGGACGGCTGCTGGGGGCGGCACTGACCTTTCTGGCGGTGGTGGTGGGCTGGGTGTTCTTCCGGGCAACCAGTCTGGACGCGGCGCTGGCCATCCTGGGCAGCATGCTCGGCAGGAACGGCATTGCCCTGCCGGAGGCCATCGCCCTGCGCTTGGGCCCGGTCGGCGGGTGGCTGGGCGGCATGGGCGTGGCCTTCACGCCCGGCGGCGGCCAGAATTTCATGATGACTTACGTCTGGGTGCTGGCGCTCTTGCCGGTAGTGTTTCTGGCGCCTAACAGCCAGCAGATCATGGGGCGTTTCAAACCGGCGCTCGGTGGTTGTGACGAATCCACCGGCACGCGCCTCGCCTGGTCGGCCGGCCGGGGGTGGGCGGTGGCGATGGCGGTGGTCCTCGCCTGCGGCCTGCTGTCGCTGAGCCGGCCGAGCGAATTCCTGTATTTCCAGTTTTAGGGGATGGGGTGATTGACCATTACCTGATGCCCATGCGCTCCTATCTCGCCCTCTGGTTGACGTTGACCGCCGGCCTGGCGTTGGCGGTGGCGGGCTTCAACCTGGTCGTCGACCCCTATGGCCTGGTGCGGCGGGTGGAGGCGCCGGGCTTCAACGCCGTCAAGCCTGCGGCTGGGGCGCATGGGGCGACAGTGAAGGCCTATCAGGTGCTGCGGGTGAACCCGCGCGCCCTGATCCTGGGCAATTCGCGCGCCGAGGTCGGCTTCGATCCCGAACACCCGGCCTGGCCGGCCGAGGTGCGGCCGGTGTTCAACCTGGCCCTGCCGGGAACCGGCCCGGCGACCACGCTGCGCTATCTCCGGCATGTCCTGGCAAACGGTGCGGGCGCGGGCGCGCGCAAGCCGGTCGTGGCCGTGTGGGGCATCGACTTCATGGATTTTCTGGTGGACGCGGGGGCGCCACGCCGCGCCGGCTCGTCCGGGCCCGAGGGCGAGCGCCTGCTCGTCAATGCCGATGGTGAGCGCAACCCCAGGCGGGTGCTGCGACAGGTGCGCGACTATGCCGAGGCCACCCTGACTTTGGGGGCCTTCATGGATTCGCTGGGCACCCTGGTCAACCAGGGTAATCCCTATGCCGCCGATCTGACCCCGCTGGGCTTCAACCCGATGCGCGATTATCTGAAAATCACCGCGGACGAGGGCTACTGGGCAGTATTCCGGCAGCGGGACCTGGAAAACATCAAGGCCTATCTGCGGCGGCCGCGGGACATCTTCGACACGGCGGGAGGTACCTCGCCGGCACTGGATGACCTTGACCAGGTGCTGCGTCTGTGCCGCCGGCACGGCATCGCGCTCCATCTGGTCATCTACCCCTATCACGCCCACTTGCTGGAGATCATCCGCCTCACCGGCCATTGGCCGGCCTTCGAGGTGTGGAAGCGGGCGGTCGTGCAGCATGTCGCCGAGGAGACCCGCGCCGCCGGCGGTCCGGCCTTTGCGCTGTGGGACTTCAGTGGCTTCGACGCCTTGACCACCGAGACCGTACCGGCCAGAGGCGACCGCCGGACGCGCATGCATGGGTACTGGGAGGCGGGGCATTTCAAGGGCGAGCTGGGTGGCCGGGTGCTGGCGCGGGTCTTTGCCCGGCCCGAAGCTCCGGCCGGCTTCGGCGTGCCACTCGGCCCCGACAACATCGAGGCGCAGATCGCTGCCGGGCGCGCGCAGGAAGCGAGGTATCGCCAAGACCACGCCCAGGAGGTGATGGAGCTGGAACGCCTCACCGCATCGATGCGACCCGCGGGCGTTCGCCTGCGCGAGCGGATCAGGCAGTATCCGTGACCATGACAACACCCCCCCCTCTCTTGCCACTGGCCTTATGGACGATCGCTGCGCTGGTCTGGCCGCCGCTGGCCGGGGCGGTGATTCATGCGGCCACGCCCAGGGATTACGTTGCGGTCGTCGGTAGCGCCGGACCCGGCGATACGGTGCGGCTGGCCCCTGGCCTCTATAGCCGCGGTCTGCGGCTGCATGGTCTGATGGGCAGCCCCGGAGCGCCCATCGTCATCGAGGGGCCGGCGGCGGGCGAGCCGGCCGTATTCATCGCCGCGCCTGGACGCAATACCGTCAGTCTGCTCGATTCGGCCCATGTCGTGGTGCGCAACCTGGTCCTTGATGGGCGCGGTCTGCCGGTGGACGGGGTGAAGTGCGAGGGCCACGCCAGGTTCGCCCACCACATCACCCTGGAGGGTCTGACCATCCGCGGCCACGGCCACGACCAGCAGACCGTCGGCCTTTCCAGCAAGTGTCCGGCCTGGAACTGGGTGATCCGCGACAACGTGATCGAAGGCGCCGGCACCGGCATCTATCTGGGCAATTCGGATGGCAGCGACCCGTTCGTGGCTGGTCTGATCGAAGGCAACATGATCGTCGACAGCCTAGGCTACGACCTGCAGATCAAGCACCAGGCGCCGCGTCCGCAAGTGGCGGGTATGCCGACCGCGGTCAGTGAGACCCACATCCGCCGCAATGTCTTCAGCAAGGCCAATGGCGGCTCGCAAGGCGACATGGCGCGGCCCAACGTGCTGCTCGGACATTTTCCCCTCGATGGCGCCGGCGTGGATGACCAGTATCGCGTCTACGGTAATTTCTTCCACGACAACCCGCATGAATCACTTTTGCAGGCGGAAGGGAATGTCTCGATACATGACAATATCTTTTTTAATCCCCATGGCGATGCACTGCGCCTCCAGCCGCATCATGCGCGGCCGCGGCAGGTCTCGATCCGTCATAACACGGTGGTGGCGAGCGCCACCGGCATCCGCGTCATCGGAGGCGATGAGCGCTTCCGCCAGGTCGTGGCGGCAAATGCGGTGTTCGCCGGGGCAGCGCTGCAGGGGGGAGAACAGCACTGGAACGTCACGGGTACTTATGCGGCGGCGGCAGAATGGCTCGTTGCCCCCTTCGCGTCGCTGGGCGCACTCGATTTCTCGCCGCGTGGGCGCGCGCTCGATTTACCCGCCGCGAGGGAGGTGCCGGCTATCGATCGGCAGGATTTTTACGGCCACGCGCGCCACGCCCCCAGCGCCGGCGCCATCGCTCCAGGACAGCCGGCTGCCTGGCTTTTGGGTTTGTCGAGGCTGCCATAAGCCGGACCGTGGCCTCCGCGCTGCCTTTCCGGACGGCCTCTCCAGCCGCCGGAAAATTGAGTGCAAAAGGGGCGACTCAGGCGCTGGCGCAGTGATATTCCGGGGCGTGCGCCCGCAGCCAGAGTTCCAGTATGGTCAGCACCCACACCATCTCGCCGTAGAAGCCTGGGTGGGCGGGTAGCTGCCTGGTTAGCAGGGTGTCGATGAATGCCTCTCGCACGATGCCGCGCCCGGCAAGGCTGTGCAGGGTTTCCGTCGCCAGCGCGTTGAGGGGGGCGTGGCTGTTGGCCCAGACCCCGAAGGGCAAGCCGAAGCCATGCTTCTTCTTCTTGAGGATGGCGTCGGGCAGGAAGCCGTGCAGTGACTCCTTGAAGAACCAGCGCAGCTTCAGACCCTTGACCTTATAGGAGGCGGGCAGGGTGAGGGAGAATTCCAGCAGACGGTCATCCAGCAGGGGGAAGCCGACGCTGACGCCGGCCAGCTGCGCTGAGCCGATCACCTTGGGCAGGTCGTTTTCGGCCAGGGTATAGCGCCAGTCATAGGCGAGCATGCGGTTGACCAGCGACGGTGAGGTGCAGGCGTCATAGACTTCACGCTGTTGGTTGATCGGGTCCGAAGGGTCGACCTGGGCGAGGAAGTCGGCGGTCAGCACGTCGTTCAGGCCCAGGTGCATGAGCAGGTTATAGCTCTGCATGCGCTCGGGCATGGGTATGCGCGCCTGGCGAACGTAACTGGCGCCCTTCTTCAGCAGCGGTAAGTGGTTGAACAGGCCGCTGTCGGTCAGGGGTTCGGCCAGGCCCTTGCGCACGAAGCCAGGCAGGGCCTGGTAGGCGCCGAACACGCGCTGTGTGGCATAGCGGCTATTGCCGCCGAAGAGTTCGTCGCCGCCGTCGCCGGCCAACATTTTGTGTATGCCGCTTTCCTTCGCCATGCGGGCGCAATGGTAGGCCGGCACGGCGGAGGAGTTGCCGAAGGGCTGGTCATAGTGGGCCGCCACCGCGGGCAGGCTTTTGACGAGGTCGTCCGGGGTGACGTAGTACTCGTGATGCTGCGTCTTGAAGTGCTTGGCGGCGATGCGGGCGTACTCCATTTCATCATAGCCTTTGGCATCGAAGCCGATGGAGTAGGTATCGGCGGGGCGGCCCAGCATGGCGGTGACGATGCCGGCGACGGTGGAACTGTCGGTGCCGCCGCTGAGGTAGCAGCCGATGGCGTTACGGTCGATCTGGCTGGCGATGGCGTCGCGCAGAGTACGCAGGAATTCAACGCGGAGATCGGCAAAGGAGACCCGCCGGGGTTCCTCGAAGGTCGGCTGCCAGTAGGGGGCGACGGTGAGCGCGCCATTCTCGAACAGCACATAATGGCCGGGCGGTACCCGGTACACGTCCTTGTAAATGGTACGCGGGGAAGGGATGACGTGGAAATAGAGGTAGTCGAATATAGCCTGCGCATCGAGGACCGGAACGGTATCCGCCAGGGCATCGGCGCGCGGGGCGAAATACAGGCCGTCGCCGATGCGGCGATAACACAAGGTCTGAATGGCGAAGCGATCGACGGCGAGAAAGGTGCGGCCATCCGGCGTGTGCAGGGCGATGGCGAAGTCGCCGGACACGGTGGCGGGGGCTTGCGCTCCCAACTGGGCGAAGGCCTGCTGCCAGGCGGCATAGTTTCCTTCCCTGGCGGCGAGTGCGACCATGGCCTCGTCATTGAAGCGAGGCTGGCCAAGACTGAGCTGGTCGGTAATGGTCATGGCCAGGGAGTATAGCGGCCACCGCCTGGATGTCATCTTCCTAACCTTCCTCGCGCCACGAGTGAGTTATCGTGTGCGGCATTTTTGCCGAAGCGGTGCGTGCAAACCCATCCGTCAGCGCGCGGGATTTGGCCGCGGCGCGGCGTTCTTTAATAGGGCGAGTGAACGGGCATGTCTCTGATCTATCTGTCGAGTAATCTCCTTGCCGCACTCCTGTTGCCGCCGTTCAGCCTCTTGTTGTTGGGCCTTTTCGGTTTGTGGCTGGCGCGTCGTCGCGGGCGGTTGGGGCGTGCCTTGGTGGGGGTGGCGCTGGCCGGGTTGATGCTGCTGGCCACTCCCGTCGTCAGCGGTTTCCTGCTCAGGACACTGATGCCGCTGCCGCCGGTGCTGCACGGGAGCGAGGCCGAGGCGGTCGTCATACTGGCCGGCGGGCGCGTCTTTGCCGCGCCGGAGTATGGCGGCGATACCCTGAAAGCGATCACCCTGGAGAGGCTGCGTTATGGCGCGTGGCTGGCGCGCAGGCTGCACAAGCCCATCCTGCTTGCGGGGGGCGATCCGGAAGGCCGCGGTGGATCGGAGGCGCGGCTCATGCAGGCGGCCTTGCAGCAGGAATATGGATTGACTGCGGCGTGGCTGGAAGAGACCTCGACGACGACTCTGGAGAATGCCCGCAATTCGGTAGCCATGCTGCGCGCGTCCGGGATCCGGCGTATCTACCTGGTGACCCATGCCTGGCATTTGGCCAGGTCTGTGCCCGAATTCGAACGCCTCGGCATGGTGGTTGTACCCGCTGGAACCGGCTATCATCAAGGCGGGATTGACCCTTTCAGCTTTGTGCCGAGCGCTTCCGGACTACAGGATAGCTATTTCGCCTGCCATGAATGGCTGGGTGTGGTGTGGTATCGGTGGCGACATCGGTTCGGCGATTAGGGGGTGTAACGCGAGCAAGAATCATGGTCCGGGCCGCGTGCCCGAAATTTGGGAGTGATAGACAATGAACGTCTCAAACAGCAAGCCACTCGTGGTGGCGGTGGTGGGTCTCGGCTATGTTGGCCTGCCCCTGGCGACCCAATTCGGCAGGAAGTACGAAACCATCGGTTACGACTTTTCCGAGACCAAGGTGGCCAACTACCGCAATTATTGCGACCCCACCGGCGAGGTCTCGACCGAGGATTTGAAGGCGGCGACCCGCCTTACCGTCTCCACCGATCCCACCAGTCTGGGCAAGGCGGACATCATCATCGTGGCCGTGCCGACGCCGGTGGACGTGGCCCACATCCCTGACTTTTCTCCTCTGGTGGGTTCCTCGACGACGGTCGGCCGGCACATGAAAAAAGGGGCTATCGTGGTCTATGAGTCCACGGTCTATCCCGGCGCCACCGAGGAGGTCTGCATCCCGCTCCTGGAACAACACTCCGGTATGAAGTGGCGGCAGGACTTCCATGTGGGCTATTCGCCGGAACGGGTCAACCCCGGCGACAAGGAGCGCACCATCACCAGGATCGTCAAGGTGGTTTCCGGCGATGACGCGGCCACCAGGGAGACGATCGCCGGCCTCTATGCCTCGGTGATCACCGCTGGCGTGCATCGCGCCAGTTCCATCAAGGTGGCGGAGGCGGCAAAGGTGATCGAGAACACCCAGCGTGACCTCAATATCGCTTTGATGAACGAACTGGCCATCATCTTCGAGCGGCTGGGCATCGATACCCTGGAGGTGCTGGAGGCGGCCGGCACCAAGTGGAATTTTCTGCCCTTCCGGCCAGGCCTGGTCGGCGGCCACTGCATCGGCGTGGACCCCTACTACCTCACGCACAAGGCCGAAATGCTGGGCTACCACCCCGACGTCATACTCGCCGGCCGCCGCATCAATGATGGCATGGCAGCCTATGTGGCGCAGCAGACGGTGAAGCAGATGATCAAGAATGGCGGCAATGTCAAAGGCGCCAGGGTCACCGTTCTTGGTCTCACCTTCAAGGAAAACTGCCCCGACCTGCGCAACTCCAAGGTGGCGGATGTCGTGCGCGAACTGCAAGACTTCGGCTGCGAGGTGAGCGTGCACGACCCCATCGCGGAACCGGCCGAGGCGGTGCATGAATATGGCATCCGCCTCGTGCCCTGGGAACAACTGCCGCAGGCCGACGCCCTGGTCGCGGCGGTGTCGCACAAGGCCTATCTCGCCATGCCGCTGGCCGATATGTTTGGCAAGCTGAAGCCGGGCGGTGTCTTCAGCGACGTCAAGTCGGTCTACGATCCAGCGGCCATCCGTGCCGCCGGCTATCGCCTCTGGCGGCTGTGATGGCCTATCCCGAGCGGCTGGCCAGACTCGCCGGCGAGCGGCATGGCTGGCTGATCACCGGCGTGGCCGGCTTCATCGGCTGCAACCTGCTGGAGACCCTGCTAAAACTGGATCAGACGGTGGTTGGGCTGGACAACTTCGCCACCGGCCACCGCCGCAACCTGGAGCAGATACGGGCGGCCGTCTCCGCCGAGCAGTGGGCGCGGTTCCGTTTCATCGAAGGCGACATACGCCGGCTCGACGACTGCCGCACAGCCTGTGCCGGCATCGAATATGTGCTGCATCAGGCCGCCCTCGGCTCCGTGCCGCGCTCCCTGGAAGATCCGATCACCACCAACGGCGCCAATATCGATGGCTTCCTCAATATGTTGCTGGCGGCCCGCGATGCCGACGTCAAACGCTTCGTCTACGCCGCCTCCAGTTCCACCTACGGCGATCATCCAGGACTGCCGAAGCGGGAGGAGACCATCGGCAAGCCGCTCTCTCCCTACGCCGTCACCAAGCTGGTCAATGAACAATATGCCGACGTGTTTGCCCGCGCCTATGGCTTCAATACCATAGGCCTCAGATACTTCAACGTCTTCGGCCCGCATCAGGACCCCGACGGTGCCTATGCCGCGGTGGTGCCGAAGTGGATCGCGGCGATGGTCAAGGGCGAGGCGGTGTGGATCAACGGCGATGGCGAGACCAGCCGCGATTTCTGCTACATCGCCAATACGGTGCAGGCCAATCTGCTGGCCGCCACGACCGAGGACCCGGCGGCCGTGAATCAGGTCTACAACGTGGCGGTCGGCGAGCGCACCAGTCTGAACGAATTGTTCGAGCTCCTCCGCGCCGGCCTGGCGCCGCGCTTTCCTCACCTCGACGATTACCGGCCGAGTTACCGCGATTTCCGCGCGGGTGATGTGCGCCATTCCCTGGCCGACATCAGCAAGATCAGCCGCCTCCTGGGGTATCGCCCCAGCCACCGCATCGGTGAGGGTATTCATGCCGCCTTGGACTGGTATGTCGCCAATCTGTGAGAAGACATTGGAATCATCAAATATATTTATCCGCAAAAGAATTGCCTAATAGCCAATTCAATCAATGGTTTTCCTCGACCCTCTCGCTTGACCGCAAAGCCTTGTTACACGTACACTTCACCCACTTCGTCGCGCTTGAGTGCGGCCCCAAGGAACGGCATGCTCGATAACTATTTCGCCATCTTGCTTTTCATCCTGGTTGGTCTCGCCGTCGGCGTCGGTCCCATGCTGATAGGCGCCGGCATAGGCTGGTCCTTGGGCTTGCTCAAGCCCAATGCGGAAAAGAACGCCCCTTACGAATGCGGTTTCGAGGCCTTCGAGGATGCGCGCATGAAGTTCGACGTGCGCTACTACCTGGTGGCTATCCTGTTCATCCTGTTCGATCTGGAAATCGCCTTCCTTTTCCCCTGGGCCATCGTTCTCGATCAGATCGGTGCGTTTGGCTTCTGGGCCATGGTGGTGTTCCTCGGCATCCTGGTGGTGGGTTTCGCCTATGAGTGGATGAAGGGGGCGCTGGAATGGGAGTGATGGAAATACAGGGCGGCCTGAACGACAAGGGCTTCGTCACCACCAGTGTCGATTCGGTCATCAATTGGGCGAAAACCGGCTCGCTCTGGCCGATGACCTTCGGTCTCGCCTGCTGCGCCATCGAGATGATGCAGGCTGGCGCCTCGCGCTATGACCTCGACCGTTTCGGCATCGTGTTCCGGCCCAGTCCGCGGCAAAGTGACTTGATGATCGTTGCTGGCACCCTCACCAACAAGATGGCCCCGGCCCTGCGTCGGGTCTACGACCAGATGTCCGAACCGCGCTGGGTGCTGTCCATGGGCTCCTGCGCCAATGGCGGCGGCTATTATCACTATTCTTACGCCGTGGTGCGCGGTTGCGACCGCATCGTCCCGGTTGACATCTATGTGCCGGGCTGCCCGCCCACGGCCGAGGCGCTGCTGTTCGGGCTGGGCCAGTTGATGAACAAGATCAGGCGCACCAACACCATCGCCCGCTAAGGACTGAAGCAAAAGATGCCCATAACCCCCGAAGTGCTGCTCTCGCGTTTGCAAGATGCCCTGGGTGACAAATTGGTCAGTGGCAAAGTGGCTCTGGGCGAGGCCACCATCGAGGTGCGCGCCGCGGACTGGCACGATGTCGCCGTCCAGTTGCGCGATACGCCCGGTCTGCGTTTCGACGAGATGATCGACCTGTGCGGCGTGGATTACTCCACCTACGCCGGGGTCGGCCGTGAAGAAGGGCGATACGCGGCTGTCATGCATCTGTTGTCGGTGGCGCGCAATCATCGCCTCCGGGTGCGCGCTTTCTGCCCCGATGATGACCTGCCGGTGATCGCCTCGGTGGTGGATATCTGGCCGGTGGCCAACTGGTTCGAGCGCGAGGCCTTCGACCTGGTCGGCATTGTCTTCGACGGCCACCCCGACCTGCGCCGCATCCTTACCGACTACGGCTTTATCGGCCATCCGTTCCGCAAGGATTTCCCGGTTCACGGCCAGGTCGAGATGCGCTACGACCCGGAGCAGAAACGGGTGATCTACCAGCCGGTCAGTATCGACCTGCGCGTGGTGACGCCGCATATCGTGCGCGAAGAAAACTTCGGCGACGTCGGTCATGGCTGAGACCAGGTTTGATATGAATTTTGGCTTCGGCCGCGCTGCGCGCTTAACTTGCCTGCGGCAAGTTGGCCTGCGCCGGAATTCAACGTGCCAGTGGCCGGGCCAGGTCCTGGCTACCGATTGCATGGGTCATCGGCATGGCTGAGATCAAAAATTACACGTTGAATTTTGGTCCGCAGCATCCGGCGACACACGGTGTGTTGCGTCTGGTGCTGGAGCTGGATGGTGAGGTGGTCGAGCGCGCCGATCCGCACATCGGCCTTTTGCACCGCGCCACCGAGAAGCTGGCCGAGAACCGCACCTTCCTGCAGACCGTGCCCTACATGGACCGCCTGGACTACATGTCCATGATGCAGAACGAGCACGCTTATGTGCTGGCCGTCGAGAAGCTCCTGGGCTGTGAGGTGCCGGTGCGCGCCCAGTACATCCGGGTGATGTTCGACGAGATTACCCGCATCCTGAATCACCTGCTCTGGCTAGGCACCCATGGCCTCGACATCGGCGCCATGACCATGTTTCTCTACACCTTCCGCGAGCGGGAAGACCTGATGGACATCTATGAGGCGGTGACCGGCGCCCGGGTCCATGCCGCCTATTACCGGCCGGGCGGCGTTTACCGCGATCTGCCCGACAGCATGCCCAAGTACCAGGTCAACAAGTACAAGACCGCCGCCGAGGTTGAACGGCTCAACGCCAACCGCGAGGGCACGGTGCTCGACTTTATCGAGGACTTCACCAATCGCTTCCCCAAGTACGTAGACGACTACGAGACTTTGCTGACCGACAACCGCATCTGGAAGCAGCGTACCGTCGGCATCGGCGTGGTCGATGCCGACCGGGCCAAGGCATTGGGCTTCACCGGGCCCATGCTGCGCGGTTCCGGTGTCGCCTGGGACTTGCGCAAGATGCAGCCCTACGAGATTTATGACCGCCTCGATTTTGAGATTCCAGTCGGCAAGAACGGTGATTGCTATGACCGTTATTTGGTGCGTGTGGAGGAATTCCGCCAGAGCAACCGCATCATCCGGCAGTGCGTGGACTGGCTGAAGGCCAACCCCGGCCCGGTCATCACCGACGACCTCAAGGTGGCGCCGCCGGCGCGTGCGGTGATGAAAGGCGACATGGAAGGTCTCATCCATCACTTCAAACTGTTTACCGAGGGCATGCACGTGCCGGCCGGCGAGGCCTATGCCGCCATCGAGCACTCGAAGGGCGAGTTCGGCGTCTATCTGGTCTCGGACGGCGCCAACAAGCCCTACCGGATGAAGCTGCGGGCGCCCGGCTTCGTCCACCTCTCCGCCATGGACGAGATGGCGCGCGGCCTCATGATCGCCGACGTGGTTGCCATCATCGGCACCATGGACATCGTTTTCGGGGACATCGATCGATGACGCTATCCGCTCAATCCCTCGCCCAGATCGACAAGGAAGTCGCCAAGTATCCGGCCGACCAGAAGCAATCGGCGGTGATGGCCGCGCTGCGCATCGCCCAGGTGGAGAAGGGCTGGCTCTCGCCCGAGACCGTCGAATTCGTCGCCCGCTACCTCGGCATGCCGGCCATCGCCGCCTACGAGATCGCCACCTTCTACAACATGTACGAGCTGGAACCCACCGGCCGCCACAAGATCACCGTCTGCACCAACCTGCCTTGCCAGTTGCAGGGCGCCGGCACGGTGGCCGATTACCTCAAGCAGAAGCTCGGCATCGGTTTCGGCGAGACCACGGCCGACGGCCGCTTCACCCTCAAGGAGGGCGAGTGCATGGGTAGCTGCGGCGCCGGGCCGCTGTGTCTGCACAACAATCACACGATGCATACCCACCTGTCTCCTGAAACGGTGGACAAGCTGCTGGATGAGTTGAAATGAGCGTCCCTTATACCGGCCCCAAGGTCTGTCTCTGGACCCTCGACCATCCCAATCCGGCCAGCCTGGACACGTATATCGCCAACGGCGGCTACTCGGCGCTGAGAAAGATATTGGCCGAGAAGACACCGGCGGCCGAGATCATCGAGCAGGTCAAGCTTTCCGCCTTGCGCGGCCGCGGCGGCGCCGGTTTCCCGACCGGGCTCAAATGGTCGTTCATGCCGCGCAACTACGAAGGCGACAAGTACATCGTCTGCAACAGCGACGAGGGCGAGCCGGGCACCTTCAAGGACCGCGACATCATCGAGTTCAACCCCCACCAGCTCATCGAAGGCATGGCCATTGCCGGCTACACCCTGGGGGCCAAGGCCGGTTACAACTACATCCACGGCGAGATCTTCGCACTCTACGAATCCTGGGAGAAGGCGCTGGACGAAGCGCGCGCCGCCGGCTACCTGGGCAAAAATATCTGCGGTTCCGGCTGGGATTTCGACCTGCATGCGCATCATGGTTACGGCGCCTATATCTGTGGCGAGGAGACCGCGCTGCTGGAATCGATCGAGGGCAAGAAGGGGCAGCCACGCTTCAAGCCACCGTTCCCGGCCAGCTTCGGTCTCTTCGGCAAGCCGACCACCATCAACAACACCGAGACCCTGGCCTCGATCCCCTGGATCATGCGTCACGGCGGCCAGGCCTTTCTTGATCTGGGCAAGCCCAACAATGGTGGCACCAAGATCTTCTCTGTCTCCGGTCACGTCAACCGGCCGGGCAATTTTGAGATTCCGCTCGGCACACCGTTCGCCGACCTCTTGGCCATGGCCGGCGGGGTGCGCGACGGGCACACCTTGAAGGCGGTCATCCCTGGGGGTTCCTCCGCTCCGGTGCTGCCGGCCGACATCATGCTGGGCTGCACCCTGGATTTTGACTCGGTTGCCAAGGCCGGTTCCATGCTCGGCTCGGGCGCGGTCATCGTCATGGACGAGACGGTGTGCATGGTCAAGGCGCTGGAGCGTCTCTCCTATTTCTATTACGAAGAATCCTGCGGCCAGTGCACGCCCTGCCGCGAGGGCACCGGCTGGATGTACCGCGTGGTGCACCGTATCGAGCGCGGCGAAGGCCGGCCGGAAGACCTCGACCTGTTGATGAGCGTCGGCAACAACATCGCCGGCCGCACCATCTGCGCCCTGGGCGAGGCCGCCGTGGGCCCGGTGCAGAGTTTCATCAAGCACTTCCGCCAGGAATTCGAGTACCACATCGAACACAAACGTTGCATGGTGGGAGCCTGATATGCCCCGGATTACCATCGACGACCAACAGATCGAAGTTGCTGCCGGCAGTATGGTGATGGAGGCGGCGCACGCCGCCGGCATCTACATTCCGCACTTCTGCTACCACAAGAAACTCAGCATCGCCGCCAGTTGCCGGATGTGTCTCGTCGAGGTGGAAAAGGCGCCCAAGCCGTTGCCCGCCTGCGCCACGCCGGTGACCGATGGCATGGTGGTGCGCACCCACAGCGAGAAGGCGGTGCAGGCCCAGAAGGGCGTGATGGAGTTTCTGCTCATCAACCACCCGCTCGACTGCCCGATCTGCGACCAGGGCGGAGAGTGTCAATTGCAGGACATCGCTGTCGGCTACGGCGGTGTCGTCTCGCGCTATGCCGAGCCCAAGCGCGTGGTCAAGGAAAAGGACCTCGGCCCGCTGATCGCCACCGACATGACCCGCTGCATCCATTGCAGCCGCTGCGTCCGTTTCGGCCAGGAGATCGCCGGCATCATGGAATTGGGTATGCCCGGTCGTGGCGAGCACACGGAGGTGATGCCTTTCCTCGAAAATCATGTTGCGTCGGAGTTGTCGGGCAACGTCATCGAACTGTGCCCGGTGGGGGCGCTCACCTCCAAGCCGTTCCGTTTCGGCGCCCGCGCCTGGGAGCTGTCGCGGCGCCAAAGCGTCAGTCCGCACGATGGTCTGGGCAGCAACCTGGCCCTGCATGTCAAGGACAAACGGGTACTACGCGCCACCGTGGTGGAGAACGAGGCCGTCAACGAATGCTGGCTGGCCGACCGCGACCGCTTTAGTTATCAGGCCCTCAATGGCGCCGACCGCCTGACCCAGCCCAGTGTCAAGGACGGCGGCCGCTGGCTGGAGGTGGACTGGCAAAAGGCCATGGCGCAGGCGGCGGGCGCCCTCAAGGTGATCCTCGCCGCCCACGGTGGCGACGCCATCGGCTTCATCGCCTCGCCGCATCAGACCGTCGAGGAGCTTTATCTATTCCAGAAGCTGGCCCGTGCGCTCGGCAGCGAGTCTGTCGACACGCGCTTGAGCCGCGCCGATTTCGGCGGTCAACAAAGCGGCATCGAATGGCTGGGCATGCCGGTCGCCGAGCTGAGCACACTCGACCGCGTCCTGCTGGTGGGTGCGTCGGTGCGTCAGGAACAGCCGCTGATCGCTCAGCGTCTGCGCCAGGCGGTCAAACGTGGCGGGCAACTCAATCTGGTGCATGGCGCCGACGCCGACCTGCTTGGCCGTGTCGCCAACAAACTCATCGTCAGACCGTCCGCGCTGGTGAACGCCCTGGCCCAGGTGGCCAAGGCCATCGCCGAGGCCGGCCGTGACGTGGGCGCGGTCGCGGCCGCGATTGCCGATGTCGGCGTTTCCGATGCGGCCCGCAATATGGCTGCCAGCCTGCTGTCGGGCGATAAAAAGGCCGTCCTGCTGGGGGCGCTGGCGCAGCAGCACCCGGCCGCGAGCGAGCTGCATGCCCTGGCTCAGGCCATCGCCCAGGCGAGCGGGGCGACCCTCGGTTTCCTGATCGACTCGGCCAATGCGGTGGGGGCGGGTGTCGTCGGCTGCCGGCCGCACCAAGGCGGGCTGAATGCCGCGGCGTTGTTTGCCGCGCCGAAAAAGGCCTATGTCATCCTCGGCGCCGAGCCGGAACTGGAGGCGGCAGATACCGCCGCCGCGCGCCAGGCCCTGGCCAGCGCCGAATTGGTGATCGTGCTGTCGGCATTCAAGACCGCGGCCACCAACTACGCTCAGGTCATGCTGCCCGTCGCCGCCTTTGCCGAGACCGCGGGCAGTTTCGTCAGTATGGAAGGCCGGCTGCAATCCTTCCGCGCCGTTGTCCCGCCGCAGGGCGAGGCACGTCCGGCCTGGAAGGTGCTGCGGGTGTTGGCCAATCAGCTGGGGTTGGCCGGCTTCGCGCAAGACGATGTCGGCCAGGTGCTGGCCGAGGCCTTGCCCGAGGGCGAAGCGGGGGTGCGCGCCAAACTGAACAATGGCATCACCGGCGTGACGGTGTCTCATCTCACGGCGCTCTCGGGCATCGAGCGGCTGGGCGAGACGCCTATCTACCAGCTGGATGCCTACACGCGCCGCGCCCCGGCGCTTCTGGCCACTGCCGACGGCCTGGGCGGTCAGACCGCTGCCGCCCATGGCGACCTCATCGCCCGCCTCGGCCTCGTCGTCGACAAGCCGGTCAAGATCAAACAGGGCGGGGGCGAGACGGTGATGCGGCTCACGCGCGATGATCGCCTGCCTGACAACGTGGTGCGCGTGCCCGGCAATCTCGCCGCCGCCAGTCCGCTCGGCCCGCGCTACGGTGATATCGGCCTGGAGAAGATGTGATGATGGAATGGTTCCAGGAACTACTCGGCGTGGCCTGGGTGCCGGTCTGGACCCTGGTCAAGATCGTTGTCATCGTGTTGCCGCTGTTGATCGCGGTGGCTTACCTGACCTACGCCGAGCGCAAGATCATCGGCTACATGCAGGTCCGTATCGGGCCCAACCGGGTCGGTTTCTTCGGCTACCGTCTGGTTGGTCTGGGCCAGCCCATCGCCGATGCGGTCAAGCTGATGACCAAGGAGATCATGCTGCCCACTGGCGCCAACAGG
Source organism: Hydrogenophilales bacterium (assembly GCA_037439465.1). GTDB lineage: Bacteria > Pseudomonadota > Gammaproteobacteria > Burkholderiales > Thiobacillaceae > Parasulfuritortus. Next base: position 42,875 of record JBBIVX010000014.1, on the reverse strand, counting down.
GCACTGTTCCTGACCGCACCGGTGCTCTCCATCGGCCCGGCCATGGCGGCCTGGGCAGTGGTGCCGTTCACCGACCAGTGGGTGCTGGCCAATGTCGATGCCAGCCTGCTTTACATCATGGCCATCACTTCGATGGGGGTATACGGTATCGTGGTGGCCGGCTGGGCCTCGAACTCCAAGTATGCCTTGCTCGGCGCGATGCGCTCGGCGGCGCAGATCGTGTCCTATGAGATCGCCATGGGCTTCGCCCTGGTCGGGGTGCTGATGTCGGCGCAGAGCTTGAACCTGGTCGAGATCGTCCAGCATCAGGCCGGCGGTTTCTGGCAATGGTATTGGCTGCCGCTGTTTCCGCTCTTCCTTGTCTACCTGATCGCCGGCGTGGCCGAGACCAACCGCTCGCCCTTCGACGTCGCCGAGGGCGAGTCGGAGATCGTCGCCGGCTTCCACCTCGATTATTCCGGCATGGCCTTCGCGGTGTTCTTCCTGGCCGAATACGCCAACATGATCCTGGTTTCGGCGCTGACCTCGATCATGTTCCTGGGCGGCTGGTTGTCACCGTTTCCCTTCCTGCCCGACGGTTTCTTCTGGATCGCGGCCAAGATGAGCTTCGTGCTGTTCCTGTTCCTCTGGTTCCGCGCCACCTTCCCGCGTTATCGCTACGACCAGATCATGCGCCTGGGCTGGAAGGTGTTCATCCCGGTCACCCTGATCTGGATACTGGTGGTGGGCGCGTTCATGCAGACCCCGCTGGGTTATCTGTTCCATTGAGGAGGCGAGGATGATTTCCGCTATCAAACGCTTCTTCAATACCTTCCTGCTGATCGAGCTGCTCAAGGGCCTGGCGGTTACCGGCCGGCACCTGTTCGCACGCAAGATCACCATCCAGTATCCCGATGAGCGCACGCCGCAAAGTCCGCGCTTCCGTGGCCTCCATGCGCAGCGTCGCTACCCCAACGGTGAGGAGCGCTGCATCGCCTGCAAGCTGTGCGAGGCCGTCTGTCCGGCCATGGCGATCACCATCGAGTCGGCCCAGCGCGAGGATGGCACCCGCCGCACCACCCGCTACGACATCGATCTGACCAAGTGCATTTTCTGCGGTTTTTGTGAAGAGGCCTGCCCGGTCGATGCCATCGTCGAAACCCGCATCTTCGAGTATCACGGCGAGAAACGGGGCGACCTCTATTACACCAAGGAGATGCTCCTCGCGGTAGGCGACAAGTACGAGGCCCAGATCGCCGAGGACAAGGCCGCCGACGCCAAATACCGTTAACGGACGACACATGGATTTCGCCAGTTTCGTTTTCTACTTCTTCGCCGCCATCCTGCTGCTCGCGGGGTTGCGCGTCGTTACTGCCAAGAACCCGGTGCATGCCGCCCTGGCGCTGGTGCTGGCCTTCTTCACGGCCGCCGGCATCTGGATACTGCTGCAGGCAGAGTTTCTCGCCATCACCCTGGTGCTGGTCTACGTCGGGGCCGTGATGGTGCTGTTTATATTCGTCGTGATGATGCTCGACATCAATGTCGAAGAGTTGCGCCAGGGCTTCTGGGACTATCTGCCGCTGGCCGCACTGGTCGCCGGCCTGATGGCTGTGGAGATGGTCATGGTGCTGGGTGGCGACCGCTTCGGCCTGACAGCGCCGGCGCCGACGCCAGCCGGTTTTAGCAATACCAGACAATTGGGCCTGCTGCTTTACACAGATTATGTCTATGCCTTCGAGCTGGCGGCTGTGATCCTGCTGGTGGCCATCGTCGCCGCCATCGCTCTGACCCTGCGCCGGCGGGCCAACCGCAAGGTCGTGGATGTCGCCTGGCAGGTGCGGCAGAGTGCCGCCGGCCACATCCGCCTCGTCAACCTGAAGCCCCAGAAGCCCGAATACAAAGAGGAGGAGGACGAATGATCGGCCTCGACCACTATCTGATCCTCGGTTCCATCTTGTTCGCCATCGGTGTGCTGGGGGTGTTTCTCAACCGCAAAAATCTCATCGTGCTGCTGATGGCCATCGAACTCATGCTGCTGGCGGTGAACCTCAACTTCATCGCCTTCTCGCATTTCCTCAACGATACCGCGGGGCAGGTTTTCGTCTTCTTCATCCTCACCGTGGCGGCGGCCGAGTCGGCCATCGGCCTGGCCATACTGGTGGTGCTGTTCCGCAACCTGAAGAGCATCAATGTCGATGATCTCGACCGATTGAAGGGCTGACATGAAAACCCTCTATCTCATCGTCCCCCTGGCTCCCCTGGCCGGCGCTATCGTCGCCGGCCTGTTCGGCAAGCAGATCGGCCGCGCCGGCGCACACACCATGGCCATCCTTGGTGTGCTGGTGGCCTTCCTGGCCTCGCTCAGCATCTTCCAGGATGTGCTCGCCGGCAATACCTATAACGGTTCGGTCTACACCTGGCTGATGGCCGGTGACCTGCGCCTTGAGGTGGGTTTCCTCATCGACCGTCTCTCCGCCGTGATGATGTTGGTGGTGACTTTCGTGTCGCTGTGTGTGCATGTCTACACCATCGGCTATATGGCCGACGACCCAGGTTACCAGCGCTTCTTCAGTTATATCGCGCTGTTCACCTTCTCCATGCTGATGCTGGTGATGAGCAACAACTTCCTGCAGTTGTTCTTCGGCTGGGAGGCGGTCGGCCTGGTGTCCTATCTGTTGATCGGTTTCTGGTTCGCCCGCGAGTCGGCCATCTATGCCAACCTCAAGGCCTTCCTGGTCAACCGCGTGGGCGACTTTGGTTTTCTGCTCGGTATCGGCCTGGTGCTGGCCTGGTTCGGTAGCCTCGACTATGCCCAGGTGTTCCAGACCGCACCGCAACTCGCCAGCCATAGCATCACCCTGATCGAGGGCCATAGCTGGTCGCTCATGACGGTGATCTGCATCCTGCTGTTCATCGGCGCCATGGGCAAGTCGGCCCAGTTCCCATTGCATGTCTGGCTGCCCGATTCGATGGAAGGCCCGACCCCCATCTCCGCCCTGATCCATGCCGCCACCATGGTGACGGCCGGTATCTTCATGGTGGCGCGCATGTCGCCGCTGTTCGAACTATCCGATACGGCGCTCTCCTTCGTCCTGATCATCGGCGCCATCACCGCCTTGTTCATGGGCTTTTTGGGCATGATCCAGAACGACATCAAGCGGGTGATCGCTTACTCGACCCTGTCCCAGCTCGGCTACATGACCGTGGCTCTGGGGGCCTCGGCCTATTCGGCGGCGATCTTTCACCTCATGACGCACGCCTTCTTCAAGGCGCTGTTGTTCCTGGCCGCCGGCTCGGTCATCATCGGCATGCACCACGACCAGGATATCCGCAACATGGGCGGGCTAAGAAAATACATGCCGATCACCTGGATCACCATGTTGATCGGTTCCCTGGCCCTGATCGGCACCCCGGGGTTTTCCGGTTTCTTCTCCAAGGATTCGATCATCGAGGCGGTGCATGCCTCGCCTCTGTGGGGTGCGGGCTTCGCCGATTTCGCCGTGACCGCCGGCGTGTTCGTTACCGCCTTCTACTCCTTCCGCCTGTATTTCCTGGTATTCCATGGCAAGGAGCGGTTCCACCAGGCCCATGCCGGCCAGGATCAGGAGGGCGGCAAGGACGACGACAGCCATGGCCACCATCGCGGCGGCCACAGCGCCCCGCACGAGTCGCCGTGGGTGGTGTGGCTGCCCCTGGTGCTGCTTGCCATACCCTCGGTCTATGCCGGCTGGGCCTACATCGAGCCCATGCTGTATGGTGATTTCTTCGGCTCGGCGATCACCGTCAACCATACCGTCCATCCAGCCATGGGAGAGCTGAAGGCCGAGTTTCACGGTGCCGGCGCCATGGTCCTGCACGCCTTCGCGACCCCGGTTTTCTGGTTGGCGCTGGCAGGCGTCGTCAGCGCCTGGTTCCTCTATCTGGTGCGCAAGGACCTGCCGGAAAAGCTGCGCCGCAAGGCAGGCCTCGTCTACACCATCCTGGAGCGCAAGTACGGCTTCGACGATTTCAACGATTGGTTCTTCGCCGGCGGCGCCCGTCTGCTGGGTGGCCGGCTGTGGCGCTGGGGTGACGTCACCGCCATCGACGGCCTGCTGGTGAACGGCTCCGTGCGTGTGGTGGCGCAGGTGGCCGGCATGGTGCGTCACCTGCAATCGGGCTACATCTATCACTACGCCTTCGCCATGATCATCGGCGTGGCCCTGCTGGCGACCTGGTTCGTCTAGCCTCAAGAATGAAACGCTCGGGAATACGCGATGCTTGAAGGAATCGGAATCTTAAGCCTGACCGTCTGGGTGCCCATCGTGGCCGGGCTGCTGATACTCGCCACCGGCAGCGACGATCGCAACGCCGATGGTCAGCGCACCCTGGCACTCATCGGCGCGGTGCTCGGCTTCGGCGTGTCGGTGCCATTGTGGACCGGTTTCGACGCCAGCAGTGCCGCCATGCAGTTCGAGGAAACGGCGGCTTGGGTCCCTGCCTTCAACATCTGGTATCACCTGGGCGTCGACGGCATCGCCATGCCCTTCGTCCTGCTCAACAGTTTTACCACCGTGCTGGTGATACTGGCAGGCTGGCGGGTGATCAAGATTAAGGTCGGACAGTACATGGCGGCCTTCCTCATTCAGTCGGGACTGATCAATGGCGTCTTCGTCGCCCTCGACGGCGTGCTGTTTTATGTCTTCTTCGAGGCCATGCTGATTCCCCTCTATCTGATCATCGGCATGTGGGGCGGCCCAAACCGGGTCTATGCGGCCATGAAGTTCTTCCTGTACACGCTGCTTGGCTCGCTGCTCATGTTGGTGGCGATGATCTACCTGTTCTTCGTCAGCGGTGGCAGTTTCGAAATACTCGCGTGGCACAAGGTCGGTCTCACCATGATGGCGCAAGTGCTGCTGTTCGTGGCCTTCTTCTTCGCCTTCGCGGTCAAGGTGCCGATGTGGCCGGTGCATACCTGGCTGCCGGATGCCCACGTCGAGGCCCCTACCGGCGGTTCGGTGGTGCTGGCGGCGATCACGCTGAAGGTGGGCGCCTACGGTTTCCTGCGCTTCACCCTGCCCATCGTGCCGGATGCCTCGCACGAGTTGACCTGGCTGATTGTGGCGCTGTCCCTCATCGCCATCGTCTATATCGGCCTGGTGGCGCTGGTGCAGGCGGACATGAAGAAACTCATCGCCTATTCGTCGATCGCCCACATGGGTTTCATTACCCTCGGCTTCTTCCTGTTCAACCCGCTGGGCATCGAGGGTGGCCTGGTGCAGATGATCTCGCACGGCTTCGTCTCGGCCGCCTTGTTCCTTTGCATAGGCGTCATGTATGACCGTATCCACTCCCGCCAGATCGCCGATTATGGCGGCGTGGCCAATACCATGCCCAGGTTCGCCGCGCTCTTCATGCTGTTCGCGATGGCCAACTCGGGTCTGCCGGGGACTTCCGGTTTCGTTGGCGAATTCATGGTGATACTGGGGGCGATCCAGGTGAATTTCTGGTGGGCCTTCGCCGCTGGTCTTACCTTGATCTTCGGCGCTGCTTATACCCTGTGGATGTACAAGCGGGTGATCTTCGGCAAGGTGGCCAACGAGAAGGTGGCCGCGCTTAAGGACATCGACAGCCGTGAATTCGTGGTGCTGCTGCTGCTGGCCGTCTGCGTTCTGGCGATGGGCCTCTACCCCCTGCCCGTCACTGACGTGATGCACGCCTCCGTCAACAACCTGCTGGGGCATGTCGCTCACAGCAAACTCGTGTACTGAGCCTCGGCCATGACCCCTGCCGCCATCGATTTCTTCATCGCCCTGCCGGAAATCGGCCTACTCGCCTTCGCCTCTCTGGTATTGCTGGTGGAGGCCTATAGCCAATCGAAAACGGCATCTTATGCGCTGACCTTGCTCGGCCTCGTCTGCACCGCCGCATTGATCGTCGCCACCGGCCCGGCGGCCCCGACCCTGGCCTTCAACGGCCTTTACATCAGCGATCCGATGGGCATCGTGCTGAAGCTGCTCACCTGTCTGGCCGCCATCGTCGCGGTGATCTATTCGCGTCAGTACCTGACCGACCGCGGCATGTTGGGCGGCGATTATTTTTCTCTGCTGCTGTTCGCCGTGCTCGGCATGCTGGTGATGATTTCCGCCAGCCACTTCCTCACCCTCTACCTGGGTCTGGAACTGCTCTCGCTCGCTCTTTATGCCATGGTCGCCATGGAGCGCGATTCGATGCAGGCTTCCGAGGCGGCCATGAAGTACTTCGTGCTCGGCGCACTGGCCTCCGGTCTGCTGCTTTATGGCATGTCGCTGCTCTATGGCCTGGCCGGCTCGCTCGAATTGGCCAAGGTGGCCGAGATGGTGCATGGCGGTGTCAGGAGCGAGATGGTGCTGGTGTTCGGCATCGTCTTCATCGTCGCCGGGCTTGGTTTCAAGCTGGGCGCCGCGCCATTCCATATGTGGGTGCCGGACATCTACCACGGCGCCCCCACGGCGGTGACCCTGTTCGTCGGCTCGGCCCCCAAGCTGGCTGCCTTTGCCTTTGCCATGCGCCTCTTGGTGGACGGATTGCAGCCGGCCTACGGCGACTGGCAACAAATGCTGGCGGTGATGGCGGTGGCCTCGCTGGCCATAGGCAATCTGGCCGCCATCATGCAGACCAATATCAAGCGCATGTTGGCCTATTCGACCATCTCGCACATGGGCTTCTTGCTACTCGGGCTGATGAGCGGCAGCCTGGCGGGTTATTCCGCCGCCATGTTCTATGCCGTCAGCTATGTGCTGATGAGCCTGGGGGGGTTCGGCATGGTGATCTACCTGTCGCGGGTCGGCTTCGAGGCCGATAATTTGGAAGACTACAAGGGTCTCAATGCCAGGCACCCCTGGCTCGCCGCGGTGATGGCCATGCTGATGCTGTCGATGGCCGGCTTGCCGCCATTCATCGGCTTCGTCGCCAAACTGACCGTGTTGCAGGCCCTGATAGGTGCCGGCTGGCTTTGGCTGGCGGTCGTGGCGGTGATGTTCTCCCTGATCGGCGCCTTCTTTTATCTGCGTATCGTCAAACTGATGTACTTCGACACGCCCGCCGTCAGCGAACGTCCGGTGGGCGTGGCCGATGCCGGTCTGCTGCTTTCCGCCAACGGCCTTGCCGTGCTTCTGCTTGGCATTCTGCCGCAACCGCTGATGACGCTCTGCGCCTATTCGGTGCAAGTGTCGTTACGCTGACCGGGGCGCCGCCTTGCGCTTCGGTGTGTTCGTTGCCGTTCTGCTCACGCCGCCGCTATTGCTTGCCGCCTGCGCCATGCCAGTGGGCGTCGGCAAAGAGGCGGCCGGCGCCCATGGGCCGCTGAAGGTCCATCGCGATCTTTACTACGGGCGCGCGCCCAAGACGGCCGCGGCGGCACCATTGAGTCCTGCCCCGGCCGCCCAGGCGCTGCCTGCTCCGGCCGCCGTAACTGTTTCTCCGTCCGTCGTTGCGCGGCCCGCTCCGGCTGACTCCGCTGCCGCCGAGGCGGACACCGCCACTCTGCAGGCTTCCAAGGATCTCGCGGCGCATTTGCGTTCGGAGCGCAGCTTCTATTTCGCACTCGATCAGTTTGCGCTCCGGCGCGACTATGACCCGGTCATCGAGGCGCATGCCAGCTATCTGCGCGAACACCCCGCCGCGCGTGTGCGCATCGAGGGTCATGCCGACGAGCGCGGCAGTCGTGAACACAACCGGCGCCTCGGCCTCAAGCGGGCACAGAGCGTGCGTGCCGGCCTGGTCGAGCGCGGCGCTCCGGGAAGGCAGGTGCTGGTAAAGAGCCGGGGCGAACTCAAGCCCAGGTTGAAGGGACATGATGAAGCCTCCTGGGCGGAGAATCGTCGTGCCGATATTTTCTACGAAAGTGAGTAGGTCGCCGGCTGGCCTTTGAGCCTATGCGCTTTTGCGCCTGGTCTTGCGCGCTGGCCGGGCGCTTGCCACGTTGTTCACCGCCGGTCGGGTGTTGGCGGGGAGGGCGACCTCCGCGCCGTTGGCATAGACTTCTTCCATGATCTCGATGAAGCGCCGCGCCTGGGGCGACAAGAAGCGGCCTTTCCTGAGCACCAGCCCATAGCCGCGCTGCGGGAAATATTTGGTGAGCGGGATGCGCATCAGCTTCTCGTCGCCGGTCAGGCAGATGTCGGTGACGATGGACACGCCCAGGCCCAGCTCCACATATTTCTTGATGACCTCCCAGCCGCCGGCCTCCAGGGTCACGGTGAAGGTCAGGTTGTGCTGCTGAAAGACGTATTTGACGATGCGCCAGGTCGACAGGTGGCTGGGTGGCAGGATCAGGCCGTAATGGCTGACGTCTTCCAGCGTGACCTCTTCACCGCGCAGCGCCTTTTCTGCGAGAGGATGGTCAAGAGGGGTGATGAGCATGGGATCGAAGGTGACCACCGGGCGGTATTCGATGTCTTCCGGCACGTCCAGCATGGAGCCCACGGCAAAATCGATCTCGTCGGCCTTGAGCATTTTGAGACCGTCGCGACCGGTGACGTTGTGCATCTTCAGTTGCACCTTGGGATAAGCGGCGACGAAACGGCGCACAGGCTCGGGAAGTATGTAAAGGATGGTGGATTCGCCCGCGCCAATATTCAGTTCGCCCGACTCCAGCTTGCCGAAGTGGGCGGTGAAGTTCTCCTGCAGTTTGTCGATGCCGTCCACCAGCGGCTCCGCCAGGTGGTACAGGACGTCGCCTTCCGGCGTGAGCTTGAGGTGAGGGCCGCGGCGTTCGAACAGGACGACCCCGAGTTCGCGCTCCAGCGCCTGAATTTGCAACGAGACCGAGGGTTGCGACAGGTAGAGTTTTTCCGCCGCCCGGGAAATGCCGCCGCAACGCACCACCTGGTGGAAGGCTCGCAGTTGCTTGAGCCGGTTGTTCTTGTAGTAAAGCGGAGACTCGCTGCTCATGAGACCACTCCAAAGATATGTTGCACCGCATTAAAACAAACAATATTAAAGATTGAAATAACCTGAGCGTCAAATTATTAATATATTTATAGACTCCATATCGTGATCATTTAACTTTGCGTGAGCCGGATTCGGCCGCAACGGTCGTGATTGGAGCGACATGGATACGATAGTTGGCGTGACGTTGGCGGGCCTTTTCATGGCGACCCTGGGGGGGCTGCTGGCTTGGCTGTTGGCGGTGGCCAACAGGCGGCTCTATGTTTACGAGGATCCGCGCATTGCCCAGGTCGAAGAGTTGCTGCCCAAGTCCAATTGCGGCGCCTGCGGCACCGCAGGCTGCCGCAATTTTGCCGAGGAACTGGTGGCAGGCAAGATCATGCCGGCCAAGTGCACCGTCAGCCCACCGCAAATGACGGGGTATATCGCCGACTTCCTGGGCGTCGCGGCCGGCGATGTGGAAAAGCGGGTGGCACGTCTCGCCTGCGCCGGCGGCAAGCACGTGGCACGCCTGCGTGCCCATTACGACGGCCTGGCAACCTGTCGCGCCGCCGCCACCGTTGGCGGCGGCGGCAAGGCCTGCGTGTGGGGCTGCCTGGGTCTGGGTGATTGTGAGGCGGTCTGCGATTTCGACGCTATTCGCATGAACCAGTACGGTCTGCCGGAGGTGGACACGGACAAGTGCACGGCCTGCGGCGATTGCGTCGTGGTCTGCCCGAAGGGCCTGTTTTCCCTGCACCCCCTCTCCCACAAGCTGTGGGTTGCCTGTAAGAACCACGCCGACGGCGATACCGCCGAGCGGCTGTGCGAAGTCGCCTGTACCGCCTGCGGCAAGTGCGCGGTCGATTCGGCGCCGGGTTTGATCAAGGTCGAGAACGAACTGGCGACCATCGACTATGGCCGCAATGCGCTGGCCACCGCCAGGTCCATCGAACGCTGTCCGACCGGAGCCATCGTTTGGCTGGAGGGTGACCAGGCCGCCAGGGGCAGGGCCGCCAAGAAGATCATACGTATTACGCCGCTGCCGCTGCTGAGTGAAGGCTGAAACACTGGACGCGGCGACAGGATTTGCAGAATCTGGTGCTTATCAAAAAGGATGGGAAATGTTCAAGAAGCTCTTCGACAAACGGCATGACCTGAGCGGCACCAGTAGCGGGGTGAAACCCGCCGCGAAGGCGGTGAAATATCCGGGCGTGCGCGATTGCCTGGACGGCAACACCGCCGTCATCCTGGTCGAGCGCGAGGCCTCCGACGCCGCCGGCGCCTATCCCATCACCCCTTCCACCCAGATGGGCGAGTATTGGGCCGAGGCGGTTGCCGCCGGCCATGTCAACAACGCCGAGCGACCGTTGATCTTCATCGAGCCCGAATCCGAGCACGCCGCCGCGGGGGTCACCGCCGGGCTCGCCATGACCGGTTTGCGTGCCGTCAACTTTACTTCCTCTCAGGGCGCGGCCTTTATGCACGAGTCGCTCTACGGCGCCGTCGGCAAGCGTTTGCCCTATGTCCTCAACATGGGCTGCCGGGCCATCACCAAGGCCACCCTCAACGTCCATTGCGCCCACGACGATTACCATTGCGTCGATGACACCGGCTTCATCCAGGTATTCGCCCGGGACGCGCAGGCCGCCGCCGATCTCAACATGATCGCCCGCAAGACCGCCGAGCTGGCCTTGACCCCGGCCATCGTGGGGATGGACGGCTTTCTCACCACCCACCTGATCGAGCCCGTGCTGGTGCCGGAAAAGGCGCTGGTCGCCGAGTATCTGGGCAACTCGGATGACCTCATCGATACCCCGACTCCGGCCCAGCGCCTCCTTTACGGCCCCAAGCGGCGGCGCGTGCCGGCGATCTGGGACGTGGACATGCCGATGTCGTCCGGTGTCGTCACCAACCAGGACGCCTACATGCAATCGGTGGCGGCGCAGCGGCCCTACTTCTTTCAGCACATCCCGGCGCTTGCCGATCGCTGCCTGGAGGAGTTCGCCGAGCTGACCGGGCGCCGCTACGGTCGAATCACCACCTACAAGTGTGACGATGCCGATTACATTCTTCTCGGCCAGGGCAGCATGACCGTCCAGGCCGAGGCCGTGGCCGACTGGCTGCGCGCCGAAAGAAAGGTCAAGGTGGGCGTGGTGCACATCACCATGTACCGGCCTTTCCCGGGCGATCTGCTGGGCCACGTGCTCAAGGGGAAAAAGGGTGTGGCGGTGCTTGAGCGCACCGACCAGCCCTTGTCCGAGGACCTGCCGCTGATGCGCGAGGTGCGCGCCACCGTCACCAAATGCATCGAGAATGGTCGTGGCCAGGCCTATCCCAACTATGCCGCCTATGCCGGCGCGCAGGATATGCCGGCGCTTTACTCCGGCTGCTATGGACTCGGTTCCCGCGATCTTCAGCCGGAAGGCCTGCTGGCCGCCGTCGAGAACATGCTGCCGGGTGCCGCCCAGCGCAAGTTTTACTACCTGTCGGTCGATTTCATACGCGATGAGGCCGCGAACCCGAAGCAGGAAATCCAGATGCAGGGGCTGCGCGAGGCCTACCCACGCATCAAGGAGATGGCCCTGCGCGGCTCCGAAAACCCAAACCTGATGCCCAAGGGTGCCATTGCCGTGCGCATGCACTCGGTCGGCGGCTGGGGGGCGGTGACCACCGGCAAGAACCTGGCCATGACGCTGTTCGAACTGCTCGGCTGGGACATCAAGGCCAATCCGAAATACGGCTCCGAAAAGAAAGGCCAGCCGACCACCTATTACCTGTCGGCAGCGCCGGAGCCGATCCGTGTCAATTGCGAATACACCCATGTTGATGTGGTGCTGTCGCCCGACCCGCAGGTCTTCCTGCACACCAATGCCGTGGCTGGCCTGACCAAGGGCGGCGTGTTCGTGATCCAGAGCAACCTCGGATCGGCCGAGGCGTTATGGGCAAGCTTCCCGCTGCATGTGCAGAAGGCCATTGTCGAGCGGGGGCTGCGTGTGTTCTATCTGGATGCCTTCCAGATCGCTCGCGCCGAGGCTTCCAACCCGGACCTGCAACTGAGGATGCAGGGCAATGTTTTCCAGGGGGCTTTCTTCCGTGCTGCCGACGTCATGGCGCGCGCCGGCTTTACTGAGGAAACCCTGTTCAAGGCGATCGAGAGCCAGCTTAACGCCAAGTTCGGCAAGAAGGGCAAGCGCGTGGTGGAAGACAACCTGCGCGTGGTGCGGCGCGGCTATGAGGAACTCCAGGAGATTCCAGCCGCTGTCATGCAGATCGGCGCCAGTCAGCCCAAGCTCAGAAGCGAGAGGATCCTGCCGATCATGCTCAAGCGGCAGCCCGAGGGGCGGGGCGGTGCCGCTGACATCCATCGTTTTTGGGAAGCGACTGGCAGTTTCTACAGCACTGGCAAGGGCTCCGATAACCTGGTCGATCCCTTCATCGGCATGGCCATGATCCCCGCCGTAACCGGTGTGTTCCGCGACATGACCCAGATCCGTTTCGAGCACCCCGAATGGATCGCCGAGAACTGCACCGCCTGCGGCAACTGCTATACCGAATGCCCCGACTCCGCCATTCCCGGCCTGGTCTCGGACGTGGCCGATGTGCTCAATGCCGCCGTGCAGGAGATCGAGCTGGGCGGGCGGCCGACCCGCTTTTTGCGCAAGGCCAGCCGCACCATCGAGAAGAAGCTCAAGGGCATGCTCGACAAGGACGGCGTCAACGTCGCCGCCCTGTTCAACCAGGCCATCGAGCACACCCTGGCGGAAGACCCGGCCCAGGGCGAGGAACGCGAACGCCTGGTGGTCGAGTTCGATCTCTTGAAGGGCGCCATCGGCGACTTCAAGTTCGCCACCACCAAGCCCTACTGGACCAATCGCGAGAAGAAGGCCAAGGGCAGCGGCGGCTTGTTCTCCATCACGGTCAATCCCTACACCTGCAAGGGCTGCGCCCTGTGCGTCGAGGTCTGCGAGGACGATGCGCTGAAGATGGTCACCCAGACGGCCGGGTCGATCGAAACCCTGCGTCGCGACTGGAATTTCTGGCTGGACCTGCCGTCCACGCCGGCCAAATTCAATCGCATCGATGATCTTGATGAAAAGATCGGCCCGCTGGAGACGCTGCTGCTCGACAAGCACAACTACAGCTCCATGGCCTGCGGCGACGGCGCCTGCCTCGGCTGCGGCGAGAAGTCCGCCATCCACCTGCTCACCGGCACGGTGACGGCGCTGATGCAGCCGCGGGTGGCTGCCTATGTCGAAAAGATCGACGGTTTGATCGTCGCACTGGAAAAGCACATTCGCATGAAGCTGACCGAGAGCGTCGACTTCACCGACACCGATGCCGTATTGACCGCGGTTGCGGCGCGCCAGGGCGAGGACCTTACCCTGGCCAGTCTGAGCGCAAGCCTGCTGCAGAAAAAGACGGCCGAGCCCATCGATCCGCAGTGGCTGAAGTGGGTGACGCAGTTGCTGGAGAAGCTCAAGGACCTGCGCTGGCGTTACGTCGAGGGCCCGACCGGCCGTGGCCGCGCCGAGATGGGGGTGGCCAACTCGACCGGCTGCACCTCGGTGTGGGCCTCCACCTACCCTTATAATCCTTACCCATTCCCCTGGACCTCGCACCTGTTCCAGGATTCGCCGTCCGTGGCCATGGGGCTGTTCGAGGGCCACATGGCCAAGATGGCCGAAGGTTTCAAGGCCGTGCGTCAAGCGGAAATCGAGTTGGCCGGCGGCTACAGCGCCGCCGAGCAGGGCGCCTTTTTCACGCATTTCTCCTGGGCGCAATTCACCGACGAGGAATGGCGGCTGTGCCCGCCGGTGGTCTCGATCGGCGGCGACGGTGCCATGTACGACATCGGTTTTCAGAATCTGTCGCGCGCCCTGATGGCCGGCAAGCCGATCAAGGTGTTGGTGGTCGATACCCAGGTCTATTCCAACACCGGCGGCCAGGCCTGCACTTCCGGTTTCATCGGCCAGGTGGCCGACATGAGCCCCTATGGCAAGGCGAAGAAGGGTAAGCAAGAGAGCCGCAAGGAAATGTCGCTCATCGGTATGGCGCATCGCACTAGCTACGTACTGCAAGGCGCCATCTCCAATCCAACGCATCTGATCGAAGGTTATATCGAGGGCCTCAACAGCCGCCGCCCGGCCCTGTTCAATGTCTACGCCGTTTGTCCGCCGGAACACGGCGTCGGCGACGACCGCGCCGTGGAACAGTCGAAGCTGGCGGTGGAGTCGCGCGCCTATCCGTTGTTCAAGTACGACCCCGACCGGGACGTAACCTTCAGCGCCTGTGTCTCCCTCGAAGGCAATCCTGACCTGGACAAGGATTGGCCGGAGTACAGCCTGGCCTACCGCGATGCGGATGGCGTCGAGCAGACGATGACGCTGCCTTTCACCTTCGCCGACTTCGCCCTCACCGAAGGCCGCTTCGCCAAGCAGTTCAAGAAAGCGCCACAGGAAAGCTGGAACGACGACATGGTGCCACTGGCCGATTTTCTGGCGGCCTCCGAGGCCGATCGGGAGAGCAAGTTTCCCTACATTTGGGGGGTGGACAAGAACAACCATCTGATGCGGGTGATGGTCGCCGAGGACCTGGTGCGGTCCTGTCTGGAACGCCGCGATTTCTGGCATCAGCTCAAGGACATCGCCGGGCTGAACCGGCCCAGTGTGGATGAGGCGGCGATCGCCGCCCGGGCCCGCAGCGAACTGGTGCGCGAGCTCAGCGCCAGCCTGGCGACCCTGGGTGGAGGCGTGGCGGCCGATGCCCAGCCGGCGGCCGCCGCTCCGGCCGCCGCCAGGCCGGCGGCCGCCGCCGACGGCTATGAGGCCGCCTGGATCGATACCCCGGAATGCACGGCCTGCGACGAGTGTACCAAGCTGGCGCCCAAGGCCTTCAAGTACAACGCCGACAAGAAGGTCGAGATCATCAATCCCCAGGGCACCACCTACACCAACCTCGTCAAGGCGGCGGAAAAGTGCACGGCGAGTTGCATTCACCCCGGCTTGCCCTGGGACATGAACGAGCCTGGGGTCGAAAAATTGATCGCCCGGGCGGCGAAGTTCAACTGATAAAGGCCGAGACCAAGTGACAGGTGACAAAGTGACAATGACCAGCGCGCAGGGTGCGCGCACGGTGCGGCGCGTCACTTCTCACGCGGTGACTCGTCGCCAAGAAAAGAGATGAATCTTTTTTCATTATTTGCGCGCAAGACGTTTGCCCGCGGGGTTCACCCGGCGAGCCACAAGAGCACTGCCGGCATGCCGATTCGTCGGATGCCGTTTGCGCCGCGCATGATCCTCCCCCTCGCGCAGCACATCGGCAAGCCGGCAGTGCCCACCGTCTCGGTGGGCCAGGAGGTGGTACGCGGACAATTGATCGCACGTGCGGACGGCTTCATGTCCGTGCCGCTGCATGCCCCGGCGGACGGGGTGGTTGAAGCCATGGAGTTGCGCCCTTCGGCGCGCGGGCCATGGACGGAGTGCATCGTCATCCGCGCCTATGAAGCCTCGACCCAGGCTTTGCGGGTGGGCGCGGCGAGAGACATGGAGAGGCTCTCGCCCGAGCAAACCCTCCAGGCCATCCAGGACACCGGCATGGTGGGCCTGGGCGGCGCCGCCTTCCCCAGTCATGTCAAACTCACCGTGCCCAAGGACCGCAACATTGGCACACTGGTGGTAAACGGCTGCGAATGCGAGCCCTTCCTTACCTGCGACCATCGCATGATGCTGGAGCTGACCGATGACCTCATCGCCGGCACCCGTTACGCCATGCGGGCAACGAGGGTGGGGCGGGCCGTCATCGGCGTCGAGGACAACAAGCCGGACGCCATCGCCGCCATCCAGGCCAGATTGCCGGCCGACGGCGCGATCAGCGTTGCGGCAGTCGAGACCAAATATCCGCAGGGCGCCGAGAAAATGTTGATCAAATCGCTGCTCGATCTTGACGTGCCGGCCGGCGGGCTGCCCGCGCAAGTGGGTGTGGTGGTCAACAACGTCGGTACACTGGCCATGCTGGGCCGCCTGTTGCCGGGCGGCCACGGGCTGATCGAACGGGTGGTTACCGTCACCGGCCCCGGCGTCGCCCGGCCCGGCGATTACTGGGTGCCGCTCGGCACCCCCATGCGCCATGTGCTCGACTGGGCCGGCGCCGGCGATGTGAGCGAACGCGAGATCATACTGGGCGGCCCCATGATGGGGCAGGCCGTCGCCTCCCTGGACGTCCCCGTCACCAAGGGGGTGTCGGGCATACTGGTGTTCGACCGCAATGACATCGAGGCGGAGAGCCGGCGCAAGATCTATCCGTGCATCAAATGCGGCGAATGCGTCAACGTCTGCCCGATGGGCCTGAACCCCTCGATGCTGGGCATGCTGGCCGGCGCGCGCGAGTATGAGGCGATGGGCGCTCATTACCACCTCGGTGACTGCTTCGAATGCGGCTGCTGCACGTATGTCTGTCCGTCCAACATCCCCCTGGTGCAGCAGTTCCGGGTGGCCAAGGGACTGTTGCGCGAGCAGGCGGCGGCATGAAACACGGCGCCGTCCGCATCGAGCTGCGCGCCTCGCCTCATGTCAAGCGCGGCATTGGCGTCGAGCGCATCATGTTCAACGTGGTGCTGGCGCTGTTGCCCATCGCGCTGTTTTCGATCTGGCAGTATGGGCTCTCCGCCCTGGCGCTGCTCGCCACGGTGACGCTGAGCTGTCTCGTCACCGAACGGCTGTTCAATCGTCTCGGCGGCCAGGCCAGCACTCTCGCCGACTGGAGCGCCACCATCACCGGCCTGTTGCTGGCGCTCACCCTGCCACCCGCGTTTCCGCTGTGGATGGGGGCGGTCGCCGGCTTCGTCGCCATCGGCCTGGGCAAGGCCCTATTCGGCGGCCTCGGCGGCAACGTTCTCAATCCCGCCCTGGTCGGCCGCGCCTTCGTTCAGGCCGCCTTCCCGGTATCCATCTCCACCTGGGCGCCGGCCTATGCCGGCCAGCGCTTCAGCGAATTCATCCCTAGCACCTTCACGCTGCCGCTGATGACGCCGCCCGACATCGGTCCCTGGGCCAGACATGCGCTCGATGGCTTCACCGGGGCGACGCCGCTGGCGCGCTGGAAGTTCGAGACCTATTTCACGCCGGCCCAGGACTTTCTTACCGGAGCCGCCAGCGCCAGCGCCGGCGAGACCTCCGCCATCCTGATACTGCTCTGCGGCGGCTACCTGGCCGCGCGCCGCTTTCTCGACTGGCGCATCCCACTGGCCGTACTCGGCGCCGCGGCGCTCACCGCCTGGGCCTTTCAACTCTATGATCCGGCGCGCTATCCCGGCCCGCTGTTCGTCCTGCTCTCCGGCGGCCTCATGCTGGGCGCGGTGTTCATGGCCACCGACATGGCGACCTCGCCAGTCACGCCGAAAGGTGTCTGGCTCTATGGCGCCGTCATCGGCGTGGTGACGGTGATGATCCGCTACTTCGGCGGGCTCACCGAGGGGGTGATGTACGCCATTCTGCTGGGCAATGCCCTGGCGCCGCTGATCGACCAGTACACCCAGCCCAGGGTATTCGGCGCGCCGCGCGGCAAGGTGCGGCCATGAATGCGTCGACACCGTCCCCCGCTTCTGCCACGCCAGTCACCTCCGGCGCCTCCATGGTGCGCACCCTCGGCGCGGTCGCCACGGTATGCGGCGTGCTCATCGTGTCCGCCTACCAGGGAACGCTGGATGCGGTCACCGCCAACAAAAAGATCGCCCTGGAGCGGGCGGTGTTCAAGGTGATTCCCGGCGCCGTCAGTGTCAATGAATTCTGGGCCGGCCCCGGCGGCGTGGTGCCCGCCGGCGGAGCGGCGCCGGTGGACGGCATCAAGTTCCATGTCGCCTACGATGCCGCCGGCCATATCAAGGGTATCGCCGCCGAGGGCGCCGGCAAGGGCTATGCCGACGTCGTGCGCATCCTCTACGCGTATGACCCGGCCCGCGAGGCGATCGCCGGCATCGGCGTCATCGCCATGCGCGAGACACCCGGCATCGGCGACAAGATCAACACCGATCGCGCTTTCCTGAAAAACTTTGAGGCCCTCGACGTGCGTCTCGCCCCCGACCGGTCGACCCTGGCCCACCCGGTGAAGACGGTCAAACACGGCAGCAAGCAAAACCCCTGGGAGATCGACGCCATCTCCGGCGCCACCATCACTTCCAAGGCGGTCGGCAAAGGCATCAACGACAGCGCCGGCAGGTTGCTGCCGCGCCTGCTGCCCCATCTGGATAAACTGGAGAAGAGATAATGGCCCTGCCCGGACAAGCGCCACCGAGTCACCTGGAGGAATTTCTCGAAGGCGTCTGGAAGCAGAACCCGGTCTTCGTCATGGTGCTGGGCATGTGCCCGACCCTGGCGGTAACCGTGTCGGCGGTGAACGCGCTCTCCATGGGGCTTGCCACCACCTTCGTGCTGGTCGGCTCCAGCCTGCTGATTTCATCGATCCGCCGCCTCGTGCCCACCGAAGTGCGTATCGCCACCTATATCCTCATCATCGCCACCTTCGTCACGGTGGTGGATTACCTCATCCAGGCCGTCAGCCTGGCGGTGTACGAGGCCCTCGGCGCCTTCATCCAGCTCATCGTCGTCAACTGCATCATCCTCGGCCGGGCCGAGGCCCACGCCGCCAAGAATCCGCCCCTGCGCGCCACCCTCAACGCCGCCGGCATGGGCCTCGGCTTCAGCATCGGCCTCTTCGCCCTGGGCGCGGTGCGCGAGATCTTCGGCGCCGGCAAGCTGTTCGGTTTTCCCTTGTTCGGTCCGGACTTCCAGCCCTGGGTGGTGATGGTGCTGCCGCCCGGTGGTTTTTTCGTGCTGGCGGCCTGGCTGCTGCTTTTCAACTGGCTGAAGACACGGCGGCCGCGCTCGGCGCCGGCCCAGCCCACGCAGGGACACGTCCATGGCGCCTGAATCGCTCGCACAGATTTTCCTCGGCGCGGTCCTCGCCAATAACTTCGTGCTGGCCATGTTCCTCGGCCTGTGCCCGTTCCTCGGCGTCTCCAACCGGCTTGCCACGGCGGCGCCGATGGGCGCGGCCACCACTTTCGTCATGCTCGTGGCCAGCCTGTGCGCCTACGGCCTCAACTGGCTGGTGATCCATTTCAACATCGAGTTTCTGCGCCTGATTTCCTACATCGTGGTCATCGCCTCGGCGGTGCAGTTGGTGGAGATGGTCACGAAAAAATACAGCCCGGCACTATTCCGTGCGCTCGGCATCTACCTGCCGCTGATCACCACCAATTGCGCCGTGCTCGGTGTGGCGCTGTTCCAGACGGCGCGCGACTACAGCTTCATGCAGGCCATCACCTTCGCCCTCGGCGGTGGCGCCGGTTTCTCGCTGGCCTTGCTGCTGATGGCCGGGCTGCGCGAGCGTCTCAACCTGGCGAGCGTTCCCAACGTGGTACAGGGCACGGCCCTGACCCTGATGCTGGCCGGCAGTCTATCGCTGGTGTTCATGGGCTTTGCCGGCATGGGGGCGGGGGAATGAGCCGCTATCTGCTTGCCATTGGTCTCATCTTGCTGCTGATGTTGGGCGGGCTCTGGGTCGAGCGGGCCTACCGGCTGTTCGCCCGTCGCCACCCCGATCTTGGGCCGTTTCGCCAGGAAGGCGGAGGCTGTGGCGGTTGCGGCGGCGGTTGCGGCGGCGGTTGCGACGCGGATACGGATCGCCAGCGCTGAGGCCGGCGCGCATCGTCCGCTTTAGCGGGCTACTGCAGGGCGGTGCGGCAGGTGTGCGCCGGACGAACCCGCCGCGCCTCGATCAGCGGCCGAACTGGCCGTAGCCCTTGAATTTTTCCAGGGCCTCGGCCATCTCCGCCGCGGTCAGCAAAACCGGCTTGCCCATGAGCGAGGCGCGCCAGTACTGTTCGCACAGCGCCTCCACCTCCACCGCCAGGGCCAGCGCCCGGTCGAGATCGGCGCCCACCGCCACCATGCCGTGGTTGGCCAATAGACAGGCGCGGCGGCCTGCCAGCGCTTGCACTACGTTGTCGGACAGGGCCTGGGTGCCAAAGGTGGCATAGCCGGCACAGCGGATGTCGTGGCCGCCGGCCACCGCCACCATGTAATGAAAGGGCGGGATGCCCCGGCGCAGGCAGGCCAGGGAGACGGCGAAAGGCGAGTGCACATGGACGACGGCCTGCACCTCGGGCCGGGCGCGGTAGATATCCCGATGGAAACGCCACTCGCTGGAGGGCGGCCACTCGCCGCTGGCTTCGCCCGCCAGGCTGACGGCGACCACCTGTTCCGGCCGTATCTCGTCCGACGGCAGTCCCGATGGCGTGATCAGAAAGCCCGGGCCGCGGCGGACACTGACGTTGCCGGAACTGCCGCGGTTGAGACCCTTGGTGACAGTGGCGCGGGCCGCTGCCGCCACCGCCGTGGCGTGCTGTTCATTCATGCCTTGTGGCCTGGCTGGCGTTATTCGCCGCGTGTCTGCGCTGCATTTTTATCAAGCCGGGAAATTTGCTTGACAAGTATTTGAAGGCGAAATTATAGTACTTTCATATCAGAAAATTTATGGCTATTTTCTTCAGGAGGGGGTTTCATGCAAACGAAACAACTGCGCGCTTTGTACGTGGCGATGGCCGGCCTTTTTCTGGCCGTGGGTAGCGTGTCCGCCGCCACGCAGAGCGTGACCAACGGCCTATTGACCGTATCCATCAGTGACGCGGGATCGAACATCGGTCAGTTCACGGTCACCACGGGCGCCAGCCACCCGAACCCGAGCCAGACGGTTTTCTACCCCATCGGCACCAGCTACATCACCCTGCGTGACGTCGGCGCCTTAACTATGTGGGTTAATGACAACGGCGCCCCAGCGCCAGGGTTGGCCGGCTACTCGGCAACCCTCATGTCCTCGCAGCCCGCGGTGGTGGCGCCGATCGGTACCAATGGCTTCAGAACCACCTATACCTTGCCCAATTTCACGGTCGTGCAGGAGGTGGTCATCAACGGCACCACGCTGACGGACACGAATGTCCGCCAGACGATTTCGGTGACCAACACCAGCCAGGCGGAGAGGCAATATGGGGTGCGCAACATGTGGGACTGGCAGATCGCCGACAACGATGCGTCCTTTTTCCGCCAGCGCAGCCCGGATACGGCCTTCACCGATGTGTTCGCCACTTTCGTGGCGCCGGCCTTCACCCATTACGAAATGGTGGACGATTTAACCACTCCGGCCTTCAGCGTATTCGGAACCGTGCACGGCGGCAGCCTGTCGCCTCAGCCCACGCCGCCCGATCAGCTTCGTTATTCGAGTTGGAGCGCGGCAACTGGCTCTGCCTGGGATTTCACCAATACCGGTAGCGGTAGCGACAGTGCCGTGTCCTACTACTGGGGTTTCGACACCCCCTTGACCCTGGCGCCGGGAGCTACCGGTACGCATACCCAATACGTCGCCACGGTATTGGGGGCGGTGGGCGGGACACCGTCCGCGTCCACGCCCATACCGACGCTGACCGAATGGGGCCTGATGACGCTGAGTCTGCTCCTGGCGGGCCTTGGCTACCGGCAATTGCGGCGGCCAAAGACAGGCACCGCGGCCTGATCGGGTTTCGTTCCCAAAGACGGCGCCATCCGGCGCCGTCTTCATTTGTGGCATCATTGCCGCAAGACTCACGCAGCGGGCCTGTGTCCCTTGGGTGTCGGCACAAGGTAATTCGGCCGGCTTTTGCACGATGGATCATTGGCCTATATTCCCGTCATGCCTCCAACCACCATCCCCCGCCGCATCACCGCCCGCCCGGTCACCGACGTGCCGCCTGTCGTCGAGGAGCGGCTTGACCCCGGCGAGCGCGCCGAGCTGAAGGCCCGCATCAAACGGCTGATGCAGGCGCAGGACGCCTGCCTCCTGGCCCACTATTACACCTCCGGCGATCTGCAGGACCTGGCCATCGAGACCGGCGGCTGCGTCTCGGATTCGCTGGAGATGGCGCGCTTCGGCCATGCCGCCGCCGCCAGCACGCTGATCGTCGCCGGCGTGCGTTTCATGGGAGAGACGGCCAAGATACTCAACCCGGAAAAGCGCGTCCTGATGCCGGAGATCAAGGCCGAGTGCTCGCTCGACCTATCCTGCCCGGCCGACGATTTCGCCGAATTCTGCGACCAACATCCGGAGCGCACCGTGGTGGTCTACGCCAACACCTCGGCGGCGGTGAAGGCGCGCGCCGACTGGATGGTCACCTCCAGCATCGCCGTGCCGGTGGTGAAGCACCTGCACGAGCAGGGCAGGACAATACTCTGGGCGCCCGACCGTTACCTCGGCGACTACGTGCAGAAGGCCACCGGCGCCGACATGATACTGTGGCAGGGCTCCTGCGTGGTGCATGAGAAATTCAAGGCCGAAGGCATCCGCGCCCTCAAGCGGGAGCACCCCGAGGCGGCGGTGCTGGTGCACCCGGAGTCACCCGCCGAGGTGGTTGCCCTGGCCGAGGTGGTCGGCTCGACGACGCAGCTCATCAACGCCGTGCGTGACCTGCCGCATCCCACCTTCATCATTGCCACCGACAACGGCATTTTCCACAAGATGCGCGCCGCCGCCCCAGGCAAGCTGTTATTGGAGGCGCCCAGCGGCGGCCGCGGCGCCACCTGCGTGTCTTGCGCCCATTGCCCGTGGATGGCCATGAACGGTCTCAGAAACCTGTGCCGCGTGCTGGAGACGGGGGTCAACGAAATACGGGTGGACGAGGCCATCCGGGCCAAGGCGGTGCGTTCCATCGGCCGCATGCTGGAGTTTGCGGCGGCGTCCGGCGTGGCCGTGCGCGGCGCCAGCGGCGACTGAGCGCAAGTAAGCGCTAGCCGTTCCGGCGCGGCTTCCATTGTTGCAGGGCCTGTAGCAGCCAGCCGCCCTTTTGCCGCTTGTTGAGGGCTTGCAGTTCAAGCGCGGCGCGGGCATGGCTGATCCGTTCGTTGATCAGGTCCTGATAAATCCGGTTGGAAATCTTGCGCCGCTTGATGGCGTCGCCGGCATCGAGAAAGGCCTCGATGCCGGCGAACAGTCTTTCCTGCCAGCCGCTGGCGCGGGTCACCGCCATCTGCTCCCTGACTTCCTGCATGGCGCGGTCGAGGCGGGCGGCGATGATGTTGAGTTCGCTTTGAAAGTGCTCGTTCTGCGCCTGCGGCGAGGCCTTGACCGTGGCAATGACGGTTTTAACATGCTCCTCGCAGAGTGGCCCGAATTCCTGAAACGCGGCGAGCGCCGCCAGGCCCTGGCGGGCCACCTCGGGTTCCGGACTCTGCAGCCGCGCACAGGCGCGGTAGCAGGTATCCCAGGCCTGCCAGCGGTAGACGAAATCGAGGCCGGTGCCCTTGATGTTCTGGATGCCCTGGATGCGGTTCTTGAAGCCCGGTGGCGTGGCGCGGCAAAGGATGTCTATGATCTGGTTGCCGCTGGCGTAGTAGTCCTCGACGACCAGCAGGCGCCGTTCCAGCCAGCGCCAGACGAGTTCCCGGAAGGCCGAATCGAGCCCGGCGTCAGGCTCCGGGGCGGCGTCCAGGGAGGCGATGCGTTGCGCGAACTCGGCATACTCGGTCAGGCTCGAGCGGTCGCGCTCGGCGCAGGCGAGGATGCCGTCGGCCGCGGCGCTGCCGCTGGCGCGTATCGCCGCAGCCAAATCCGCCGGCGTGTCCCACGCCGCCAGTATGGTTTCGGCGCCAGCGATGCCGCAACCGGCAAGCATGGCGGCCAGCCTTGCCCTGGCGTGGGCGGCGGTGTGCACCACGCGCCTGCGCCGGGCGGTGTCTGCCAGCGTCTGCGCCGGTGTGGCGCCATCGGCCGGCCACAGCGACAGCCCGGCGGCATAAATCTGCCACGACTCGCGTATATAGCCTTGCAGCCCATGCAGGTTGGAGCCGATGAGCACGATCAGGTCGGCGCTGATGTCCTCCACCACTATCCCGGCGAATACGCGCGAGCGGGCGATGCGGTCGGCGCGGTTGTTGACCACCACGCTCAGCATGACGCCGGGCTCCGCCTCCATGTCGTGGCTGGCGAAGCCGGTGCGCTGCCAGTTGCCGAGACAGCCGAAGCGTTCGTTGGCGGACATGCCGTTGACAAACTCCAGCCGGCGCATAGCGATCGGCGCGGTGGGATAGACCTTGAGCACACCCAGGTCCGGCACGACGCGGTCCGCCATTTCCTTGAGAGCGAAATCCTGCGGTATGCCGAGCTCATCCGCCAGGGCCAGCACCAGGGCGATGTTGTCGGGATGCTCCTGGTAGGGGAAGCGGGCCAGAACGTCGGGCGCCAGCAATCCCGACTCGACCCAGCCAACGCCCTGCAGCGGTGTCCCCGCCAGTTTGGCCGCCGCGCTCAGTATGGGGCGCATTTGCTCTTCGCTGGTAAACAGGTGGCCGCGCTCCGGGATGAAGTTGGTCATCACTTCGGGGATATTGACGCCAGCCGGACCTTGCAGGTCCTCGTGGTCGGGGAAGGTGTTGGTGATGGTGGAGAAATCGTCATGCATCCAGCGTCGTTGCAGCAGGCGCACGAAGGCCGGCGTCAGCGCCATGCATTCCCACAGGAAGACCTCGCCGCCCAGCCTGCTTGCCAGCCGCACGACATTGTGCTGTTCCCAGATGGTGGCCTTGTCGTAAGGGCGGAACAGGAACATTTCGCGCAGTTGCCCATAGGCCGGCCCATGCAGAAACATCGCCTCGCAGCCCGTGGTCTTGCTCACCACGCTGTAGCCGAGCGCATTGAAGAGCGCCGCCTTGATGCGCTCGGTGCCCGATTTGCCGCGCGTGCCCCAGCCGCCGATGACCAGGGGGAGGCGGGCACGCGCCTGGTGTATCTGCCGGTTGAGGTAAAGGTGACGGATCAGGAACGCCATCAGGGCCGCGAGGGTGAACAGGATCAGTTCCGGCAGGGTGTTCTCAAACACCGAGAAGAAGTAGTTCCTCAGCCCAGGCCACCAGTCGAATTCCACACCGGAGAGGGCGAAGCCGGCGGGAAAGAAGCGGCGCACCTGCGTGTCGGGCGCGTCGCCATAAGGCTGGAAGCGGATGGTGAAGCCCAGCTTCGTCATGGCGCGCAGGTAGGCGGAGGGGGCCTGCTGACCGTCCTCGTGCCAGTTGCGCAAGTGGGCGTAGCGTTCAAAGCGCCAGCTCAATTTGAACGCCGCCAGCAGCCGGCCCAGGAAGGTGCGCGGCGGAGTGATTTCGGTGATCCCTTCGGCGCTGTGGACCAGAACCGGCTTGACCGGGAATGTCTGGTCGAGCGCCGAGAGGAATTCGTCCGCCAGCGGCAGATAGGGCCGCCAGCCACCCTCGCTGGCGAAATGCAGGGCTTCGCCCGGCACCTTGGTTTCCGCCAGCTCGGCCAGGATGGCGGACGGGGCGCGGCGATGGCCATGGAAGACCCGGCCCACGGTGTGCAGAAAGCCTTGCCGTTTGTCAGGCGAGGGATGACGAAACTCGTGCAGCATCCGCCACAGGCGCCGGCGGAACACATGGCCGCGCCAGAGACGCCAGCCCATCCAGGTCCTTTCCAGATCCAGGCCGAAATCCTGCTGGCTGGCCACGGCGAGTAAGCGGCCGACCTCGGCCTCGTCCCATCCTTGCAACAAACGGCGCGGAAGGCGGATGGAGCGGCCAGGAGGGCAGCGCGCCAGCCATTCCTGCAGATCTTGCAACCATTGCAGGCGGCGCTCGTCGCTCTGGCACCACAGCCTTTCCCGCGTCAGCGCGGCGAAGCGGCGGACCGGCAGGTGCGGCGAGTGCAGATGGACCGCTTCGATCACGGGCAGGAAATGCTGCGTCCACTGCCGGCGGCGCGCGGGGTCGGCGTGCCAAACCGGCTCGCTCGGGACTTGCGCGATCACCGCCATGGCCACCTTCAGGACAAAGGGATCGCCCTCCTCCGTCAAGAGCGTCATCAGCCAGGCGCGCAGGTGATCGGCCAGGGCGGGGCGCGCGAGCAGGACAGGGATTTGCAGGGCGGCGGCGGCGCGGACCTGGGGCGTGGCGTCCGCGCGCAGCAGTGCCGGCATCAGGCGGACGAGGCTGTCATCATCCGCCTGCGCCAGCGCCTCGGCGAGGGCCTGGCGGACATAGGGGCTGGGATCGTGCCGCGCTGTATCCAGCAGTCCGGCCAGCGCGGGCCGCTGCGCCAGCTTTTGCCCGACGAGCAGAATGACGCGCCGGCGCACGAACAGATCGTCGCCGGCGCGCGGCTGTTCGAGGCGCTTGCCGGCGGCCGCGGCAAAGGCGTCCAGCGCCAGCGAGGCGAGCAGGTGCAGGGCCGCGCACTGTATCCAGACGTGTTGGCGCGGGTCGGTGGCAGCACGGAACACATACTGCAAGGTGAAGTCGTTGATGCTGCGGCTTTGCATCGCCGCCGGCATTTTCTGCAGGGCATTGGCGAGACAGGCGAAGGTCTCGATCCTGATACGCGCGTCACCGTCGTAGGTCAGCAAAGGGGTGAGCAGCGCTTCCAGACCGAGTTGCCGCCAAAGTGTCTCGGCGCCGGCGCCGGCGTCGAGCAAGGCCTGGCCGGCGATCACTCCGAGGCGTTGCAGGGAGAAGGCCAGCCGGCGCTCCGCCCTGGCGACGCGATTATGGTAGCGATCGGCCATGGCATCGTGGCCGAACCAGCGGCCGAAGGCTTGGCGGTCCTCCTTGAGCTGGCGACGATCGGCGCCCAGGGCGGCGGCGAAATCGAGTATGTGGCGCTGTTTCTCCTCGGCGAGCACGGCGCGCGCATAACGCTTGCTGAATTCAACGTGCTCCCGTTGCAGTCGGTCGATCGCCTGCTGCTCCTCGTTGACCCGCCCGATCAGGAAGCGCAGCAGGGGGACATGGCGGTTGCGCTCGCCGCGCAATGTTTCCTGCGCCGGATACCAGGCGAGGAAGGCGTCGACCAGCTCGGTGATGAGCGGCGCCTCCACCTTCCGCCAATGTGGCGCCAAGGCGTATTCGAGCAGGGCGCGGATGTCCTCGCCGGTCATGGCTCGCCGGCCTCGATGCGGTTGTTGGGGCGATCGGGCAGATTGCGTTGTCTGAGATCGCGGAAATCGACCGTGCCGGGTGGCCAGTCGCGGTAGCCGCGGCCGTGTTCCAGATGCCAGCTCAGGCCGAGCCAGCCCGAGGTGAAGCCGGCGTCGAAGTGATGGGTGAGATCGAAGAGAAGCTCCAGGCGATCCTGGTTGGGCCGCCAGCCTTCCCAGGCGAGGCGCAGGCCGAGCTCGCGCCGGTCGAGGGCGCTGACGCGGTCGGCATCGTCGAAATAATGTGTCCAGGCGGCGTGCGCATCGGCCTGCCAGCGGCCCAGCAACTGTTGCCACCGCACCGTCAGGCGCGCCTTGTCGGGCGTCACCAGATTCTGGTTGCTGGTGACACCGAGGCCGGTCTGCAACAGGCTGTCCAGCCACGGGCGGTAGCTCAGGCGGTCACCGATCTCGTAACCGAAGCGGTGCTGCGCCTGGTAGCGGGTGTGGATGTCCTGGTCCACCCTTTCGGGGCTGAGCGCGTCGCCGGCCCCCGTTTGGCGCGCATAGGCCGTCAGCCAGGGCGTATGCCAGGTCATGGGGTCGATGTCGCGGTGCTGGCTGAGGCCGGCCTTGAGATGGGCGGACCAGTCGTTGCCGACGAAGGGCAGGGTCTGGGCATGGACGCTGCCCTCGGCGAAGGCGTCGAGCGGCCAGTGGGCGAGGTGCCGGTCGGCGCGCACCGTCAGTCCCAGTGTCGGGTCGCCGGCCGCACGCAGGCGCAGCAGGCCCTGCGTGGTGAAATAGGTCCGCCGTGCCGGGTCGTAGTAGCGATGTGTGAGCGTGCCCTCGATGTATTTTTCCGCGGCATCGCTGTCGGCGTCATAGCGGGAATGCGCGCCGGCCGCCACCGTCCAGGTGCCGTCTTCCTGGCCGCCCAAGGCAAAGGCATCGGCCAGATGCATGCTGGCGGGCACGACCTGGGCGTCGAGACGGAGCGGTGGGGGCGGCACGGCCAGCGTTGCGCTGACGAGGGGACGCGGCGGCACCACCGGCCGGGCTGGCGCCGTGCTACGCAGGTGCAGGCGGAACAGCGCTTCGCGCTGACCGGCGGCGGGCATCAAGGTGACGGTCTGCCAGGGCCCGGACAAAAGCTGGTAGCGGCTGTGTGTCTGGCCGGCGCGCCACTCGTCCACGCGCAGCCAGGCCGGCCCCGGCAGCAGGGCGCGCAGCGGCTGTGCGGCGGTGGCGATCTGGTACGGCCGCTCGAATTGTTGGACGATGGCCTGGCCGCGGCGCTCACGCAGCCGCAGGCGCAGCAGCTGGTTGGCCACCGGGCTCGGCAGCCAGAAACGCAAGGCATGATGACCTGCCGGCATGTCCAGGCGATGCGTCTGCCAGTCATCATCAGGCGCCAGGGTGATGAAGCGCGGCGCCTCACCGTCACGCTGCACGGCGACCTGCATGGCTTGCGGCGGCAGACCGCCGAGATCCTCCGGCCTCAGCGCGAAATCGATCCAGCCCTTTTTGCCGTGGCGCAGTGAAAGCAGCAGGCGGGTATGACCGCCGATGACCTGTTCGTCGTCCGCCAGCGGCGGCAACAGCGCCTTCTGCAGGCGCGCAGACGGGCTTTCCGGCTGCCAGCCGGCGACCGGCAGCAGGCGCGTGCCGGCGCTTTCCTGCGCGATCTCCTGGGCGCTCCAGCCGCTGTTGCGCGTCAGCCGATCGTTTAGGCGCGCCAGGCCGGCAACGCCGGGGTTGGCGGCGGCCAGGGCCTGACCGGCGGCGAGTGCCCGCTCGCCATGAGGCGGCGAGGTCTCGGCGATCCACAGCAGCCAGATCAGGCGTTTGAGCACCTCGCCGGGCGGGGCTGGGGTCAGCGGCAGCCCGGCGAGCAGCCGGTCGAAATCGCCCTCCGCCAGCAGCCGGGCCTCATGCTCGGCGACCGGGGCCTCGGCTAGAGGCGCCGGCGGCGGCGATGGCGAAATCACCCGGCGGTATCGCCGCGAGGGTTGCTGCGGATCGCCGTCCGGGACGATCAGGCAGCCTTCGCAAGGGCGCAGCCAGGTCGACTCGACGGGTTCGAAGCTCAGCCGTTCGGCCTGGCGATCGTCGGCTTCCAGCCAGGGCGGCGCTGGCAGCGCGCCCAGGGGCAGGGCCGGCTGCTCGACATAGACGCGCACGGCGATCGCCAGCGCGCCGGCGGCAACCTCGATGGACTGCCGGCCGGCCGCCACCGGGATATCCAGCGCGACCTTGCGCCCGACCCAGGTGCCGTCGGCCAGTTGCAGTGCGGTGTTGGCCTGGTTGGCGATGATGGGGGCCACCCATAGCCCCTGCGCCGACCGGGCCGTGAGCCAGCCCTCCAGGTTCCCGCCAGTGGCCGAGGCGTGTATGGGCCGCGCCTCCAGGCGCAGCCGGGCGGGGCCGGTCACGGTCAGGCGCAGCGGCCGTTCCGCGCTGGCCTTGTAGAGAGAGAAATGCAGGTCGCGGTCGATGGCGTAACCGGACAGGGCGCCGGCGAAATCGCTGACGTATTCGGGCGCGTCACGCCAGCGGTGCGGGCCGGGCGCTTGACTTTGCCATTCGGCCCAGCGTTCGCGGGTTTCGGCGCCGAGGCGGGGGGCGCGTTCCATCGCCTGGCGCAAGGCCAGTGCGCGGGCGAGATGATCGGCGTAGACGCGTCCATCGTTGCCGGCGGCACGCCAATGCCGCCGCGCCGTCTCGAACTCATCGGCGGCGATGGCCCGCATCCCTTGCCAGAAGGCGCGGCGTTCGGCGTCTTCGAGATCGACACGCAGGCGGTCGAAGGTCTGCCACCAGCGTAGGCGCCAGCTCGCTTCGAGCAGCGCCTCGATGGGGCGCTGCCGCGGCGGCAGGGCCAGGCCGGCCAGCAGGGCGAGACGGAATTCGCCTTGCTGCAGCAGCGCCTGCGTGAGCTTGCGCCAGTAGACCAGGGCGTCCGGCTGCCGCTGCACGGCAATGGCATAGAGACGCAGCCGCGCCTCCTCGTCGCTGGCCTGGGCAAAGTGTTTTTCCAGCCTGTCGAGGGCGTGGCCGCGCTTCTCCGGGTCAGGGTCGAACAGCAGTATCTGTTTGAGCAGTTGTTCATACATGAAGTCCTCGCCCAACTGGCCGAGGGCGTCGATACGCCCCCACTCGGCCGCGTCGCGCTCGGCTTGGCGACTGCGCGCGAACCAGACGCGGCCCCACTCTTCCAGCGCCAGCAGCCACTGACCCTGCGCCGCTGCCGCGCGCGCCCGCTGCGCGGCGTCGCCGGCCGCCGGCGATGTGCGCTCGGCGGCGGTCGGCGCGCGCACACCGCCAGCCGCCTGACGCAATTCCGCCAGCAGCCACCGCGCCAGCGGCCGCCACTGGCTGGCGAGCCGTTCCGGGCCGGCGCCGTCCGTCTCCTGCCAGCCGGCGCGCAGCGCCAGCCGCAGCGGCAGACCGCTATCCTGGTCGAGATCGAAGAGGCTGAGAAACTCGCGCTCGCTCAATTGGAAGGCGGCGGCGGCCTGATATTGCACGGCCACGCGCACTCCGCCAGCCGAGGCAGCGGCCCGCCACAGGCGAATCTCGTGGCTGGCGGCGGGCAAGATCAGCTCGACGCTGGCGGCGGCGACCATGGCCGCCGCCACCCGGTGGCGGCCAAAAACGGGACTCAGGCTGCCATCGCCATGCCCATCACCGCCGAGCCGTTGCAAGAGCAGGCCGCCCTCGCCGGGGGTGGGGGCGAAGGCCACATCCGGCAGCCGGTCGCGCGGCGCGAAACGCAAGCGGCGGGGCGCTTGCTGATCGACTTGCAGCAAGAATTCGGCCTCGTCCGCGCCGTAGGCAAGCAGGCGCAGTGTGCGTGGGGCATAGGCCGGCGGTAGCAGGTAGCGGGCGCTGTCGGCTCGTGGCGCCGGAGCCGTGACAGGCGGCGGCGGGCTGACCGCGGGCGGCTGCCAGGTAAGCTCGACGCGCCGGTTTTGCTGCCGGCCGCTGCGGCTGGCATTGTCGGCCACCGGGTCGGCGTTGCCGCGTCCCGCCGCCTTGACCACCGTGGCCTTGAGACCGAATGCGGCGAGCGCCTCGGCGACAACCGTGGCGCGCCGTTGCGAAAGCCGTTGGTTGTAGGCCGAGACCTTGTCGCTGGCGGTGTAACCGCGAATCTCCAGCCGCCCGCCTGCCAGTGGCTGCTGGCGTTGGGCGAGCGCCTGCAGACGGGCTCGCGCCGCCTGGGTGAGGCGGGCGGAATAAGGCTCGAACTGGATGACCTCGCGCACGCTTTCCAGGGCGGCGATGGGCGCGGTTGGAGGCGGCAGGATGGCGGCTGGCCTGGCCGGACGGCGGGGCGGCAGGGCGATGAAATAACCGCTGCCCAGTCGGTCGAGCAGCGCCTCCCGGTGCTGCGCCGCCACCACCAGATTAGGCGCCTCCTGGCCGGGGTCCAGCAGGTGCGGCAGGCGGAACCAGCGATAGGCCATGGCGGCGGGCTCTGTCTTGTCCGCGGGTAGCAGATCGCGGAAGAAGGTATGGGCGCCGCTGAAATGGCGGGCACGGGCCGCTAGCGTCTGATCCTCCGGCCGTGCCAGGGCCGCCTGTGCCAACAGCGCGGCGCCGACGCTGCCGCCCTCGCGCCAGCGGGTATCCATGGCCAGACGCAGGGCGGCGTGCTCGACGGCGCTGACGTTGGCGGTGGCCATGGCGGCCGCCTCGATCTCGCGCGTGCCGCGTTGCCAACTGCTGCGGCCGGCCTCATCCGGGTCGAGGTCGGCGCGTGCCGCCTCGGCCGTGAGGCGCGGCTGGTTGAGTGCCGGAAAGAGATAATCGGTGGACTCCTGCGCCAGCAGCCGCGCCAGCAAGGGCGCGGAAGCGCGCAGCCGCAAGCGGTGCTCGCCAGACGGTATCTCCAGATAAAAACGCTCGGCGCGGCTGACCACCGTGCTCGCCCGATCGACGACTACCTCCTGCATGGATTCGACGTTGCTCTCCATCTCGGCGGTGTGCAGCGGCCTGTCGTCCAGCCAGCATTGCACCCGCCACGACTGCAGCAGGCCGCTTTCGCTGGCGGGATAAAGCATCCGGCTGTCCAGCGCCAGGCGGCGCGGGCCGGTCACCTTGAGGGCAACCGGCTGATCGCTTTCCAGCCGCCAATACGTTTGCGCGGCGGCGGCTGTGGCAGCGCGCAGCGAGACGGCCTGGCCGGGCAGGGGCAGCACCCGCCGATACGGCGCCAGCTCGCCCAAGGGGATGTGCCGGGAGGCGAACAGGGCGATTTCCAGCGGCCCACGGCCTTGGCCGATGCGCTCCAGGCGATATACCGACGCGGATGTGGCCCCGGCCCCGATGATCCAGTGGCGGCCATCGTCGCTCGGCTGCGGGCTCGTCTCGACATAGAGGCCGCTGCCATTGGCCACCATGAGGCGCAGGTCGGACTGGGCGAGCGTGCCTGCGACGGCAGTGAGGCGCAATTGCTCGCCGGCGGCGACGTGAACCTCGGTCCACTCGCCCTCGGCCAGCCGGATGGTGTGGTAGCCCTTGTCCTTGCGGTAGGCCGGCTGGATGCCACGGAGCCAGGCCGGCGCCGCCTCGATGTTGTCCCAGCGCAGCGGCAGGGCGTAGGGCGCCAGCAGACGCGACTGGACTTCATCCAACTCGCCCTGGGCGAGACAGGACCAGCCCAGCAACAGCAGGGCGAGCAGACGCGGCCGGCGCAACAGCATCAAACCCCGCCCTCCAGGCAGCTCAGCAGCGTCCGTAGCCGCGCCGGGCTTTGCGCTAGATCGGTGCGGAACTGACGGCTCATCTCGATGTGCACGAAGCCGGCGAAACCCTCCCGCCGCAGCGCGGCGGCCACTGTGTTGGCGGTGGCCCCCAATTCCCGGACATCCTCGGGATAGGTGAGGACGCTGGCCCGTGTGCCGGCGGCGATACAGTCGGCGAGCCGGCGCAGCGTGGCCGCGGGCGTGCGGCTGCCGTCGCTGAGGATGACGGCGGCTTTTCTGGCTGCGCCGCTGCGGCGGTTTTCCTGCTCGAACCCGTGCAGCTGATAGATTCGGCCTTGCGGGTGACGTTGCGCGCTGGCACGGGCGAAGGCGGTGAAGTAGCTGTCGTCAAGATGCGCCATATCGGCATCGACGCGCCGGCCGTCCGCGACGAAATCACGCGGCACCGTATTCCAGGCGGCGGCGCCGAATCGGCCCTGCCGGAAGAGGGCGACGCCAATCTGGCCGGTCATGGCGTCCTTGAAGGCGTGCGGTATCTGCAAGGCGTCGGCTGAGCCCTGGCGGAAGACGAAGAAGCCGCGGCCACGACGTGCGCCGGGCTGTTCACGCAGCAGGGTCAGTCCTTCCGTGGGGTCGCTGCCGAGATCGAAACCGAGTTCGGACCAGGCCCTGGCGAGCGCCTCCCCCCGCTCGCCCTGCATGAGCCGCAGAAAGAGCGCCTGCGCCCGTTTCACGTCGGCCGTGGCGGGCTGTACGAAATGCCGTTCGCTGCTGGCCGCCGCCAGTTGCTGCACCCAGTCGGCCTGGACCGTCGGCGCCAGGGCGGCCATCACCAGCGCCGCCATGAGTTCAGTCTTGTGCGTTTTCATAAGTGACGACATCGTTTTCATGCAATAGCCGCTCTGTCGGCTTGACGCCTGGAGTCAGGCGCGACAGCAGGACGTGGCCGCCTGGCCCGCTTTGCAGTCGTATGGTAATGCGGTACAGCCCCCTGGGCGCGCCCGCAGGGAAAGGCAGGTAGAAAGATTGTCCGGCATCGGTGCGGGCCTCCTGCGCCGAAAATACGGTGACGGCGTCGCGGCTGTCGGGACGCACATCGAATTCCCTGAGCCTGAACACCCAGGCGGGCAGGGGGGCGAGACTGGCCGGCGCCGGGCCGCGCACCTCGACCCGGAGGCGGCTGCGGGCACGCCGCTCGCTGGGCTGGAAGAGACTCACCGAGAGGGTCTCGGCACATGAAGTGGTGCGCGCGACGACGAAGTCGAGCGCGTTTTCCAGTTGGTTGGCGAGCCGCTGCACATAGACTGGCGAGCGCGGTTCGAGGTGGTTGAGAAAGAACTTGCCGCCCGCCTCGCTGACCAGCCGCAGCCGGTGCGGACCGACGCTCAGCGGCAGCAGCTGTATTTCGCCATGGCGGCCGGCGAGACGGCCCTGTTGGTGCGGGCGGCCGTCCACGAACAGGCTGAATGACGCCGGCGTCTCCTGCGGCCGCACCCATAGCAGGCGGGGCGCCAGGCTGCGCAGGCCTTCGTAGGATGGCAGGGAGATGGCGGTGTCGCGCCTGGGGATGATCTCCTGATAGCTGGCGGGCAGCGCCTCGCTGCGAAATGGCATGCCGGGCTCCTGCGGCGTGAGCAACAGGCGGCCCTTCCAGGCGCCGAGCGGATGGAAATCCTCCCAGGCATAGCGGCCGCTCAACAGCTCGGGTCTGTCCTCGGGCGGGCGCGGTTGCACCGTCAGCAGCACGCTGGCGTTGTCGGCCAGCCACTGCACGTGGTTCTCCGGCTTGAGCGGGAACCAGGCGCTGACGCGCTTGCCCAGGGCGTCGAAGTCGAACTGGTCCTCGGGGGCGCGGTAGCGGTGCGGCAGGTCGAGTGGCCGGCTGGACACCGCGACCAGAACCGGCGCGTCTTCCGACGCGCCCTGGAGCCGCAGCCTGGCGACGTTGGCCGGCAGCAGGAAGTAGTAGGTAGAGGGGTCGCTCAAACGCGCGCCGGTGTAGTCGTTGACTACGCTGTCGTAGCGGCTGTCGGCTTTGCTGATGGCGATGCGGCCTTGTTTGAGCACCTTCCCGGCCTGATCGAGCAAGGCATAGTCGAGTAGCGGGGAGCGCTCCGCCCAGCTGTCCTCGGGCGGGGTGAGGGTGCGCAGATCGACCTTGATCGGCGTGGGGGTGGCGGCGACGTGCAGGATGCCGTACTCGATGGGGCGCGCCAGGTCGGTCCTGTAGGTGCGCAGGTATTGCGGCACCGGGGTGATCTCGGTCTCCTTTCCCTTGTTGTCGATGAGATAGAGGCGCGCGCTGAGGTCGGCATCGGCGAGGATTTCCAGCAGGCCGCCGCCGAGGTCGAGACGATGGTCCAGGGGGCGGCCGTCGAAATGCAGCCGGAACTGCCGGCGCTGGAAGGCCGTGTTGCCATACCACATGAGGCGGATGTCGCCCTGGACGGGGGCGAGGCCGGGCTCGAAATGCAGACGCAGGCGGCCGCCTTCCTCGGGCAGCGGCACCATGCCCGAGTGCCCGGCGGAAAAACGCAGCCCGGCGCTGGGGATGGCGCTGTCGATCATTTCGCCCTCGTTGTCGCGCAGCACGTAGTAATCCCAGCGGCGCAACTCGCCGTGACGATCCTTGGGGCCTATGGGCTGCCAGGAGTTGAACATGAGGGCGCGCTTTTCTTCCTCGGTCAGCAGCTCGCTCGGATAGACGTTGCCGGCCGCCAGCGCCGTCCGCGTTTTCTCGCTCAGCCGCTGCCACAGATAGCCGATCTTGTGCGCCTGGATTTTTTCGGGGAGGTAAACGCGCGCCACCACATCGCGTATGTCCGCGTCCTTGCGCAACAGGCGCAGGCGCAGCCGCTCGGGCGGCGGCAGGCCGGCGAAATTGAGACGGATGATGGCGCTGAGCAAGGGGACGCGGTCGTTGTTGAGATAAAAGGCGGGGGTAAATTCGCGGCCCTGGGCGTCCTTGAACAGGGAGAGGTTGGTGCGCATATGCCACGGCTGCGCCAACAGTACCCGGCCATTGCGGTCGAGCACCTCGATCTGCAAGGCATACGTCCAGCGTTTTGCCGGGTCGGCGAGCATCGCCCGCTTTATCGGCGCGAGGTCGCGCACCGTGGCGCTGCTGATGATCCTGAGCTGGGCGGTGCCGGGGTCGAGCGGGAATTCCAGCCAGTCCCGTTCCGGCACTTCATAGACGATGGCGGGGGTGGCCTGCTTCACCAGTTGCATCTTGTAGGCATCGCTGCCCTGGCGCCACAGGCCGTCGAGGGGCAGGCGCGGGTACAGCCAGTGGATGCCGGCGGCCAGCGCCAGCAGCAACAGCAAGCGGCCGAGGGTGCGCAGGCTCATGGCCGCATCTCCAGCCAGGCCGCGCCGCTTTCGACGAAGCGTTCCACCGTGGCGCGCGGCAGTGTCACGCCCGCCGCGACCAGGCGACTGTCAGGCTGGCGAGCCGACAGGTTGACGACCGCCAGCACTTGTCGGCCGGTGGTGTCCAGAAGCAGCAGGAAGCCGAGACGCGAGTTGACGTCCGTGAGGCGCTGCCAGCGCAGCGCCGGGTAGCGCTGCCGGGCGGCGGCCAGCGCCACGATGTCCTGCGAGGTGAAATAGGGACGCAACAAGGCGTGCAATTCCGTGGGCAGGATCGTGGTTGGCGTCGTCAGCGGGTGCTGCGCCAGATAGCGATACAGGTCGGCCTCGACGTTGGGGATGGCCAGCGCCAGGAACTGCATTTCCTGCGGTGTGTGTTCGCTTTGCTGGCGAAAGCCTGAGCGGCTGCCGGGCGCCAGCCAGAGGACGGCAAAGGTCTTGTCCAGGGTGGCGTTGACGGCGAGCGACTGGGGCGAGCCGAGGGCATCGTAGCCGGCCTCGTCGGCGCCGCCGCGGGCAAAGCGCCAGTTCAGTCCGTAGCGGTCGAGCAGGGCGGCGAGGCGCCGGCCGGGGGCGTCCAGGTTCTCGCGGCGGGTGGGGCCGCTGTGCACGGCGACGAGTATGTCGGCGTTCGGCGACGGCGCATCCGCCCGGATGCCCATGGTGCGGCACTGGATGACCCAGGCTGGCTGGCCTTGGGAGGCACGCAGCAGGGATTGATTGACCAGGCTGAACAGACTCTCCTTGTTGGCCATGCGCACTATGTCGGCGGAGAAATCCTGGTTGGCATCGGGGTAGGCGCCGCCGATCAGCAGGGCGCGGGCGCGCAGACTCTCGAACAGGGCCACGGCAAACTCCAGGCTGTAGACGTCGTGCCGCGGTTGCGGCGCCTGGATGATGGCCGCGTCCGCCGGGCCGAGGCGGAAGACGTAGGTGCCCTGATATTTGCGCTGTACGCCGTCCGGTTCGGCCAGGATCAGATAATCGGTGCCGGTGCCGAGATGGTGATAACGGGTCAGCTCGTAGCCGGCCGCCTGGGCGGCGGCACGGATGATCTTGAGACTCTCCAGACCGGCGCTGTCCCAGTGCTGCGCACGGTAGTGCTCACTGGCCGTGCGCAGCAACGGCGTGACGACCTCGTCGTCGAAAAAGAGCAGTTCCTCCAGGCGCGGTGGACGGTAGAGATTGCTGCCTGAGGCGGCAATGCGGCCCTTGTTCTCGGCCAGCAGCCAGTCCTGCAGATAGCCCTCGATGGAACGTTCCTCTTCGGCGGCGGGGACCTCCTGGCTGGCGAGCAGCGAACGCGCCAGCAGCTTGCGTATGTCCTGATGGTTGAGCAACAGTTCGGCGAAGCCGCTGTGCATGGTCTCGCGTTGCAGGTTGGCGAGCGGGGTGTCGTTCCACACCAGGTCGAAGGTATCCATCCAGCCCTTGATCTTGTCGAGCCGGACACCGGCGGGTAAGGCATGTCGTACCGCCAGCCGCGTCGGCGGCTCCGCCAGATCGATCGTTTGCCCGGACTGCCGGGCGCCGCCCAGCAGGCGGGCGGATTCCGGCGTATAGGCCCGCACCTGCAACACGTTGGTGCGGGCGCTGGCATGGTGGAACCCATGGTAGGGCGTCAGCGGGTTGAGCAGCACGTCGGCCGATCCGTCCTTGTTGGCGCGGCGCGCTGCGCCGGCGATGGCCAGGCTGCGGCCGGCGGACAGCCGGAAGATCCAGGCGGCCGCCTCCAGCGCCCCCTTCTCCTCCAGCGGCGCCGGCACCTCGACCGCCAGTTCGTTTGCCGCGGCGGTGTCGATGATGTAGATGCCCCAGTTGCGGCGCGGTATTTTTTCGGTCAGCAGCAACAGATGGCCTTCGACCCGTTCCACCTGGTAATTGGCGGTGTCCAGCCATCTCCGCCCCGCTTCCAGTGACTGCAGGTCATGGCTGCGGGCATGGTTGAGCAGATGTTTGACACCCTCGGCAAAGGCGGCGCTTTCCCTGGGCAAGGGCGTGGCCATGGTCTGATCGAGGCGCGTCCGGTACAGCGCCAGTTTTTCCTGGCGTAACACTTCCGGCAGCGATTCGCGGCGTTGCGCCATGGGCGGAAGCGCCTTGCTCCCGGCCGTCGGCGTCGGCAAGGCGAGCGAGCGGGGCAGCAGTGTGAGCGAGAACCCCAGCACGCTGGCCAGGCCGACGGAGACCAGGGAGGTTTGCAAGATGGCGCGCGACATGCGGGCGAAAATGCCTTTGTCGTGTATCTTCAGCGCGATCAGGGTGGGCAGCAGGTAACCGAAGCCGTAATAATCGCTGATCTTGACCTCAGGCCAGCGCCAGAGCAGTACATAGCCGAGCACGAATTTGTAGACGAAGCTGATGTTGAAAAACAGCAGCAGCTTGCGTGCGCCCTCGATCGTGGTGCGTTGGAAGAAGGGGGCCTTGAGGACGAGGATGGCGAGCATCAGGATGATGCCGGCCTCGGCGAATGAGGCCACGATCTTCCAGGGCTCATACCACTGCAGCGCCAGCAGTGACGGAATGAGGATGCCGGCGAAGTCCCAGCCATACAGCAGGTTCATGCGTGAGGCGATGAAGGCCGTGGTGAGCAGGATGATGTAGGCCTTGGGGCTGGCCAGCACCGAGGCCGCCATGTCCTCGTACATGTAGCCAAGGTTGCTGAGGTTGAAATTGGTGTACTCCATCAGTCCGAAGCGGACCACGAGATAGGTCAGGCCGATGGTGGTGAGCATGGGCGTAAGCCCGCGCCTTAGACCGGTCTTCCAGAAATTGTTGGCGATCAGTGAAATGATGATCAGGCCGAAACTGTGCAGGCTGTTGCCGTAGTCGAGGACGAGCTGATAGCGCGCCACCAGCCAGCCGCCCAGCTGCGGCAGGAGCCAGCCGTCCATGGCGATACGGACGGCGACGCTGACCAGCACCAGGGCGAAAAAGCGGTCGCGGCCGAACAGGTTGCTCCAGCCACCGTGACGGGAAAGGTACTCCGAGTAAAGCCACACCAGAAAATAGGTAAGTACCCCTTCCCCTAGTACCGTCACAGCCGACAGCGGCTTGACGATCAACAGCGGCACGAGATAGCCCGGCACCACCAGTCCGGAGAGCACCCAGCCCAGGCGCAGGTTGAAAAAGGCGACGAAAAAGACGCCGACCCAGACGGTGGTGACGACGGACGAGGCCAGTGCCCCTTCGGGAAAGATCGGCAGCGGGAAGATATCGAGCATGGGGCGTCAGCCGTGCGAGACGATGGCGGCGATCGAGGGCATGGTCAGATGAAGATTTCCAGCGTCAGCTCGAAACGCACGCCCTCGCCGACATGGCTGGCGACCGCGACCCGTCCCCCCCAGGTCTTGACATGATCGACGCTGTCGCGCAGCCCTCTGAAGGCTTTCGAACTGACATCGCCCTGGCCGAACAGAAAAGCGTCCATTTGCGCCTGCGGCATGCCCATGCCGGTATTCGCGAAGGTGATGTGTGCCCGTTGATCCGTTTCCGTCATGGCGAGGCTTATCCTTCCCTCTTCGATGCTGTCGTCTATCAGGTAGGCCAGGATGTTCTGGAAGACGATTTTGATTTCATTTTGCGCCGCCAGCACAAAACTGGCCGAAGCGGGCAGGGCGGCTGCGATGTTGATGTGCCGCTTGGCGGCGGTCTTGTGCGCGTCCTCCACGACTTCCGTCAGTATCCTCAGGGCATCGACGGGATAGCGGTCACGGGTCTGTATGAAATTGTCATCGGCCAGGAAGTCCAGGGTCTTGGTGATCGCATTGGCGGCGGATTCGATTTTGTTGTCGATGGTGGCGAGCGCCAGATCGCGTTGCGGCGCGGCGACGCGGGGGTCTTTGAGTCGCGCCGAGGCCGACGTGAGGGCGGCGATGTCCTGCTTGAGAAAATGGTTGAGACGCTCCGCCAACTGATTCTTAACGGCTTGCATGCGATTGATTTCGCTGATGTTCGCCAATTCAACCAACAGGCCGCTGGAATTAAAGGGTTCATCGCCGGTTGTGGCTTTCGCCTCGCCGCCGATGGCGCGAAACGATAGCAGACAGTCGCGTCTATCATGGCCCTTGCCTACCGAGGTCTGAAAGGTCATGTGTTGACCCTCGAAAACCGTGAACTGGATGTAATTGCGCACGGCATCACGTTCCTTGCCGGTGAGCGCGGTAATCAGGTCCACGGCCGTCAGTTTGTATGGACTGAGGCCGGCGTTTTGCAGCAGTGAGTTCATCTGCGTATTGACCATGACGACCCGGCCAAAGAAGTCGTAGACGATGGCCGCCGTGGTCATGTCCCTGAAGGTATATTCCACGGTGGCGATGCGTTTTTCGAGCAAGGAGATGGCATTGCGCAGGGTGGATAGGGCGGCCGACTGGCGATCGGTTAGATAGCGCCCGAGGTTGATCTTCGCATCCAGCTGGCGTTCCCGGAGGATATGGCGCTGATACAGGAGCCGGCTGATCTGCTCGCCGAGCAGGGTGGCGCGTGTCAGAAAGGCACGTGCCTGCAATAGCTTGTCCGTGCGAATGCCGAACGCCCAAAAACCCAGTACCTCGCCCTCGAATACCAGCGGCGCCAGGAACTGACGTTCATCGATGTCCGCGCTGGTTTTCAGATAGTTGTCGACCTCGATCGGCGCCTGTTGCTGCAAGGCGGTGGTGTAGGGGGTGCGCTCGTAATCCCGGCGTCTTTCGTCGATATCGCTGATGTCGCAATGCAACGCGCTGATTTCCCGGACGCGATGGTCGCCGGCGAGACGTTCCAGAAAAATGAAGCGGTTGAGCGATAGCATCTGCTCGACCATGGTGAGGCAATAGGACCAGTGTTCCTCGCTTTCCGTGAAACTGGCGGGCAACATGCGGTCGCCGAGCCTGGCCGAGGTCTCGGTGAGCATGCGTTCGAGGCGCAGGCCGGCCGCCTGCTCCTTGCCGCGATACACCAGGATCAGTGTGCCGACATGCAGGGCCAGCATCTCGACGAGCGGCAGCCAGACCCTGAAGTAGGCGAGCGCGACCCAGGCCGCCACGCCATAGAGGCCCCCCAGCGCCAACGACAGGCTCACCGTATGCCGTTGCGGCACCGGCTGGTGTAGCAGGAAGAGCAGCAGTGTGAACAGGCCCAGCACGACAGGCTTCGACCAGGAGGACAAAGGCCGAATCGCCTTGCCGGTCAACAAGGTGTTGAGCGCAAAGGCATGAAATTCATTGGGGCTGGCCAGCTCGTGCCCCGATCCTCCGGGAATGTTGAGGCCGGTCTGTTGATTGCCGCCTTTCAAGCCGATGACGAGGCTGCGCCCCTTGACCAGCTCGGCGACGATATTGCCCTGTAGCGCCTCCGCCAGCGTCAGCCGGGGCAGGCTGGCCAGCCCGCCGGTGAAGTTAACCCAATATGTTTCTTCTGGCGCGGGCTGCCGGCCGCGCTGCCGGGCGGCGAGGTATTCGATGCCCGGAATCTCACGCCCGTTCACCGAATGGCTGGTTCGCTGTTGGTCGAAGACGCCATGGTTGCCGCGGTCTATCCATACCAGACCGGCGGGTAAGGGCGGCATCCCGGCGGCCTGGCTGGTGTCGAGGCGAAAGCCTTCCGGGGCGCCCGCGTCGGGCACGGCGGGCAGGCCGAGTATCACCTTTTGATTGGCGCGCGCCCAACTGGAAAAGGCCGTGCTGAAGCGCGGCGGGAACAGGAAGACGAGCTGGGCGGCCCCGTTCTCCAGAGCCTTGCGCGCGAGCGCTTCCAGGTCGGCGGTAGAGGCGTCGCGGCTATCGTAATCGGCCTCCACCAGCAGGACCTGTTTGACGGATTCGGCACCGTCGGCAGGCAGATAGGCGCTGCCATAATCGTAGAGCACGGCATCGAGGGAGGCGACAAGGGGTAGATGGCCGGCTGCCGATACCAGCAGCAGGATAATCAACGTGCCTTTCCAGCCGGGCAGGTCCCGCGGTATCAACGCATATCGAGGCCGCTTAAATCGCATGCGCGCGATTATCACCCACTGGACAGGAATTTCGTCCTTCCAGAGCGCCCCTGTTGCATCGTTCCTTCATCGCTTGCCCCTATCAGCCATGAGGACGCACAGTATATTTGAGCTATCGGGCAGGGTGGGAGAGTGGAATACCATGTCCGGGGGCTGCCCCCCTTCGACAACAACTTTCATAGGAGTGCGAACGATGAGCATGATGCAGGAGTTCAAGGAATTCGCCATGCGCGGCAATGTCGTGGACATGGCGGTCGGCGTCGTCATTGGCGGGGCCTTCGGCAAGATAGTCGGCTCGTTGGTGCAGGACGTCATCATGCCGCCGATCGGAGCGATGATGGGCGGGGTGGACTTCAAGGGCTTATTCATCGACCTCAGCCACGGCGGCTATGCCACCTTGGCCGAGGCGGAGAAGGCCGGGGCGCCGCTGGTCAAGTATGGCGCCTTCATCAACACCGTGGTCGATTTTCTCATTGTCGCGTTTGCCATCTTCATGGCTATCAAGGCCATGAACCACATGAAACGCGAGGCGCCCGCCGCCCCGGCCGAGCCGCCGGCGCCACCGGAGGACACCGTGCTGCTGCGCGAGATTCGCGACGCCCTGAAAAAATAAGCTGGCCCTGGAGATCGTCATGCACAGAGACTCTATTGCGCGCAGTGCCCTTGCTCTCGCCATGGTCGGCGCAGGCAGCCTGGGCGCCATGGCGGCGCAAACCCCCTATTACAACCCCGCCAATGCGGCCAGCCCGACCGGTTTCACGACTTTCCATGAAAGCTATCGCACCATAGGTTGTCCGGGCCGCGGCCTTCTTGAGAGCCCCTGCCAGGAGCCCGTGGACGCCAGGCCCGCTGCTGCCCCGGTCGTTACATCTCCGCTAGTCGCTGCACCGAAAGATGGTGACAACGACGGTGTCGTCGATGCGCTCGACCGCTGTCCGGCGACGCCGGCGGGACGCAAGGTGAATGCCCAGGGCTGCGAGCTGGATGGTGACAACGACGGTGTCGT
>JBBIVX010000013.1:0-77792 GCA_037439465.1 Hydrogenophilales bacterium | reverse complement strand
GCATCAGCACGTCGTGGTTCACACGGTCGAAGAATTTCTCCAGATCCATGTCCACCACCCAGCGCCTGCCTTCCCGGATGTACCCCGCCGCCCGGCGTACAGCCTGCCCCGCGCTGCGTCCCGGACGGAAGCCGTGGCTGCTTTCCGAGAACGTCGGCTCGAAGATCGGCTGCATCACCTGATGCAAGGCCTGTTGGATCAGCCGGTCCACCACGGTGAGAAGTGGCTCCGTTTGTTTGAACAACTTTCCCCGATTTCTAAGTGGATTCCAGGCGGGTTGGGATCGGTGCAGAGTTGTCCACGGCGCCGCCGCCGGCCCCTGTCAGGCCGGGGGCGAGCGGCGCGGTGGGCAACTCGGGGCGCACCGGGGATGTCATCTTACGCGGCCTGCTTCATCGGGGGCAACGTTGCCAGGTATTTCTCAGTCGGCGTGAGGCATTCCAGACTGCTATGAGGACGGTGGGTGTTATACCAATCCAGGTAAGCGGCAATGTCGGCGCGTGCCGCGCTCACGCCGTCATAGGCCTTGAGATACACCCGCCCGTACTTGACGCTGCGCCACAGACGCTCGACGAACACGTTGTCGCGCCAGGCACCGCGCCCGTCCATAGACAGCTTGCAGCCCTTGGCGAGCACGACGCTGGTGAACTCTTCGGCGGTGAACTGGCTACCCTGGTCGGTGTTGACGATCTCGGGCACACCGTACCGGGCAAAAGCCTGTTCCATCACTTCCTTGGCATGAACCGCTTCGAGCGTGATCGCCACCTTGTGCGCCAGTACCTTGCGGCTGGCCACGTCGACCACAGCGGTGAGGTAGACGAAGCCCTGAGCCATGGGAATGTAGGTGGTGTCCAGCGCCCAGACTTGGTTGGCATCGGTGATCGCGAGCTTACGCAGCAGGTACGGATAAATCTTGTGACCCGGCGCGGCTTTGCTCGTGCCCGGCTGCGGCGTCAAGGCTTCGATGCCCATGCGAAGCATCAGCGTTCGGATGTGGCGCCGCCCGGCATGGATGCCTTGCCGGGCCAACTGGTCGCGCAGCATGCGCGCCCCCATGAACGGATGTTCCAGGTGCAGCTCGTCAATCTTACGCATCAGCGCCAGATCGGCCGGGCTGACCGGCTGGGGC
Source organism: Hydrogenophilales bacterium (assembly GCA_037439465.1). Taxonomy (GTDB): domain Bacteria; phylum Pseudomonadota; class Gammaproteobacteria; order Burkholderiales; family Thiobacillaceae; genus Parasulfuritortus. Next base: position 76,663 of record JBBIVX010000013.1, on the reverse strand, counting down.
AGGTAGTAGACCGTCCCCCGGCTGATGTTCAACAGACTGGCCTGACGTGTAATGCTCAGTTTGTGGTCACGGTTGATCATGGCTTTGCGCTCAGCAATCCCGCCTTGGTGAGCGCGTGTTCTAAAAAATCATTCTCCAGCGCCAACTGGCCGATCTTGGCGTGTAGCGGGGCAAGGTTCACCGGTTCGGACCGGGGGCCGGTGTCAAAAACCTCGGCAGCGCGATCAAGCAATTGTCGCTTCCATTCTGTGATCTGGTTCGGATGCAACTCGAACTGCTCGCACAGCTCGGCCAGGGTCTTGTCCTCCCGCAGGGCTGCCAGGGCCACTCGGGCCTTGAACGTTGCGTTGTGGGTGCGGCGCGTGCGCCGACCAGATGCTTTCTTCTTGACCATCAGAAACTCCTTTTCGCCAGGCACTCAGCCCGGCATCATGCACGGGGTTTCCACTTATCGCACTGTTCAAACTTGCGGAGCCACTTCTGTTGGCGATGCGCCAGATGGTTTTATGCAGTTCCGTCCGTTCGTTGTTGTTGGCCATCTCACCCTTCAATCATTCTTGTTCTACGGCCTTTGTGCCGCCTCGCTTCGCTCGTGACGGCATCCCGCTACGCGGGACCGCCCTCCGGGCGTCCTTCGCCTACGGCTTGTGCCGACAGGAATAGCAGCAGCGGATTATCCGGTGCGACCTCAAAACCGAAACGGCGATAGTATCCGGCGGCCTGCTCATCAAGCGCGTCGACGAACAAACCAATCCCTCCTGCTTCGGCATAGATGCGCCGCGCCCGCGTCAGGGCATCGACCAGCAAGAGCTCCCCCAGCCCCTTGCCCTGGCATTGCCGGTCGACCGCCAGCCGGCCGAGTCGAACGCCGGGGATACGGCGCGGCAGCTTCCTGCGCCAGGCATCAGGCAGATGCCGGTTTTCGAGTTCGGCCAAGGTCAGCGCGTAGTAGGCGCAAATGCGGGCCGGCTCAATCTCACGGATGGCGACGAAGGTTTTCGACAGCCCCTTGTCCTGATGCTGGCGCGCAACCTGCCGCAGCCAATCATTCAGTTCCTGGCGGCCACAGTCGAACCCCTGCCGATCATGGCCCCCAGTTAAAGGCAGTACCTGCATCGTCTCGCTTGGCTTTCTGATAACGCTTCATGGCCGCCTTCAACTTGGCGTTCGGCTTGGGCGGGTTTTCCATCAAGTCGAGCAGCCAGTTCCAGTCGCGCGGGCTGAGGCGGATGACCTCCTCACGTTCAATGACATCCTGGGCCTCCTTGAGCGCGGCCTGTACCAAGAACTGATTGACCGTCGCGCCGGTCAGCTCGGCGGCACGGCAAAGCGTCTCATACACCTCATGCGGAACCCGGGCGCCGATGCGGTCTTGCTTGGCAACTGCGGTACCCATATCAACCTCCAACAATCATTCGAGCTTCCAGTGTATCACTGTCGCCATTTTGACGCCAAGATAACAAATCAACAAAGAATAGCTTGGCTTCCTGATCGAACAGCGCGTTCATGGTGGCGTCGTCAATCACACCACGGAGCCCATGATGAACGCCAAGCCAACCGCCCTCGACGCCTACCTCGCCCGCACTGCCGCCATCCACGCCAAACTGGAACGGCTGCAACGACTCGCTGAAGATCATTTTGGTCACGACCCCGATGCCATCCATTGGGGCCACGTCGGTGACCTCGGGCGTGTGGAGGCCGGGTTGGACGAACTGCTGGCGATCTTCGGCGGCGACGAGTGACGACGTCCATCAACCACCGGAGATGATCATGACCGCCCAAGCCAAACTCACCGACACCCAGACCGCCATCCTCAAGGCCGCTGCCGGCCGCACCGATGGCAACCTCGAACCCCTGCCTCCCACCCTGCGCGGTGGTGCCCGCACCAAGGTCATCGAGGGCCTGCTCGCCCGAGGGTTCGTCGTGGAAGCCGGTGACCGCCACCTGCTCACCGACGCCGGCTACACCGCCGTCGGCAAGCGCCGCCGCCTCGCGAAGGGTATCCAGAAAATGGACCCCAAAGACGATGCTGCAAAACGCGAGGCCACCCCGCGCACGATTCGCCCCGGCACCAAACTGGCAGTTCCGGCGAGAAGAAAAAGCCCCGTAGAATCGGGGCTTGAGGGAATATGGTGGGCCCGCAGGGACTTGAACCCTGGACCAAAGGATTATGAGTCCTCTGCTCTGACCAACTGAGCTACAGGCCCGACGAGACGGTTATCCGCCCCGTGAAAAGGTCAATCGAGAAAACTGCGCAGCCGCTCGGAACGCGATGGATGGCGCAGCTTACGCAGCGCCTTGGCTTCGATCTGGCGAATGCGCTCGCGGGTGACGTCAAACTGCTTGCCGACTTCTTCCAGTGTGTGGTCGGTGTTCATCTCGATGCCGAAACGCATGCGCAGCACCTTGGCCTCCCTGGCGGTGAGTGAATCCAACACTTCCTGCGTGGCGTTCTGCAGGCTGGAATACAGGGCGGCCTCCACCGGGGCGAGGGTGGCCTGATCTTCGATAAAATCACCCAGATGGCTGTCTTCGTCATCGCCGATCGGCGTTTCCATGGAGATGGGCTCCTTGGAAATCTTCATGATCTTGCGAATCTTGTCCTCGGGCATCTCCATCTTCAGCGCCAGCGTCGCCGCGTCAGGCTCCTGTCCGGTCTCCTGCAGAATCTGGCGGGAGATGCGGTTCATCTTGTTGATGGTCTCGATCATGTGCACCGGGATGCGGATGGTGCGCGCCTGGTCAGCAATCGAGCGCGTGATGGCCTGCCGGATCCACCAGGTGGCATAGGTCGAAAACTTGTAGCCGCGGCGGTATTCGAATTTGTCCACCGCCTTCATCAAGCCGATGTTGCCTTCCTGGATCAGGTCGAGGAACTGCAGACCACGGTTGGTGTACTTCTTGGCGATGGAGATAACGAGCCGCAGGTTGGCCTCGATCATCTCGCGCTTGGCGCGGCGGGCCTTGGCCTCGCCGGTGGCCATCTGTTTGTTGATGTCCTTCAGTTCCTTGACTGGAATACCGGCGCGTTCCCGCAGGTTTACCAGGCGTTGCTGGTGTTCGTTGATGATGTATTGCTGGCGGGCGATGGCCTCGCTGAAGGGTTTTCTGGCGGCGATTTCGCCGGCGATCCAGTCTTCGTTGCCTTCGTTGCCGGGAAAGTTCTTGATGAAGTGGGCCCGCGGCATGCCGCATTTGTTGACGGCCAGATTCATGATGGCACGCTCATGACCGCGCACCTCTTCCACCATGGCGCGCACGCCGTCGCACAGACGCTCCACCTGGCGGGCGGTGAAACGAATGGCCATGAGGCGATTGGTCAGGTCTTCCTGCAGCTTCAAATGCTGCTTGCTGCCGCGGCCGTATTTATTGATGGCCGAGCGCATCTTGTCATTGCACTTGCGTATGGCGGCGAATCTTTCCAATGCATCCAGCCGAAGCTGCACCATGTTGGCGGCGGCAACACCCCCGTCTTCGCCGTCTTCATCCTCCTCGCCGGCCTCGGTTTCCTCGGTCATCTGCATGGCGATATCCATACCGGCGCTGTCCATCAGGCCGTCCACCAATTCGTCGATGCGCATCTCATCGCTCTCGACCTTGGCCGTCATCTCCAATATCTGGGCAATGGTGAACGGGCAGGCGGAGATGGCCTGCACCATGTGCTTGAGCCCCTCCTCGATGCGCTTGGCGATCTCGATCTCACCCTCGCGGGTAAGCAACTCGACAGTGCCCATCTCGCGCATATACATGCGCACGGGATCGGTAGTGCGGCCGAATTCGGCATCGACAGTGGAAAGTGCCGCCTCGGCCTCTTCCACGGCATCCTCATCCGCCACCGGCGCGGGGGCTTCCGCCATCAGCAGGTCCTCGGCCGCAGGCGCCTCGTCATAGACCTGGATACCCATGTCATTGATCATGCTGATGATGCCCTCGATCTGCTCGGCATCCAGCATGTCGTCCGGGAGATGGTCGTTGATCTCGGCGTAAGTCAGGTAGCCCCGCTCCTTGCCGAGCAGGATCAGACTTTTCAGCCGGGTGCGCCGGTCTTCACTGTTCTCCCGCCGATCCACGGCCTGCGCCAGGGCAGCGGCCTGCCTTTCAGCCTGCCGCGCCTGCTTGGTCTGCCGGGGCTTCTTGACCGCTACCTGCCTTATCGATTTTTTATCCGTTGCCATCGCTTAACTCATCTCCAAAGATGGACTTGCGCAAAACGCGCGATTATACATGATCGTGTCCCTATCCACTTACTGGCCGGATTTGACCCGGTTCAGGCGATCGAGTTTCTTATCCTTCAACGCCTCCGTGTAGCGCGCCCGCTCTTCCGGCGAGATATCCGACAATTTTTTCTTGCTGAACGCCGCCGCCTGCTGGCGCACGGCCAGTTCCGCGAGCGAGGCCCAGGCCCCGCGCAGATCAGCCGCGGCGTCATAGTCCTCCGGCCACTCCAGCAAACCAGCCGCCGCCTGGCGCACCAAGGTCTCTTCCGGCCGCCCGCGGAAATATTCGAGGACATCGGCTACCGTCGCCGCTTCACGATGTTCGCGCATCATCGCCAGCACGGCGGCGAGTTGGCCGACCTCGGCGGCATCGCTGACTGGCAGCTCGGGCAGGGTCGCTAGAAAATCCAGCCGATGCAGGACGGCCTGCAGGACGATTTGCGCCAAGGAAGGCTGCACGGAGGCGCGCGCCGTGCCGGCCGACGGCTTGCCGCGCACACGCCCGCCCGGCGGCGTCAGGCCGGAGACCTGGGCCAAACGCTGGCGCAAGGCGCGCGCCAGCAGTGGCGCCTTCGCCATCTGCCGGAGATAAGGCTCCACCTGCTGGTAAAGACGCACCCTGCCCTCCGGCGAGGCCATGTCGGTCCCGGCCGACAATTCATCGAACATGAAATCGGAGAGGGGCTTGGCCTCATCGCACAACCGGCCAAAGGCCGCCGCCCCGGCCTGCCGCACATAGCTATCCGGGTCATCGCCCTCGGGCAGAAACAGGAAAGAGGCCCTTTTGCCGTCTGCGATCTGTGGCACCGAGTTTTCCAAGGCGCGCCAGGCCGCCTTGCGACCCGCCGTGTCACCGTCGAAGGCGAACACCACGTCGTCCACCAACTTGAACAGCTTGCTCACATGCTCCGGCGTTACCGCCGTGCCCAGTGTGGCCAGCGCATTATCGACGCCGTATTGGGCGAGCATGACCACGTCCATGTAGCCTTCCACCACCACCGCCCGGCCGGCCTGCTGGATGCCGCGCCGGTTCTCGAACAGGCCGTAGAGTTCACGGCCCTTGTGAAACAACGGCGTTTCCGGCGAGTTCAGGTATTTGGGCTCTCCCGCACCGATGACCCGGCCGCCGAAGGCGATGACCTTACCGCGTTCGTTGCGGATCGGGAACATCACGCGATCACGGAAGCGGTCATAGCGCTTGCCCTCGTTGGCGATCACCAGGCCACACGTCTCCAAGGCCGGGTCCAGATAGTCGGCGACAGCCTCTGTCAGACCCTGCCACGCCTCCGGCGCATAGCCAAGACTGAAGCGCGCCGCCGTCTTGCCATCCAGCCCGCGTCCCTTCAGATACGACACCGCCTTGGCGCTATCCCGCAAGCGCTCTTTGTAAAAACCGGCCGCCGATTCCAGCAACGCCGTCAGCCGATCGCGCGCCCCATCGTCGGCGCGCGCCGCCTGGCCGTCATCCGGCACCGTCAGTCCGGCGCGCGCGGCCAGTTCCTTCACCGCCTCGACGAAACCCATGCCAGCGTGTTCCATCAAGAACGAAATGGCCGTGCCATGCGCGCCACAGCCAAAGCAGTGATAGAACTGCTTGGTCGGGCTCACCGTGAAAGATGGGGTTTTTTCGCCATGAAAAGGGCAACAGGCCATGTAATTGGCCCCCTTCTTTTTGAGGGGCACATGGCGATCGATCACCTCGACGATGTCGATGCGATCCAGCAGCTGATGGATGAAGTCCTGGGGAATCATGGCGCCACTCCCCGGATTTTAGAAGATTGCCGGATTAGGCCAAGGCGGATTTTATCCGGGCGGAGACAACGGCCATATCTGCCCGGCCGGCCAGCCTGGGCTTCAACCAGGCCATGACCTTGCCCATGTCCTTGGCGGAAACGGCCGCCGTTGCGGTGAGTGCGCTTTCGATCAGGCCGGCGATTTCCTCGTCGGAGAGAGGTTGCGGCATATACACGGTGAGCACACCGATCTCGAACTGCTCTTTGTCCGCCAGGTCCTGACGGCCGGCGGCGGTGTATTGCGTGACGGAGTCCTTGCGCTGCTTGAGCAGTTTCTCGACGACGGTGATCACCGCCGCGTCATCGAGTTCGACCCGTTCATCGATTTCTTTTTGCCTGATGGCAGCCCAGAGCAGGCGTATGGCCGCCAGGCGGGCCGTTTCGCTGGCCCGCAGGGCAGCCTTCATGTCCTCGGTGATTTTTTCCTTGAGGGACATGCTCCGTGGGCGGCCGGAATCAGTACAGTTTGGGGGGCAGTTGCTGGCTGCGCAGGCGCTTGTGCTGGCGCTTGACGGCGGCGGCAAGCTTGCGCTTGCGCTCCTGTGTCGGCTTCTCATAGAACTCGCGGGCGCGCAGTTCGGTCAACAGGCCGGTTTTCTCGATGGTGCGCTTGAAGCGGCGCATGGCCACCTCAAACGGCTCGTTTTCCTTCAGACGTACACTAGGCATGGAATTATCCAGGCAACCAAAAAGAGGCGGAATTATATCAAGGAAGAAACGCCTGACAAGCTAAAATCACCTACCCGTTTGCAACCAATGGCCGACATGCGCGTACTGGGTATCGAATCCTCCTGCGACGAAACAGGCATCGCCCTTTTTGACAGCGCGCGGGGCCTGCTCGCCCACGCGCTGCACTCGCAGGTCGCCATGCACGCCGAATATGGCGGTGTGGTGCCGGAATTGGCCTCGCGCGACCACATCCGCCGTGCCTTGCCTCTCACCCGGCGGGTGCTGGCCGAGGCCGGTTGCGCCCTAAGCGACCTCGATGGCATCGCCTACACGCAGGGGCCGGGCCTGGCCGGAGCACTGCTGGTTGGCGCCAGCATCGCCGGCGGCCTGGGCGTGGCCTTGGGCATCCCCACCCTTGGCGTGCATCACCTCGAAGGCCACCTGTTGTCGCCGCGGCTTTCCGACCCCAAACCGGACTTCCCCTTCATCGCCCTGCTGGTATCCGGTGGCCATACTCAATTGATGCGCGTCGACGGCGTCGGCCGCTACCGGCTGCTGGGAGAGACCCTGGATGACGCCGCTGGCGAGGCCTTCGACAAGACCGCACAATTGCTCGGGCTCGGCTACCCAGGCGGGCCGGCGATCGCCCGACTGGCCGAGAACGGCGACGCCTACCGCTACAAACTGCCCCGCCCCATGTTGAATTCCGGCGATCTGGATTTCAGCTTCGCCGGCCTTAAGACCGCCGTGCTCACCCTGGCCAGGCGGGAAGGGCTGGAGCGGGCAGCGGACATTGCCGCCGCCTTTCAACTCGCGGCCGTGGACGTGCTGGCGGAAAAGTCGTTGAGCGCCCTTGCCGCCAGCAGTCTGAAACGGCTGGTGGTGGCCGGCGGCGTCGGCGCCAACCGGTACCTGCGCCAGCGGCTGGATGCGGAAGCCGGACGGCACGGCTTCACGGTCTATTATCCGCCCCTGGACCTGTGCACCGACAATGGCGCCATGATCGCCTATGCTGGCGCACTGCGTCTAAACGCGGCAAAACCCGCCGACGGGCGTTTCTCGGTACGCCCGCGCTGGGATCTGGCGGAACTCAGGGCGCCAGCCTGAACTGACTCATCATCGCGTTGAGGTGGAGCAGGCGGATGGCATCGTCCGGGAACAGCAGCACCAAGGCGAACAGGGCGATCATCACCAGGACGAGGAAGGTCGAGAACACACTGCCGGGCCTGAGCCAGCCCCAGTAGCGCGCCGCCAGGTAGAGGGCATCCTTGCGGTGTTCCGACAACGCCACCCAGCGGTTGAGCAGGGTCGCCGCCAGATAGACGACATAGCCGCCTGCCAGCGAGGCCAGGACGATGCGAAAGACCGTGAACAGGTCCACCGGCCCCTGGCCCAGGCCGCGGTAGAACAGAGAGATGCCGCCCACCGCAACCGAGGCGACGAAGGCCAGGATAATGTTCATCACCAGACGGCGCCGTTCGCGCGCCAGATCCTCCTGGCGCTGCACGAAGAACGTATCGACCTCGGCCTTGAAGTATTCGGTCTTTTCCTCCACCAGCTCGGAAATCTCACGTTTCATCAACTGGATGCGATCATCCAGCACCCCCGATATCTTGTCGGCGGCATAGTCCACCAGTTCCTTCACGTCATCCTTGGTGAACTGGCGCTGGTTGTGCAATTCGACCGATATCTTGTCAAGCTTGGTGTCGATTTCGGCACTGGCCCCGGCAACCACCTCGTTCAATTGCTGCCCGGCCAGACGAACCCCCGTCTCGACCACGCCGGAAAGCCGCTCGCCGGCACGGTCAATGGCGGCGGTCGAGGCCGTCACCAAACTGTCGCGAGCGTAGTCCATCTCCTTCTTGAACCAGGTCATCGACTGCGTTTCCTGAAAGCGGCCTCCTCGCCCGACAAAAGTCGCGCCAGGTTGGCTTTGTGACGCCAGAAGATCAGCGCCGACAGGGCGACGATGGCCAGGTTCCCCAGCCCGTTGCCGCCGATGAACCAAGCATAGACCGGCGCCAGACCGGCGGCCACCAGGGCGGATAGCGATGAGACGCGGGTAAAACCGAACAGCACGAGCCAGGTCGCGGCGCAGGCCAGCCCCAACCAAGGGTCGAGCGCCAGCATGAGGCCCAGCGCCGTCGCCACCCCCTTGCCGCCGCGAAAACCGAAAAATACCGGCCAGAGGTGGCCGGCGAAGGCCGCCAGCCCGGCCAGGGCCGGGGTGTAATCGGGCAGACCGTGGCGCGCCGTGAACCACCTGGCCAGCCACACGGCCAAAGCGCCCTTGAGCGCATCACCGAGCAGGGTCAGGGCCGCCACGGCCTTGTTACCGCTGCGCAGCACGTTGGTCGCGCCTGGGTTGCCCGAGCCATAGTCGCGCGGGTCGGACAGCCCGGAAAGGCGTGACAGGATCACGGCGAAGGATAGGGAACCGAGCAAGTAAGCGGCCAGAACGATGAGGAGCGGCTCGATCATGGGTAAAATGAGGGCCTTTCACACGGCCGCTACGATGGACATACTCTTTTTGCGGGACTTCCGCCTGGAAACCATTATCGGCCTATACGAATGGGAGCGCAAAGCGCCGCAGCCCATTCTGATCGACCTGGAGATCGGCCTTTACGACCACCGGGCCGGCCATAGCGACAACATCGGCGACACTATCGACTATGGCCAGGTGGCCAAGCGCATCCGCGAGTTCGCCGCCAGCCAGTCCTTCCATCTGGTCGAGGCGCTGGGCGAGCACATCGCCGACATCATCCGCACCGAATTCGGCGCCCCCTGGGTGCGGGTCACACTGCGCAAACTTGCCATACTGCGCGGCGTCAAGGAACTGGGCATCATCATCGAGCGCGGCAGCAGGTTGTGAGGCGTGCCGCGACTGCGTCACGTTTTTCCATAACAAATGGCCCCCGACCTCATCCTCTACGCGGCCGCAGTCCTGTTGGGCGCCTACTTCATCCGCGGCATTTCTGGCTTCGGTTCCGGCCTGGTGGCCGTGCCACTGCTGGCCTTGAAGCTGCCGCTCACTTTCGTGGTCCCGCTCGTCCTGCTCACCGATTTCACCGCCTCCGCCACTCTCGGCGGTCTCAATTTCAAACAGGTGGCCTGGGCGGAAATCAAGCGGCTGTTGCCGCCGGGGCTGATCGGCGTGGCGGCGGGCACGCTGCTGCTGGTTTCACTGCCGAAAATGCCGATGCTGATCGCCCTGGGCAGCTTCGTCATCCTGTTCGCGCTGCGGAACCTGCTGCTGGCCGGCCGGGCGCTGCGGCCGGTTTCAACCTTGTGGGCCTGGCCTGCGGCCCTGACCGGCGGCACGGTGGGCGCCCTGTTTGGCACCGGCGGCCCGCCCTACGTCATCTATCTGTCGCATCGGCTTTCCGACAAAGGCAAGTTGCGGGCGACCTTTTCCGGGCTCTTCTTCATCGAAGGCCTGGCCAGGATCGCCGCCTTCCTGATCTCCGGCCTGCTGCTCGACGTCCATCTGCTGTGGGCCTACCTCGCGGCCTTGCCGATAGCCCTGAGCGCATTGTGGGCAGGGAGCCACGTGCACACCCGCCTGACGAATCAGCAGATGCTGACCTTGATCAGCCTGATTCTGCTCGGCAGCGGGCTATCGCTGTATCTCAAGGCCTTGGACATCTAGAAGACCGGCCTCGATTTCCGGCAGGGCATGGCCACTCTGACCGAATAGCGCCTCTGCCCTGGCCTGCCAGCCCGCTTCCCATTCACTGTCATCGGCCCCGGCGCCGACGGCCAGCAGGTGACAGGCGAAGCGTATCAGCACGATCAGCGTGGCGGCGGGCTCGGGCAGCGGCCCGGCAGCGAGGTCGTGGTGGTGGCGGATGGCCAGGGTGACCGCCAGCGGCAGTTGCCAGTTGCGCGCCACCATCTGGCCGACCACGGTATGGCTGGTCTCATGGGCGGCGTCGAGGGCGCCGAGCTCCGGCCAGAACGCGGCCGCGCCGAGGGCGGCGGCATAGGCCGGATAGCGCCGGCAGAGCACCGCCACGCCACAGTCATGGAAGATGCCGGCCTGGAAGGCCAAGTCTTCGCCCACGCCGCGCAAGCGCACGCGGCGCACCGTCGCCAGCATCCGCTCGGCCACTGCATTCATGCGCTGCCAGAGCGTGTTCATGACGGCGGCGAGAGCCGGGTCGTGCAAGGCGCCACGCAGCCCCTCGCTGCGCACCACCGCCACCGTGGTGCGCAGGCCGAGGACGGTGATGGCCTTTTCCAGCGACTCCGGCCTGGCCCGCAGCCCCAGCACCGGCGACCCGGCCACCCGGAAGAGGGCCCCCGCCAAGGCCGGATCGCGCCCGATCACGGCGGCATAGTCGCGCGCCCCGGCCAGCTCGCGGCGTTCCAACGCCAGCACATCAAGCAGGATGGCGGGCATGGGCGGTATCTTCACCCCGGAGGCGAGTATGGCCTCGATCAATGCATTGTCATCCTTGGCGGCGTGCATGCCTGCTCCTCTTTTCAGCCGCGCGGGTGATGCTGCTTGTGCAGCGCCTTCAGCCGCTCGCGGGCAACATAAGTGTAAATCTGGGTAGTGGAAATGTCGGCATGGCCGAGCAACATCTGCACTGCCCTGAGGTCGGCGCCGTGATTGAGTAGATGCGTGGCAAAGGCATGGCGCAGGGTATGCGGCGACAGCGGTGCGGCGATGCCGGCCGTGGCGGCGTGGCGCCGAAGCAGGTACCAGAATGCCTGCCGGGTCATCGCTCTGCCGCGGGCGGTGACGAACAGGGCATCGCTGGCACGTCCCGCCAGCAGGGCCGGCCGCGCCGCGCGCAGATAACGTTGCAGCCAGTCCGCCGCCACCTCACCCAGCGGCACCAGGCGTTCCTTGGCGCCCTTGCCCAGCACCCGCGCCACCCCCATGTCGAGGCGGACGGCGGACAGGGGCAGGCCCACCAGTTCCGACACCCTCATCCCGCAGGCATAGAGCAGCTCCAGCATCGCCCGATCGCGCAGGCCAAGCGCCGTTCCCTCGTCGGGGGCGGTCAGCAGGGTCTCTACGTCGGCCTCGCTCAGACACTTGGGCAAAAGCCGCGGCAAACGGGGCGACTCGATATTGACGGTGGGGTCATCGCCGCGCCGACCCTGGCGCAGCAGCCAACGGTAGTAACGCTTCAGGGTGGAAAGCTGGCGCGCCAGACTACGTGCCGCCACACCCTGGCGCAAGGTGCGGTCGGCGAGGAACTGCTGCACGTCACCGCCGGTGGCCGCCTGCAGACAGCCGCCGGCCTTGGCCAGCCAGGCGGCAAATTGGGCAAGATCGCGCCGATAGCTTTCCAGGCTGCGCGGACTGAGGCCGTCCTCCAGCCACAAGGCATCGCAAAAGACATCCAGTTCAGCTTCGGTCATCGCCGCCTTCATGGCGCAACAGCCAGCGTTTGACAGTCAGCGGAAAACCTTCGCCACTATGCATGAAACCGCCCAGGCCATGGCTGGCCAGCACCCGGTGACAAGGGATGACGATGGCGATGGGGTTGTCGCCCACCGCCTGGCCGACGGCGCGGGGGCTGCTGCCCAGGTCGCGGGCCAGATCGCCATAGCTGCGGGTGCCCCCGGCGGGAATCGCCATCAGCGCCTGCCAGACTCGTTGACGGAAAGGGGTGCCGGCCGGGGCCAGGAGCAGCCGCCAGACATGCGTCGGGTCGGCGTAGTAGGCCTCCAGTTCGTGCGCCACGCGCTGCACCGGCGCCAAGCCGCAAGGGCGCAAGGCCGTGTCGGGCGGAAAAAAATCCAACCCGGACAGCGCCGCGCCGGACAGGCGCACGCCGATGGCGCCAAAAGGAGCAGGCAGGATGGCGTCATAGGCGGCATGGATGAGCGACGACATGGCGCGATTGTCCACCCCATGGCCAAAAATGGAAGCCGCCGCGCCGCGCTGTCAGCCGCTCACAGATGGGGCGCGATGAGCCGCCGGTACCACTCGTGGAAGTGCACCATGCCGTCCTCGGTGGGCGACTGGTAGGGGCCCTGCTGGCTGATACCCTGCCGGTAAAGCGCCTTGCGGCCGTTGTGCATGCCGTAGCAGATGTCGTCATCCTCGATCGCGGTCTCGCGGTAAGCGGCCTGCTCGGCCTCGACATAATCACGCTCGAACAGGGCGACCTCCTCGGGGTAATAGTACTCGACCACGTTGAGGCAGGATTCGACCCCGGTCGGCACGATGGTGCTGACGCACAGTGTGTGCGGGTACCACTCGACCATGATGTTGGGGTAATAGGTGAGCCAGATGGCGCCGTGCTCGGGCGGCCGTCCTTCGCGATACCGCAACACCTGCTCGCTCCAGCGCCTGTAAATTTCGCTGCCGGGGCGGCTCAAGGCGTGGTTGACGCCGACGGTCTGCAGCGACCACCAATCGCCGTATTCCCACTGCAACTGGTCGCAATCGACAAAGTGACCGAGGCCGGGGTGGTAAGGCACGACGTGATAGTCCTCGAGGTAGACCTCGATGAAGGTCTTCCAGTTGAATCGGTAATCGGTGATGACGGTGCGGTCATAGACGTAACCGGAAAAGTCGAGGTCCCTGGCTGCCGCCATCCCGGAGAGATCGGTGACGACGTCGCGCTTGCCCTCGAACAACAGGCCGTTCCAGCCTTGCAGGGTCTTCTTGCCGAGATGCAGGCAAGGGTTGTTGGGGAATTGCGGCGCGCCCATCAGTTGACCGGCGAGATCATAGGTCCAGCGGTGGAACGGGCAGACGATATTGGTGGCGCTGCCGCGGCCTTTGAGCATCAGTGCCTGACGGTGACGGCAGACGTTGGCCAGCAGTTCGACCCCGGCCTCGTTACGCACCAGCATCTTGCCGCCGCCGTCGAGCCAATCCAGGACGTGATAATCGCCGACGGCGGGCACCATGAGTTCGTGCCCGACATACCCCGGTCCGTTCTCGAACAGGAGCTTCATCTCCAGCTCGTAGACTCGCGCATCGAAGTACCACTGCACCGGCAGCGCCGGGCTGGTCCTGGCGAGAACAGTAGTGCCAGTCAATTCGGACATGGCCCATTCCCCCGTAAAACAATGATGAAACCCCCAAGGAGGGCGGATTATGCCCTTACCCCCTGGCGGCGGGCAAGGCGATTTCCCATTACGGCGCGGCCGCCAACCATGACGAAGTGGCCCGGCCTGGGCTATCATCGCCTCTAACACTTATTGGCCGCATCATGAGCAAAAACGCCAAATCTGCCCTGCCCAAGGATTTCGAAAGCGCCCTCGCCGAACTGGAAGAACTGGTGACGGCCATGGAAGGCGGCAACCTGAGCCTGGAGGCGGCACTGGCCGCGTACAAACGGGGCATGACCTTGACCGCCCTCTGCCAAAAGAAATTGGCCGAGGCGGAACAACAGGTGAAGGTACTGGAAAACGACTTGTTGCGGGATTTCAGTCTCAAGGCGGAAGACAGTGCCGGCGACGATGCGTGAGGCTGGCGTCCAGGAGACGCCGACGCCCTCCCCCGGTCACTTGGCGGCCTGGACACGCGACGTGCAGGCACGCATGGAGTCCGCCCTCGGCCGTTGCCTGCCGGCCCCCGAATTGGCCCCGCAACGCCTGCACGAGGCCATGCGCTATGCCGCCCTGGGCGGCGGCAAGCGGGTTCGTCCCATGCTGGCCTTCGCCGCCGGCGAGGCGGCGGGGGCCCGGCTGGAGGCAGTGGAGGCGGCCGCCTGCGCGGTCGAGCTCATCCACGTCTACTCGCTCACCCACGACGACCTGCCCTGCATGGACGACGACGCCCTGCGGCGCGGCAAACCCACCTGTCATGTGCATTACGACGAGGCGACCGCGCTGTTGGTGGGCGACGCCCTGCAAAGCGCAGCCTTCGAGATATTGAGCCGGCCGCATCCCTGGCTGCCTCCCGCCCGGCAATTGGAGATGTTGCACATCCTGGCGGTGGCGGCCGGTTCCCGCGGCATGTGCGGCGGCCAGGCGGTCGATCTGGCGAGCACCGGCAAACCGCTCGACATGGCCGAACTTGAGTTCATGCACATCCACAAGACCGGCGCCCTCATCCGCGCCGCCGTCCTGCTCGGCGCCCTCTGCGGCGACACTCTGGCCGAGGCAGAGCGGGCCGCGCTGGAGCATTACGCCAAATGCATCGGCCTGGCCTTCCAGGTCATGGACGATGTGCTCGACGCCGAGGCCGACACCGCGACGCTGGGCAAGACCGCCGGCAAGGACGCCGCCCAGGGCAAGGCCACCTACCTCACCCTGATGACCGTGAAAGAGGCCCGCGCCTACGCCCGCTCCCTGGCCGATGAGGCGCTCAGGGCCCTCACGCCATTCGCGGCGAGCGGCCAGCGGCTGGCCGAGATCGCCCGTTTCATCGTCGAGAGGCGGTTTTGAACACGCCCATCCTCGACCGCATCGGCACTCCCGAAGATCTCAAGCCGCTTACCCGCGCCGAGATGAAACAACTGGCCGACGAGTTGCGCGCCTTCATCATCGACACCGTCTCCCGCACCGGCGGGCATCTCGCTTCCAATCTCGGCGTGGTGGAACTGACCATCGCCCTGCACACCGTCTTCAACACGCCCTATGATCGCATCGTCTGGGACGTCGGCCACCAGACCTATGCTCACAAGATACTCACCGGCCGCCGTCAGCGCATGTCAACACTGCGGCAAACCGACGGTCTGTCAGGTTTTCCCAAGCGCGAAGAAAGCGAATATGACGCCTTCGTCGCCGGTCATTCCAGCACCTCCATCTCGGCCGCGCTGGGCATGGCGGTGGCCGCCCGCCTGGCTGGCGAAGGCCGGCGCGCGGTAGCGGTGATCGGCGACGGCGCCATGACCGCCGGCATGGCCTTCGAGGCCCTCAACAACGCCGGCGCCATGGATGCCAATCTATTGGTCATCCTCAACGACAACGAGATGTCGATCTCGCACAATGTCGGTGCCCTCAACACCTATCTCACCCGCCTGTTGTCCGGCCGCGTCTACAACGCCATGCGCAAGGGCGGCGAGAAGGTGCTGGCGCACCTGCCGCCGATCCTGGAACTGGCCAAGAAGGCCGAGGAACACATGAAAGGCATGGTGACGCCGGGCACCCTGTTCGAGGAATTCGGGTTCAACTATCTCGGCCCCATCGATGGCCACGACCTCGACGCCCTGATCGATACGCTCACCAATCTGCGCAAGCTCGAAGGTCCGCAGTTCCTGCACATCGTCACCCAAAAGGGCAAGGGCTACGCCCCGGCCGAAGAAAACCCCTGCGGCTACCACGGCGTTGGCAAGTTCGACCCGGATGCCGGACTCAGCACCAAACCGGGTGGCCGCCCCACTTACACCCAGGTGTTCAGCGACTGGCTGGTGGACATGGCAACAGCCGATGCGCGTCTGATCGGCATCACCCCGGCGATGGGCGAGGGATCCGGCCTGATCGATTTCGCCGGGCGTTTTCCCGACCGTTATTTCGATGTCGGCATCGCCGAGCAACATGCCCTCACCTTCGCGGCCGGTCTCGCCTGCGAGGGCAGGAAACCGGTGGTGGCGATCTATTCCACCTTCCTGCAACGCGCCTACGATCAGCTCATCCATGACATCGCGCTGCAGAACCTGCCGGTGCTCCTGGCCATCGACCGGGGCGGCCTGGTGGGCGCGGACGGCCCCACCCATGCCGGCGCCTACGACCTGAGTTTTCTGCGTTGCGTGCCCAACATGTTGATCGCCGCCCCCTCCGACGAAAACGAATGCCGGCGGATGCTGACCACGGCCTTCCTGCATGACGGCCCGAGCGCGGTGCGTTACCCGCGCGGCAACGGTCCCGGCGCCCGCATCGAACCGGGGCTTGCGCCATTGGCCATCGGTCAGGGCCTCGTCCGTCGCGAGGGCCACGGAGTGGCGCTGCTCGTCTTCGGCAGCCTGCTCGCAGCGGCGCTCACGGCGGCAGAAAAACTGGACGCGACCGTGGCCGACATGCGTTTCGTCAAACCGCTCGATACGGCACTGGTGCGTCGCCTGGCCGAGTCCCACACGCTTCTCGTCACTCTGGAGGAAAATGCCGTCATGGGAGGGGCCGGCACCGCCGTGGCGGAGGCGCTGGCAGAAATGGGGATGGGCACACCCCTTTGCCATCTCGGCCTGCCCGACCGCTTTATCGAACAGGGCGAGGCCGCCATCCTGCTGGCGCGCTGCGGCCTCGACGCCGCCGGCATCGAAGCCGCCGTCCGAAAATTATTACCATAGCAGTTTACTCAACAATTACCGCCAACTTATACTGGCGGCAATGTCAGTACGAGGATTGTGAGCCATGAACAACGACAACTGCGACAACGCCTGCGACAGCACGGCCCCCTGCCCCGCCAGCCCCATGGCGGACGTGCAAAGCTACCGCGATGTGCGTGAGATCGCCATCGACAAGGTCGGCATCAAAGCCATCCGCCACCCCATCCGCGTGGCCGACAAAAACGGCGGCGTGCAGCACACCGTCGCCAGTTTCAACATGTACGTCTACCTGCCGCATCACTTCAAGGGCACGCACATGTCCCGCTTCGTGGAGATACTGAACAGCTACGAGCGCGAATTCTCCGTGGAGTCGTTCGAGACCATGATGCGCCAGATGGTGCAGCGCCTGGAGGCGGAATCCGGCCACGTTGAAATGAACTTTCCCTACTTCATCAACAAAAAAGCGCCGGTGTCCAGGGTGGAGAGCCTGATCGACTATGATGTCACGTTCATCGGCGAGATCAGCAACGGCGACTATATCCAGACACTGCGCATCGTGGTGCCGGTGACCAGCCTCTGTCCCTGTTCCAAGAAGATTTCCGATTACGGCGCCCACAACCAGCGTTCCCACGTCACCCTGACGGTGCGTACCAACAGTTTCATCTGGATCGAAGACCTGGTCCGCTTCGCCGAGGACAATGCCTCCTGCGAGCTCTATGGCCTGCTCAAGCGGCCAGACGAAAAATTCGTCACCGAACGCGCCTATGACAATCCCAAGTTCGTGGAAGACCTGGTGCGCGACGTCGCCGCGGCGCTGAACCGGGACGAACGGATCGACGCCTACACCGTCGAGGCGGAAAACTTCGAATCGATCCACAACCACTCGGCTTACGCCTTGATCGAGCGCGACAAAAAAGCCAAACCATGAAACCCATCGCCATCTTTCGCCATGTCGCCCACGAGGGCCCGGGTTACCTGGGCGAATTTCTGGCGACGCGCGGCCTCAGCTGGCAATTGATCCGCGTGGATCGTGGCGAGGCCATTCCCGTCTCTTTTCGTGACTATTCCGGTCTGGTATTCATGGGCGGGCCGATGAGCGTCAACGACGACCTGCCCTGGATAGCGCAGTCACTGGCACTGATCCGCGCGGCCGTGGCGGCCGACGTCCCGGTGCTCGGCCACTGCCTGGGCGGCCAATTGATGGCCAAAGCCCTGGGCGGCGTCATCCGCCGCAACCCCGTGAAAGAGATCGGCTGGGGCGGAGTGACCGTGGCGGACAACGCTGCGGCCACCGCCTGGTTCGGCGATTATCGCGACTTCCAGGCCTTTCATTGGCACGGCGAGACCTTCAGCCTGCCAACCGGCGCGGTCCGACTCCTGGGCAATGTGCATTGCGCCAACCAGGCCTTCGCTCTGGGCCCCCATCTGGCCTTGCAATGCCATGTGGAAATGACCGAGCTCATGATCCGGGAGTGGTGTGCCGCCGGTGCCGCGGAAATCGCCGCCGCGCCTGGCCCGGCGGTACAGGACACGGCCACCATCCTGGCGCAGACGCCCATTGCCCTGCCCGTCATGCGCGCCGTCGCCGATCGACTCTACAGCCACTGGTTGACCGGGCTGCCCCACCCTGACTGACATCCGCCCTCGACAGAACGGCCGCCAGACAATAATCTAGCGGAGGCTTGGGCGGCATGGCTCGCGGCCGACATGCGGGGGACGGAAAACATGAATCACAGATCAACCATACTTGTGCCCGTGGTGGCGGGATTCGGCATCATTTTGTTGATCATGCTGGCCTTGATCGCCGCCGGCATCGGCCAAGTGCGCACCCTCGGCCAACAGGTCTCCGCCATCGTGGAACAGCAGAACCGCAAGGAAGATCTGGCGACACAAATGCGTGGCCTGCAACGGGAGCGCCATCTGGCCCTGCTCAATACCGCCGAGATGGAAGACGCCTTTGCCCGCGACGAGGCCTACATGCGCTTCTACCACTTGGCGGCGCGCTTCATACAGTTGCGCGACGACTTCCTCGCCCTGCCCCTGGACAAGGACGAGCTCGCCATCTGGCGCGATATTCGCCAGGACATCGCCACAGTCGAGGCATTGAGCGATAGCTACTTCGAGCGATTGCCCGGCCTGACCACGCGCACCGCAGCCGAAGCCGAGGTGGAGCGGATAGCGCCCGCCCAGATACGCATGATGAGCACCTGGGACCGCCTTATCAGTCTGCAACAGGACAAGAATCGCCTGGCCCTGGCCAAGGCCCAGTCGGTGGAACACAAAGCCCACCGCCTCGCCTACGGTATGGGCGGCCTCGCTCTGCTGGTCAGCCTGTTGATGGCCGTGCTGGTGGCGCGCATCACGCGCCGGCAGGAAAACGCCCTGCGTATGGAAAAGGGCAAGGCCGAGGTCACGCTGGCCGCCATCTCCGATGCCGTCATCCGTTTCGATCTGGAGGAACACTTCTGCCACCTCAACCCCGCCGCCCGGAAACTGCTCGGCGTCGAGCAGAATGAATTGGCGGGCGACGAGGCCAAGCAGGCGCTCATGATATTTGATCCGCATACCCGTGAACCGCTGTTCGGAACGCTGCTGGACAAGATGAAAGCTGGCACACCTCTCGCCTTTCCCACCCACGCCAAGCTGATCAATCGGCAGGGCATCGAGCTGGATATCGAGGGCAGTTGTGAGGCGATACGCGACGAGGGCAAGCAGATACGCGGCATGGTGTTGGTGCTGCGCGACGTCACCGAGGCACGCGAATGGATGCGTCAGCAACCGGACCTGTGGGACCGTGACCCACTCACCGCCCTGCCCGGCCTGCATTACATGGAAAGCCGGCTGAGCAAGGTGCTGCTGAACCAGCGGGCCAGCGACCTGCCCATGACCTACATCCATGTCCGGATCGTGGGGGCGGAGCGTGTCTACGACGCGTCCGGTCAGCCAGCGGGCGATGCACTGGTGCGCCATATCGCCTCCCTGTTGCGCTCGCAAGTGCGCGACAGCGACCTCATCGCACGTATGGACGCCCAGGATTTCGGCGTCCTGCTCACCAACTGTCCGCTCGCTGTCTCCGCCCGTATCGAGCGGGCGATTCGTGACAGTCTCCGACACATCCTCTTCGACTGGTCAGGGCAGACCCACACCCTGACGGCCAAGGTTGGCGGCATCCATACCCCGCCCTTCTCGGGTCCGGTCGATGAACTGCTCGCCGCCGTCGCCCTTGCCCTGGAATGACCTGCCGGCGCAAGGGGGTCACCTGGCTGCCGGCGGTACTTTGACTATTCGATGCCCAACCGCTCCACCCGATAACGCAGGCTGCGGAAGGTGACGCCGAGCCGGCGCGCGGCGGCGGTCTTGTTGCCGCCGGCATCGGCCAAGGCCTCGATGATCTTTTCCCGTTCCACCTGGTCGAGATATTCCTGCAAAGGCAGGTCGGCGCCCGGCATCGCCTCGCCATGGACGCCCCGAGTATCCGGGGTGAGATTGAGGTCGGCGACGTCGATAATGGCGGCATCGCACAAGGCCAGCGCCCGTTCCAGGATATTCTCCAATTCACGCACATTGCCGCGGAAGGCATAGTGCTTGAGCGCCTGCAAGGCCGCCTCGGAAAGACGCGGCATGGGCGCCATGCCACGCGCCACGCGGCCGATGATGAAGTCCACCAGCAGCGGGATATCTTCAGGGCGTTCCGCCAGGGCCGGCATCCTGAGGTCGATGACATTGAGCCGATAATAGAGATCGTGGCGAAACCTCCCGGCCTCGACCGCGCCGGCCATGTCCTGATGCGAAGCGCTGATGAGGCGCACGTCGACCGGCTCTTCGACCGTTCCGCCGACACGGCGCACGCTGCGCTCCTGGATGGCGCGCAACAGTTTGACCTGCATGCTCATGGGCAAGTCCAGCACCTCATCGAGAAAGAGGGTGCCGCCGTTGGCGGCCTGGAAGAAACCGTCCCGATCCATGTCCGCCCCGGTGAAGGCGCCTTTGCGATAACCAAAGAACTCGCTTTCCATGAGGTTTTCCGGGATGGCGCCGCAGTTGACGGCGAGGAAAGGTTTCCCCGAACGCGGCCCGATCTCATGGATGAGCCGGGCGGCCACCTCCTTGCCGGTCCCGGATTCGCCGCTGACGAAGACGGGAGCCTGGTTGCGGGCCAGTTTCTCGATCTTGGCGCGAATCTGCTGCATGACCTGGGATTCGCCGATCAGACGTACCTTGCGCATTTCCTGTTGATCGGCATGGGGCACCTTCAGGGCTGTCTTCACCAGAGTGCGCAATTGCTCCAGGGAAACGGGTTTGGACAGGTAATCGAAGGCCCCGGCCTTGAGGGCCGCCACGGCGTTGTCGGCGGAGCCGAAGGCGGTGATGACGGCGACCGGAGTCAGCGGCGAGTGAGCGCTGATGTGGCGGACGATTTCCAGGCCATCGCCGTCCGGCAAGCGCATGTCGGTGAGACACAGCTCGTACTGCCGCGCCTGGAGTTTACGCATGGCCGAGGCGACGTCGCTGGCGCGCTCGACATTGAGCCCCATGCGGGCCAGCGTCAGATCCGCCAGATCGAGCAGATCGGGCTCGTCGTCGATGATGAGTACGGTGGGTATTTCCATGTCGGCAGGCTAGTTTAGGGTTTCGGCAGGCGGGCGCTCAACCTGAAGCGTGCGCCCTGGGCTTGTTCCAGGCAGCGTAACTGGCCGTCGTTGGCCTGCGCCAGTTCGAGGGCGATATGCAGCCCGAGGCCGGTGCCCAGGCTGGCCGTGGAATAGAAGGGCTCGAACAGGCGCTGTCGCATCTCGGCCGGGATGCTGGGGCCGTCATTGTATATCTCGATATGAGCCATGTCGCCGACCACCGCCGCCCTGAGCTGGATGCTGCCGGGGCCTCGCGAACAGTGGCGGAAGGCATTGCGGCAGAGATTCCAGAGTATCTGGTGCAGATGCAGTCGATCGAAAACGATCTCCAGACCGGAGCCGACTTCGCTCCGGATGACGCCATCGGGGACGGACTCGGCATGTTCGAAATGCGCCACGAATTCCGCCAGGAAGGCATCCAGTTTGATGTTTTCGCGGTTCTGCCTATCGCGGCGGCTAAGGGAGAGCACATCCTCCACCAGACAATTGAGCCGCCCGACATTATCCTCGATGATGCGGGTCAGCCGCCCCATGTCAGGGTCGTCCCGGCTGTCTTCCTGGAGGAGCTGGGCGGCATGGTTGATCGCCGACAGCGGGTTGCGGATCTCGTGCGCCAGGTTGGCGGTCAACCGCCCGAGGGCGGCCAGTTTCATATGCGTGGCCTCCTGCTCCAGTTCGCTCATGTCCTCGACCACCACCATTGCCCCTTCGCTGCGCCCTGGGCCAAGTTCCAGCAAGCGGGCGCGCAGGCGCCGCTTCTCCGCAGTCTCGAAAAGGTAAGGGGTGGAGCCAGCACCGCCCAACCAGTCGCGCCAGGGCCCGGCCAACTCCGGCAGACATTCGCCTATGCCGGCCTGGACCCTCACCGGAGCGCCGATCAGGGCTTCTGCCTGGGCATTGAACAACAGCACCCGGCCCTCGCGGTCCAACACCAGAACACCGTAGGGCAGATCCTGGATGACCTTGCCGCTGATCCGCTCGAGGTCCTCCGCCTCCCTGGTTTTCTCGCCGGCTATCCGGGCCGCGCTCAGTGCCCCCTTGGCCAGCACATGGGAGATGGCAGCGATGGTAAAAAACCCCACGGCGAGCATGGCGGCGCGCAGATAGCCATCGTTAAAACCGCTGCCATAAGCGTAAAACACCTGCTCCAGCAATACGGCAATGCTGGCCATGGCCGCCAGCCCGAGCGTGGCGCGGGTTTGCGGATGCAGGCCGGAGGCGGCCATGGGCACGGTTAGCAACAGACCAAGGCCGGTCTCGTTACCACCGCCGTAATGCATGAGAAAGGAGATAGCCAGGATATCTGTCAGCAATTGCCGCAATAATTGCGCCGCAAAGGCCGGGGAGCGTGCTTGCAAGCCGTGACGGAACCAAAGGGCGAGGGTGGCGTAGACCAGACCAGCCGCCAGGGTCAGGCCGCCATGGCTTTGACCGAGCTGAGGCAGACGTTCCGCGAACAGGGCCGTGATGATGAAATAGACAGCGAGAAAAAAACGGAAGGCGTTGAGTTGCTTGAGCGAACGCCAGAAACTGTCGGGATAGAAATCAACGCGATCCACGGTGGCTGAACGGTTAGCGTGAAAGCCGCGTAGCGACACGTTGTTCCGCCCTCCTCGCGCGGTATAAAGCTAAGGGAGAGGGGGCACGGCGCATGGCAGGACGACGTTCGTGATCCGGGGGGCTGCCATGCGCGTCAGGACTTATCCCGCTGTCTATGCTCGTCGCAGCAATAGATACGCCCATGACTCAGTATGGCCTCCGAGCGCGGCAGGTTGATACCGCATACCTGGCAGCGAACCATGTCTTCCACATCCCGTTTCGGCTTGGCATTGAGGTCGCCGCGCTTGCGGCCCTGGCTCTTGAGCCAGAACACGAGGACGGCCACGGCGGCAACGATGAAGAGTAATTTAGCCAACGTCGAGTCCGTTCTTGTGGGTTTCGTTGATGGTGATCAGCATGCGCTGGAAGGGGATGAAGCGGCTGTACTTCACCACCAGTGGCATGAACGGCAGGTCCTCGCCGTAACCCCATTCGTACCTGCCACTGACCATGTCGTCGTAGACCTTGCGCACCAGGGTATCGAGGTGCTCGATGAAGGGCCCATACATCTCGGCGTTTTCCGGCTCGTAATCGAGGCTGGTGCGGAATTCGTCGATCTCGTAGACGGCCTGGTGCACCAGATCGACGTATTCGTCAACTGTCTTCGGGCGTTTCATGGCTACCAATCCAATAAAAACAGGGGCCTAAAGCCCCTGCAAGTGTGACACAAAGCGAGTGTTATTTCGATGCCATGTCTTCCAGCTTGCGGGCCCGGATCACCTGGCCATTGAGGCCGGCATCCTTGGCGGAACCGCCGTAGGCCACCACCATCAACTGGCTGTAATACAGCACCGGCAGGTTGAATTTGGTGCCATAGCGCTTGTTGATCTGGCCCTGGTAGACCTCGACGTTGGCCTGACACAGCGGGCACGGCGTCACCACCATTTCGGCGCCGGAGTCGTAGGCGGACTCGATGATGTCCTTGATCTGGGCCTGGGCCTTTTCCGGCTCGGAGAAGGCCAGCGCGCCGCCGCAGCAGGTCACCTTCTGGTCATACGGGGTCGCTTCGGCGCCGACGGTCTCGATCAATTTGTCGAGATACATCGGGTTCTCGAACGATTCGCCGTGGATGCCGAACGGCCGGTTGGTCTGGCAGCCGACATAGCCGGCGATCTTCATGCCGGCGAGCGGCTTCTTGACATGGCTGGCCAGCTCGGCGTAACCCAGGTCCTCGATCAGCACCTCGACCATGTGCTTGATCTCGGGGATCACCTTGATGTTCAGGCCGGCCTCCTTGAGCGCCGTGTTGGTATCTTCCAGCAACACCGAATTATGCTCCAGGCGCTCCTTGGACTCGCGCGCGCCCAGCCAGCAGGCGGCGCAGGTGGCGACGATATCCTGGCCGGGCAGGTTGTCCGCCGCCAGGGCGAAGTTGCGGGCGTTCAATACATGCCGGGGCAGATTGCCGGCCTCGGCGTAACTGATGGAGGCGGCACAGCAGTTCCAGTCCGGGATCTCGGTCATCTTGATGTCCAGCGTCTTACACATGGACTCCACCGACACCAGGTAGTTGGAGGCGGAAGCGCCCTTCTGCGATGAGCAGCCGGGATAGAACGCGTATTCCTTCTTAGCCATCTTTCTTGCTCCTTAGGCCGCGCGGCCCTTGCGCTGGTTTTCCAATTCACGGGCCTTGGCCAGCATCGCGTGGATGCCCTTGGCGCCCTTGCATTTGTGGCCGCCGCCGAGGGCTTCCATGATGTTCAACCGGCCGGCCTTGACCAGACCGAGGGCAACGTCCTGCATGGCCAGGGCCTTCTTGATCCCGGAAACAATGCCGTCCTTGAAGTAGAGGGTCTGGGTCAGCTTGACCTCATTGGTGCGGCCAGTCTTGGTGCAGTTGTTCCAGAAGGTCTTGGACAGGTGCAGGGTGGGCTGACCCTTGGGCGCCCGGCCGAGCCGATAGGCGTACTCGGCGATGCCGTGCATGATGTGGGTGATCGGCAACTTGCGCGGGCAGCGCACGTAGCAGTTATAGCAGGAGGTGCACATCCACATCGATGGCGAATCCAACACCTCGTCGCGCTTGCCGGCCCGGATCAGCATGAAGATTTCCTGCGGCGGATGCTGCCAGCCGGGGTGAAAGTTGGTCGGGCAGGAACCGGAGCAGACGCCGCATTGCATGCACATCTTCACCCATTCGCCCATCTCGGCCTGCTGCTCGATCTCCTTGAGGAAATTGTTCTTGTAGCGGGCCGTCATTTGCTGGTTCATATCGCTCATCGCACTCTCCTCACAATCCCTTGAACGGCGACATGCCCATCTCGACGATCCGGGCGGCGTAGTCGTTGATCTTCTTGGGCAAGGTGTCGATGTCGGTGATGGCGACTTCCAGGTCCATCAGCCGTTCCTCTTCCAGGTTCATGCCCTTGAGGGTGTCGTATATCTTGGACATGCGATAACGGCCCAGTTCCGAACCCTTGACGAAGTGACACTGATACTGCTCGCCGTGCTTGCAGCCCATCAGCATGACGCCGTCATAGCCGGAGTTGAGTGCATCGGTGATCCAGATGGTGTTGACCGACCCCAGGCAGCGCACCGGGATGACCCGCACGAACGGGTCATAGGCGTTGCGGTTCATGCCGGCCATGTCGAGCGCCGGGTAGGCGTCGTTCTCGCAGGCCAGGATGAGCACACGCGGCTTCTCGGAGAACTCATCCGGAATATCGACGGCCTTGATCTGCGCGCCGACGGTGTTGACCGAGTAGTTCTCGAACGAAATCACCCGCACCGGGCAGGCACCCATGCAGGTGCCGCAACGGCGGCAGCGCGACTCATTGAACAGCGGGAAGCGTTTTTCATCCTCGTCGATGGCGCCGAACGGGCACTCCACCGTGCAGCGCTTGCACTGGGTGCAACCTTCCAGACGGGCGGTCGGGAAGCTCAAGTCGCCGGAGCGCGGATGCGCGGCCTTGCCCAGACCGGCGTTTTCCATCGCCTGGATCGCCTTCATGACGGCGCCGGTGGCGTCTTCCTGGGCCTGGGCGATGTCCATCGGACGGCGCACCGGGCCGGCGGCGTAGATGGCCGTGCGGCGGGTCTCATAAGGGAAGCAGATGAAGTGGCTGTCGTTAAAGCCATGCTTGAACTGCGGCACGTCCGGGCCTTGCCGGTAATCGAGGTTCAGTACCGACTGCGACATCATCTGGATGACCTGTTCCTTGGCCGCCGCGTCACCACCCTCGGCGGCGCGGTTGGCTTCATTGAGCTGATCGAGATCGGGGCCGGTGGTCGGCACCATACCAGTGGCCAGCACCACCAGGTCGGCATCGGCGCTGGTCTCCTCGTTCAATATCAGGTCTTTGAACGTGACCTTGCAGCCATCGCCGCTGGTGCTGACGTTGGCCACCGCGCCCTTGGAGAAGATCACGCCCTTGTTCTGGGCGGCGCGGTAAAAGTCCTCATTGTTGCCGGGCATCCTGAGGTCGGTGTAGAGCACCACCGTATCGACGTCCGGGTTGGCGTCCTTGAAGTACATGGCCTGCTTGACGCTGGTGGCGCAGCAGTGGCCGGAACAGTATTCGAGATGCGTCTTGGTCGCGTCACGCTGACCGGCGCACTGGACAAACACCACCGACTTGACTTCCTTGCCGTCGGCACGCTTGATCGGGCCGCCATTGGCTGCGCGGGCCAGGGCCTCCAGACCGAGCTGGTCAACCACGTTGGCCTGACCGGCGCCCAGATTGGGCAACTTGGCCATGTCATAGGTCGTGAAACCGGTGGCCTGGATGATGGCACCGATGTCCTCGGTCACCGTCATGCCGGACTCGACCGCGATGTCGACCTTGAAGCGGCCGGGCGCGCCGGCGGTCTTGGCGATGACGGCGTTGAGATAGACCTTGATGTTGGCGTCCGCCTCGATCTGCGCAACCAGGTCGGCGACGCCGCTGTCCATCGGCGCCTTGAACGGTTCGCGGTTGGGGATGCGTTTCCACAACTTGGCCGCCATGCCGCCCAGCCCCCCGGTCTTCTCGATCAGCACCACCTTGTAGCCGGCCTTGGCGGCCTCCAGCGCGGCGGTCATGCCGGACATGCCGCCACCGACCACCAAGAGGGTCTTGCTGGTGCCGGTGTTGGGGTTGCCCTCGGGCACCTTCATCGCCTTCACCTCGGCACAGGCCATGCGGACGTAGTCCTCGGCCATTTCCTGGGTGGTCTCGCGCGCCTCGTCGGTGTCGGGACGAATCCAGATCACGCCTTCGCGCAGGTTGCCACGGCTGATCGCGACGGTCGGGAAGTTGAAGGCCTCGGTCTTGGCGCGGCGCGAGCAGGCGCAGATCGCGACGTGGGTAACGCCTTCGTTGGCGATGTCGTTCTTGATCGTGGCCACGCCGTCGGCCGAGCAGAGGAAGTCGTGCTCGCGCACGAGGGCCATCTTGCCTTCCTTGGTGGCGGTCTTGACCAGGGCGGCGGCATCCAGGCGGGCGCCCAGCTCGCAGCCCTTGCAGATATATGCAGCGGTTTTCATTTCAGCCATTTCTTTATGCCTCCGCGCGGGCGACTTGGTTGACCACCTGGACGGCGCGCAAGGCAGCGGCAGTCGCGCTTTGCACGGCGCGGTTCACGTCCAGGGCGTTGGTGGCGCAACCGGCGCCGAAGATACCGGCATTGCTCGGATCGGCCATGACAAAACCGGAGGAATCGCCCATCACCTCGGCCGGGATGGCAACGGTCTTCACCGAAGGTTCCATGCCCACGGCCAGCACGACCAGGTCATGCGGCTCGGAATAGCGGATGTAGCCTTCCGTATTGACGCCCCACAGGCGCGGGTCGCCGTTCTTGTCCTCGGAGATGCGGGCCACCTTGGACTTGACGAAGGCGACATTGGGACTGGCCTTGACCTCCTGGTAGAAGTCCTCGAAGCGGTCGATGGCGCGGATGTCGATGTAGTAGATGGTCGACTTGCCCTCGTCGCCGAAGGCTTCCTGCACGTAGCGGGTCTGCTTCAGCGAGGCCATGCAGCAGAAGCGCGAGCAGTGGCGCAAATGGTTCTCGTCGCGCGAGCCGGCGCACTGGATGAAGGCGACGTTCTTCGCCTCCTTGCCGTCGCTTGGCCGCAGCAGCTTGCCGCCGGTGGGACCGTGCGGGTCGGCCAGACGTTCGAACTCGACGTTGGTGATGACGTTCTTGAACTCGCCGTAGCGGTAGGGCGTAATCTTCTCGGCATCGTAGGGCTGCCAGCCGGTGGCCCAGACGATGGCGCCAGCGTTGAGGGTGACGACCTCTTCCTTCATGTCGAGGTCGACCGCGCCATACTTGCAGGCCGCCTTGATGGCCTGGCCCTCGGCGCTGCCGACCACGGACGGGTCGATCACATAGCGCTGCGGATAGGCCATGTCGTTCGGCAGATAGGCAGCCTTGACCTTGCCCAGGTTGTAGTTGAAGGCGTCAAGAATCTCGGTGGTGGCGACCTTGTTGCACTCGCCGCAGGCCGTGCAATTCTCGTTCACGAACCGGGGAGCCAGCTTGACGGTGACGCTGTAATTGCCCTTGTCGCCACTGATGCCGGTAACCTCGGCCAGGGTCAACACCTGGATACGCGGATTGGCCTTGAGCCGGCGCAAGTTGATCTCCAGGCCGCAGGTGGGATGGCACATCTTGGGAAAATAGCGGTAAAGCTGCACGGTGCGTCCCCCGAGGTAGGGGTTCTTTTCCACCAGCACAACCTCTTTGCCGGTTTCCGCAGCCTCAAGCGCCGCGGTCATGCCGGCGATGCCGCCGCCCACGACCAGAATGGTCTGGTTGGTCGCCACAACAGACGTCATGTGTCGCCTCCGAGTGATGACAAAAAACGGGGCCGGACCGTGTCCGGGGAGAGGGTACGAATGTTAACCGCAAAGACCGGCCGGCGGACGGGCAGAATAATCGAAAGTTCTTATGAAGGAATAGATTGGCTAAATCCGAGGCGGCGATGCGCCATGAACGTCGTGAGGCGCCCGTGATTTAGACGTGCACGCTGGCCGGCCTTACGTTACAGGCCTCGCCCGGTTCGGTGGGCACGTCATAGATATCGAAGGTCAGGGTTTCCAGGTCGGCCAATATATATGTCGGCCCCTTGCCGACGCCGCCCACGGTGCCGGGGTTGACCAGCCAGGTGGTGCCGCCCTTGACGTTAGCGACCGGCCGGGCGCTGACCCGATGGTCGTGGCCGCAGCAGACGATGTCGTAGTCGCCGGTGAGCGCCATGCCCTCGGCGTAGTGCGGATAATGGACCAGGAAGAGGCTGCGCCCGCCCAGATGCACCACGGCGTCCTGACCGTGATAACGCAGCAGGCTGTCCGGCTCGTGCGCGAGTTGGTGCATGACATGGACATCGCCGACATTATTGCCGTGAATGACATGCACCGGCAGCCCGAATTTTTTCAGCACGCGTAGTGTGGTTGGCGCCACCACGTCGCCACAATGCAGCACCGCCTCGACGCCCCGCCCGCAGGCATCTTCCACCGCATGTTCGAGCAGACGGCGGTTGTCGTGCGAGTCGGAGACGATGCAGATCTTCATGGCTTCCGTAGGAGGCGGCTTGCCGGCGACGCGCAGGCCGATATCGCGAGCAAGCCCGCTCCTACAAGATCAGAACATCGGCTTTTCGGCGGCGGTGTTGTAACGCTGCACGCCTTGCATGATTTCGCCCTTGGCCTCATCGGCGCCGACCCATCCCTGGACCTTGACCCACTTGCCGGCCTCGAGGTCCTTGTAGTGCTCGAAGAAGTGGCTGATCTGATGCAGGATCGATTCGGGCAGGTCGCGCGGCGATTCGATCTCGCGGTAGAGATTGGTCAGCTTGTCGACCGGCACGGCGAGCAGCTTGGCATCGACACCGGCCTCGTCTTCCATCTTCAACATGCCGACCGGGCGGCAGCGCACCACCACCCCGGTCAACAACGGAATGGGGGTGATCACCAGCACATCGACCGGATCGCCATCCTCAGACAGGGTGTGCGGAATATAGCCATAATTGCAGGGATAGTGCATGGCGGTGGACATGAAGCGGTCGACGAACATCGCGCCGGTGGCCTTGTCCACTTCGTACTTGATCGGCTCGCCATGGGCCGGGATTTCGATGACGACGTTGAAGTCATTGGGGACGTCTTTCCCAGAATTGACACGGTCAAGACTCATGGATGGTCTCCGTTGCTTGATGACAGGGCGATTATAGTGGCCCACAAACGACAAAGGGGCGCGCTGCGCCCCCGCTGTTTACCCGGCCAAAACGCAGATGGGCTGCGTCTGACCTCAGGCCATGGCCTTGATGGCAGCGGCGAGGCGGCTCTTGTGGCGGGCGGCCTTGTTCTTGTGCACGATGCGCTTGTCGGCAAGGCCGTCGATTGCGCCGACGGAGGACTGAAAAACGGCTTGCGCCCCGGCCTTGTCGCCTTCAAGTATGGCCTTGCGCACCTTTTTCACAGCGGTGCGATATTCGGAACGCAGTGCCATGTTATGCAGGCGCTGAGTGACATTCTGACGGGCGCGTTTCTTCGCCTGTGCGGTGTTGGCCATGTCGGCAACTCCTCAAATATTCGGGTTGAAGCGTAAAGCGCGGCATCATACCCATATCGGATTTACAAGGCAAGTCAAGTAACATCACGGCCATGAACCTGCTCAAAGCCCTCGCCGCCGTCAGCTCCTTGACCCTGTTGTCGCGCCTGCTCGGTTTCGTGCGGGATGCCGTCATCGCCCGTACCTTCGGCGCCGGGGCGGCGACCGACGCCTTCTTCGTCGCTTTCAAGCTGCCCAATCTGCTGCGCCGGCTATTCGCCGAGGGCGCCTTTTCCCAGGCCTTCGTGCCGGTGCTGGCGGAATACAAGAACCGGCAAGGCGAGGCGGCCACCCGGCTGCTGGTCGGCCGGGTGGCGACGCTACTGTTCGCGGTTCTGGTGGCGGTGGCCGCCCTGGGTGTGCTGGGAGCGCCGCTTATCGTGCTGATCTCGGCGCCCGGCTTCACGGCCACCCCGGACAAGTTTGACCTCACGGTGACCCTGACCCGTATCGTATTCCCCTATATCGTGTTCATCTCGTTGGTGTCGCTGGCCGGCGGCATACTGAACACCTGGAGCCGCTTCCAGATTCCCGCCTTCACGCCGGTGCTGCTCAACGTGGCGATGATCCTGGCCGCGGCCGTCGCCGCCCCCTGGTTCGACCCGCCGGTGATGGCGCTCGGCTGGGGCGCCTTCCTCGGTGGCCTATTGCAACTGGCGCTGCAACTCCCGGCCCTGCATAAGCTCGGCATGCTGCCCACTTGGGACTGGGCGCCGCGCGATGAAGGCGTGCGCCGCATCCTGAAACTGATGGGGCCGGCCGCGCTCGGTGTCTCGGTAGCGCAGATCTCCCTTATCATCAACACCCTGTTCGCCTCCTTCCTCGATACTGGCAGCGTATCCTGGCTTTATTACGCCGACCGACTGATGGAATTTCCCACCGGGCTGTTGGGCGTGGCGCTGGGCACCATACTGCTGCCCTCGCTGGCCAAGCATCACGCCGACAATGACCCCGTGCAATACTCGAAACTACTCGACTGGGGCCTGCGCCTGACCCTGGTCCTGGCCGCCCCGGCGGCGGTGGCTCTGGGCATCCTGGCGGTACCGCTGATCGCCACCCTGTTCTACCACGGCGAATTTTCCGCCCATGACGTCGAGATGACCCGGCTTGCCCTGGTCGCCTACGCAGTCGGCCTCATCGGTCTGATACTCGTGAAGGTACTGGCGCCCGGCTTCTATGCGCGGCAAAACATCAAAACGCCGGTGAAGATCGCCGTCTTCACCCTGCTGGCGACCCAGGCCATGAACCTGGTCTTCATCTGGCGGCTCAAGCACGCCGGTCTGGCGCTCTCCATCGGCCTGGCCGCCTGTCTGAATGCCGGCATACTGTATTACCACCTGCGCCGGGATGGCATCTTCCAGCCACAGCCGGGCTGGCCCGCCTTCCTCGGCAAGCTCGCTCTCGCCCTGGCGGCGATGGCCATCTTGCTGTGGTTCGGCAGGCAGGGCGAGGCGAGCTGGTTGGCCTATCGCATCGGCGAGCGCGTCGGCCACCTGACGGCCTTGGTGGCCGGCGGCGCCGCCGTTTATTTCGCGACGCTCTGGCTGCTAGGCTTTCGCCTGGCGGATTTTCACCGCAGAGCGGCATAGACGCTAGCCCGCCCGGACGGCTAAAATTCGCGCTCTTTCAAGCAGATACATCTTGATGCTGATTACCCACGGCTGGCCCCACGCCAACCGCCCCAATGCCCTCACCATCGGCAACTTCGATGGCGTCCATCTCGGTCATCAGGCCATGCTGGCCCGGCTGACCGCGCGCGCCGCCTCGGTGGGGGGGCTGCCCACCGTGTTGACCTTCGAACCTCACCCACGTGAAGTCTTCACGCCTGACGCCGCCCCCAGCCGTCTGACCAGCCTGCGCGAGAAGCTGGAAATCCTCAAGGCCCTGGGCGTCGGCCACGTCCATGTCTGCCGCTTCACCAAGGAATTCGCCGCCCTGAGCGCCGAGGACTTCGTACGCCACATCCTGGTCGATGGGCTCAAGGCGCGTTATGTGCTGGTCGGTGACGATTTCCGCTTCGGCGCAAAACGGGCCGGCAACCTTGCCCTGCTGCAAACCCTGGGCGAGCGCTATGGCTTTCAGGTCGATGTCCTGCACACCATCGAGGCCGCCGGCCAGCGCGCCTCCAGCACGGCGGTGCGGGCGGCCCTGGCGGCCGGCGACATGGCCGGCGCGGCGCAACGGCTCGGCCGGCCCTATTCCATCTCCGGCCGGGTGGTCAGCGGCGACCGGATTGGCCGCAAGATCGGCTACCCCACTGCCAACATACTGCTCAAGCACAACCGGCCGCCGGTCAAGGGCGTGTTCGCCGTGCGCGTCCAGGGCCTCGCCAAGCCAGACTGGCCAGGTGTGGCCAACCTGGGCACCCGGCCGTCGGTGCACCCGAACGGCAACCCGACCCTGGAGGTGCATCTGTTCGACCTCGATCGCAACCTTTACGGGCATCACCTGCGGGTGGAGTTCCTGCACAAGCTGCGCGACGAGGCCAAGTTCCCGAATTTCGAGGCGCTGGTGGCGCAGATTGGCAAGGATGCGGAATTGGCGCGGGAGTTGTTGAATGCCTGATCTGGGCTTGGTGGCCGTAGGCCATGCGTTTTCACCTTTGTCAGCGGCTCAGGCCTGGGGCTCCCGGCCAATGCCCCTTTGAACACCGATCACAGCAACACTTGGCGACACAAGCAAAATGCCCGACTACAAAGACACCCTGAACCTGCCCGACACCCCCTTCCCCATGCGCGGCGACCTGGCCCGCCGGGAACCGGGCTGGATCGCCCAGTGGCGCGAGAAAAAGTTGTACGAAAAGCTCCGCGCCAACGGCCAAGGCCGGCCGCTGTTCGTGCTGCACGACGGCCCGCCCTACGCCAACGGCGACATCCACATCGGCCACGCAGTCAACAAGATACTCAAGGACATCATCGTCAAGGCCGCCACCCTGGATGGCTTCGACGCCCCCTATGTGCCGGGTTGGGACTGTCACGGTCTGCCCATCGAACTGGTGGTCGAGAAGACCCACGGCAAGCACATCCCCGCCGCGCGCTTCCGTGAACTGTGCCGCGAATACGCCGCCAGCCAGGTCGAACGGCAGAAGGCCGACTTCATCCGTCTGGGCGTGCTCGGCGACTGGGACAATCCCTACCTGACCATGGATTACCGCTTCGAGGCCGACATCATCCGCGAGTTGGGCAAGATACAGGCCAACGGCCATCTTTACCTGGGCGCCAAGCCGGTGCACTGGTGCATCGACTGCGGCTCGGCCCTGGCCGAGGCGGAGGTGGAATACGATGACAAGGTGTCGCCCACCATCGACGTCGCCTTCCCGGTCGCGGACCCGGCCGACCTGGCCCGGCGCAGCGGCGTCAATACGCTCGACGCCCCCGCCCATGCCGTGATCTGGACCACCACGCCCTGGACACTGCCCGCGAACAGGGCGGTGGCGGTGCACCCGGAGTTCATCTATGACCTGATCCGCACACCGAAGGGCGTGTTGATCCTGGCGCATGATCTGGCCGAGACCGCCATCCGGCGTTACGGCTTCGAGACCGTTGAGACCCTGGGCCAGATCAAGGGCGCGGCGCTGGAGGGCCTGCCGTTGCGGCACCCCTTCTACGACCGCCAGGTGCCGGTGATACTGGCCGACTTCGTGACCGCCGAGGATGGCGTCGGACTGGTCCACATCGCCCCCGGCCATGGCCACGACGACTACATCGCCGGACTGAAATACAAGCTGGAGGTCGCCAACCCGGTCGCCGACGACGGCCGCTTCTACCCTGACACGGCCATCGTCGGCGGACTCTCGGTCTGGGACGGCAACAAAAAGGTGCTGGAAACCCTGAGCGAGAATGGCCGGCTCCTGGCCCAAGGCAGCCTGAAGCACAGCTACCCGCACTGCTGGCGGCACAAGACGCCGATCATCTTCCGCGCCACCCGGCAGTGGTTCATCGGCATGGACCAGCAAGGTCTGCGCGCCACGGCCATGCAGGCGGTCGCGGACACCGAGTTTTTCCCGGCCTGGGGCCGCGAACGCCTCACGGCGATGATAAAAAGCCGCCCCGACTGGTGCATCTCGCGCCAGCGCAACTGGGGCGTGCCGATCACCTTCTTCATGCACAGGAAGACCGGCGAGTTGCACCCGCGCTCGCAGGAATTTCTGGAGGAAGTCGCCAGACGCGTCGAGAAGCGGGGCATCGAAGCCTGGTTCAGCCTCGACCCGAAAGAGTTCCTGGGCGCCGAGGCCGACGACTATGAAAAGGCCGGCGATACCCTGGACGTGTGGTTCGACTCCGGCGTCACCCATGCCTGCCTGCTCAAGGAACGCGCGGGCTTGAAACACCCGGCCGACCTTTATCTGGAAGGCTCCGATCAGCATCGCGGCTGGTTCCAGTCATCGCTGCTGACCGGCTGCGCCACCGATGGCCACGCCCCGTATGAGGCGCTGCTCACCCATGGATTCGTGGTCGATGGCAAGGGCATGAAGATGTCCAAGTCGAAAGGCAACGTGGTCGCGCCGCAGAAGGTGTCGGACTCGCTGGGCGCCGAAATACTGCGCCTGTGGGTGGCCAGCACCGACTATTCCGGTGAGTTGACCATCTCGGACGAGATATTGAAGCGGGTGGTCGAAGCCTACCGGCGTATCCGCAACACTTTGCGTTTTTTATTGGCCAACACCGCCGATTTCGAACTGGCGAAAAACGGCCGGCCGGTGGAGCAGTGGCTGGAGATCGACCGCTATGCCGTGGCGCTCACCCGCCAGATTCAGGACGCGGTCCTGGCCGACTACCGGGTCTACAACTTTCACACGGCGACGCAACGGCTGCGCCACTTTTGCTCGGAAGACCTGGGCGCCTTCTATCTCGATATTCTCAAGGACCGGCTGTACACCGCCGGCCGCGATTCGACCGCCCGCCGTGCGGCGCAAACCGCGCTGTGGCACATACTGCAAACCCTGACCCGGCTGATGGCGCCGATCCTGTCGTTCACCGCGGAGGAGATCTGGGCGCTCACCTGCCAGTCCGATAGCGTTTTCCTGTCGGTCTGGCACGAGCCGCCAAAACCGGCCGACGCCGACGCGCTCATCGTCCGCTGGACCCGGCTGCGCGAGCTGCGCGCCCTGGCCAGCAAAGAGATCGAGGAACTGCGCGTCTCCGGCCAGGTCGGCTCGTCCTTGCAGGCCGAGGTGACTTACTACGCCGACGGCGCTGATTACGACCTGCTGGCCAGCCTGGGTGACGACCTGCGTTTCGTCGTCATCACCTCCGCCGCGCGGGTAGAGAAGAGCGCAGGCGAGACCAGGGTCGAAGTCGGGGCTCTGGGCCATGCCAAGTGCGAACGCTGCTGGCACGTGCGTACCGACGTCGACGCCGACCCGGCTCATCCCGGCCTGTGCGGCCGCTGCGTCAGCAACCTGTACGGCGAGGGCGAACAACGTGAACAGGCCTAAGTCCGGCCTTGCCTGGCTTTGGCTCAGCGGCCTCGTGCTGGTCCTCGACCAGCTCACCAAGCTGGCGGTGATGGCCAAGCTGGCGCCCTACCAGGACGTCGTCCCGCTGACTGGCTTCTTCAACTTGGTCCACGTCCACAACACCGGCGCGGCCTTCTCCCTGTTCGCCGACCAGCCTGGCTGGCAGCGCGGTTTTTTTCTGACGGTGGCGCTGGCGGCCAGTGCGGTCATCGTTCACCTACTGCGCCGGCCACAAACCCAGCGATTGTTTCCCATGGCCCTGGCGCTGATCCTGGGCGGCGCGTTGGGCAACGTCATCGACCGGCTGCTGTACGGCCATGTCATCGATTTTCTCGACCTCTACCTCGGCGCCTGGCACTGGCCCGCCTTCAACGTCGCCGACTCGGCCATCACCCTTGGCGCCGGCCTGCTGGTCGTCGATGCCTTGCGGCACAAAACGGCATGAGCCATGGCATCCAGCCCGGCGATCGGGTCACCCTGCATTACCGCATTGCCAGCTATGGCCAGGAAATCGCCAACACCTTGCCGGCGACGCCGGAGACGTTCACGGTGGGCGGCGGCGAGATCGACGCACGCCTGGAACAACTACTCATCGGTCTCGCCGAGGGGGCGCGGGAGGTGTTCGCGCTTCAGCCCTGGCAGGCCTTCGGCGAACGCGACGAGGCGCTGGTACAGACCCTGCCCCGCCAGGACTTCCCGGCCGAGTTGCCGCTTGGCCATCAGGTCGAGTGCGGCTTGCCAAACGGCGAGACCTGGATAGGAACGATCGTGGAAGTCGGCGCCAATACCGTCAAACTCGACTTCAACCACCCGCTGGCCGGCCTACCGGTCGAATTCGCAGTGCAGATCCTCGCCATCGACCATGCCCAGTGAAATCCTGCTCGCCAACCCGCGCGGTTTCTGCGCCGGCGTCGATCGTGCCATCGCCATCGTCGAGGCCGCCCTGGCGAGATTCGGCGCGCCCATCTACGTCCGCCACGAAGTGGTGCACAACAAGTTCGTCGTGGATAACCTAAAAACACGCGGCGCCATCTTTATCGAAGACCTGGCCGATGTGCCCGACGGCGCCACCCTGATCTTCAGCGCCCACGGGATACCCCGGTCGGTGCGTCAGGAAGCGGCGCGGCGCGGCCTGACCGTGTTCGACGCCACCTGCCCGCTGGTGACCAAGGTGCACAGAGAGGTGACGCGGATGCACGCGGAAGGCATGGAGATTGTCATGATCGGTCACGCGGGCCACCCGGAAGTGGAAGGGACCATGGGCCAGGTGGAAGGGGGCATGTATCTGGTGGAGACGGTGGAAGACGTGGCCTGTCTCACGGTGCGCCACCCTGAGCGGCTCGCCTATGTCACCCAGACCACCCTGTCGGTAAGCGATGCCGCGCGCGTGGTGGCGGCCTTGACCGAACGTTTTCCGTCGATCGTCGGCCCCAGGAAGGACGACATCTGCTACGCCACCCAAAACCGCCAGGACGCGGTGAGGCGGCTGGCCGAAGTCAGCGACGTAGTCATCGTCGTCGGCTCGCCGAACAGTTCCAATTCCAACCGGCTGCGCGAGGTCGCGGCCAGTCTCGGGCGGCCGGCCTATATGGTGGATAACGCCGAGCAACTCGACCCGGCCTGGCTGGTCGGCCGGCCGCGTATCGGTCTGACAGCCGGCGCCTCGGCGCCGGAGGTGTTGGTGGATGGGGTCATCGCCCGGCTCAGGGAGCTGGGCGCGGCCCAGGTAACGCAGCAAGGCGGCATCGAGGAAAAAATCAACTTCCCGTTGCC
The DNA here is from genome assembly GCA_037439465.1 of Hydrogenophilales bacterium. Classification (GTDB taxonomy): domain Bacteria; phylum Pseudomonadota; class Gammaproteobacteria; order Burkholderiales; family Thiobacillaceae; genus Parasulfuritortus. Next base: position 38,806 of record JBBIVX010000013.1, on the reverse strand, counting down.
GAAGGATCTGGCCTGAGAGATCAGGACAGGGCAATCAGCAGATAGGTGGCGTACAGTGCGCCGTTGACCGCCAGGTGCCAGACCCGCAACTGCCCCCGCGCCAGCCTGTAGCGCAACCAAGCGGCGGCGATGAGGGTGATGACCACACCGGCCAGCACCTCCTTCACCGGTGCCCAGGGCGTCAGCAGGATACCGATGGCCGGCAGCAGGGTCCCCTGGAACACCATGGCACCCGTGATGTTGCCGAAGGCCAGGGTGTCCTTGCGCCGGCGAATCCACATGATGCTGTTGATCTTCTCCGGCAGTTCGGTGGCGATGGGTACGATCATCAGGCTGAGCATCAGGGCCGAGATACCAAGCAGCGGCGCCGCCTGTTCGACACCATGGATGAAACCCTTGGCGCCGCCGACCAGCAGGACGAGGCTAAGCCCGAGCTGGATGAAGATCGTGATCCAGTTCTCCGGCAGTCCCAGGCGTGACAGGAACATGGGCGCCTCGGCCTCGGTACCGTGACCGTCCTTGACCAGTTTTTCCGAGGCCTTGAGGGTGAGCATAATGTATAAGAAGTAGGTCAATACCATGACAAAGGCGAGCGCAGCGCGAATGCCGAGCGTGCCATGCGGCACGAACAGGGCTACACAGGCCAGGGCGAAGGCAACCAGGAAAAAGTCGAGGTCGCGGGTCAAGCCGGTTCGCTCTGGGCTGAGATGACCGTGAGTGCCCCGTTTCTTCCAGACTGACGCGGCCATCATGGCGAGCGACAGGGTGGAGAGCATGAGCGGCGCGCCCAGGATGGCGCCGACACCTATCTCTTCATTGATCTGTTGATTCTGTGTGCCGGAGAAGATGGCCAGCAGCGGCACGATGGTCTCAGGCAAAGCGGTCCCAACGGCGGCGAAGACCGAGCCGGTGACGCCCTCGGAAATCTTGAGCCGCTCGCCGAGGTGTTCCAGGGCATTCACGAACAACTCGGCGGCAATCAGTATAAGGACCAAAAAGAAAAGCAACTCGATAGCCAGCATGAGAATCCTCGTTGATCGGACGCGGCATTTTATGGCGATAATGCCGGCCGGAGAACCGCGAATAGTGAAAAGAGAACCTTGTCATATCGACTCCGCCGGCTGGTTGAGCACGGCCCGGCGCATCGACTCGCCCAATTGCGATGACCGGCCGGCGGGGGCAAGGATCGATCTTTTGGTGATCCACAACATCAGCCTGCCGCCGGGCGAATTTGGCGGCGAGGGCATCCTCGAACTCTTCGGCAACCGTCTCGACCCGGCCGCCCATCCTTACTATGCCAGCCTCAGCGGCCTCCGGGTCTCCGCCCATTTTCTCATACGCCGGGACGGCGAGCTGATCCAGCTCGTGGCCTGCGACCGGCGCGCCTGGCATGCCGGCGCCTCCTCCTGGCAGGGCCACCTGGGCTGCAACGATTTTTCCATCGGTGTTGAGCTGGAAGGCAGCGACGACACACCCTTCACCGCCCCCCAATACTCACGCCTGGAGGCACTGATACGCCAACTCAGGACGCGCTATCCGCTCACGCACATCGTCGGCCACGCCGACATCGCACCGGGGCGCAAGACCGACCCCGGTCCCTACTTCGAATGGGATCGCATCGGTATGTCGTAGACAGACTCATACCCCCGAAAAACCGTAGCGAGCGGCCGGAGTGCAAACTGCACGGAGCACAGGAGGCGGGGCATGACAAATGGATAGTCGAGCCTTCGAGCACCGGGCCACGCGGCAATCCGGCCGCGCAGCAGGTTTTTCTATGGGCCCTCAGGCGGCCTGAGCGGAGATTTGATGACCGATCCGCTTGACGCGGTTCTTGTCATCCACGTAGACCAGCCTGGGTTGGAAATTGGCCAGCTCGATCTCGTTGTAGGTGGCATAACAGGCGATGATCAGCATATCGCCCACCGCCGCCTTGCGTGCCGCCGCGCCGTTCACCGAGATGATGCCGCTGCCGCGCGAGGCGCGGATGGCATAGGTGGAAAAACGCTCACCGTTGTTGACGTTGTATAGCTCGATCTTCTCGTACTCGTGAATGTCAGCGGCTTCCAGCAACAACTCGTCGATGGCGCAAGAGCCTTCGTAATCCAGTTCCGACGCGGTGACGCGTACACGGTGCAGTTTGGATTTGAGCAGGGTGCGTTGCATGACGGTAAACCTCGCCGGGCAGGGAAAAAGTGGAGGCAGATTATAGCCAGGCTTTTTCACCGGCGAACAGCCTAAAAATTTCAATGGCTTAGCGCCACCGCCGCGCCGCCCCATGGCGTGAGGCGTCAGCCGCCGGTCATGCTCATGAAGCGAATGAGCTTTTGCGGCTGCTCGCTGAAATCATGGCGTTCGGGCTTGAGTTCCATGGACTGGCGGATCCGCTCGACGATCTCTGCATCCGCTGCCCCACTACGCAGCAAGGGCCGAAATTCGACCCGTTCTTCCTGGCCCAGGCAGAGGTGCAGCACGCCATCGACGGTCAGGCGCACGCGATTACAGGTGGCACAGAAATGTTGCGAGATGGGGGTGATGAAGCCCACGGTGAAGCCGCCGTCGCGACTGCTCAGGTAGTGCGCCGGACCGCCTCCTGGGAACATCGCGTCCACCAGGTCGAAACGGCGGCGCAATTGCGCCTTCACCGGCTGCAGATCGACATAGCCCATCTTGCGGGCGGTATCGCCCATGGGCATGACCTCGATGAGGCGGAGGATGAAGCCCTGTTCCATGCAGTAGGCAACGATGTCATCGATTTCGTCGGCGTTCTCGCGCATGGCCACCATATTCACTTTGATGGGCGCGAAACCGGCGGCACGGCCGGCGGCGAGGCCAGCCAGGATGTGGTCCAGCACCGGCCGGCCGGTGATCTTTTCTATCCGGTCCTGACGCAGTGAATCGAGGCTGACATTGAGGCGGCTGACCCCTGCCGCCCTCAGGTCGCGGGCATGGCGATCGAGTTGGGTGGCATTGGTGGAAATGGAAAGGTCCTCGACGCCAGGCAGAAGCGCCACCCGCCGCGCCAGGTCGACGATATTGCGGCGCAGCAGCGGTTCGCCGCCAGTGAAGCGGACGCGGCGCAATCCCAGCCCGGCGAACAATCGCAACAGACGCTCGATCTCGTCGAAGGTGAGCCAGTGCGCCGGCTCCTCGAAATCCTTGAAGCCTTCCGGTATACAGTAAGCGCAGCGCAGGTCGCAGCGGTCCGTGACGGAAAGTCGAAGGTATTCGATGCGGCGGCCAAAACGGTCGATGAGACTGGGCTTGGACATGATGATGAGCGCGCAGCGTTGCAGTCACCAATCTACCGCTTTATCGTTAGACAGTGAACCAACACAGCCATATTGGCTTGACCAAGATCATCTTTGCCCATGACGGGCGTGGGACGATAATGACATGAACGTGTTCGGCTTCGCCGGCTACAGCGGCAGCGGCAAGACTACCCTGATCGAGCGCCTGCTGCCACTGTTCGTCGCCGATGGCCGCCGGGTCTCCGTCATCAAGCAGAGCCACCATGACATCGACATCGACAAACCGGGCAAGGATAGCTGGCGCCATCGCCAGGCCGGCGCGACGGAGGTGCTCCTGACCTCGCCCCGGCGCTGGATGCTGATGCATGAATCGAGAGACGCCCCCGAGCCCTCGCTGGCCGAGCACCTGGCCCGCCTGTCCCCCTGCGACCTGGTGCTGGTGGAGGGCTTCCGCCATGGCCGGCTGCCCAAGATCGAGGTCTGGCGGCAGCCGCTCGGCAAACCCTGGCTGCACCCGGACGACCCCAATATACTGGCCGTGGTGGCCGACCAGCCGCCGCCAGGCCGACTGCCCTACTTTCATTGCGACGACGTTACCGCTATATACGCCTTTCTGCTGCAAAATTTGGAGTTGCCATGAAAAACCAAGCCCCACTGTCAGTCGAGGAGGCGCTCACGCGCCTGCTGGCCGCGGCGCGCCCACTCGCGGAAACCGGAATGGTGTCCGCCGATGACGCCCTGGGACGGGTGCTGGCCGAGCCGCTGACGTCCACCGTGGCAGTGCCGCCGCTCGACAATGCCGCCATGGATGGTTATTCCCTGCGTCTTGCCGATTGGACCGCCGAGCGCTGGCTGCCGGTCGCCCAGCGCATCCCCGCCGGCCACCCCGGCCGCTCGCTGCAGGCCGGTACCGCCGCCCGTATCTTCACCGGCGCGCCCATTCCCGAGGGCGCCGACGCGGTGGTCATGCAAGAAGATTGCGAGGCTCGTGACGGTGAGATGCGCTGCGCCCGTGCGCCAAAAGTGGGCGAAAACATCCGCCGTGCCGGCGAGGACATCCGTGTCGGCCAATGCGTGCTGCCCGCGGGAACCCGCCTGACGCCGGCCAGCCTGGGGGTCGCCGCCTCGGTGGGAACCACCCGGTTCAGCGTCTACCGCCGCCTGCGCGTCGCCGTATTCTTCACTGGCGATGAGATCGTCATGCCCGGCCAGCCGCTGGCGCCGGGTCGCCTCTACAACTCCAACCGGGCAACGCTGTGTGCCCTGCTCGCCACCCTCGGTGCCGAAGTCATCGACCTTGGCCAGGTGGCCGACGACCTCGACGCCACCATGGCCGTGCTGCGCCAAGCCAGCCGGCAAGCCGACGTGGTGGTGACCAGCGGCGGCGTCTCGGTGGGCGAGGAAGACCACGTCAAGAGCGCCGTCGCGCGGCTGGGCCGGATCGATATGTGGAAGGTGGCGATGAAGCCGGGCAAACCGCTGGTTTATGGCCAGGTCGGCGAGGCGGACTTTCTGGGTCTGCCCGGCAATCCGGTCTCCGCCTTCGTCGTCTTCTGCCTGTTCGTGCGGCCTTTCCTGCTGGCTCGCCTGGGCGCGACGCCAGCGCCGCCCCTGGTCTTCAACGTGCCCGCCGCCTTCTCGTGGCCAAAGCCGGGCCAGCGGCGCGAATTTTTGCGCGCCCGTCTGGAAAATGGCCGCGCCGTGCCATATCCCAACCAAAGCTCGGGCGTGCTCACCTCTCTGGCCTGGGCCGACGGCCTGGTGGATATTGCCGCCGGCAGCACGGTCCAACCCGGTGATACCGTCCATTTCCTGCCCCTCTCGGAGTTGCTGAAATGAAACTCGAATTGCGTTATTTCGCCCGCCTCAGGGAGACCTTCGGGCGCAGCGGCGAAACACTGGAACTAATCCCCGGAACGGTAGCCGACCTGCTTCAGGCCCTACGCCAGCGGGGCACACCCTGGGCGGAGGAACTCTCCGGCGAACGCGCCTTCCGGGTCGCCGTCAATCAGGACATGGCCAGCCCCGATACCGTGCTTGCCGAGGGCGACGAAGTGGCGATCTTCCCGCCGGTGACGGGCGGTTGAGCCAAGGAACCGCCATGAAGATACTCGTACAAAGCGCCGCCTTCGACCTCGCCGCCGAGGTAGCCGCGCTCTATCGCGCTAACCCCAAGGTCGGCGCCATGGCAAGTTTCATCGGCCTGGTGCGCGACGCGGCCGCGCTCACCCTGGAGCATTACCCCGGCATGACCGAGAAGGCCCTGGAGCAAATCGTCCATGACGCCTGCACCCGCTGGAACCTGCTCGACGCCACCGTCATCCATCGCGTCGGCCCCCTGGCCACCTCCGAGCCCATCGTGCTGGTGGCCGTGGCCGCGGCGCATCGTGGCGAGGCCTTCGCCGCCTGTGAATTCATCATGGATTATCTGAAGACGCGGGCGCCCTTCTGGAAAAAGGAGCGCACCGCCGCCGGCGATCATTGGGTGGACGCGCGCGAGGCCGACGAGTTGGCCGCCACGAGGTGGGCGCGCTAACATCCGGCGCATGACCGATGTCGCCCGACTGATTGCGCAATGCCCCATCCTGGCCAGCCTGCCGCCCGCCGAGGCTCGGGCCGTGGAACGCCAGGCGATGACCGTCCATGCCCCGGCCGGCACCCTGCTGTTCGATACCGGCCAGTCCTGTCAGGCCCTGCCGCTGTTGCTGTCGGGCTCGATCCGGGTCTTCCGGCGGGCCGAGAGCGGCCGCGAGATCAGTCTCTACCGCGTCCGTCAGGGTGAAATCTGCATCGTCACGGTGAGTTGCCTGTTGGGCGCAGAAGCCTACCCGGCCACCGGCATCGTCGAGACCGACGTCACCGCCATCGCCCTGCCGCGCGCCCTCTTCCTGCGCCTGACCGAGAGCCATCCGGCTTTTCGGCAGGCGATCTTTCACCTCTTCGCCGAGCGCCTGTCGGGTCTCATGCAACTGGTCGAGGAGGTCGCCTTCCGCAAACTCGACCAGCGCCTGGCCGCCCTGTTGGCGGCGCGCGCCCCGCTGGCACTGGGTTCGCACCAGCAACTGGCCGACGAACTGGGCAGTGTGCGCGAGATCGTCAGCCGGCTGTTGAAACAGTTCGAGGAACAGGGCTGGATACGTCTGGGGCGGGAAAGGGTAGAGATAGTCGATGCCGACGCCCTCCGTCGCTGCGCCGGCGGCACTCGGTAACCAAAGTCACCGACGTGCTGCCGCCACCCGCATAGATTGCATACAGGCCGCGCACCTTGCGCGGTGCTCAACTCATCGAAGGAGTCAACCCATGAAAACCAATGTCGGCGGTATCGACCGCATTCTACGCATCGTCCTGGGCGCGGCCCTGATTCTCTGGGCCGCCGTGTTCAGCGGCCCGGCCTGGGCCTGGATCGGCATCGTCCCCCTGGCCACCGGCTTCATCAAGTTCTGCCCGCTCTATCCGCTGCTAGGCGTCAGCACCGGTCCAAAGGAATGACCCCCTAGTGCTTACCGCCCCCAGTCACGGCCGCCTCACGGCCACTTGGGGCCACCCCGCCAACGCGGGCTGGCCCCATTTCGCAGATACTCCAAGAAATAGCCGTTGACCGCTTCCCGGTCCCTGGAACACCTCATGATTGCTGACTATGTTGCTTCTGGATGGCATCCCCCGCCGGGTGGGCCGCTACGCGCTTGCGCGTGCGGTTTCTAGGATAATCGCCGGCATTGCTGCCCGACATGGAGATCAAGCCCTTGGACGCCCACTCCCTCATCCCGGAGGAACACTACATCCGCCAGGAACCTTATTACGAGCCCAGCGGCGATGAGATCGCCATCTTCCAGGCGGCCTACGCCAACAAACTGCCAGTGCTCCTCAAAGGCCCCACCGGCTGCGGCAAGACACGCTTCATGGAGCACATGGCCTGGCGGCTCAAGCGCCCGCTCATCACCGTTTCCTGCCACGACGACCTCACCGCCTCCGACCTGGTCGGCCGCTATCTGGTAAAGGGTGGCGAAACCGTCTGGGTGGATGGCCCGCTCACCCGCGCCGTGCGCGTCGGCGGCATTTGCTATCTGGATGAAATCGTCGAGGCGCGCAAGGACACCATGGTGGTCATTCACCCCCTGGCCGACGACCGCCGCACCCTGCCTATGGAAAAGCTTGGCCAGTTGCTCGAGGCCCCCGACGACTTCTGCCTGGCCATCTCCTACAACCCCGGCTACCAGAGCGTGCTCAAGGATCTCAAGCAGTCCACCCGGCAGCGCTTCGTCGCCCTGGAGTTCGACTATCCCGCCCCGGAGCTGGAGCGCAAGATCGTCGCCAACGAAGCCGGCATCGAGACCAACCTGGCGGACAAACTGGTCAAGTTCGCGCACATGACCCGCAACCTCAAGGGCAGCGGCCTCGACGAGGGGGCCTCGACGCGTCTGCTGGTGCATGCCGGCAAGCTCATCGCCGGCGGTATCGAGCCGGTGGTCGCCTGCCAGAGCGCCATCGCCCAGGCGGTCACCGATGACGCCGATATGCTGGCGGCGATGCGGGAGTTGTCCGCCTCCGTCTTCTGATGCCCGCTGCCCGTCTCAGCGCCGCCGCCATCGAGGCTTTGCTCGACGTCTGGCTGGAGACCGAATTCACCTTCCACCGGGTCGGCGCCGCGGCCCGGATGCTGGCCGAACTGCCGCGCCAGGACCAGGACTTCGTGCTCGACTGGATCCGCCGCATCGCCACCACCCACATCACCCTCGCCTTCAATTTCGCCAAGCGCGCCCCGGACATGCTCAAGCGCCTTGACCAGCGCGCCATCGAGGCCTGGGCGATCGAACTCTGCGACACCTACGACCGGGCCGGGATGTATGCCAGCCTGGCCATGGCGGAACGCGCCGACCGCTTCATGCCCACCCGCCAGGCCCATGCCGCCGGCGTGGTGTTCGAGGACGTTGCACCGATACTTTCCAATTTCGTGCATGGCCTTGCCGGGCGCCGCCTCAAGCTGGAACGGGGAGAGGCCTTGTTCACCGACAGCGAGCGCCTGGTAATGCCTGCCATCCTGGCCGTCCTGCCGACGGCGGAGGAGAACTTCAAACTGGCCAAGGCGGCGGTCGCCTTTCTTTGGGCCCAGACCCGCTTCGGCACCTTCCTGGACGATCTGACGGCGGCCTGCGCCGTTTTTCCGCAACCGGAGCGGGCCCTCAAACAGCTGCTCGGTCTGGAGACGCTGCGACTGATCGCCTGTCTGCAGCGCGAACTGCCTGGCCTGGCCAGGGAGATGGCAAGGTTGGCAACGCTGGCGGAGGATAGCCTGCCGGAGGGCTGGGCGGTCTTCAGTGGGCGGCTGGCCTCTGCTGATGCGCGCCTTAGCGACAGCCTGGCCTTGTTGCCGGCGGCCTATGAACAGGCCGATTTTCAGCCCTGGTGCTTCTCGGGCGAGCTGCGCCCGGCCGCCGTGGCCGAGGCCATGGCGGCACGCCAACAGCAAGAGAAGGCACGGCTGCGGGTCAAGCTGGCCGAACTGGCGCAGGAGAGCGCCCAGCGCCGGACCGGTGGCGCCGAGCCGCATGGGGACAAGCGCTTCGCGGTCACCCCCCATGACGAGGCCGGCCGCCTCGACTTCGAGATTACCCTGGACAGCGCCCCCATCGCCCCGCCCGACGACGTCCGCCAGCTACTCACCTCGGTCTACCTCGATTTCGGCGACATCCCGCCCGAATATCTGGTGCCGGCCGGGGATGGCGAATACGACCCGAGCCTTTATCAAGAGCAAGCAGAAGACCCGGACGCGGTCTGGCAGGGGGCCTACCACGAAAAGGGCGCCGAACTCTATCCGGAGTGGGATATGGGCCGTCAGCATTACCGCAAGAACTGGTGCGTGATGCGCGAGAAACCGGTGGCTCCGGTGTATGACGGCTTCCACCGCGACACCCTCGCCAAGTATGGCGGGCTGGTGCGCCGCCTGCGCAAGGCTTTCGAGGCCATGCGCGACGACGACCACCTGGAAAAACGGCAGGCGCACGGCGACGACGTCGACATCGATGCCTTGGTCGAGGCCCTGGCCGACGCCCGCGCCGGCCGTGAAATGAGCGACCGCCTGTTCGTGCGTCGGCATCGGGCCGAGCGCAACATCGCCGTCGCCTTTATGGTAGACATGTCCGGCTCCACCCGCGGCTGGATCAACGAGGCGGAACGCGAGGCGCTCATCCTGCTGTGCGAGGCGCTGGAGCGGCTGGGGGACCGTTATGCCATCTATGGCTTCTCCGGCATCACTCGCAAACGCTGCGAGCTGTTCCGCGTCAAGACCTTCGATGAGCCCTACGACGATGAGGTCAAGGCCCGCATCGGTGGCATACGGCCGCAGGAATACACCCGCATGGGTTTTGCCATCCGCCACCTGACGCGGCTGCTTGCTGCCATCGAGGCCCGCACCAAGGTGCTGGTGACCCTGTCCGACGGCCGGCCGGACGATTACTTCGATGCCTATCGCGGCCCGTACGGCATCGAAGACACCCGCATGGCCCTGCTTGAGGCCCGCCGCGCCGGTGTACATCCATTCTGCATCACCATCGACCGCGAGGCTCGCGATTACCTGCCGCATTTGTACGGCTCTGCCCACTACATCATCCTCGACGACGTCGGCCAACTGCCAGCCAGGGTGGCGGACATCTACCGCCGCCTTACTCTGTGAAGCGACTGTTGCCGCGTTGCAACAGACTGTGGTCAAAATTGGCGAACGCCATCTTTACCTTCCCTTTACCTCTTGTTATTTGGATATGGCACGCCTAATATCCTATTTGAAAAAAAGCCAGGTTCCGGAATAGGGCGCGAGGTGGCGCCGGAACCAGAGAGTCGATGGCTGACCGCCACCGCCCTAAATCCCGCAAAGGTGCATAGCCATGAATATTGCGCGTTTCACGACATGGTCCTTGGTAATGGCGGCAGGCGGTGCCGCCGCTTTTTTTATCTGGCAGCCCTCCCTTTACGCCGTCGATCCGCCAGCCGCAGGAGCCGGCGTGGAAATGCCCGCGGCGGAGCCCGAAGGGCTACCGAAAGAGGTGTGCCTGGGCTGTCATGGGAGCGAAGGCTTCGCCGCGCCTCGGGCCGACGGCACGCAGCGCGAGCTTTATGTCTCGGAGGAAAAATTCAGCGGCAGCGTCCATGGCAAACGGCAATGCACCGAATGCCACAAGGACATCACGGAAATACCGCATACCAACATAGGCCAGCACAAGGTCAGCTGTGTGCAATGCCACCAGGCCCTTTGGGCAAAGGCCATACAGGAAAACAAGACGGCCGAGCATGCCCGCCTGGGGGTGGTAGTCAGCCAGATCGATCGCTATTTGAAGTCCATCCATGCCCGCCCCAGCATGGAGGATCAGTCGCACACCAATGCCACCTGCTACAACTGCCACGATCCACATTACGTCTACCCCACAGGCAGTGCCGGGCGGGCCGAATGGCGCCGCAACCTGCCCAACATCTGCGGCAAATGCCACAGCAAGCAGCGCGACGACTATCTCACCTCGGTGCATGCCAAAGAGGCCGTCGAGAAGGGCAACCCCAACGCCGCCATCTGCTCGGACTGTCACACCACCCATGACATCGAACACCCCGAGTATGACGCCACCCGCCTCGTCATCACCAAAAATTGCGGCAACTGCCACAAGGACAATCTGAAGACCTACAGCAATACCTATCATGGCCAGGTCAATCGGCTCGGTTTCGCCTATACCGCCAAATGCTTCGACTGTCATGGCAACCATGGCATACAAAGGGTCGCTGACCCACGCTCCATGGTGCATCCCGACAACCGCTTGAAGACCTGCCGGCAGTGTCACAAGCAGGCCACTGCGGGGTTCGTGTCCTTCATGCCGCACGGCGACCCGGACAATCGCCAGCACTACCCATTGCTCTGGTCAGTGAAAAAATTCATGGAACTCCTGCTGGCGGGCGTCTTCGGCTTTTTCTGGCTGCACGTGGCGCTCTGGTTCCGCCGCGAATACAAGGACAGGAAGGAACACAAGACGCGCCCGCTGGTGATGACCGAGGCGCTGGCGCTCCCGCCCGGCAAAACGCACGTGCGGCGCTTCGCCCTGGGTTGGCGAATCGCTCACCTCACCCTCATCCTGAGCGTCATGACCCTGGTGCTGACCGGTATGTCCGCTCTATTCTCCGGCAGCGAGTGGGCGCCCCAGGTGGTCAAACTATTGGGCAGCCCGCGCGTTGCCGCGGCGGCGCACCGCCTCGCCGCGAGCCTGTTCATCCTCATCTTCCTTGGCCACCTCGTCTATGTCCTCAATGGCCTGGCGCGAGGCAGGAGCGCGTTCAGACTGCTCGGCCCCACTTCCATGGTGCCAACCTGGCAAGACATCAAGGACATCGGCGCCATGTTCAGGTGGTTCCTCGGCAAGGCCCCACGCCCGGTCTTCGAGCATTGGACCTATTGGGAAAAATTTGATTACTGGGCGGTCTTTTGGGGTATCGGCGTCATCGGCTTGAGCGGCCTGTCGCTTTGGTCACCGACGCTGACGGCGACTTACCTGCCGGGCTGGGTGTTCAACGTGGCCACCATCTTCCATGGCGAAGAGGCCATCCTGGCGGCGGTATTCCTGTTCACCGTGCACTTCTTCAACAACCACTTCCGGCCCGACAAGTTCCCGCTCGATCTGGTCATGTTCACCGGCGCCGTGTCGTTGGAGGAATTCAAGCGTGAACATACCCGCGAATACAACCGTCTGGTCGAAACCGGGCAGTTGGCGAAATATCTGGTGGAGGCACCATCCAGACCGATGACCCTGGGCTCGCGCATTCTCGGCTTCACGTTGCTGACGATCGGTCTGATCCTGTTGCTGCTGGTGGTGGTGGGCCTGCTAGGAAGCGCGTGAGACGTATGCGATTTGTGGTCAGGTAGGGCAGTCGGGCAAAATACGCCGGATATGCGGCGGCGGCGGAATTGGCAAGTCGGTCGCCGCCCGGTGCATGCCCACCCGCCCTACTGTCGACACAGAATGCCGCCCATGCCGCCGCCACACCTACAGCCTGGCCACTATTACAGCAATGGCGCTTATGGCCGTGCCTGGGGCGTGCGGCTGATCCTCTCCGTTTCCCCCGACAGCGAATACGGCGGCAATGCAGTCCGTTTCCGTGGCATGGCCGGCGCCTGCCGACGCAAGCAGGGGGTATGCCCCCTCGACGAATTCGCCCGCTGGGCGAAGTATGAAGTGGCGCTCAACGAGAACTCCTGGCAGCGGGTTGATGCCCGTCGCGCTGTGAGTTGATCCACCAGGTGGAATACGGAAAATCGGGTTCTTCGACGCCCATAAAAAAACCGCGCGGCTGCGCGGTTTTTACGTCCGTGCAAGGCAGGGAACTCACTTCTGCTTCGCCACCACCTCGATCTCCACCCGACGGTTGGGCGCCAGGCACTCCACCCGCTTCGCCTTAGGCAGTTTCATGTCACATTGCACGACGGGCTGGGTATCACCGACACCGCTGGTGATGATGACATCGGGCTTGACGCCCTTGGCCACCAGATAGGACTTCACGGAGCGGGCCCGTTTTTCCGATAGTTTTTGATTGCTAGCGGCCCTACCGGTCGCATCGGCGTGGCCGACGATGCGGATCTGCTCGACCTCGCCAAGCGCCTTGATCCTGCTGGCGACGTCATCCAGACGTTGTTTGCCCTGGACGGAAAGGGCTTTTATGCCGGCCTTGCCCGGCTTGAACAAGGCGTCGCCGGCCAGGACGATCTTGGTGGGCGCGGCAGTTGCCGGCTTGGCCGCTGCCGGGGCTGTCGCCGCGGGGCTATTGGCAGCAGCGGCAGCCGGCGCCGGCTTGGCCACAGGCGGGGTCAGCGTCGGAAAACCGATAGTCGGCAGGCTGAAGTTGGGTAGACTCAGACCGGGCACCAACGCGGACAGATTGCCCAGTATGCCGATGGGATCGAACATGTTGAAGCTTGCCGACTGTTCGCCGCCCCAGGGGTTGGAGGCGCCGACCACGGGCGTAGGCGGCCGCCAGGTCAGCCAGGGGTTCCAACCCTGGCCGTAGGAATTGGGATTGACCACGGCACCGGCCATGCCAGTGTAGAGAGCAGGATTGGCGACATTGCCCATCAGATTCCACATGCGCGGGTCCATGCCGGCCATGCCCCAACGAATGTAGGTATTGGGGTTGAGCGTGGACAACATCAGATTCCATAGCTTGGGATCGAGCGGCATCATCGCCCAGCGCATCATCTTGCCTGGGTCAGACATCTGGGTCAGCATCGCCGTGTAGAAAGCGGGGTCCATGCCGGCCTGCATCCAGCGCATGTATACACTCGGATCCATCACCCACATCCAGTTGCGCACGGCATCGGGCTGGGCCATGGAATTGGCCATGTTGAGCCAGCCGGCGGGATCCATGGCGCCCTGCGCGGCGGAGAGATAAAAACCGGGCTCGGTAACAGCGTTGCTCCAAGGAACGAACACGCGCGGGTCTTTATAGGCGGAGGCGTTCTTGGTGAAATCGGTCATGCGTTGCAGCCAGGCCTCCGGCGTGGCCGGGAGGGCCGCCGGGGCCCCGGCCTGAGGCGCGACGGGGGCAACAGGGGCTACGGGGTCGGCGGCCTGCGCCACGGTAGTGGCAGCCGCGATCAGGACAAACAGGGGCGCGTTGAGTTTCATTGGATTTCCTTTCGGGAAGTCGCGGTATAAGTTAATTAGCTTTATTAAATATACTAACATAGCTGCGATGCTGTTGAGCATAGCAGCAAAACATACCTCCCGCCGTCACGCATTCACTGTGGTGAAAAAAGGACGGGCCGGCGTGGCCGGCCCGTCACGGTCGGTGATCGCCCTTTGTTACAACAGGGGTACGATCAGCAGCGCCACGATATTGATGATCTTAATCAACGGGTTGACGGCCGGACCGGCGGTGTCCTTGTAAGGGTCGCCGACGGTGTCGCCGGTCACCGCCGCCTTGTGGGCGTCGGAACCCTTGCCGCCGTGGTTGCCTTCCTCGATGTACTTCTTGGCGTTGTCCCAAGCGCCGCCGCCCGTGGTCATGGAGATGGCGACGAAGATGCCGGTGACGATGGTGCCGAGCAGCACACCGCCCAGGGCCTTGGGCCCGAGGATGATGCCGACCAGCACCGGAACCAGCACCGGCAGCAGCGACGGGATCATCATTTCCTTGATGGCGGCCTTGGTCAGCATGTCGACGCAGGTGCCGTATTCGGGCTTGGCCTTGCCTTCCATGATGCCGGCGATTTCCTTGAACTGACGGCGCACTTCCACCACGATGGAGCCGGCGGCGCGACCGACCGCTTCCATGCCCATGGCGCCAAACAGGTAGGGCACCATGCCGCCGATGAACAGGCCGATGATGACCATGTGGTCGGACAGGTCGAACTGGGTGATGCCGCCAGTCTTGGCCTCCAGGGCGTGGGTGTAATCGGCGAACAGCACCAGGGCGGCGAGGCCGGCGGAACCGATGGCATAGCCTTTGGTGACGGCCTTGGTGGTGTTGCCCACGGCGTCCAGCGGGTCGGTGATGTTGCGGATGGCGTCCGGCAGCTCGGCCATCTCGGCGATGCCGCCGGCGTTATCGGTCACCGGACCGTAAGCGTCGAGCGCCACGATGATGCCGGTCATGGACAGCATGGAGGTAGCCGCGATGGCGATACCGTACAAACCACCCAGACCATAGGCGGCCCATATCGCCAGGCACACGGCCAGCACCGGGGCGGCGGTGGCACGCATGGAAACGCCGAGGCCGGCGATGACGTTGGTGCCGTGGCCGGTGGTGGAGGCCTGCGCGATGTGGCGCACCGGCCCATATTCCGTGGCCGTGTAGTACTCGGTGATGACCACCATGGCGGCGGTCAGCACCAGGCCGATGATGGTCGCCAGATAGATGTTCAGCGCCGAAATCACCTGGCCGCCGATTTCCACCCCCTCCGGGAACATCATGGTAGTGATGGGATAGAAGGCGATCAGGGCGATGACGCCGGCGACGATGAGGCCACGATAGAGGGCATTCATGATCTTGCCACCCTCGCGCGCCTTGACAAAGAAGGTGCCGACAATGGAAGCAATGATGGAGACGCCACCCAGCACCAGCGGGTAGATCACGGCGTTGGTGGAGGAGGCGCCGGTCACCATCAGTCCGCCCAGGAGCATGGTGGCGATGATGGTCACGGCGTAGGTCTCGAACAGGTCGGCGGCCATGCCGGCACAGTCACCAACGTTGTCGCCGACGTTGTCGGCGATCACCGCCGGGTTGCGCGGATCATCCTCAGGGATGCCTGCCTCGACCTTGCCCACCAGGTCCGCGCCCACGTCGGCGCCCTTAGTGAAGATACCGCCGCCCAGACGGGCGAAGATGGAGATGAGGGAGCCGCCGAAACCCAGGCCCACCAGGGCGTGGATGGCGTCGTTGGTGCTCATGCCGGTGGAGGTGAGCACAGCGTAGTAGCCGGCCACACCGAGGAGGCCCAGACCCACCACCAAGAGACCCGTAATGGCGCCGCTCTTGAAGGCGACGTTGAGTGCGGCATTGAGGCCGTCGCTGGCAGCCTGGGCGGTACGCACGTTGGCGCGCACCGAGACGTTCATGCCGATGAAGCCAGCGGCACCGGACAGGATGGCGCCGATGGCGAAACCAACTGCGGTGGCCATACTCAGGAATATGGCGATGAGTATGAACAGCGCCACGCCCACCAGGCCGATGGTGGTGTACTGACGTTTAAGGTAGGCCTGAGCCCCTTCCTGGACGGCGGCCGAAATGGCCCGCATACGATCGTTGCCAGTGGGCAATGAAACGACCCATTTGATCGACATGATCCCGTAAAGCAGGGCCAGGACCGCTGCCACGAGGGCGAACATCAAGCCTTCACTCATTTCTATTTCTCCTTAAAAACGATTGCCAACACATCAAGCCAGACAGGTGCCGCGGGGGGACCCCCCCCAAAAAAACGAGAGTGGACTTTTGCGGATTCGATGCCCACGCCCAAAAAATTCGCCTTACACACATCAGCCTCATGAATAAGGTTTTCCTGCAGCCAAGCCATTTTCGAAACGGGTGCCCGGCTCGAAGCCGAACACCGCCTCCAGACCCAATTCGCGAATCAATCGATCGACCGCCTCCTGACCATGCTCCTTCTGCACCTCGGACAATATCAACTTGGCCGAGTTGGCGTTATAGAAGCCACCAAAGTCGGTCTGTACCTGCAGTAGCTGGCGGGCGCGGGCGAGTGTCATATATCGGTGAAGTGCGGGATGTCAGAGAGAAAGCCCTGGCCGTGGCGCCTCGTCCTCTTTCACAGTTTGAATTCGGGCAATTTTTTCGCCACCGCCACGTTTTTCAACGTCGCGTACACCGGCAGGCCGCCTCTGTACTTGGGATAGTCCTCGCCCTGGATCAGGCCGGTGAGGTAGCTGCGGCACTTGTCGGTGATACCGTAGCCATCCTTGCTGATGAAGTTGCGCGGCATGAATTTTTCGACATTGGCGACGTCCTTGAGCTCGGCATAGCCGATCTTGTACTTGTAGGGTTCGTCCGAGAGGCGCACCACGGTCGGCATGACCGAGTTCTTACCCTTCACCGCCAGCTCCACGGCGGCCCGGCCCAGTTCATAGGCCTGCTTGACATCGGTTCTGGAAGCGACGTGGCGGGCCGCGCGTTGCAGATAGTCGGCCACGGCCCAGTGGAACTTGTGACCCAGCGCGTCCTTGATCATGTTGGCGACCACCGGGGCGGCGCCGCCCAGCTGGGCGTGACCAAAGGCGTCGCGGGTGCCCTGCTCGGCGAGGAAGCGGCCGTCCGGGTAGTGGCAGCCTTCCGACACCACCACGGTGCAGTAACCAAACTCCTTGACGTTCTTGTCGACCCTGGCGAGGAAGGTCTTCTGATTGAATTCGATTTCCGGGAACAGTATCACCACCGGAATGCCCTGGTCGGCGACCAGACCGCCGGCGGCGGCGATCCAGCCGGCGTGGCGGCCCATCACCTCGATGACGAAGACCTTGGTCGAGGTCTTGGCCATTGAGCGCACATCGTAGCTGGCTTCCAGCGTCGACACGGCGATGTACTTGGCGACCGAACCGAAACCGGGACAGCAGTCGGTGATGGGCAGGTCGTTGTCCACGGTCTTGGGCACGTGGATGGCCTGGATGGGATAGCCCATGGCCTCGGACAACTGCGACACCTTGAAGCAGGTGTCGGCCGAGTCGCCGCCGCCGTTGTAGAAGAAATAGCCGATGTTGTGGGCACGGAACACCTCGATCAGGCGCTCGTATTCACGCTTGTTGGCCTCCAGGCTCTTCAGCTTGAAGCGGCAGGAACCGAAGGCGCCGGACGGTGTGGAACGCAGCGCGGCAATGGCGGCGTCGGATTCCTTGGTGGTGTCGATCAGGTCTTCGGTCAGCGCGCCGATGATGCCATTACGGCCGGCGTAGACCTTGCCGATGACATCCTTGTGCTTGCGGGCGGTCTCGATGACGCCGCAGGCGGAGGCATTGATGACGGCGGTGACACCGCCGGACTGGGCGTAGAACGCATTCATTTTCTTCGCCATGTCGTTTCCCCTTACTTAACACTTAATTCAGGTTGCAAACAAAAACGGGGACCTGACATCCCCGTTTCGCTTTAATCAAGCCACGCCAACTTCCTGGGCGCGGCGCCGGGCCGCTTCTTCCTGCATCTTGAGGGTTGTCACCAGACAGTCGCCGAGATTGTCATACTCCTCCTTGCCGGTGGCGAAACGGTCCTTGACCGACCAGAAAAACATGCTGCGGAACTTGTCCACAGCGGTTTTGGAAACGACGAAACGACAACGCGCTTCATCTTCCCAATACACGGCCGGGCAAACCGTCAGCTCGCGGTCGGCAAGACTGAGACGAATCTCGGTTTCCACTTCCTCCACCGCCACCGTGCGCCCATAACGCTCGCGCAGGGAGACGTCGACGAGCCTCAGCTCGGCCTCGGTGAAAGCGGGGATAGCCGTCATGGTTTACTTCTTGACCGAATCCAGGGCTGCGAAACAGGCGTCGCGGATACCGTCCACGGATCCGACCCCAGGTATCTTGAAATACTTGGGCGCGCCGGCCTGACCGCTTTTGCCCCAGTCGCCATAATATTTGACCAAGGGCTCGGTCTGGGCATGGTAGACGTCGAGACGCTTCTTGACGGTCTCTTCCTTGTCGTCGTCGCGTTGGATCAGAGCCTCGCCGGTGACGTCATCCTTGCCGGGCACCTTGGGCGGGTTGAACGCGATGTGGTAGGTACGGCCGGAGGCCACATGTACCCTGCGGCCGGACATGCGCTTGATGATCTCGGCATCGGGCACGTCGATCTCGACCACGGCGTCCAAGGGCACCCCGGCAGCCTTCATCGCCTCGGCCTGGGGGATGGTGCGCGGGAAGCCGTCGAACAGGTAGCCGTTCTTGCAGTCGGGCTCTTTCAGGCGCTCCTGCACCATGCCGATGATGATGTCGTCAGACACCAGGCCGCCGGCATCCATGATCTTCTTGGCCGCCACGCCCAGCGCAGAGCCGGCCTTGACGTGAGCGCGCAACATGTCGCCGGTGGAAATCTGGGGGATGTTATAGCGTTCCTTGATGTAGTTGGCCTGGGTACCTTTGCCCGCGCCGGGCCCGCCGAGAAGAATCAGTCGCATGGTAAACCTCGTAAAAACACGCCCCAATGAATCGGGGCGAAAGTGGACAAAAACACAATAATCTCTGACGGCACAGGGTAGTCAACCCCTACCACCATTGGTAGTTAATTTTTTGTATCAAGATATAAGTTGAGGTTATTGATAGCTTTGATGGCTTCAATAATGGACGGACAAAAAAAACCGCGGCAACCAGGCCGCGGTTCTTTATTTTGCGCCCAGGCGGGCGCTCAGAGGGGGCGAATCGAGGCCGCTTGCTGACCCTTGGGGCCGCGTTTGACTTCGAATTGCACACGCTGGTTTTCGGCCAGGCTCTTGAAGCCGTTGCCCTGGATTTCGGAGAAATGGGCAAACAGGTCCTCACCGCCGCCATCGGGGGTGATGAAGCCAAAGCCTTTGGAGTCGTTGAACCATTTGACGGTGCCGGTTTGAGTGGCGGAAGTATTCATGCTGCGTTCCTTATTCGGAAAGAAAAAAATCGGGCGGTTGCCCGGTGGCGCAAGCGAACAAGAAACGTAACGGTGAAAACGACTGGGCGCACCTTGAAGGCGGCAACACAAACTCACGAGATACCCAACTTGAAACGGCTGCATGTCCAGTGTAACCGGTTTTCGCCGAGGGCAAGCAATTTATTTGCACTCGCCGCAACCCTTGACGATCTGCCATTGGCTACATCATCTAATGGGCGAACAGACGCCGCACCTCTTCCAGGTCGGCGGCGGTATCGACGCCGGCCGGCACGGCCTGTTCCGTCACCCACGCCGCAATACGGTAGCCATGCCAAAGCGTACGCAACTGTTCCAACGATTCGAAGGCCTCGATGGCTGGGCGCTCCAGCGCCGGGTAGTCCTTGAGAAAGGCGACCCGATAGGCATAGAGCCCAATATGCCGGTAGGCCGGCAGCCCCGCGGGCAAGGCGGCGTGCGGGCCAAGCAGCGTGGCGGTCGCCCAGGCGTCACGTGCCCAAGGGATGGCGGCACGGGAAAAGTAGAGCGCGTAGCCATCCCGGTCGAGCACCAGCTTGACGACATTGGGATTCATCACCTCGGCGAGATCGCGCAAGGGGTGGCATACCGTGGCCATGGCCGCCGCCGGCCGCGCATGCAGCAAGAGTGCGGTACGCCGGATCAGCTCCGGATCGATCAGCGGCTCATCACCCTGCACGTTGACCGCCAACGTCTCGTCCGACCAGCCAAGTTTCACCGCCACCTCGGCCAGGCGGTCGGTGCCGGAGGCGCACTCGGACGAGGTCATGCAGACTTGAAAGCCGTGCGCCTCGACCGCCGCCGCCACCTCGGCATGATCGGTGGCCACCCAGACCTCACGCGCGCCGCTGGCCGCCGCCCGCTCCGCCACCCGCACCACCATCGGCTTGCCGGCGATGTCGGCGAGCGGCTTGCCGGGCAGGCGGGTGGAGGCATAACGGGCGGGCACTACGGCGTAAAAATCGGGTAGCAAGACATACCTGCTCAGGTTATCCAGACATATTAATTATCCCACCATGCCTGGTTTCCCGAAAACGACCCGCCATGAACGCCGCTTGAGCCCACCGCCAGGCCGATTGTGTAATGGCTGCCGTTACAGGCCTTTCTTCCGGCGAGGCGGGCGAAGAACTCGCGCCGCGATGGTCCTTGCTGCCACGGGCAGTCCCGTTGTTGTATTTCCATCCCCTGCTGACGGGTGGCGATGACTTCGTCCCAGGCCTGGCACACGGTATGCGCAGTAGTAAATTTGTCCATCGTCTGCGCCAGCGGCAGGGTTAGGGAATGGCTGAGTCTAAGTCATAGTCAGGGTGGGCGAGTGGGTCGCCGCCGAGGAGGGTCAGTTTTATCTCCGGACCGATCACCACAAAGAGCGCACCGGTCCGCGCTGTGGCTTGCCAGTCGCGGGCGATGGTCAGGCCCGGATCGCGCTCAGCCAGGAAGAGGCAGCCAACCAGATTAGCCGGAGTTAAACTAGTGTTTTTATTACGCTAGTCAATACGCCGTCTTTCGAAACCGATGAAAACGTCATCAGAGCCGGCCGTCACGGCGATGCCAGCGCGGCTGCCGAAAAAGCTGTCGCGGCGGCTACTCACCGGTTTCGCCATCCTGGTTGGGCTGATGGCTGGCCTGACCGCCTATGCGGTGCATCAGATGCAGGATCAGGAAGACCGCATGCGCGATATCGTCGAACTGCGCAACCGCAAGATCCAGGCGGCCACCGCCCTGCTCGAAGCCACCTACAACCGCCACACCAGCCTCATTTACCAGGCCATGGTGGAAGACCCTTTCGAGCGCGACGCGCACTTTCAGCAATACCTCAAATGGGGTTATGCCGTGGGCAAGGCGCGCAACGAGCTGCGTGCCCTCGGCTTGGACGCCTTCGAGAGCGCAAATCTGCAACGGCAGGACCGGCTGGTCGAGGGCATCATCGACCTGCATGAAAAGATCGCCGATCTTGCCCGCAACGACCAGCTGGAGATGGCGCGCAACCACATCATCGGCACCCTGCGGCCTTTCACTCTGCAATTCATCGACACCGTCAGCGATCTGCAGCGGCATGAGCGCGACCAGATACAGCATGCCCTCGCCGCCACCCGCCTGGCGACGCAGCGGGCCATTTTGGTGGACCTGGCGCTGGGTCTCGCGCTGACGCTTCTGGCCAGCGTCAGCGCCCTGTTCATCTATCGCCAGATGCGCAACTACGTGCGTACCATAGATGGGCAGATGCGGGCCTTGGAAAAGACCGGTACCCAGCTCAAGCACGAGGCCACCCATGACCCGCTCACCGGCCTGGCCAACCGCAGCCTGTTCTATCACCGTCTCCGGGAAGCGATTGCCCACGCCCGGCAGGAAGGACTCAAGGCCGTCATCCTCTATGCCGATCTCGACGATTTCAAAGCGATCAATGACAGCCACGGCCATGCCGCCGGCGACGCCCTCCTCCAGACGGTCGCTGGCCGTCTGCTGAAATCGGTGCGCGCCACCGACACCGTCGCCCGCCTGGGCGGCGACGAATTCGCGCTGATACTGCTGGGCATGGGTGATGACGTGCAGATCGATAAGATCAGGCACGGCATCCTGGAAAACGTCCACCAGCCGGTGCAAGTGCAGGCCATCACACTGCACCCCAGTTGCAGCCTCGGCCAAGCCATTTTCCCCACGGACGGCGACAGCATGGACCACCTGCTGCAGGTCGCCGACGCCCGCATGTACGAAATCAAGCGGACGCGGAAAGCCAGGCCGCACTGACCAGCAGCCACAACGCCAGGACCTCCGTCACCTCCACCCCCGCCCCCAGACAGTCGCCGCTCATGCCGCCCACCCTGGTCGCCAAAAAATGGCGCCAACCCCAGAGCAACAAGGGCACGAGCAGCAGACCGGGCAGCGGCAGACTCAGCGCCGCCAGCGCCACGGCCCAGAGCCAAGGTAAAGTGGCGCCCGCCCGCCAGGCAAAGCGCTCGCCCAAGCCCGGCTTCAGCGGCGGCAAGGACTGCGACCACCACAACGCCCCCAGCCGCGCCCACGCCGGGATCAGCACCACCCCCCACAGGCCGGCGCCGAATTTGATGAGCAACATCAGCAACACCAATTTGGCGAGCAACAGCAGCAGCAGCGCCATGGCGCCGAAGGCCCCAAGATGCGGATCGGCCAGCACGGAGAGAAAGCGCACGCGGTCGCGGTGCGCCGCGCCCAGGGCATCGGCGAGATCGGCCAGTCCATCGAGATGCAACCCGCCGGTCAGCCCGACCCAGGCCAGCAGCGTCAGCAGTGCCCCCAGCCAGGGATCGACCTGACTGCCCAGCCAGGCCGCCACCGCGAGCAGGCCGCCGAGCACCAATCCAACGGCGGGGAACCAGGCTGCCGAGCGCGCCAGCGCCCCGGCATCGAATTCGCCGGCCAGCGGCACCGGCAGACGGGTCAGAAACTGGAGGGCGAGCAGGAATCCGCGCATGCGTTCAGGGACAGCAGGACAGGGGCATGGCCGGACAGCAGGGAGACCTGGAAGGCGGCCGCCGCGGGTAGTGCGATACGGTAAAGCGAGGACAGGGGCAGGTCGAGCATGACCTGGAGCAACACCCGCATCACACCCGCATGGCTGATTAGCAGACGATGACCGCCCTCGCCGTCCGCCAGCCATTTCGTCCAGCCGGCCAACACTCGGCGCCGGAAAGCGCCCAGGGTCTCGCCTCCCGGCGCCGCGGCGGCCTCGTCGAAACGGCACCAGGCCGCATACGCTTCGGGGTGAGAGGCCGCCGCCTCGGCACCAGTCAGTCCTTCCCAGTCACCGAAATGCATCTCCTCGAAATCCGGCAATATCTCCAGCGGCAGGCACCGCCCCGCGGCGACCGCCGCGGCGAAGGCTCGGCAACGGCACAGTGGCGATGCCGCCACCCGATCGAATGCCGGCAACCCCGCTAGCCTGGCCTGCATCTGCGCACGGCCCCGGTCACTGAGCGGCACATCGCTGGCACCGCGCAAGACATGCGCCCGCCCCACCACCTCGCCGTGGCGCAGCACCGTGACCAGGGTGGTCTCAGCCTTGGCCACTGACGCCCGCTTCGGCGAAGGTGGCCATACCGTTGTGCAGGGCGCAGGCGAGGCGCAGCAGCGACACCGCCACCGCCGCCCCGCTGCCTTCGCCCAGACGCATGTCCAGCGTCAACATCGGCCGCGCCGCCAGAGCGCTCAGCAGGCGGGCATGGCCGGGTTCGGCAGAGGCATGGCCAAACAACAGCCAAGCGCGTGTCCCCGGATTGAGCCGCACCGCCGTCAGCGCCGCCGCCGTGGCGATGAAGCCATCCACCAGCGCCGGCAGCCCGGCCTGAGCGCAAGCCATGTAGGCCCCGGCAAGGGCGGCGATCTCGTAGCCGCCGAGACGGCGCAGGGCCTCGGCCGTATCGTCCCTGGCCGGCCGGTGCAAGGCCAGCGCCCGGTCAATGACCTCCGCCTTGTGTGCCACTCCAGTGTCGGAAAGACCGGTGCCGGGGCCGGCCATATCCCGCCCGGCCAGGCCCAACAGGGCGCAGGCCAGAGCGGCCGCGGCGGTACTGTTGCCGATGCCCATCTCGCCGCCGACGAACAGGTCCGTCGCCGCCTCACGTGCCCGCCGCACGGCGCGCCGGCCCGCCTCCAGGGCCATCTCCATCTGCGCGGCAGACATCGCCGCCTGGCTGGCGAAATTGGCGGTGCCCTGTCCCGCCTTGTCCCAGACCACGCCGCTCAGCGGCGCCGGCGCCAGGCTGCCCACATCCACCACTTCCAGCCGGGCCCCTAACTCCCGCGCCAGAACCGCGATGGCGGCGCCGCCGCCGACGAAGTTGGTCAGCATTTGCTGCGTTACCGCCTGCGGAAAGGCCGCCACCCCCTCCGCCACGACGCCATGGTCACCGGCGAAGACCGTAATCCATACCGCGTCGGCCTGCGGGCGGGGCCGCGACTGCATGGCCGCCAGCGCGATCGCCATTTCCTCCAGCCGACCGAGGCTGCCGGGCGGCTTGGTCAGGTTGTTCTGACGCGCCCGCGCGGCCTGGCCGGCCGCCGCGTCCAGGGAGCGGACGGGAGCCGCCCACCAACGTTCATCCATCACATCTTCCTTTCATGAGCAGGGGCAAGCCGGCGGCCAGAAACACCACCACGTCCGCCTGCGCCGCCAATTCCTGGTTGAGCCGGCCGGCCTCATCAACGAAGCGGCGGGTAAGTTCACCCAGTGGGATCACTCCAAGTCCGACCTCGTTGGCCACCAGGATGATCTCACCGGGGAGGGCAGGCAGGCGTTCGAACAGCGCGGCGCGTTCCGCCTCGAAACGGGCCTCGCCCGCCGCCAGCAGATTGCTGAGCCAAAGCGTCAGACAATCGACCAGCAGACATTGCCGCGCGCCCGCCACCGCGCCCAGCGCCGCCGCCAGTGCCAGCGGCTCCTCGACGGTACCCCAGTGAAGCGGGCGTTGCGTCCGATGCCGGGCGATGCGCGCGGTCATCTCGGCATCGGCCGCCTCGGCCGTGGCGATCACCGTCACCGGCAGGCCGGACAGCGCCGCCAATCGCTGCGCATAAGCGCTCTTGCCGGAACGGGCGCCGCCGAGAATGAGGCGGATCATTGCGCGGCGTAGCGCAAACGCACGAACAGGTTGCGGCCGGGTGTGGCATAGCCGGCGGCACGCTCGTAGTCGTGATCGAGAACATTGTCCAGGCGGCCCTCCAGCCGCCACTCGGGCGTCAGCGTGTAGGCCCCCGTCAGGTTGACGAGACCGTAACCGGCCAGATGGAGGCTGTTGCCGGCATCGTTATAGCGGCCGCCCTCACCGATGAGCTCGCCGGCAAAGCGCCAGGGCCCGGAGGCGTACTCCGCCGCCAGGGCGCCATGCCGGCGCGAGCGCAGGATGAGCCGTTTTCCTGTCGCGGCGTCTTCCGGGTTTTGCAGATCCAGGCTGGCACGCAGCGCCCAGGCCCCAAGGCGCTCGCGCCAGGCCAGGCTCAGGCCCTGCAGGCGGGCACTGGCGACGTTGGCGGGGCGCCAGTCGCCGCTTGCGGACGGCGCCCACTGGATGAGGTCATCCACGTCATTACGGTAAGCCACGGCGCTGACGCCACGCCCGGCGCCCTCATATTTCAGACCGATCTCGCGGTTGCGGGCCGACTCCGGCTTGAGGTCGGGATTGCCGGCGCCGGGCCAATAAAGGTCGTCGAAGGACGGCGCTTTGAAGGCCGTGCCCCAGGCCAGGTTGCCGCGCCAGCCAGGCGCCAGCAGGAGGCTATAGCCGAGTGCGCCGGTGTCGTGGTCGCCGAACTGGGAGTCGTCGTCACGCCGCAGGCTGACGCTGAAGCCGTGCGCGCCCACCCGCTTGCGCCAGGACAGGCCGAGGGCGTTGCGGTCGCGGTGGTCGCGGCTGTAAGCGACATCGCCGCTGACATCCTGCTCCAGCCGCTCCAGCACCAGTTGCGGATCGCCCCAGGCAGTGTGGCCATCGAGCTGCCAGCCGTACTGCCATTGCTCCATGCCGATGCGGCTGCTGTAGGGCCCGCCGTCGAACCAGGGCAGGAAGGGGTCACTGTAGCCGTTGGTCTTGACCTGCTCCGTGGCCCGGTCGAGCCGCAGGGTGCTGTCCCAGGCCGTGCCGAGACGGCTTTTCAGACCAATGCCGAGCGTGCCGAGACGAGCGGCGGAGCGGCTGTCGTAGGGGGTGAAACCATCGTCGTAATGGCTGTGGCCAGTGCTGGCGAAACCGTGCAGGTTGAGGCTGTGGGCGGCGTTGAGGGCATATTCCGTTTGCAGGCTGACATGCTCGTTGCGGTAACCATCGCGATCGGCATAGGCCGCCGGACGCGCGGAAAAGCCGTCCTGCTGGTCATGGCCGGCGGCCAGGGCATAACGCCATGCCCCCGTGCGGCCGCTCGCGGCGGCGTCGGCGCTGCGGTGCCCGTAACTGCCGAGACCGAGCGTAGCGGTCAGGTGCGGTGTTCCACGGTCGCGACGGGTGAATATCTGGATTACCCCGCCGATCGCCTCGGAGCCATAGAGATGGCTCATCGGCCCGCGCACGATCTCGATACGGTCCACCAGGGCCAGCGGAATGTGCTCCAGACGGGCGCTGCCCAGGGTCGCCGAGGTCATGCGCACACCATCCACCAGCACCAGGGTATGACCCCCGCTGGCGCCGCGCAGGAAGACGCTGGCAGCCGCGCCGGCGCCGCCGTTCTGGACGATTTCGGCGCCTGGCAAAGTGCTCAGCAATTCCACCAGGGTAGACTGGCCGGCCCGTTCGATGTCGGTGCGGGTCAGCACGCTGATATCCGCCGCGACCTCGGCAGGTGGCTGCGCGACGCGCGTGGCAGTGACGACGATGTCGCCCAGTTGATAATCGGCTGCGGCCAAGGCGGCAGGGGTACAGCACAGCCCGAACAGGGCCGGATAGCAAAGTTTGAGGTGCATGGACAGCCTTTCCGGTGTCTTCCGCTCACCCGCGGAAGGGGATAAAAAAAAACGCGGCGCGGGGGCTGTCATGCCAAGAAATGAAGCTAAGCAAAACCACCCACCGTGGTCCGCGCGCAGACTTCAGGCCGGTCTCCGGGCTCGCGCCTGAAGTCGTTCGCCTTCCCATCCGTAGGACAGTGGCAGTTGAACGACCGTTTAGCGCTTACCGTTGCGGGGGCAGCACAGGGATGGCTTACGCGCACCTGTTTCCCGTTTCATTCGCGGCGAACCGCGAACACCTGAAGCAAGCCGGGATTATATACGGTGCCGCAGTTGGATGGAAAAACGACTTGGGCTATCCTAGCCGACGTTTACCAACCGGAGGTCGCAATGTCCGCCCCTGTGTCCACTCGAGCCCGTTTCACTGTATTCACTGTCCTGGCCCTGCTGCTCGCCGTCACCCGCGTCGGCCACTTCGGCAGTGCCATCAGTCTGCCCGACGCCTCGCTGGCAGTATTCCTGATGGGCGGCCTGTGGCTGGGCGGGCTGCGCTGCTTCGCCGCCTATGCGGCGGTGGCATTCGGCATCGACGTTTTCCTCGCCAAATCCGCCGTCGAGGCCGGCTGGTGCCTGACCCCGGCCTATGCCGGGTTGGTGGCGGCTTACGGCGCAGTCTGGCTGGCCGGCCGCGTGCTCGCCCGGACCCCGCAGTTGCCGGCGCGGCGACTGGCGGCGGTCGGCCTCGCCGCGGTCGGCGCGCACTTCCTCATCGCCAACGCGAGCTTCTGGGCTTTCTCAGGCTATTTTGGGAAGATGGGGGCACTTGAATACGCCGGCCGCGTCGTCGGCTATTTTCCGCCTTACGTCGCCAGCACGGCGCTCTACCTGATGCTCGGCTGGATCGCCCAGCGCGTCGTCACGGCACGGCTGGCGGCCAGGCGGTTGCCCGGTTAATCGCCGCCGCGGCGGATGCCGCCGCTTTGCAACGCACGGCGGATGGTCTTCATGTCCGCCGCGCCGTCCACCGTGCAGAAATAATGGAAAAACAGCTCGCGCTGGTAGCTGCGGGCGAGCCTCGCCTGTATCGCTTCCCAAGAGGCGCGCGGGTTGCGCGACCAGGTTCCGTCCGGCCGGCCGAAGGCATAGAGCTTGCGTTCGCCAGTGGCGCAACGCATACCCTCGAAACTGACGTTCTCGGCACCGCCAGCAGTACGGATCACCACCGTATAGCGGACCACGCCATCTTCTCCCGCCGATACCGAGTCCGCGTCAATGAAGTGGCGGTGGGCCGTTGCCGCGCTGACCTCGAAAGGGATTAATCGCGCCGCCTTGGGTGCCGCCGGCAACACGGCTTGCACCTCGGCCCAAGGCTTCTTGTCGGCATCGAAATCGTATTCGAACTGGCCCCATTCTGCCGCGGCGGACAGTGTGGGCGCCACCAGGGCGAGTAAAAGCAAGCAGCGCATCGGACGGCCACCGTAAAAGTCGGGGGGCCATGATAACGCAGCCGCCGTCACTGGCAACCCGGCAAGTCAGCCCGGTGCGACCGCCTTCCACGCCGCAATGGCATGGCGGATCTGTTCGAGCGCGGCGGGATCGTCGATGGTGGTGAGATCGCCGGTGGCGCGGCCTTCTGCCAGGGCCTGAATGCTACGGCGCAAGAGCTTTCCGGACCGGGTCTTGGGCAGCAGGGTGACGAAGCAGACCCGCGCCGGCCGGCCAATGGCACCCAGTTCCTTGTCCACCGTGGCCATCACCTCTTTCTCCATGGCGGCGGCCGCCTCGGCGCTGGCGATGCGGCTGGCGTCCTTGACCACGGCGAAGGCCATCACCGCCTGTCCCTTCACCTCGTCGTGTACGCCCACCACCGCCACCTCGGCGATGTTGGGGTGCGCCGAGATGGCCTCTTCGATTTCGCGCGTGCCAAGGCGATGGCCGGCGACGTTGATGACGTCGTCGGTACGGCCGAGGATGAAGTAGTAGCCGTCTTCGTCGCGGGTAGCCCAGTCGAAGGTGGAATAGACCTGGACGTTGTCGAAGTTGGAGAAGTACGTGTCGACGAAGCGGCTGTCGTCGCCCCACACAGTCGTGAGGCAGCCCGGCGGCAGCGGCGGCACGATGGTGAGTACACCCTTCTCGTTGCGGCCGACCTCGCGTCCGCTGCGTTCGTCCAGCAGCTTCAGATCGTAGCCGTAGGCGGCAAAACTGGGCGAGCCGAACTTGCGCGGCAGGTCTTCAACGCCGGGGACGCTGGACAGGATGGGCCAGCCGGTCTCGGTCTGCCAGTAGTTGTCGATGACGTTGACCCTGAGGGCGGCGGCGATCCAGCGGGCGGTCGGCTCGTCCAGCGGCTCACCCGCCAGGTACAGGCTGCGCAGGCTGGAGACGTCGTACTTGTTGAGGTACTCCGGCGGCTGTTTCTTCAGCACCCGCACCGCCGTCGGCGAGGTAAACATCACGTTGACCCGGTTGTCCTGCACAATCTTCCACCAGATGCCGGCATCGGGGCGAATGGGCAGTCCCTCATAAACCACGCTCGTCATGCCGGCGATGAGCGGCCCATAGACGATATAGGAATGACCGACCACCCAGCCGATGTCGCTGGAAGTAAACATGGTCTCGCCCGCCCGGCCGGTGAAGATGTGCCGCATGGAAGCGGCCAGGGCCACGGCGTGACCACCGGTATCGCGCTGCACGCCCTTGGGCTTGCCGGTGGTGCCCGAGGTATAGAGTATGTAGGACGGCTCCGAGGATTCCAGCCAGACGGGCTCGACCAGGGCATCGAGATGGCGCTCGCGCAGCTCGGCGTAATCGACATCGCGGCCTGCCACCCACTGTAGGTCGGGATCGAGACCGCGCTTGAGCAGCAGCACCTTGGCCGGCGGCGACTTCGTCAGACCGATGGCCTCGTCCACCAACGGCTTGTAGCGGATGGTCCTGCCGCCGCGCATGCCGGCATCGGCGGTGATGAGCAGCTTGGGTCGGGCATCGTCGATACGAGTGGCCAGGCTGTGAGGCGCGAAACCGCCGAACACCACCGAGTGGATAGCACCGAGGCGGGCGCAGGCCAGCATGGCGAACACCGCCTCGGGCACCATCGGCATATAGATGATGACCCGGTCGCCCTGGCGCACGCCGAGAGATTGCAACATCGCGGCGCAGCGATTCACCTCGGTGAAGAGTTCGCGATAACTGTAATCGCGGGAGAGATTGGTCTCGGTGGAGAGGTAGGCCAGGGCCTTCTGCCCTGCACGATCCTTGAGATGGCGATCGACGGCGTTGTAGCAGAGATTGGTGCGGCCGCCGACGAACCAGCGCGCAAATGGCAGGCGGCTGTCGTCCAGGACCTGCTCGAAGGGGGTCTGCCAGTCGATCAGCCGTGCCTGCTCAGCCCAGAACCCCGCCTTGTCGTCTATGGAACGGCGGTAAAAATCCGCATATTTGCCCACGTTCTGTCTCCTCGACGCCGGTCAGCCGGTACTTTTTTCATTGTGCCGACAGCAAGCTTGCATGAGCCTTACAGTCAGGGGCGATGTCAAAAGCTGAACAGCCCCTTGAGCTTGTTCAGCCCCTCGCCGAGGCCGCCCAGGCCATTACTTTCCTTGGGCGGGTGATCGCCACCTTGTCGGGAATTGCCGGAGTATTCTCGTCCTGGAGGCTGTGTACCCGAATCCTCGGATTTATGCATCATGCCCTCCATGCCCAACATGGCATTGGCCACCGACTTGACCCTGATCTTTGCCGCCCAATGCGGCTCCCAGGGCGTCCTGGCGTCGGCCGGCCGGGGTGGATGCACCAGGTTCAGTTCCGTGCCGTAGGCGATCATCCGCAGCATGGCGCCCTCGCCGAAGACACCCTTGGGCACGGTGCACTGCCGCGCTTCCGGCGACAACAGCACCTTTTCCTTCAGCCAGCGGTCGACGGCAGGATTGGTCTGGTAATCAACCAGCCCGCTGCCGGTCTCGGGTACCTCGCTGGAAGACCAGAACACCATCTCGTTCTCGTTGTTGCCGTGCGTGCCCATGCCGGCGATGAAATAGGCCCGCGCCGTCGGGATGCCCTTCCAGTCCAGCCGGGTCGCCCCCCCCAGGTCGCGCTGATTGAGATCGATCGGCGGCATGATGTCCTGGGCCGCGCCTATCCTGAACTTGAAGTCGTCGGGCACACCCTGCCCCTTGAAAGCGTGCTCGCCCACCAGGCTGGCTCCAGCTGGCATCAGGCGCGCATCCTCCTCATTTGGCCAATGCGGACGGCCAACGGCCGAGTGGGCGCCGCGCTGGGTGGCACGCCGGCCGATGAAGAATTTCCGGTAGTCGGCGATGCCGGCCCGGCTCATGTCCAACACCCGCGGCTGCCCTGGCCGCACCGTGTCGCCACAGCCCCAATAAAGGTAAATCTTGCCCTTGGGCGGTTCGAATTTATCCTCGACCACACGCTCATCGTCGACGGGCGCCGATGGGCCCTTCTTGGGCGACAGCAGTTGCAGGGACGGGGCCAGTTTGCTGCCCTCCGGGACGAACTGAGTGGCCTCGGCGAGATTGGGGTTGGCGCGGCTATGGAGGGTGACGTCGAGCCAGGAGCCAGCCATGCCGGTGTTCGTGCGGCCGAACTCGTTGCGGCCGCCGCCACCGCCAAAAAGTCCGCCCAGCATGGCCATGGGATTACCGCCGCCCAGGCCCGGCATCCCCATGCCCATACCGGAAAAGGTCGCCACGTCGATCCAGGCTTGCGCCTGCGGCGGCTTGACGACCTGGCCCTTGCCCTTGGTCGACTGCGCATGCGCGAGCCCTCCTGCCAAGGCGGCGATGGCGGCGACCAGCAGTGTTGTGCTTGATTTCATTTTGCCTCCCAGATGAATTGAACGCGGTCATTGCCCAACAAGTGACGGCAAAATGTACACCAGAACCGCCTTTGCCAGTCAATACCCTCGCCGGATCGGACCCCGCCTGCCCAAGCAGGCGATTGACCGGCTGGCGGCGGCGACTACAATCGTCACTGACTTTCAACAGGAGCCGTCCGTGAGCCAAGCCGAGCTTTCCAAGGAACAACAGATCATCCGCGCCATGCGCAAGACCCTGACGGCGGTGGTGCGCGATTGCGCACCGCGGCCCGGACAGCCGAGCCCCCTGGCGGAACCTACGGTGGAGAACATCCGCATGTGCCTGGGGCTGATCGCCGCGCGCGAGTCCGAGTTGGCCAAGGCCCTCGGCTTAAGCCGCAACGAACGGCCCTATTACACTGACACGGCCAAGCCGGCCGAAGTGTTGCAATTCGTGCCGCCATCGGGGCGCAAGGGACATTGATGGCGGAGGCCATCGCTCACCTGATCGGCGACGAGCCCGGTCTCATCGTACATACCAGCGCGGTGGTGATCTACAGCCCGGCGGGCAGGACACGCAAGCGTTACCCGGAAAACTGCGTCACCGTTTACCCGACCGAAGTCGAGGCGCGGAACGCCGCCCGGCCGGCGGAGGGTTATCACGCCGCCATTGCCAGCGGCCCCTCGCGTTCCTCCGAAGGCTTCAGACTTTTTTATCTTCTTCGTTGGCTGGACTAGAGAAAGGAAACAGCATGAGCGATGCGCTCGACTATCTGATCAAGGTTCGTGGCGATGCACTGGGCCACTATTTTGCATTCGTCAAGGATGCGGGCAAGCATCTCGACCCCAAGACACGCGACCTGATCTCCGTCATCACCAAGGTCGATGTCCAGACCAAGGCGGGCTTCAAGCAATATCTGACCCGCGCCCTGCGCGACGGCTGCACCCCCATGGAGGTGGTGGACGCCCTGCTGATGGCCTTCCCGACCCTGGGCCTGGCCAAGATCGTCTGGGCGACCGAGATACTGCTGGAGATGGGCTTGCCGGAATTCTCCCCGGAACTCATCGCCGCCAAGCCGGAATGGCGGCGAGTGATGGCCGTGGCGGAGATTGGCGACGGCGAAGTACAGCGGGTGGAATGCGGCGTCCGTAGCGTCTTCGTTTACCGCGAAGGCGATGCCTACAAGGTCTATGATTCGCACTGTCCGCACCAGGTTACCAATATCCCCCACCTCGCCCTGCAGGGCAAAACCCTGACCTGCCCCAAGCACCACTGGAAATTCGACATCCGCAGCGGCGCCTGCATAGAGAAAGGCAAGCACCCGTTGAAAGCCTTCACCACAAAGGTGGAGGGAGGCGTCCTGTTCGCTTACTGGTGAGCCGGTAACAAGCGCTTACAAATCGCAACGGCTCCGACACCCGCCGCTAACCGGCGGGTCCTAATCTGGCATCACCCACGAGGTTTATGTGGGCCGATTTGGAAAAGGAGCCATCATGAAACACACACCCTTCGCGCAAACTGTCGCCGCCATCCTGTTCGCTTCCGCCGCCCTGTTCGCCGGGGCGGCGCAGGCCGATCGCGGTTATCTGTCCATCACCTACGGCGCCGCCGGCGGCTTCCCGCCCCCGGACTGGTCGGGCGAGCGCCATCAGCCTCCCCGCTTCGACATCCCTCGGCCCGGCCTGGGCTTCGATTTCATCGATGCACGCCAGAGGGAACTGCGACAACGCCTCCATGAAGGCTGGCGCAGTGGCGCACTGACCCCCTTCGAGGCGGAACGGTTGCGCCGCGAACAACACTACATCGATCGCATGGAGCGCCATTTCCTTGACGATGGTTATCTCGACCATCATGAACGGCGCCGCCTCATCCATGCACTCGACCAGGCCGAGCGTGATCTCTATCGGGAAACGCATGACGCCCAGGATCGAGGCGACTGGCGTGGCCATTGGCGTGACCACCGCGACGGCTGGCGCTGATAGGCGCGGCGGGCCCGGACAAGGCCCGCCCTTGTATTGCCCACGGTCAGATCCAAGCACCACCACGCCGATGTATGTGTGGTGATCGCGTTTCCGGGGGCAGTCAGATCAGTTTATGCAGACCGGCCAAGCGTCTTTTCCAATACCCTTCAACGCTCGCCGAAATGGGCCCACCAGAGCAGGCCCATCACTGTTTTCGCCTCGTCGATACGGCCGTCACGCACCATCTCCAGTGCCTCTACAAACGGCAGGCGAATGATTTCCAGAAACTCGTCATGGTCGAGGTTGTCGCCTTCATGCGCCAGGCCGCGCGCCAGAAAATAGACCAGGCGCTCGTTGGAATAGCCAATGCAGGGGTACTGGGTATTGATGTAGTGCCATTCTGCCGCGACATAACCGGTTTCTTCCTGTAACTCACGCTGGGCGCAGGCCAATTCAGCCTCGTCGGCCTCAAACTTGCCGGCCGGCAGTTCCAGAAAATCACGGCGCAGCGGATAACGGTGCTGTCGCTCCAGCAGGATGTCGCCGTTATCGAAGATCGGCAGGATCACCGCCGCGCCAGGATGAACCAGGTATTCGCGCGTGGATTCCTTGCCGTTGGGCAGTCGTACCCGGTCGAGCTTGGCATGGAGCAAGCGTCCCCGAAAGACGGTAACGGACTCCAGAGTATGTTCCGTAAGGTCGGGCACAGACATGAATGCCTCCTTGGCAATAAGGCTTCAGTATAAGTGGATTGCCCCGGCGGAGGCAGGTCAACCCGGCTAAACTTGCACCATGCCTGCCGCCATATCCCACCCACTGCGCGCCTTGCGTTCGCGGGATTTCCGACTCTATTTCGCCGGCCAATTGGTGTCCGTGGCAGGCACCTGGATGCAGCAGATCGCCATGGCCTGGCTCACTTACAGGCTCACCGATTCGGCGCTGATGCTTGGACTGCTGGGCTTCGCCAGCCAGCTGCCTATCCTCTTGCTGGGGTCGCTGGGCGGGGTGTGGTCGGATCGCGTCGACCGGCGCCGGCTGATGTTGCTGACACAGACCCTGGCCATGACGCAGGCGCTGGTTTTGGCGCTGCTGGCCTGGCAGGGCTGGGCGACGCCGGCGCGACTGCTCGGCCTGGCCCTCGTGCTCGGCTGCATCAACGCCGTGGACGTACCGGCGCGGCAGTCGCTGGTGGTGCATCTAGTGAGCGAACGGACACAACTTGCCAACGCCATCGCCCTCAATTCCTTCATGATGAACGCCACCCGTTTCATCGGTCCGGCCTTGGCCGGCTTCGTGGTGGCGCTGGCGGGCGAAGCGGTGTGTTTTCTCATCAATGCCTTGTCTTATCTGGCGGCCCTGCTGGCTCTGCTGGCGGTGCATGCACGACCTGGCGGCGACGCCACGCAGCCTCCCTTGCACGCCTTGCGCGATGGCCTGCGCTACACCTTCGGACATCGCGACATCCGCCTGTTCCTGATGCTGATCGCCGCCGTCAGTTTTCTGGTGGCGCCCTATGTGGCGATGATGCCGCTGTACGCGAAAACCATATTCGGCGGCGATGCACGCACACTCGGCCTGCTGGTGAGCAGCGCCGGCGCCGGATCGTTGACGGCCAGCCTGTTCCTGGCCACGCGCGCCTCCATCGACGGCTTGGCGCGGCGCGTATCCTGGGCGGCGGTGGCGGCGGGCGCGGCACTGGCCGCTTTCGCTGTAAACGACAGTCACGCCCTGGCCTATCCTATCCTGATGCTGCTGGGTTTTTCGGTGGTGCTGGTGGCGGCGGGCAGCAACACGCTGTTGCAGACCTGGGTGCGCGACGATATGCGCGGCCGCGTCATGGCCACCTTCACCATGGCCTTCCTCGGTGTCGCGCCGCTGGGCAGCCTGGCGGTGGGCAGTCTGGCCGAGGCCGTCGGCATCCGGCCGACGCTGTTGCTGTGTGGCTTGCTGACCGTGGCCGCGGGCGGGTGGCATGGCCGTTTATTGACGGCCACCCGCATCAAGGTGCCCGGCGATCGACGCTGAGGTGGATCTCGCCCGGCCCCGGCGTTTCGTAGGAGGGCAGCATGGAGCAGATGGCCTGAGATGGCTGGTGCTGGAGCGTGCTGTGGGGTTGCCCGGTGACTCTGTCATTCAGCGTGTCAACCGGCGGAACCGGAGCCATACACGGTCTAACCGGTTTTGAGCCGGTTGGCCAGCTCGATCAAATTGTCGTCTGGATCGCGGAAATAAACCGAAAGTATCACTCCGGCCGCTCCCGTGCGTCGCACCGGTCCTTCGAGGACCGGCACGGCGCAGGCAGCCAGGTGGGATATCACGTCATCAAGAGGCGTCGAGGTATGGAAGCAGAGATCGGCGGAGCCCGGTGTGGGCCGGCCGGCCTTGGGCTCGAACTCATGACCAAGCCGATGCAGGTTGATCTTCTGGTCGCCGAAAACAAGCGCCCGCCGGCCGCCGGCGAAAGTCACGGCGGTCATGCCCAGCACCCGTTCATAGAAGGCCACACTGGCCTCCACGTCAGCCACGGTCAGGACCAGATGATCGAGGCCGTCGATCTTCACCGGCCGTAGCGTCCCATCAGTACCGCCTGGCCAAGGCTGTTCTGGTTGATATAGAACCCCACCATGGCGGCAGGGCGGCTCTCGTCCAGCGGCAGCTTGTCGAGCTTGAGGGCGTGCACGGTGAAGATATAGCGGTGAGGCTTGTCGCCCACTGGCGGGCAGGGGCCGCCATAACCAGTCTGGCCGAAGTCGGTGCGGCTCTGCACGGCACCGGCAGGCATCAGGCCGGCCTTGGGATCGCCAGCTCCCTTCCTCAGGCCGGTCGTGCCGGCGGGAAGGTTGAACACCACCCAGTGCCACCAGCCGCTGCCGGTGGGAGCATCCGGATCATAGACGGTCACGGCGAAGCTCTGGGTGCCTTGCGGCGCCCCCTCCCAGGCCAAAGCCGGCGAGACGTTGCCGCCCTCGCAGCCAAAACCCTTGAAAACCTGTTCCTGGGCCAGGCGGGCGCCCTGCCTCAACTCGGGACTGGTCAGGCTGAACCCGCCGGCCAGTACGGTGGTGGTGGCCAGCGTCGCAGCCGCGACGAAGAGGCCTTGCTTGAACATGGAATGTCTCCGGTGAGGGCGAAGCGCTCATGATGCCGCAGTAATGGCGACTTTGCATCGCCGCCGCCTCACGCCCGCCAGGAATGCACGATCACCTTCCGCCGCCGGCGCCCCTCGGTTAGCATGCTGACATTCGAACCACCTGTCACCACGCGGAGAATACAATGCCCGACACCAAGATCCTGCTCGAAGAAAATGACATCCCCACCCACTGGTACAACGTGGTGGCGGACATGCCCAACAAGCCGTCTCCCCCTTTGGGGCCGGACGGCAAACCGGTTGGACCGGACAAGCTGCTGGCAATTTTTCCCATGGCGCTGCTCGAACAGGAGATGTCTGGCGAACGCTGGATACCGATCCCCGACGCGGTGCGCGAGGCCTACCGCATGTGGCGGCCGAGCCCGCTGTTCCGCGCCCGCCGCCTGGAACAGAGGCTGGGCACTCCCGCCAGGATTTATTACAAATATGAAGGCGTTTCCCCGGCCGGTTCGCACAAGCCCAACACCGCCATCCCGCAGGCCTATTACAACAAGGCGGCAGGGATCAAACGCATCTCCACCGAAACCGGCGCCGGTCAGTGGGGCTCATCCATGGCCCTGGCGGGGCAGATGTTCGGCCTGGAGGTACGGGTCTACATGGTCAAGATCAGCTATGAACAAAAACCCTTCCGGCGCTCGATGATGCATACCTGGGGCGCCGAGGTGTTCGCCAGCCCGACCGATATGACCCAGGCCGGCCGCGACGCCCTGGCGAAGGATCCAAACTCGCCGGGATCGCTCGGCATCGCCATCTCCGAAGCCGTGGAAGAGGCGGCCAGCCGGGCGGATACCAATTATGCCCTGGGCTCGGTGCTCAATCACGTCTGCCACCACCAGACCATCATCGGCCTGGAGGCGAAGAAACAATTCGACAAGGTGGGCGCCTACCCGGACATGGTGTTCGGCTGCTGCGGCGGCGGCTCCAACTTTGCCGGCGCCGCCTTCCCCTTCCTCGCCGACAAAGCCGCCGGCGACCCCAGGGCTAAAAACCTGCGCCTGGTGGCGGTGGAGCCGACCTCCTGTCCGACCTTGACCAAGGGCCTCTTCACCTACGATTACGGCGACGCCTCCGGCTACACGCCGCTGATGCAGATGTACACCCTCGGCCACGACTTCGTGCCGCCGGGCATCCACGCCGGCGGCCTGCGTTACCACGGCGATTCCCCGCTGGTGTCGCAGCTTTTGCATGAAGGGCTGATCGAAGCCATGGCGGTGCCGCAGCTGGCCACCTTCGAGGCGGGCGTCACCTTTGCCCGCGCCGAGGGCATCATCCCGGCACCGGAATCGAACCATGCCATACGCGCCTGCATCGACGAGGCTTTACGCTGCAAGGCCACGGGCGAGCCCAAGACCCTGTTCTTCAACCTCTCTGGCCACGGTCACTTCGACATGGCCTCCTACGACCGCTACTTCGCCGGCGAGCTGGAGGACTACGCGTATCCGGAAGCGGCTATCCACGCGGCGCTCGGCCATCTTCCCAAAGTAGGCGGCTGAACCCCGCCGGCGCACCGAAAAAAAGGCCGCCCACGGGCGGCCTTGGTCTTGGGCGGCGGGATTCAGTGCTGCATTCTTAACTCGACGCGGCGATTCTGGGCACGCCCCTTCTCGCTGTCATTGGCGGCAATCGGTTTCGCTTCACCATAGGCCTTGGGCACCAGCCTGGCGACCTCGACCCCGAGTTGAACGAGGAAGTCGCAGACCGACTGGGCTCGCTGCCGCGACAGGGCCAGGTTGTAGGCGTCGCTCATCCTGCCATCGGCATGGCCGGCCACCTGCACCCTGAACTCCGGATAGCGCTTGAGTATCTCGGCGTCGTGCTTGAGCGCCGCCTTGGCCGCCGGCTTCAACTTAGCCGAATTGTTGTCGAAGTAGATCCCTTTGAGAGGGATGCTCGCTGGCAAGGTGCATCCGGTGGCATCGACCTTATCGCCAGTCGGCGTCGCCGGACAGCGGTCGAGCGCATCGACGACACCGTCGTTGTCACCGTCCAGCTCGCAGCCCTGGGCATTCACCTTGCGCCCCGCCGGCGTCGCCGGACAGCGGTCGAGCGCATCGACGACACCGTCGTTGTCACCATCCAGCTCGCAGCCCTGG
>JBBIVX010000012.1:0-81003 GCA_037439465.1 Hydrogenophilales bacterium | reverse complement strand
TCTCCGGGCCCTTTTCCTTGCCTGATATCCCCGCGCCACGCGGGGTTCCGGCCATCTGTGCTGCGGGTGGCCGTCTGCGGAAATGCCCGGTTTTCAGCGTTATTAGCTCCAAGTCTGCCTCTATTCTCCGTTTGGCCTGCGGGTAGGCGCAGCTTTTACCATTCACAAAACAACAACTTACGCTCGGCGGTTCATCGTCAACCACGGCAAGCGGTTGCGTATGAACCCAGACAAGACAGTGGCGCAGTGCTTCATCTTGCTCTACCATGAAGCATCATGATAAATCATGATGGAACGTGAAATGAACACTTCAGTCCGCGAAAAATTTTCCTCCCAGGCCGCACCCGATGTTCTGGCCATGTTGCGTCAGATCGCAAAAAGCCAGGGGCGCCAGTTCCAGGCTGTGCTCGATGATGCCCTGCGCGACTACATCGACCGGCAACAGAAGGAACGCCCCCGTCGCCACGTGATGGCCTCGTTCGCGTCCAGCCTGGATGAGTTCGACAGCCTCTACCGCGAACTGGCCAAGTAAGCCGTGTCGCGCGATTACCCGACCGTGGCCGATGTACTCGGCATACACACGGTGCTGATCCAACGATACGGAGGTGCGCCAGGCGTGAGGGACCCGGGCGCACTGGAGTCTGCATTGTTCCGTCCGCAAACGGGTTATTACGAGGACATCGTGGCCGAAGCGGCGGCGCTGCTGGAGAGCCTGGCGATCAACCATCCCTTCGTGGATGGCAACAAACGCATCGCTTTTGCTGCCGCCGACGTGTTCCTGCGAATCAATGGCTGGCGCTTGCAGCGATCACCAATGCAGATCCATGCCGAGATGATTCAGTTGTTCGAGGCCGGAACCTTTGATATAGCCCATCTCGATCCGTGGCTGCGAGTATTCGCAGTTGCGGCAAAGTGACCCTATGAAAGTGAAGGCGGCCCCCGTTTTCCATCGCGGCCTTCTTTCCAGGTCACAATTCAACCGGAACTCCTGGTCAGAATTCGGCCGGAATCAACACAGCTGCCTGTAGAAAGTTCCGTCGACAACAGGAAGACACAGGGGTGTTTGTTGAATGTCGGCGGGGCACTACGCCAATCTGCCACTGTCTTTGTCAGTATGCTTTCAGTCGGCAAAGTGATATCCCAGGCCAGGGTAATGTTGGTATCAGGGTGGCAGGTGCCGAGGATGGTTAGCAGCATGGCCTCGTTACGGTAGGGCGTTTCGATGAAAATTTGGGTGCTGGCCTCCCGTGCTGACTGTTTCTCTAAGTTTCGCAATGCCTGTATCCGTTCGTCCGGTTTGGCGGGGAGGTAGCCGTGAAAGCTGAAGCGCTGGCCGCCTAGACCCGATGCCATCAGGGCCAGTAGGATGGAGGAGGGGCCGATCAAGGGCTTGACCCGAATATGGTGGTGATGCGCGAGCCGCACCAGGTCGCTACCGGGGTCGGCTACGGCAGGACAGCCGGCTTCGGAGAGCAGTCCCATATCTTTGCTGTCCAGCAGCGGTTGCAGCAGGGATTTCAGACACGATTTCTCGCTATGTTCGTTGAGTTCCAATAGCGTCAGTTGTTGCAGCGGAATGGCCATGTCTATGCGTTTGAGGAAGGCGCGCGCGGTCTTGGGGTGTTCGACGACGAAGGTGTCCAGGGTGGCGGCGACGCGCCGGGTCTCCTCGGGCAGTATCAGGTCGAGCGGCGTGTTGCCTAAAGGCGTGGGGATCAGGTAGAGGGTGCCTGCCACGTTAGGACATCCAGGCCTTCGTTCGCCAGCATCTCGGTCAGCTTGATTAGCGGCAGGCCGACCAGTGCATTGGGGTCTTCGGTCTCGTAGCGGGCGATCAGGGCGATACCGAGCGATTCACTGCGGGCGCTGCCGCAGCAGTTATAGGGTAGATCTTTGCGCAGGTAGGCCTCGATCTGGGTGTCAGTGTAGTCGCGCATCACCAGCCGGACCGGGACGTTGGCGGATTGGATATGTCCACTGCGGGCATTGAGCAGAGTCAACGCGGTATGAAATTCCAACGTCTTGCCGCGCATTGACCGCAGTTGGGCGACGGCCTTGTCGTGAGTGCCGGGTTTGCCGAGCTGCTGGCCTTCAAGCAGGGCAACCTGGTCCGAGCCTATGATCAGGGCTTCAGGGAACTCCTTCGCCACGGCACGGGCCTTGCTGAGGGATAGGCGTAGCGCCGTGTCGTCGGGCGATTCACCTAGCATGGGCGTTTCGTCGACTTGGGGCGCTGCCACCTCGAAAGGCACGCCCAGGCGGCTAAGCAGCGCGCGCCGGTAGGGAGAGGTGGAAGCAAGCACAAGCCGCATTTTCATCTATTGGCGTTTGCCGTGCCGGTCATTCCGGCTGGATTTCGATCAATACCTGATCGGGCGTCACTACGTCACCCTTGGCCACGAATACGTTGACGACCGTTCCGGAAACAGCGGCTTGTATCTCGTTCTCCATCTTCATGGCCTCGATGATCAGGACGCCATCGCCGGCCTTGACCCGGTCACCGGCCTTGACCTTGACATCAACGATGGTGCCTGGCATGGCGGTGGTGACATGACCGGCATGACTCGGCTTCGGCCTGGCCATAGCGCCGCTGGCGCCTTTTTTGCCGATTGTTTTCCGGGTTCCGCCGCCGGTGCCGACTTCGATTTCGTCCAGTGTTTCGACCAGAACCTCCTCCGCCACGCCGTCCACATGGACGTAGAAGGGCCGTTCGCTCTCGTTGTCGTGGCCGGTGCCGGTGATGCGTATGTGGTAGGTCTCGCCATGCAGGGTGACCTTGAATTCGTTGGGGGCATATTGGGCCGGGCAGGTCGCAGCGTTTTTCGCTTCCACGGGCAACAGGGGTTCAGGGGTGAGGCTACCGGCGGCGCGTTCCTGAAGGAAGGTGCGTCCCAGGTCGGGGAACATGGCGTAGGTCAACACGTCCTCTTCAGACCTGGCCAGTTCCTCGATTTCGCCGTGCAGTTTGTCCAATTCCTCGGCAATCAGGTCGGCGGGGCGGCGTGTGATGACCTCTTGATTGCCCACCGCCATCTTCTTCACTTCTTCATTGACCACGCCAGGCGCTTTGCCGTAACGACCCAGAAGATAGTTTTTCACCTCGTTGGTGACGGATTTGTAGCGGCCGCCAGTAAGCACATTGAGTACCGCCTGGGTGCCAACGATCTGCGAGGTCGGGGTGACCAGCGGCGGGTAACCAAGGTCTTCGCGCACACGGGGTATTTCCAGCATGACCGCATCGAGACGGTTGAGCGCGCCTTGCTCTTTGAGTTGATTCACCAGGTTCGAGATCATGCCGCCCGGCACCTGTGAAGTGAGTATACGGGTGTCGACGCCGTTGTAGTCGCTTTCGAACTGCCAATATTTCCTGCGCACCTCGCGGAAGTAAACGGCGATTTCCTGCAAGAGGGGCAGAGACAGACCGGTGTCGTACTGCGTCCCCTGCAAGGCGGCTACCAGGCTTTCTGTTGTGGCATGGCTGGCGCCCTCGGAGAAGGCCGAGTTGCAGCCGTCGATGATGTCGGCGCCGGCCTCCACGGCCTTTAGATGCACCAGTGAAGAAAGGCCTGCGGTGGCGTGGCTATGGGTGTTCACCGGCAGATGGGTGGCGGCCTTGATGGCTTTCACCAGATCATAGGCGGCGTAGGGGGTGAGCAGACCGGCCATATCCTTGATGGCTATGGAATCGACGCCCATCTCCGCCAGGTCCTTGGCCAGAGAGACGAAATAGTCAATGTCATGCACCGGGCTGACGGTGTAACAAATGGCACCCTGGGCATGTTTTCCGGTCTTTTTGACGGCCTCGATGGAGACGCGCATGTTGCGGATGTCATTCATTGCGTCGAATACCCGGAAGATGTCGATGCCGTTGTCAGCCGCCTTCCGCACGAAGGCGCGCACCACGTCATCAGCGTAATGCCGGTAGCCAAGCAGGTTCTGGCCGCGCAGCAGCATCTGTATGCGGGTATTGGGCAAGGCCTTGCGCAACCGGGCGAGCCGTTCCCAGGGGTCTTCTTTGAGAAAGCGCACGCAGGCATCGAATGTGGCGCCACCCCAGGCTTCCAGCGACCAAAATCCGACCTGGTCGAGCTTGCCGCAGATGGGAAGCATGTCGTCGGTCCGCATGCGGGTCGCGATGAGAGACTGATGGCCGTCGCGCAGGACGAGGTCGGTGACGTGAACTTTAGCCATTTCTGATACCTGTTAAATGCCCAAATGCGCGGCCAGAGCCGCCGAAATTGCCGCGGCCGTCATCTCGGGTGGACGGCTCAGCTGGTAGTCAATGAGTTCCGGATGGGCCTCGACAAAACCGGTGTTGAAACGGCCGGAACGAAACACGCTGTTGTTGAGAATTTCCTTGTAATACGGGATGGTTGTTTTGACGCCATAGACCACCATGTCATCCAGGGCACGCTTGCCACGCTCGACCACGCTGTGCCAATCCAGTGCCCAGACTATGAGTTTGGCGCACATCGAATCGTAATAGGGCGGGATGACGTAACCGGAATACATCGCCGCATCGATCCGCACGCCCGGCCCGCCAGGCGCGTAGTAACGGGTAATCTTACCCAGGCTGGGGAGGAAGCTGTTTTTCGGATCCTCGGCGTTGACGCGAAATTCCATGGCGAAACCGCGGTGGTGGATTTCGTCCTGTTTGTATTGCAGTGGCCTGCCGTCGGCAATGCGGATCTGTTCC
Source organism: Hydrogenophilales bacterium (assembly GCA_037439465.1). GTDB lineage: Bacteria > Pseudomonadota > Gammaproteobacteria > Burkholderiales > Thiobacillaceae > Parasulfuritortus. Next base: position 76,307 of record JBBIVX010000012.1, on the reverse strand, counting down.
TGGACAATATCGATGCCGGTTATGGTCTCGGTGACGCAGTGCTCGACTTGTAAGCGGGTGTTCATTTCCATGAAATAGAACTGGTTGTCCGCATCGAGCAGAAATTCCACGGTACCGGCATTTTCATAGCCCACCGCCTTGGCGGCACGAACCGCCAGCTTGCCGATATATTCGCGCTGAGCCTCAGTCAGTTGTGGTGAGGGGGCAATCTCTATCAATTTCTGGTTGCGTCGCTGGATGGAGCAGTCACGTTCGTAGAGATGTACGCAGTGGCCGTGGCTGTCTCCGATGACCTGTACCTCGATGTGCTTGGGGTTGACCACGCACTTCTCGATGAACACTTCGGGTTTGCCGAAGGCCTTGCTTGCCTCGGATACCACCCGCTCGTAATTTTTTAATAGATCGTCTTCCGAATCGCAGCGGCGGATACCGCGGCCGCCACCGCCGTTGGTGGCCTTGAGCATGATCGGGTAGCCGATTCCGCTGGCCAGGGCACGCGCTTCCTCGACACTCTCCAGATTGTGGTCCGAACCCGGCGTCACAGGAATGCCGGCCTTGATCATCGCCTGCCGGGCGGCGATCTTGTCGCCCATCTGCTGAATGACCTGGGATGACGGGCCGATGAACTTGATCCCGCGCCTGGCGCAGACCTCGGCCAAGGCCGGGTTTTCGGAGAGGAAGCCGTACCCGGGATGCAAGGCATCGCAACCGGAGGCGACGGCCAGATTCACGATGTTATGGGCATTGAGATAGCCCAGCACCGGATCCGAACCCAGGTTGTACGACTCGTCCGCCTTCTTGACGTGCAGGGCATGGCGATCCGCGTCGGTATAGATGGCTACCGAACGTATGCCCATTTCGCGACAGGCGCGGATAATGCGAACCGCGATCTCGCCACGGTTGGCAATCAGAATTTTCTTGATCATGGCGGCAAAATTTAAAGCACTCGGTCGATCTGGTGAAATGTTTTGATGCGCTGCGGCAAGAGCGGCATAGTCTAGCCGGAGTCGCGTGGCTTGTCGCCTCTTCCAGGGCACGTATCGGCCACAACAGAACGACGGGTTTTCGGCTTTGACAGAAATAACTTAAAAAATATATCATTAGCCGCTTATGTCCGCACGGTCGACCATTGATAGCCTGCGTTTCGCGCGATCCGGCGAATTCCTGGCGGGCGAGGTGCCGCTCGTGGCGATGCCGCGTTTACTTGAATTCCTGGCCGCTGCGGAAGGCTGTGCGCATTACCGGATATATGGCAAGACCTTGGCAGGGCGAGCGGCTTTGGGCGTGGAAGTCGATGCCGTCGCCCGCCTGGTTTGCCAGCATTGTCTGGACCCTTATGCCCAGTCCTTGCGGATTCGCGTCGTACTGCCCATCGCCCGCGACGAGCAGGAACTGGCTCAGTGGGAGCGCGATGATCCATTACTGGATGCCTTGGTGGCTGAACCGGCGCTGGATGCGTTGACCTTGGTGGAAGACGAGATCTTGCTCGCTCTGCCGATTGCGCCCAGGCATCCCGATGGCGCTTGCGTTTTTGGCGGCAGTTGAGATTTTTTTGTAAGGAGTAACAAATGGCTGTTCAACAGAACAAGAAATCCCCATCCAAGCGCGGCATGCATCGCGCCCACGATTTTCTGACCAATCCACCCACTGCTGTGGAACCGACCACCGGCGAGACTCACCTGCGTCACCACATCAGCCCCAGCGGCTATTATCGTGGCCGCAAAGTGGTCGCCACCAAGTCCGACAATTCCTGAGACATTCCCGATAGCGATGTCCGCCCTCATGGGCGGGCCTGGCTGCCATGCGCGAAGTCACCCTCGCCATTGACGCCATGGGCGGCGATCACGGCCCCCATGTCACTGTTCGGGCCGCCCTGGATGTCCTGAGTCGGGAAGAGGGCGTCAATATCGTCCTGGTTGGGCTCGAGCCGGCCTTGCTCGCGGAAATAAAGGCCAATAAGGCCAGCATAGGTCCGCGATTGCGTATCCGTCATGCGAGCGAAGTCGTCAGCATGGACGATCCGCCCGCGCAGGCCTTGCGCAACAAAAAGGATTCGTCCATGCGGGTCATGACGGATCTGGTGAAACGGGGCGAGGCCGATGCCGGCGTTTCCGCTGGCAATACCGGTGCACTGATGGCAGTGTCTAGGTTCGTCCTCAAAACCCTGCCCGGCATCGACCGGCCGGCCATCGCCACCACCCTGCCCAATCATGGCGGTTGCACCTATGTGCTGGATCTGGGTGCAAACGTCGACTGTTCGGCCCAGCATTTGCTTCAGTTCGGCATCATGGGGGCGGCCCTGGCGGCGGTCGCAGAGCATAGCGAGCGCCCCAGCGTGGGTCTTCTCAACATCGGCGAGGAGATCATCAAGGGCAATGAAGTGGTCAAGCAGGCCGCCGATCTGCTGCGCGCCAGTGGACTGAATTTTTATGGCAACGTCGAAGGTGATGACATCTACAAAGGAACGGTGGATGTGGTGGTATGCGACGGATTTGTGGGGAACATCACACTCAAGGCCTCCGAGGGCTTGGCCAAGCTGATCGCCGAGGAACTGCGGCGGGAATTCAAGAAAAACCTGCTTGCCCGCCTGGCCGGTCTCATCGCTCTGCCGGTCATCAGCGCCTTCAAGCGCCAGATGGATCCGCGCCGTTTCAATGGCGCCTCGCTCCTCGGCCTGAACGGCATCATCGTCAAGAGCCATGGCTCGGCGGATGCCTTTGCTTATCGTCACGCCATCCTGCGCGCTGTCGAAGAAGTCCGCGGCGGTCTGCTGCGCCGTATTGCCGATCAGGTTGGCGGTCATCGATTGCCAGCCGATCAACCATAAACAGGAGACTTGGTGTGAGCGAGTGCAAAGCCGTATTTTCCAGGGTGTTGGGCACCGGCAGTTATCTGCCCAATCGTCTGTTGACCAATGCCGAGCTGGAAAAATTGGTGGAAACCACAGATGAGTGGATCGTCGAGCGTACCGGCATCCGCGAACGACACGTTGCTGGAGAGGGTGAGCTGACCAGCGATCTCGCCCTGCGGGCGGCGGAGCGCGCCATCGAGGCGGCCGGCATAGAAGCCGCCGACATAGGTCTCATCATTGTCGCCACCACTACCTCCGATCGCATCTTCCCCAGCACGGCCTGTGCGTTGCAGGCCAAACTGGGTGTCGGCAACGGCTGCCCGGCTTTCGACGTGCAGGCCGTATGCAGTGGTTTCGTCTACGCCGTGAGTGTGGCGGACTCTTTCATCAAGTCGGGGCAAGTTAAAAATGCCTTGGTCGTGGGCGCTGAGACCTTGTCGCGCATCACCGACTGGAGTGATCGCGGCAACTGCATACTGTGGGGTGATGGGGCTGGTGCCGTGGTACTGGGGGCGACTGACGCGCCGGGCATCATCGCCACCCATTTGCATGCCGACGGCCGTTATCAGGATCTGCTTTTCGTCGACGGTGGCGTCTCACTCAAGAAAGAGGGCGAGTGTTATATGCGCATGTCGGGCAACGCCGTGTTCAAGATGGCGGTCAACACCCTCGATGCCATCGTCGATGAAACCCTGGCTGCCAATGGGTTACAGAAGACCGACATCGATTGGTTGGTTCCGCATCAGGCCAACATCCGCATCATCCAGGCCACGGCCAGAAAACTGGGCATGGGCCTCGACCGGGTGGTGGTGACGGTGGACCGGCATGGCAACACTTCCGCCGCCTCTATCCCTCTGGCTTTCGACACCGCTGTGCGCGATGGCCGCATCAAACGTGGCGAGACGGTGCTGATGGAGGCCTTCGGTGGCGGCTTTACCTGGGGTTCTGTACTCCTGCGTTTTTAATATTCAGGTTTAATATAATGACATTGGCATTTGTTTTTCCAGGACAAGGTTCTCAGTCAGTGGGTATGATGGCGGCCTATGGCGAGATGGCCGTCATCCGCGACACCTTGGCTGAAGCCTCGGACGCACTGGGTCTCGATCTGGCCGAGATGATCGCCAAAGGCCCGGCCGAAGCGCTCAATCAGACCACCAATACCCAGCCCGCCATGCTCGCCGCCGGGGTGGCCGTATATCGCTCGTGGCTGGCCAAGGGTGGCGCGGCACCAGCACTTATGGCCGGTCATAGCCTGGGTGAATACACTGCCCTGACCTGCGCCGGGGCATTGGCCTTTGCCGATGCACTGCGACTGGTGCGGCAACGTGCCGAGGCCATGCAGTTGGCGGTACCGGAAGGTGCGGGAGCGATGGCCGCGCTGCTCGGTCTGGACGATGACACGGTGCGCGCCTTGTGCGCCGAAGCGGCTCAGGACGAGGTACTCGAGGCGGTTAATTTCAACGCCCCCGGTCAGGTGGTCATCGCTGGCAACAAGGCCGCAGTCGATCGTGGCTGCGCGCTGGCCAAGGAAAAAGGGGCCAGGCGAGCCCTGCCGCTACCGGTCTCGGTACCGTCGCATTGCGCCCTGATGCGGCCGGCGGCGGATAAACTACGATTGGCAATGGAGTCCATCAGCATCCGGCCACCGGTCATTCCGGTCATCCACAATGCGGATGTCGCCACGCATGGCGAACCGGCGGCCATTCGCGATGCGCTGGCCCGTCAGCTTTACAGTCCGGTACGCTGGGTCGAATCCATGCAGATATTTGCCGCCCAGGGGGTAACGCGGATCGCCGAATGTGGCCCCGGTAAGGTGCTCGCCGGCCTGAACAAGCGGATACTGGAAAAGGTGCCGACTGTGGCCTTGGCGGATGCCGCCGCCATGGATATGGCCCTGCAAGGATAAGGAGACAAACAAAATGGAAGGAAAGATCGCCTTGGTCACCGGCGCCAGCCGGGGTATCGGTCAGGCTACCCTGCATGAATTGGCACGGCGCGGCGCCTATGCGATCGGCACCGCCACCAGCGAATCCGGTGCCGCAGCGATCGGCGCGGCTTTGGTCGAAGCCGGTCTGAAAGGCGAAGGCAGGAGGTTCGACGTCAATGACGCTGCCGCCTGCGAGGCCCTGATTGACGACATCGTCAAGACGCGGTGCCGGCTCGATATACTCGTCAACAATGCCGGCATCACTCGTGACACCCTGCTGCTGCGGATGAAGGAGGAGGACTGGGAGGCCGTTATCCAGACCAACCTGACCTCGGTATTTCGATTGTCCAAGGCGGCGATCAAGCCGATGATGAAGGCCCGCGCCGGCCGCATCGTCAGCATCGCTTCAGTGGTTGGCGCCATGGGCAACCCCGGTCAAACCAACTACGGCGCGGCCAAGGCCGGCATGATGGGCTTTTCCAAGTCGTTGGCGCGCGAGGTGGGCAACCGCGGCATCACCGTCAACTGTGTCGCGCCGGGGTTTATCGACACCGACATGACCCGCGCCTTGCCCGAGGCCCAGCGGCAGGCCCTGTTGCAGCATATACCGCTGGGCCGTCTGGGCAGTGTGGCGGATATTGCCCAGGCCGTGGCCTTCCTGGCTTCGGACCAGGCTGGCTATATCACCGGCGCAACGCTCCATGTCAACGGCGGCATGTACATGGATTGAGGCCATCATTCGGCAGATTTCGCGGGCTGGGCGAATTTGCTAAAATGGCCCCCGTTTTTTCACCGGCTGCGGCGCTGAAGTGAGCTTCCGTGGTCTTGTATCTACCCTTTAGGGAGTCTTACTCAAATGAGCGATATCGAACAACGTGTCAAGAAGATCGTGGCCGAGCAACTGGGCGCTAACGAGGCGGACGTCAAGCTGGAGTCCTCTTTCGTCAACGACCTGGGTGCCGACTCGCTAGACACGGTGGAACTGGTGATGGCCTTGGAAGAGGAATTCGAGTGCGAAATCCCCGACGAAGAGGCCGAGAAGATCACCACCGTTCAGCAGGCCGTCGATTACGTCAATGCCCATCTCGGCTGAGCCTTTGTTCCACCCCGCTTAGGAGTTCACTTGTCCAAGCGCAAAGTCGTCGTGACCGGCCTCGGGATCATTTCCCCGGTCGGCAATGCCGTGGCCGATGCCTGGCAGAACCTCATAGCTGGCCGTAGCGGCATCGTTCGTATCACCAAGTTCGATGCCAGCGCCTTTGCGTCCCAAGTCGCCGGCGAGGTCAAGGGTTTCGATGTAACGAAATATCTCTCGCCCAAAGACGCACGGAGGATGGATACCTTCATCCACTATGGCTTGGCGGCTGGCATCGACGCCTTTCGCGATGCCGGCATCGAGGTGACGGATGCCAACCGGGAGCGCATTGGCGTCAATATCGGTTCCGGCATTGGTGGCCTGCCCATGATAGAGGAGACCCACTCGACCTATATGGCGGCCGGCCCGCGCAAGATTTCCCCCTTTTTCATCCCCGCGTCGATCATCAACATGATCTCGGGGAATCTGTCCATCATGTTTGGCCTGCAGGGTCCAAACCTGGCGGTGGTCACTGCCTGCACGACCGGCACCCATGCCATTGGCGAGTCGGCCCGGATGATCGAGTATGGCGATGCCGACGTGATGATCGCCGGCGGCGCCGAAGCCGCGGTCTGCCCATTGGCGGTCGGTGGTTTCTCCTCCGCGCGGGCGTTGTCCACCCGCAACGATGATCCCGCGGCCTCCAGTCGCCCCTGGGACAAGGACAGGGACGGCTTCGTGCTGGGCGAGGGGGCTGGAGTCATGGTGCTGGAGGAGTACGAGCACGCCAAGGCACGTGGCGCCCGTATCTATTGCGAATTGGCCGGCTATGGCAAAGGTGCCGACGCCTACCACATGACCGCTCCCACCGAGGATGGCTCCGGCGCGGCGCGCACCATGAAAAATGCGCTCAAGAATGCTGGTGTCAATGCTGACGAGGTCGATTACATCAATGCCCATGGCACATCCACTCCGCTCGGCGATCTGGCCGAGACCCGTGCCGTCAAGCTGGCCTTGGGCGATGCCGCGCACAAGACCATGGTCAGTTCCACCAAGTCGATGACCGGGCATCTGCTCGGCGCATCTGGCGGCATCGAGGCCGTCTTTACGGCTTTGGCCGTGGCCAAGCAGGTGGTACCGCCAACCATCAATCTGTTCGAGCCGGGTGAGGGCTGCGACCTTGATTATGTGCCTAATGTGGCGCGTGAGGCGAAGGTGAACCTGGCCATGTCCAACTCATTCGGTTTCGGCGGTACCAACGGCAGTTTGCTTTTCCGCAGGGTCTGATGCCTTCGCCGGACGTCACCGCGTCCACCCTGTTTGGCCGTGTCTTGTCATGAGCCTCGACCGCGCCGTCCTCGTCAATGGCCTCCCTGACGCCTGCGTTTCTCCGTCGGACCGCGGCTTTACCCTGGGTGACGGAGTGTTTCGCACGCTGCGATTGGAAGCAGGTAAACCAGTCTGGTGGGAGGAGCATTTCGCCAAACTCATGGCGGATTGCCAGCAACTCGACCTCGTCTGTCCCAGCCGTGCCGAATGGGAACAGGATATCGCCTGGCTGTCAGTTCGCTGGCCCGACGCGGTGTTGCGCCTCACCGTCACCCGCGGCCCTGGGCCTCGCGGCTATCGGCTGCCCGAAGCGCCATATCCGACTCGTATAGCCACGGCCTCGCCGCTGCCCGAGTTACCCGATCCGCTGGCCGAAAGCGGGGTGACGCTGCGCGTCTGCGACCTCCGTCTCGGACGCCAGCCACGTCTGGCCGGGGCCAAACATCTCAACCGCCTGGAGAATGTCCTCGCTCGCGCCGAGTGGGATGATCCGGCGATCGATGAAGGGCTGCTGCTGGATGAGGCGGGGTGGGTCGTGTCCGGGGTGATGTCCAATCTTTTCCTCTGGCACGAAGGCGTTCTTTCCACGCCACGACTATATCGCTGCGGCGTCAGCGGCGTGACCCGCGCCCGGCTGATGCGGCGGGCCCTGGCAATCGGGCTCACGGTGCGAGAAACTGATCTCACGCTTGATTCACTATTGCAGGCTGAAGCGGTTTTTTTGACCAATAGCCTGATCCGCCTGCGTTTCGTGGCAAAACTGGGGGAACGGCATTGGCCGCGAGCAGGCATATACGATGTATTGCGGGAGGCCTTGTGCGGCGACGACTGACAGTCTGGCTGGGTGGCTTGCTGCTGGGTGGCTTGGTTTGGCTGATTTGGTATTCAGGCAAGCCGATATCACCATCCAGTCTGCCGGCGGAGTTTTCCATCGCCACCGGCAGTTCACTGAAGAGCGTGGCCGTGGCGCTGGCTGAGCAGGGTTTGATCGAGCATCCGTCCAGTTTTGTTGTGCTCGGCCGTCTACTGGGCATGGCCAGCCAGATCAAGGCTGGACGCTATCAGCTCGAACGTGCACAGAGCCCCTATCAACTCTTGCGCAAGATCACCCTGGGCGAAACTGCCCTGGGCAAGCTCATGATTGTCGAGGGATGGACCTTCAGCCAGATGCGTGCCGCGCTCGACGCCAACGCCAGGCTGCGTCATGACACGGACGGAATGAGTGATCTGGCCATCCTGGCGGCGATAGGTGCGCCGGAGCAGCATCCCGAGGGTCTGTTCTTTCCCGATACCTATTATTTCGATTTCGGCGAGAGTGACCTCAATATCTATAAACGCGCTTACCAGACACTGCGCTCCAAGCTTGGCGCCGCCTGGCAAGGGCGGGCGGGGGGGCTGCCCTATGGCGATCCTTATCAGGCGCTGATAATGGCTTCCATCGTGGAAAAGGAGACCGGCGCCAGCAACGAGCGGCCGCTGATCGCCGCTGTTTTTCTGAACCGGTTGCGCCTTGGCATGCGCTTGCAGACCGATCCGACCGTCATTTATGGTCTTGGCGAACGCTTTGACGGCAATTTGCGCCACAATGATCTTGCCAAAGATACGCCGTACAACACCTATACCCGTGGTGGACTGCCACCTACTCCTATCGCCTTGGTCGGCGAGGCCGCGCTTGCGGCCGCCCTACACCCGCTGCACAGCCGTGCGCTCTATTTCGTTGCCAAAGGGGATGGGCAGCATCATTTTTCTGTCACCCTGGAAGAGCACAACCGGGCTGTGAACCGTTATCAGCGAGGTGGAGGCGGATGAGCAAGGGCCTGTTCATCACCCTGGAGGGCATAGACGGCGCCGGCAAGAGCAGTCATGTCGAATGGCTGGCCGAACAGTTCCGGCGTCGCGGACGCTTGGTGCGGCTGACTCGCGAGCCTGGGGGCACGCCACTCGGCGAGCGGCTGCGCGAGATTGTACTGCATCAGGACATGCACCCGGAAACGGAGGCACTGATCATGTTTGCCGCCCGCCGCGAGCATATCGAGCAAATCATCCGGCCTGCCTTGGCCCGTGGCGAGGTGGTCGTGTCCGATCGTTTCACCGACGCCAGTTTCGCGTATCAATGCGGTGGCCGCGGACTGCCGGAAGCCAGGCTGGAAATACTGGAGGACTGGGTTCAGGGCGGCTTGCAACCCGACCTGACGCTGCTCTTCGATGTTCCCAACGAAGTGGCAGGAGGACGCCTGGCTGCGGTCCGCTCTCCCGATCGCTTTGAACGCGAGCAGCAGGATTTCCACAGCCGTGTCCGGACCGCGTATTTGCGTCGCGCCGAGCGCTTCCCGGGACGCATCCGGGTCATCGATGGCAGTCGGGCCCCGGCCGAGGTGCGCGCCCAGATCGCCGCCATCCTGGAGGCGATGTGACGCCCCACCCATGGAATCTTCCCGCTTGGGAGGCGCTTACCGCCGATCTTGCCCGCCTGCCTCACGCCTTATTGCTGCATGGGCCGCGCGGTATCGGTAAGAAGGCGTTCGCTCTGGCGCTGGCGCAGCGACTTCTTTGCACGTCGCCGACGCCGCTAGGGGCCTGCGGCCGCTGCGTGGCCTGCGGCTGGTTCGAACAAGGGACGCACCCGGATTTCAGGCTGTTGGAACCGGTTGCCGACAACGAAGAGGAGGGCGAAAAGACTGGAAAAAAAGGCGGAAAACAAATAAAAACCAACGCCATCCGGGAGCTTGGCGAGTTCATCGCGCTGGCGTCGCATCAGGGTGGTTGGCGTGTGGTCATCATTCATCCTGCCGAAGCGATGCATGTCGCCGCCGCCAACGCCCTGTTGAAAACGTTGGAGGAACCGCCAGCCAGTGTTTTACTTATCCTGGTGGCGCATCAGCCGGGGTGGTTGTTGCCTACGGTGCTGTCGCGGACACGCAAACTGGCGTTGCCGCTGCCGGGGCGTGCCGAGGCGGAATCATGGTTGCGACTAAATGCTGGTGAGGCGGCCGTCGAGGTGCTCGATGAGGTGGGTGGCGCTCCCCTGCTGGCACTGGAATATGCCGACCCGGAACGCCTGGAACGCCGCAGACGCTTTCTTACCGGGCTGATAGAGGCGGATGATGACCTGGCCTTGAGCGGCTTGGCACAGGAATTCCAGCAGCGCCAGGAAGAGGCCTGGGGATGGCTCAGTCGCTGGCTCTATGACCTGTTGGCCGTCCAGGCATCTGGGCAGGCACGCTATTTCCCGGGATTCACTCCCGCCTTGACGCGTCTGGCTGGACGAGCGGACGGACGTGTGCTTTGGACGCTGCAGCGGGAGCTGCTCGATGCCGCACGTTGGCTGCGGCATCCGCTCAATGGGCAGTTGCTGCTAGAATCATGGTTATTGCGCTATGGGGAATCATCGGAGGTAAAACATGGATGAGAACCAGACCGCCGGCCGTGCGGGCATGTTGTCGCTGAGCATCAAGGAACGGGCGGCTCTGTATGCGGCCTATATGCCCTATCTTAATCATGGCGGTCTGTTCATCCCCACAGCCAGGCTGCACCAGATGGGGGATCAGGTGTACATGTTGCTGTCGCTGATGGATGACCCGGCCAAGCTGCCCCTGTCTGGCAAGGTGGTGTGGGTGACGCCGGCCGGTGCCCAAGGTAGCCGGCAGCAGGGCATAGGCGTGCAGTTCGACGACAATGAAGGCGCGCTGATCGTCCGCAACAAAATCGAGGGCATACTGGGTAACGCCATGAAGTCCTCCCGGCAAACGCATACCATGTAATCTGCCTATTTAATCCCAGGTAAGCGAGCGGCCCGCCGGGCCGTTTTTTGTCCTTGAGTGCCTATGTTCATAGATTCCCACTGCCATATCGATTTTCCGGACTTCACGGAAGGGGTCGAGCCGATACTCGCCAATATGCGGGCAGCAGGGGTGAGCCATGCCTTGTGCGTCTCCGTCAGTCTTGAGAGCTTTCCGCGATTGCTGGCCCTGGCTGAGGCACATGACAACCTCTATGCCTCGGTGGGTGTGCATCCCGACCACGAGGAGGCCATTGAAGCTGACGTACCGACCTTGGTGCGTTTGGCCAGCCATCCCAAGGTAGTCGCCATCGGCGAAACCGGGCTGGACTACTTTCGCCTGGCGCGGGAGACCGCGGATTGGCAACGTGAGCGTTTTCGCATCCATCTGCGCGCCGCCAAGGCGGTCGGAAAACCGGTCATCATCCACACCCGCCAGGCCGCCGCCGATACCCTGGCCATCATGGCGGAAGAGGGCGCCGGCGAAGTCGGTGGCGTCATGCACTGCTTCACGGAAAGCGGGGAAGTCGCCGAGGCGGCGCTGGACATGGGTTTTTACATCTCCTTTTCCGGTATCGTTACCTTCAAGAATGCCGCCGACCTGAGGGAAGTGGCCGGAATGGTCCCGCTGGATCGGCTGCTGATCGAGACCGATTCACCCTATCTGGCGCCAGTGCCTTACCGGGGAAAGCGCAACGAACCGGCTTTGGTTCGCCACATAGGCGAGCTCATCGCCGAGATTAGGGGCGTTACCCCCGAAGAACTGGGAAGAATCACCAGCGGTAATTTCTTTCGATTGTTTTGTGGAGAGCGGAAACGCACCTAAACCTGCATCGTTTCCTGCTCGAATAGCAGGCGAATCCCACCCGCTTCATCGACATCCACCACCACCTCGCCGCCCTCCGCCAATCGGCCGAACAGCAACTCGTCGGCCAGGGCCTTGCGGATGGTGTCTTGAATGAGCCTCGCCATCGGCCGCGCACCCATCAGTGGATCAAAGCCCTTCCTGGCCAGATGGGCCTTGAGGGCCTCGGTGAAATGGGGCTCCACCTTTCTCGCTTGCAGTTGGTCTTCCAGTTGCATGAGGAACTTGTCAACCACACGCAGAATGATGTTCTCGTCCAGCGCGGCGAATGAGATGGTGGCATCCAGGCGGTTGCGGAATTCGGGCGTGAACAGGCGCTTGATGTCGACCATCTCGTCGCCTTTCTTATCCGCCAGGGTGAAACCGATGCCGGTCTTGTTCAGTGCCTCGGCTCCGGCGTTGGTCGTCATGATGATCGCCACGTTACGGAAATCCGCCTTGCGGCCGTTGTTGTCGGTCAGGGTGCCATGGTCCATCACCTGCAACAGCACGTTGAAGATGTCGGGATGGGCCTTCTCGATCTCATCCAGCAACAGCACGGCATAAGGATGCTTGGTAATGGCCTCGGTGAGCAGGCCACCCTGCTCGAAACCGACGTAACCAGGCGGGGCGCCGATTAGCCGGGAGACGGCATGCCGTTCCATGTACTCGGACATATCGAAACGGATGAGTTCCACACCCAGGGTGTAAGCCAGTTGCCGTGCCACCTCGGTCTTGCCGACCCCGGTGGGACCGGTAAACAGGAACGAGCCGATGGGCTTCTGGGGGTTGCCCAGGCCGGAGCGAGTCATCTTGATGGCCGCGGTGAGGGCGTCGATGGCCTTGTCCTGACCGAATACGACGGCTTTCAAATCCCGATCCAGGGTCCTGAGTGCGTTGCGCTCGTCGGCGGCTACCGTCCGGGCGGGAATGCGGGCGATCTTGGCGACGATGTCCTCGATCTCTTTGTTGGTGATCACCTTTTTTTGCTTCGACTTTGGCTGTATGCGCTGCGCGGCGCCGGCTTCGTCGATGACGTCGATGGCTTTGTCCGGCAGGTGGCGGTCGTTGATATAGCGGGCTGACAATTCGGCTGCGGTGGTGAGCGCCGCCTGGGTGTACCTGACGCCGTGATGCGACTCGAAACGCGACTTCAGACCGCGCAGTATCGCCACGGTCTCTTCCACGCTGGGCTCGCTGACATCGATCTTCTGGAAACGGCGGGAAAGGGCATGATCCTTCTCGAAGACACCACGATATTCGTTATAGGTCGTCGCCCCGATGCAGCGCAGTTGGCCTGCGGAGAGAACAGGTTTGAGCAGATTGGAAGCATCGAGGGTACCGCCTGAAGCCGCACCGGCTCCGATCAAGGTGTGGATCTCATCGATGAACAGGATCGCCTTGGGATTACTGGTGAGCTGCTTGAGTACCGCTTTCAGACGCTGCTCGAAATCTCCCCGGTATTTGGTGCCGGCCAGAAGGGCGCCCATGTCCAAGGTATAAACCATGGACTCGGTGAGAACCTCAGGGACGTTGTTTTCCACCACCCGGCGCGCCAGTCCTTCGGCGATAGCCGTCTTGCCAACTCCCGCCTCGCCCACCAGCAATGGGTTGTTCTTGCGTCGGCGGCAGAGCGTCTGGATGACCCGTTCCAATTCCCGCTCCCGGCCGATGAGCGGATCGATACGGCCGGCCTGAGCCTGGGCATTAAGGTTGATGGTGTAGGCATCGAGGGCGGAGGAGGCATTGGCTGCCTCGCCGTCCTGGTCCTGCCCGGCGGGCTCGGCGCGATTGCCCTGGCCGCTTTCCTGTGGCGCCTTGGCAATGCCATGAGCAATATAGTTGACCACGTCCAGACGGGTTACGCCCTGTTGGCTGAGAAAGTGCAGGGCGTGTGAATCCTTCTCGCCGAACAGTGCCACCAGGACGTTGGCACCGGTCACTTCCTTTTTACCGGAGGATTGCACATGCAGGATGGCACGCTGAATGACGCGCTGAAACCCCAGGGTCGGCTGCGTGTCCACTTCGTCTTCACCGGGCAGGCTGGGGGTATGGTGTTCGATGAATTCAGTCAGATGTTGCCGCAGCACATTGATGTCGGTCGCGCACGCCCGTAGAACCTCAGCCGCCGAGGGGTTGTCCAGCATGGCCAGAAGCAGATGTTCGACGGTGATGAACTCATGACGTTTTTGCCGTGCTTCCATGAAGGCCATGTGCAGGCTGACTTCCAGTTCCTGGGCAATCATCGGGTCTCCTCCATCCTGCATTGCAGGGGATGCTGGTGTTCGCGGGCAAACTCCACAACTTGTCCAATCTTGGTCTCGGCAATGTCGCGTGGGTAAATGCCTGCCAAGCCGACACCTTCATTATGCACTTTGAGCATGATGGTGGTGGCGCGTTCGCGGTTCATGCCAAAAAATCGTTCGAGCACAGTGATTACAAAATCCATCGGCGTGAAATCATCATTAAGCAACAACACTTTATACATCGGCGGGGATGCCGTTGCGCTTTTTTGCGCATCGAGTAGGGGCAGATCTTGTCGTGTCGAGGCCATGCGGTTCACGAATGATGTCTACTGATTTATTGTGAGTGCTTGAATTTTTTTTTCAAGAGTAGTTGACGGAGCCCAATGCCGCGAGTAAAAAGCCATCGTTTGGCGCAGTTCGAGTCTTACCGCGTGGTGTTGGCTTGGCCCAAACGTTTTGACTTTTCTTATGGAGTTTTTCTATGGCCACTGGCATCGTGAAATGGTTCAATGACTCGAAGGGCTTTGGTTTCATCACTCCTGATGGTGGTGGTGAAGATGTGTTCGCCCATTTTTCCGCGATCAACATGAAGGGCTTCAAGTCCCTGAAGGAAGGTCAGCGCGTCTCCTTCGACGTCACCGAAGGGCCAAAAGGCAAACAAGCCGCTAATATTCAGGCCGCCTGATCCGGCTGTGCGGGCCCGCCTTACGGCGTGGCCCGTTTTTTGCACTCCTGTGCTATACCAACAGCATCGTGGGTATAAAGGGAGTGCGATATGGATCCAATCGAAGAAAATAATCATTCTGCGCAGGATATAGCGCCTCCTGTGGAGAAGTTGTTGACCGGGCTTTGGCGGCAGCGAGAGGAACTCGGCCTCATCGCTGATGAGTTGCTGGATATTTTTCGGCGCAAGGGCTTTGCCCCTCCCGTCGACAAAGAAGAGGGGGGATAGGTTTTTTCAATCCATCCAGCGGATGATTTCCTTACCGAAGTCCGAGCAGGATACCTGCTTTGCCCCTCCCATGAGGCGAGCGAAATCGTAAGTCACATTTTTAGACCGTATCGCGCCATCCATGCCCTTGATCACAAGGTCGGCGGCCTCGTCCCACCCAAGATGACGCAGCATCATTTCCCCTGACAGCACGATCGAGCCGGGATTGACATAATCCTTGCCGGCATACTTGGGCGCCGTCCCATGGGTGGCCTCGAACATGGCCACGTTGTCGGACAGATTGGCGCCGGGGGCAATGCCGATGCCGCCCACCTCGGCCGCCAGGGCATCGGAAATGTAGTCGCCGTCGAGGTTGAGCGTGGCAATGACGTCATACTCGTCCGGGCGCAGTAGTATCTGCTGGAGAAAGGCATCGGCGATTACGTCCTTGATGATGATCCCATTTGGTAGCCGCATCCATGGCCCGGCATCGATCGGGGTGGCGCCGAATTCGCGCGCCGCCAGCTCGTATCCCCATTTTTTGAACCCACCCTCGGTGAATTTCATGATATTGCCCTTATGCACCAGGGTCACCGACCTGCGGCCATGGTCGATGGCGTACTGAATGGCGCGGCGGATCAAGCGTTCGGAGCCCTCCACGGATACTGGTTTGATGCCGATGGCCGAGGTATTCGGAAAGCGTATCCTGGTGACGCCCATTTCTTTCTGCAGAAAGTCGATGAGCCGTCTTGCCTCGGCAGAACCGGCTTCCCATTCGATGCCGGCGTAGATGTCCTCGGTGTTTTCGCGGAAGATCACCATGTCAACCTTTTCCGGCGCCTTGACCGGAGAGGGGACGCCCTGGAAATAGCGCACGGGACGCAGGCATACATAAAGATCCAGCTGTTGGCGCAAAGCGACGTTGAGGGAGCGGATGCCGCCCGAGGTGGGGGTGGTCAGCGGACCCTTGATGGATACCACGTAATCCTTGGCGGCCTGTACCGTTTCGACGGGCAACCAGGTATCGGCGGCGTACATTCGGGTCGCTTTTTCTCCGGCGTAGATTTCCATCCATTCGATCTTGCGCTGCCTACCGTACGCTTTGGTCACGGCCGCATCCAGTACTGCGCGTAGCACAGGTGTGATGTCGATGCCGGTGCCATCACCCTCGATAAACGGGATAATGGGCCGGTCAGGCACATTCAAAGTAAAGTCGGCGTTGACGGTGATTTTTTCTCCCTGTGCGGGAATCTGGATACGGCTGGACACGATAGCTCCTAACGTTCGATGGATTCGGATATGAGCCGCATCATCCTTTTCAACAAGCCTTATGGCGTGCTCAGTCAGTTCACCAGTGAGCACGGCCACCCTGCACTGGGCGAATTCATCTCCCATGCCGGATTCTATGCTGCGGGCCGATTGGATGCGGACAGCGAAGGTCTGCTCATTTTAACCGACGACGGGGGCTTGCAGCATCGGCTTACCCACCCCAGCTTCAACAAGGAAAAGACTTACCTGGTACAGGTCGAGGGCGAGCCGAACGAGGTGGCGCTGACTGAGTTGCGAAGCGGAGTCGACCTGGGTGATTTCATGACGCGGCCAGCGTTTGCCCGATCGATCCAGGAGCCGGCTGCACTGTGGCCGCGCAATCCGCCTATTCGCTACCGGAAGAATCTGCCCACGCATTGGCTGGAGATCACCCTGACCGAGGGCAAGAATCGTCAGCTACGGCGCATGACCGCCAAAGTCGGCCTTCCAACCCTGCGCCTCATCCGCTGGCGCATCGGCGGCTGGAGCGTGGACGGGTTGGCGCCGGGGCAGTGGCGGCTGGAGTCTGTCAGCCAGCGATTATCTGTTCCCGCCACTGACGGGCGTGGCGGACAACCTCGCCTGCGTCGAGGCTGAGACATTCCCGGTTTCTCACCACCTGCCTGCCCGCTATCCATACGTGGCTGACCTGTTGCCGACCGGCACTGTAGACCAGTTGCGAGAGAGGGTCATAACAGGGCTGGGTATCGCTGCCGGACAGATCGACTGCAACCAGATCGGCCTGTTTGCCGACTTCCAGTGAACCGATTTTTGCTTCCAGGCCGAGTGCCATCGCTCCATTCAGTGTCGCCATACGGAGGGCATGATGCGCTGGCAATGCGTCGGCACGACCGGACATGCCTTTGGCCAGCAAGGCGGCCAGCCGCATCTCCTCCCATATGTCAAGGCGATTGTTGCTGGCGGCGCCGTCTGTACCGAGGCCAATGTTGATGCTCTTTTCCAGCATGGCGGTGATCGGTGCCGCGCCATTTGCCAGCTTGAGGTTCGAGCTTGGGCAATGGGCGATGTGGCAACCGTGCTCGGCCAGCATGGCGATTTCCTCATCGAGGAGGTGAACGGCATGCACGCCGATGAGGTCTGGACCAAGCAGGCCAAGCAGGCGTAGGCGCTCGAGCGGGCGTACCTTGTGGGTTTCAAGGCTTTGCCGAATTTCGTCATGGGTCTCCTGGATGTGGATATGGATCGGTAGATTCAACTGCTCGGCATAGGTCAGCGCTTTCTCCAGGGTACGATCGCCGACCGAATAGGGCGCGTGGGGAGCCATGCAGAAAGATACCAGGGGCTGATCGCGGTAGGTGTCGCGGACATCCATGCCTTTTTGCAGATAGCCATCCGGATCAGCGGCGTAAGCGGTTGGGAAATCCAGCACGATCATGCCGGCGGCGATGCGTAAGTTTGCCTCTTGAGCGGCCTCGATGGCAGTTTCCGGGAAGAAGTACATGTCGTTGAAACAGGTTACCCCGCCCTTGAGCATCTCCAGGCAGGCCAGCCGACTGCCGGCGCGCACGAAGTCAGCCGACATCCAACGCCCTTCGGCCGGCCAGATGCGCCCTTGCAGCCAGGTCATCAGTGGTAGATCGTCGGCATAGCCGCGCAACAGGGTCATGGCCGCATGGGTATGGAGGTTGACGAGGCCGGGTATCAGGGCATGCCCGGGCAGGCGCACCCGTTCCCTGAACAGATAATGGGAGTCGGCCTCCCGGCTGGGCAGAATGGCGATAATCCGGCCCTCGCCGACCAATACACTGTGGTGCTCCAACACCTTGTCGGCAGGTTCGATGGGCACGACCCATTCGGCGTCGAGGCGAAGGTCTACTACAGTTTGGTTGTGCATGGCGGCATCGTAGGCATGACGTTACGGTCAGGCAAGCTCGACGCGCCGTGAGCAGGCCTAATCGTGGTAAAATTTTCACAGTTTCAAGCCCCGCATAACGATATCAATTCCATCCATGGATCAGTTCGCCAAAGAGACGCTCCCTGTAAGTCTCGAAGAAGAGATGCGCCGTTCCTATCTCGATTACGCCATGAGCGTGATCGTCGGCCGTGCCTTGCCTGACGTGCGGGATGGGCTTAAGCCCGTGCATCGTCGCGTCTTGTACGCCATGCACGAGTTGTCGAACGACTGGAACAAGGCCTACAAAAAGTCGGCCCGGATCGTCGGCGACGTGATCGGTAAATACCATCCCCACGGCGACACGGCGGTGTATGACACCATCGTCCGCATGGCGCAGGATTTTTCCCTGCGTTACCCGCTGGTAGACGGCCAGGGTAACTTTGGTTCGGTGGACGGCGACAATGCCGCTGCCATGCGCTACACCGAAATCCGCATGGCTCGGATTGCCCATGAGCTCCTGGCCGACATCGACAAGGAAACAGTCGATTTCGGCCCCAATTACGACGGTTCCGAGCAGGAGCCACTGATCCTGCCGGCAAAGATTCCCAATCTGCTGATCAACGGTTCTGCCGGCATCGCCGTGGGCATGGCGACCAATATCCCGCCGCATAACTTGAACGAGATTGTTGACGCCTGCCTCGCCGTCCTGGAACGTCCCGAGATCACCATCGATGCGTTGATCGCCATCGTGCCGGCGCCCGATTTCCCGACCGCGGGCATCATCCACGGCGTCGATGGCGTGCGCGAAGGCTACCGCACGGGCCGCGGCCGGGTGGTGATGCGCGCCAAGTGCCACTTCGAGGAGATCGACAAGTCGAATGGCCGCCAGGCCATCATCGTCGATGAGCTCCCTTACCAAGTGAACAAGGCCAACCTATGCGCCAAGATCGGCGAGCTGGTGCGCGAGAAGGTCATCGAGGGCATTACCGAGATTCGCGACGAGTCGGACAAATCCGGCATGCGCATGGTGATCGAGCTGAAGCGCGGTGAGATGCCGGAGGTGATCCTCAACAACCTCTACAAGCATACACAGATGCAGGACACCTTCGGCATGAACATGGTGGCTCTGCTCGATGGGCAGCCGCGGCAGTTGAACCTGAAACAGATGCTGGAGGCCTTTTTGCGCCACCGGCGTGAGGTCATTACCCGACGCACCAAGTTCGAACTCAAAAAGGCGCGTGACCGAGGCCATGTCCTGGAGGGTCTGGCGGTGGCGCTGGCCAACGTCGATGCAATCATCGCCCTGATCAAGGCGGCGCCGTCCCCGGCCGATGCCAAGGCGGGACTGATGGCAAGGGTCTGGCGCTCCGCCTTGGTCGAGGAGATGCTCTCTCGTGCCGCCGGCGGCGAGGCCTATCGTCCATTCGGTCTGGCGCCTGAGTATGGCCTGCACAAGGATGGCTATCACCTTTCCGACGTCCAGGCGCAGGCCATCCTGGATTTGCGCCTGCAACGCCTGACTGGATTAGAGCAGGATAAGGTTCTTTCGGAATACCGCGAGGTCATCGATCGCATTACCGATCTACTGGATATTCTGGACAAGCCGGAGCGGGTAACGCTGATTATCACCGAGGAGCTGACCGCCATCCGCAATCAGTTCGGCGACAAGCGCCGTAGCGAGATCGTGGAGAATGCCGCCGGCTTCAGTCTGGAAGACCTGATCACGCCCGAGGACGTGATGGTCACCCTGTCCAACACTGGCTACATAAAATCGCAGCCAATCGATGAATACCGCACCCAGAAACGAGGTGGCCGGGGTAAGCAGGCCGCAGCCACAAAGGAAGAAGATTTCATCGAGAAGCTGTTCGTTGCCAACACGCACGACTATATCCTCTGCTTCACCGACCAAGGCCGGATGTTCTGGCTCAAGGTCTACGAGGTCCCCCAGGGCGGTCGCGTAAGTCGGGGCAAGCCTATCGTCAACCTGCTCAAGCTGGAAGGCGACGAAAGGGTCACCGCCATCCTGCCAGTCAAGGAATTCGACGCCGATCACTATGTATTCATGGCCACGGCCAATGGCACGGTGAAAAAGACACCCCTGATCGACTTCTCCAGGCCGCGCTCCAACGGCATCATCGCAGTACGGCTGGACGTGGGCGACTATTTGATCGGGGTGGCGATCACCGATGGGCAGCATGATGTCATGCTGTTCACCGACGAAGGCAAGGCCAACCGTTTTGCTGAGACCGATGTTCGCCCTCTGGGGCGTGACACCCGGGGGGTGCGCGGTGTCCGCCTGCCCGAGAAGGGCAAGGTAATCGCTTTGCTGGTGGCCGAAAGTGAGGCACAGTCAGTGTTGACCGCGACCGAGAACGGCTTCGGCAAGCGTACACCAGTGGCTGAATATACCCGCCACAACCGCGGTGGCCAAGGGCTTATCGCCATTCAGACCAGTGAACGCAATGGCAAGGTGGTGGCGGCCACCCTGGTCGAAGCGAGCGACGAGATCATGCTCATCACCACCGGCGGCATTCTGATCCGCACCCGTGTCAGCGAGATTCGCGAAATGGGGCGCACTACCCAGGGCGTAACCCTGATCAACCTGGACAAGGGCGAGAAGCTTGCCGGCCTGCAAAGGATAGCGGAAGCGGAGGGTGAGGAAGAAGGTGGCGAAGTCGGCGTGTCTGGGCCGAGTGAAGGATAGTGGCTTTTTTTAATGACAAAAACCCGCCGCGGCGGGTTTTTGTCATTATGGCTATTCCCGCCGCGGCAGGAATATTGGCAACCCTTATTTCACTCGATTGCGATATTCGCCAGTGGCCGTGTCGATTTCGATCTTGTCGCCTATTTCCACAAAAGCGGGCACGGCGATCTCGATACCGGTAGGCTTGATCCGTGCCGGTTTCATGACCTTGCCGGAAGTGTCGCCCTTGACCGCAGGTTCGGTGTATTCGACTTCGCGCACCACCGTAGTGGGCATGTCGACGGAGATGGCCTTGCCATTGTAAAACACTACCTCACAGGGCATGCCATCCTCGAGGTATTTCAGCATGTCACCCAGGTTGTCCGCCTCGACTTCATATTGGTTGTAGTCCGCATCCATGAAAACATACATGGGATCGGCAAAATAAGAGTAGCTGCATTCCTTGCGTTCAAGGGTGACCGTCTCGAATTTTTCGTCGGCCTTGTAGACAGTTTCCATGCCAGAGCCGGTCAGCAGATTTTTGAACTTCATCTTGACCACCGAAGCGTTGCGGCCGGACTTCGAGAATTCGGCCTTTTGCACCACCAGTGGGTCATTGCCCACCATCACCACATTGCCAGAGCGGAGTTCCTGTGCGATTTTCATGATTTGTCCTACTGAGCAGTCGATAAAAAAGCCGCTTATTATAACTTTTTTTGGCAAAAATGTAGCAAATTCCCTGCGAGGTCGCCGTGTCTTTCCAATTCCTCTGCCCAGCTCACGGCCCCTGCCGTCAGTTCTAGGCGTTGCGCCCAAAATGACCGCCAGGCTGGGCCGACATCGCTGCCCTCGTTCCAGAGCTGCCAAAGGTGGCGCAGAGCTTGAGCGGTCCTGTCTTCCAGCCGGGCACAATAGTGCGCCAAAAAGGCCCCGATTTTCGGCCAGTGGGCGCCGTCCTCTTGCCGGTAGGCCTGCCAGACCAGTGGCTTTTGAGCCCATTGGGCGCGAACAAAGGAGTCTTCGCCACGAACGAAGTTGCAATCACAGGCCCACAGCAAACGATCATAAGTATCCTGGTCTAGCATCGGCAGTATATGCACGGTGAGTCGGTCGCGGCACAAAGTGCGACCGACCGTAATGTCGGTTACGCCGAAATAGGCAGCCACATCCGCCAGAACCTTGCCAGCAGGGACGAGGCAACGGCTGGGGGCGGGCCCTGCTGCCCAGGTGGCGAAGAGACTGGCAACAGAAGAGTTTTGATAGCTGAACAGTGAAATCCGGCATTCGTCATCGGACCCCTCTGGCAGACCGAGTGAACGCCAGAACTCCGACCTGGTCGCAGGGTGGCCCTGAAAGGTATCGCGCGCTGCCGCGAGGTTGGCTTCCTTGAGTACGCCGCCCGTGCCTGGCAGGTAACCGGGCATGAAGAAGTATTTGGTCAGGGGCAGCCGGGGGTGGGGAGAGGGTAGACCATGGCAATCTGCCACCCAGTCCTCGGCGCTGAGGTATTCCAGGTTGACCCACACCGGCGTGGGCTGGCGTGTGGCCATGGCTTTTTCAAACGATTCCGGCAGGTGGCAGGCCAGGGCCTCGATCACCACGTCGCCGGGTTGAACTGAGGCCAATGGCTCGCCCCAGTGCCGGATCTCGACACCGGCAAGAGTCTGGGACTCGGCCTTGGGGTCTACCTCCGGGTGGATGGCGTGAAAACTGGCTAGGTCATCGACCCACAGACGCACCGACTGGTCATGCTCGTGCACGAGTTGCCGGGCCAGTCGCCAGGTGATGCCGATGTCGCCGTAGTTGTCGACGATCGTGCAGAAAATATCCCAAAGCAGGCGACGAGGGACGGACATGTGGCGATCCGTGCTTGTGGCGTTCGAGTGGTCATCCGCGCTCGATGGCCGCGGCGATCATGCCGTGACGGGAATCGCCTCGTCTTGGACATCGGGCAGGGCGATGCGCCCTTCTCGCCCGTATTGAAAGTCCTTGAAGACATGCTCGGCAGACAGTAACTGGTACTTTCCGTCGAGCCGTTTGAACGAGGTGTCCTTGAGCCTATAGGTGTAATGACCGCAGGTCCAGATGTCGAAGTTACGCATATGCGTGCACAGACAGGTTTTGTCTTTGACGCTGATCTTCTTGGCGTCTGGATACGCGGCGACTTCGCGATTGTAGGCATCGATGTAGGCACACTGACCGTTGCTGTCGAGCAGATAGCCATAAGCCTCGCAATTGGGGCGAATCCCGGCGCCGATGCCGGGACTCTTCTTCAACATGCGCATGGGATAACCGGTCGGGGAGATGCCGTTGACCTCGATATCCTCTTCGGTCGCCTTGAAATATTCCTGCTTGACATCATCCGGCAGGCCGCACTCATGGGTGACGGTAAAGCGGGTGGCCACCTGCACGGCGGCAGCGCCGCTCTCCAGATAACGGGTGGCATCGCTGCCAGTGAAGATGCCGCCAGCGGGAATGACGGGGATAGCCAGTTGCTCGGCCTTGAGCCAGGCGATGACCTCGGCCGTGATGCTGCCAAGGTCGTATTTCATCCAGTCCTCTAGCCCGAAGCCGAGGTGGCCGCCAGCCAGGGGGCCCTCCACCACCACATAGTCAGGCAGCCGGTTGGTGCGCATATTCTTGCGCAGGAAGAGCTGCAAGGCACGTAGTGACGAAACGATGATGCCGATCTTGGCGTCACGGAAACGCGGATGATCCTGCATTAATGCCATCGAGCCCAAGTGCAAGCCGGCGGCCAGGGTGATGCCGTCGATACCGGCGTCCAAGGCGGCAACCAGCCTCGCCTTTAGCGTCTCCCTGGGCGCATTCATGGTGAGCTTTTCCATGCAGTTGATGAAGATCATTCCTGGGCCGCGCTTGGCCTCCATTGCGCGGCGGATATGTAAACGGGTGGCTTCGGCGATCTGACCAAGGTTGAATTTGATCTCGGACTTATTGGAATTGGCAACGTTGTACTTGTATTGCTGCAGCTTGTCCTTGACAAAGCGGGTCTTGAAATGACGATCGGAAACCGTGGTGATCATGGCATCGGAGATGTGGCCTACCCCGCCTAGGCGGGCGGCCTCGAGCGCCAGCTCAACCGTGGAAATGTCAACGCCCATGCCCCCAACCATGATGGGCACCAGTTCGCGTTGGCCGAAACGCAGGCGAAAATCATCCACACAATTTTTAGTCATCGTTCATTTTGGCACGCGGCGGCGGTGCCGCTGACCGGGCAGCATCAGGGGGAGCAATGATAAGCGTTTCAGGGGAAAGCCGCCCAAAAAGTTGTAAATGACCGCTCGTGGCGGGGCTTGATGATATTGCCCCTGACGGTTGGCGGGAACGAAGGATGGCGTGCTATCTTTCCATCCTCAATTATTTTGTGTTCGCCATGCCTCTGTCAGACGTCGTCCTCACCTTTGGCCAATGGTTGCTTGCCAAGCATGGCCAGCGGGTACACAAGATTGCCCTCGATGTCGGCTTCACCTGCCCGAATCGCGATGGCAGTAAGGGGTATGGCGGCTGCACCTTCTGCAACAATGCCTCGTTCAGTCCCGCGGTGCGCGGGCCGAAATCGCTGGCCGAACAGATGGAAGACGGCCGTCGTGGCATCAACCGCCACACCCGGGCGGACAAGTACCTGGCCTATTTTCAGGCCTACACCAACACTTATGCCGAAACCGCCCGTCTGCGGGCACTTTACGACGAGGCCCTGGCCTATCCCGGCGTCATCGGCCTGTCCGTGGGCACTCGCCCGGATTGCGTGTCGGCGGAGGTATTGGATCTGCTTGCCGGCTACCGTGATCACGGTCTTGAGGTCTGGTTGGAGCTCGGTTTGCAGTCCGCCTTCGACGACAGTCTGAGGCGTGTGAACCGTGGCCATGGTTTTGGCGAATATGTGGAAACCTGCCTGGCGGCGCGCCGGCTCGGCTTGCCGGTTTGCACCCACCTCATCCTTGGGCTGCCCGGTGAGACGGAATGGCATGCCCGCCAGACCCTGGAACGGGTACTTGAAGTCGGTGTCGACGGACTCAAGCTGCACCCGTTGCATGTTGTTCGTCATACCTTGCTGGCGCATCAGTGGAGACAAGGCGACTATGCGCCAATGGCCATGGATGAATACATCCGAGTTGCCGCAGACTTGATTGAGCGTACCCCGGAAAATATCGTTTACCACCGCGTCACCGGTACGGCGGCGGCCGACATACTGCTTGCCCCCACCTGGTGTCAGCGCAAGTGGGATGTGCTCAATGGCATCGAACGGGAACTCAAAAACCGCCGCAGTCGCCAGGGTAGCCGTGCCGAAGAATCAATAAATGACCTTAAAAATGTCGCCTAAGCCATTGTTGGAATTAATTTGTCCTGCCGGAAGCCTGCCCGCCCTCAAGGCGGCTGTGGAGCAGGGGGCTGATGGTGTCTATCTGGGTCTCAGGGACAATACCAATGCCCGCAATTTTGCCGGCCTGAATTTTGATGGAAAGGCGCTGACGGAAGGCATACTTCATGCCCGGGATCGGGGCTGCAAGGTGCTCATGGCCCTCAATACCTATCCGCAACCCGCTACCCTAGAGCGTTGGTACCGGGCGGTGGATACCGCCGCGGAACTCGGCGTTGACGCGGTCATACTGGCCGACGCCGGCCTCATGGCGTATGCCCGTAAAACGCATCCGGGGCTACGTTTGCATCTGTCGGTGCAGGGGTCAGCGACCAACTACGAGGCGATCAATTTTTACCGCGAGCGTTTCGGCGTCCAGCGTGCCGTCCTGCCCCGCGTGCTCTCCCTGGCCCAGGTCGAAAACGTCATCGACCATACCGACGTGGAAATCGAGTTATTCGGTTTTGGCGGACTTTGCGTCATGGTGGAGGGGCGCTGTCTGCTTTCGTCCTATGCCTGCGGCGACTCACCTAACACCTTTGGCGCCTGCTCGCCGGGCCACTCCGTGCGCTGGGCGCAGACCCCAAAGGGCATGGAGACCCGTCTCAACGGCGTACTCATCGACCGCTACGCTGACGACGAAAAGGCTGGCTATCCAACCCTCTGCAAAGGCCGCTTCGAAGTACAGGGTGATACCTATTACGCTCTGGAAGAGCCCACCAGCCTCAATACCCTGGAAATGTTGCCGGAAATGTACCGTATCGGCGTAGCTGCGCTCAAGATCGAGGGGCGCCAGCGCAGTCCTGCCTATGTCGCCCAGGTGACCAAGGTGTGGCGGGCGGCCATCGACGCCGTCAAGCGTGCACCGCAAGCCTTTGCGACTAATGACGCCTGGACAGCGCAACTGGACAAGGTTTCCGAAGGCAGCATGCATACCCTGGGCGCTTATAACCGGCCCTGGAAATAATGGAACCGGTGGCGAATGACAATATCGCCATGCTGTTCGTCTTTGTCACTTGCCAACCCTGTCACTTTGCCACTGTTTTATGAAACTCTCTCTCGGTCCGCTCTTATATTACTGGTCACGCGAAGACACCTTGGCGTTCTACAAAGAGGCTGCCGGCTGGCCGGTTGACATCATTTATCTGGGTGAAACGGTCTGTTCCCGTCGTCATTTGCTGCGTCTGGGGGATTGGCTCGAACTGGCCGATCGGCTGGCGGAGGCGGGCAAGGAAGTGGTGTTGTCCACTCAGCCACTGATCGAATCCGAGTCCGACCTCAAAATACTGCGCAAGATTGCCCGCAACGGCAAATTCCGCGTCGAGGCCAACGACTTCGGCGCTGTCCGTTTGTGCGTCGAGGCCGGTCAGCCCTTTGTGACCGGCCCGACACTCAACGTTTACAACCCGGATACTCTGGCCTTGCTGGCACAATCTGGCGCCAGGCGCTGGGTGCCGCCGGTGGAGATGACCCATGCCATGCTCAAGGCCATGCCCGTGCCGGCCGGCATGGAAACCGAGGTCTTTTCTTATGGCCGCCTGCCGCTGGCTTATTCGGCGCGCTGTTTTACCGCGCGCCATTACAACCTGCAAAAGGACGATTGCCAGTTCAAATGCCTCGAGCATGCGGACGGTTTGATGTTGCAAACCCGTGAGGGACAGCCTTTCCTGGTGATGAACGGCATCCAGACCCAATCCGCCCGTGTTTACACCCTCGCGCACCGGTTGCCGGAGCTGCGCGCCGCGGGTGTCTCCGTCCTGCGTCTGTCACCGCAGTTGCGGCACATGGATAAGATCATCGCCAGATTCCATGGGGTGCTCAGCGATGGCGAAGTAGCGGAGGGGGCTGCGCAAGCACTCAGGAAGTACATGCCTGGCGAGCCGTGTGACGGTTACTGGATTGGCTTGGCCGGACTCGATTACCACCCGGATCGGGCCGCACCCGGTTGAATGGGCGACGCCCCCTATTTTATCTGTCGCCGATGATGTCGGCACCTTTGGGGGGCTTGAAGCGGAAGATATCCGGCTTGAGGGCAGGATTGAGCTTGAGCGCCTTGAACTTGAGATAGGTCTTCTGACCGAAGTTGTCCTTCAGTTCCATAACCTCGAGTTGGTTCTCGCGAAATCCCAGACGCACCAGCTCGAACGTCCCTTCTTTGCTCTTGGGCGTCGCCTCCAACCATTCCAGGTCGTTCTTGCGGCCGCCATCCTTGAGGTTGAAGTGCTGGCTGATGTCATTACTGCCCGCCAACAGGGCGGCCGGGCTTTCGCCTATGGCCTGGTCCATCTTCTTGACCGTGACCTGTTCCAGATCCACGTCGTAGAGCCAGACATTCTTGCCGTCACCGACGATCAATTGTTCATAAGGCTTGTGGTAGACCCAGCGAAACTTGCCCGGCCGGGAGAAGTAGAGTTCACCGCCGGCCTCCTGGGACTTGTGGCCATTGCGGTCGAAAACGGTTTGGCTGAAGCTGCCGCTGAGTGTTTGTGTCCCTTTGACATAGTCATTGAGACGTTGCACGGCGTCCGCCAGGGCCGGGCGGGCGATGCCGCCCAGACATAGGGCGAGCGATGCATGGATAAGTATTCTATTTATTTTATTCATGGTTCGGCGCAATAACCTCTCTGTTTCCGTTGCTCTGCATGGGGGACACCAGGCCGGCGTGTTCCATGGTTTCGATCAGACGGGCGGCGCGGTTGTAGCCGATGCGAAAATGGCGCTGCACCGCCGAGATAGAGGGCCGGCGGGTCTTGAGCACCACTGCCACGGCCTCGTCGTATAGAGGGTCGGCCTCGGCATCGGTTCCCGTGCCGCCTTCGCCATCTGCCTCCTCGGGTACCTGCAGTACGCCTTCCACGTAGTCAGGCTGGCCGAGTTCCTTGAGCCAGGCGGTGACCCGATGGACCTCATCATCGGAGACGAAGGCACCGTGGACGCGGGTGGGCACGCCGTGACCGGGCGGCAGATAGAGCATGTCGCCCTGCCCGAGCAACGATTCGGCGCCCTGTTGATCGAGGATGGTGCGGGAGTCGATGCGGCTTGAGACCTGGAAGGCGATGCGGGTGGGGATGTTGGCCTTGATCAGACCGGTGATCACGTCCACCGATGGGCGCTGGCTGGCGAGTATGAGGTGAATGCCGGCGGCGCGGGCCTTCTGCGCCAGGCGGGCGATGAGTTCCTCGACCTTCTTCCCGGCCACCATCATCAGGTCGGCCAACTCGTCGATGACCACCACGATATAGGGCATGTGCTCCAGCCGCTCAGGATTGTCCGGGGTAACGGAGAAAGGATGGGTCAGGGGTTGACCGGCCTTTACCGCCTCCTTTAGCTTTTGATTGAAGCCGACGATATTGCGCACCGCCATGGCGGACATCAGTTTGTAGCGCCTATCCATCTCCGTCACACACCAGTTGAGGGCGGCGGCGGCCAGCTTCATATCGGTGACCACGGGGGCGAGGAGGTGAGGAATGCCCTCGTAGGAAGACAGCTCCAACATCTTGGGATCGACCATGATCAGCCGTACATCCCGCGGCGCCGACTTGTAAACGAGCGAAAGGATCATGGCGTTGATGGCCACCGATTTCCCCGAGCCTGTGGTGCCTGCCACCAATAGATGAGGCATCCTGGCCAGATCGGCCACCACGGGCGTGCCGCCGATGTCCTTGCCAAGTGCCATGGTCAGGGGCGACGTCATGTCGGCGTAGACCTTGGCGCCGAGTATCTCGGCCAGGCGCACCACCTGGCGTTCGCTGTTGGGGATTTCCAGTGCCATGCAACTCTTGCCCGGTATGGTCTCCACCACGCGGATACTGATGACCGAGAGGGAACGGGCCAGGTCCTTGGCCAGATTGACGATTTGCGCTCCCTTCACGCCAGAGGCTGGTTCGATCTCGTAGCGCGTGACCACCGGGCCGGGATAGGCGGCCAGCACCTTCACCTCGACGCCAAATTCCCGCAGTTTGCGTTCGATCAGACGCGAGGTAGCCGCCAGTCCGGCCTCGTCCACCTTGGTGGTGGGCGCCGCAACGCTATCCAACAAATGCAGGGGAGGGCGCTGGGCGTCGGGAATATCCTTGAACAGGAAGGGCTGGCGTTCCTGTTCGGCGCGCTTCGATTTGGGAATCTCGGGTTTGGGAAGTTCGATATGAAGCGGCGGCGACTTGCTTAACCGGTCCCGCTCTTTTTCCAGAGTCTCATTCCGCTCGCTGCTGGCTTCCAGGCCGAACTTGCGGTCCCGGTTGGCGTGCACTTTATCGAGGATGAAAAGATAAAGTGCTTCCAGTGCACTGCCCACATCCTCGGCAAGGGTGATCCAGGATAGGCCGGTGAACAGGCTCAGACCGATACCCCAAGAAACCAGCAGGGCGGCAGTGGCGCCGTCAAAGCCCAGTAGCGACTGTACGAACCGGCTTCCACCCTCGCCTATCATCCCCCCCGGCCCAAGGGGAAGGGCGAGCGCCAGCGAATGGAAACGCAAGGCCTCCAGTCCGCTGCTGGCCAGCAGCATGAGCAAGAAGCCGCCCAGGGTGATGAACAAGCCATGCCGATGTTCGCAAGCGGCGCCGCTGATGCGTTGGTAGCCCCACCACACCAGGTAAAGGGCAAGCGCCACCCACCACCAGGCCGAGGCGCCGAATAAATAAAACAACAGGTCAGCTATCCAGGCTCCCAGGGGACCGATGCTGTTGACAATGCTCGCATTGCCGCCGGTGCGTGACCAGCCAGGATCCTCAGGGCTGTAGCTGCCCAGGATGAGGGCCATAAACACCGCCAGACCCAGCGCCAGAAGCCACCATGCCTCCCGCAGCAAGCGCACGACGCGGGGGGCGAGGGGCTTGAGGCTGCGCTGACGCGGGGGAGGGCGGCGGGAATTTACCGACATGACGTGAATATCCGGCGTGGAGAGGTCAATTTTATCCTATCGCCGGTCGCTCGGCCCGCATCGCTGCCAGCAGCGCGATAACGCGTTCATCGCCCCGCCAATCCTCCAAGACAGGACCGAATTTTCGCCGCCAGTTGGGGTGTTCGTCGGTCGTCCCGGGTAGATTGGCCTGAGCTGATTCGCCCCAGATGTCCTCCGCTTGTACCAGACACAATTTGGCTGGCGTGCGTGCCAGGTAGCGGTGTATGGCGCAGAGCACGGCCGGCGTCAGTTCAGTTAGGTCGTCCGGGTTGGGTAAAACACCTTCTGGCAACAACCCTTCGCGTGCCAGGGCCGCCAATAACCGCCAGCGGTCGGCGCTGCGGGCAGCGGTCTGGGCGGCCAGTGTCTCCGTGTCCGGGAAAAGCCGCAATTCTGCTCTGGTCTGAATATCGGTGCCCTGCCAGAAACCTTGTAGGGTGGGCAGATCATGGGTGCTGGCCGCCGCCAGTGATTGTTCCGGATACCAGGAGGGCGGCATGAACTCGCCATCCTGTTGGCGTTCGAAATAGAATAATCGACAGGACAACACCCCCATCTCGCGCAGGGCGTTGCGTACTTCGTCGGGTACGGTGCCCAAGTCCTCACCGACAATCAGACAGCGGTTACGCTGGCTCTCCAGGGCTATAAGACCGAGCAAATCCCGGAAAGGGTAGGCCACGTAGGCCCCGGCATCGCCGTGTTGACCAGGCGGCACCCAGAACAGCCGCAGCATCCCCATGACGTGATCGATGCGCAGGGCCCCGGCATACTTCATGTTGGCGCGCAGCATGGCGATGAAAGGGGCATACGCCGATTCGGTCAGACGATGCGGTATCCAGGGCGGCAAACCCCAGTCCTGGCCGAGGGGCGCGAAGTCGTCCGGCGGGCAGCCCACGCTCGCCTCCAGGGCATAGAGATCACCATGCGCCCAGGTCTCGGCCGCGGCCTTGTCCACGCCCACGGCCAGATCCAGGTAGAGGCCGATGGGCATGCCACTATCCTCGGCTTGACGCCGGGCGGCGTCGATTTGCTCTTGCGCCAGCCATTGCAGCCAGATGAACCACTCCAGTCGCTCTTGCCGGTGTTTCTTGAAGGCCTGTACTTCCGCTGTGGATGGACATTGATAGGCGGGCGGCCAGACCGGCCATCCCCATAAAGTGGCATCTTGCTTGGCGAAATGTTCCTGCAGCGTTTGATGGCAGGCGAAATCCGCCAAATCATCGCCGCCCTGTGCCTGGAAGGCACGGAAGGCTTGGGCGCGGGCGCTATCCGCCGCCAGGTGGTGAGCCCGAAAGTGCCTGTAGATATGTTCAAGGACGGCATACTTGGCGCTGGCCACACCGGCGTAATCGACCTTTGCCGTCGCTTTGAGGGCGCGCAACCGCTCCGCAAAAGTGGCAGACGTCACCAGTGCAAGGGCCTCGGCACACTCGGCGAATTCCGGAATGGCCTCGACGTTGAGATATAGGACATTGAAATAGCGCCGGCTGGAAGGGCTGTATGGACTGCAATGCTGCGGGTTATGAGGAAACAATGCATGTAATGGGTTGAGCCCTATGAATCCGGCGCCAGCCTTGCCGGCCCAGGCGAGAATCTGGGCGAGATCGGCATAATCGCCCATCCCCCAATTGCGCTCCGAGCGCACACCATAGAGTTGCACCGAGAGCCCCCAGAGACGCTCGCTTGCGCGCAGCGACGGGGGCACATAGGTCTGGCGTGGGCAGACGATGAAGGGCATGCTCAGGGCCTCCCCGGAGACGGTTTGTATCTCCAGACGGTGATAGCCGGTCTCGGCCATGGCAGGTAACTCCAGTGCCACTGCCACCAGGGGAATGCCGTTCAGGGTCTCCGTCTCAAGTACAGGCAGTGCCTCGGGCCGGAAGGTGCCTTCCAGTACGCCACCATTTTCTAGGCTCAGGCGCCAATGACGAGCCGCCGGTAATGATGTCTCGGGCATACGCAGCGTCACGCTGGCGGTTTCGTCGATGTAGGCCACCTTGACGGGGGGCAGTAACGAGCGCCAAATTTTTTGCTGCCACGTTTCTAGGGAAGCGGCTGCGCCAACCTCGTCGCCGACGGCTATTCCCATGGCCGCGAGCAAGGCGCGCCGAGTCGATTCACTCGTTTCGAAGCGGTGGCCCCAGATATCGTAGTAGCCAGGCAATATGCCCACCAAGTCTCCAAGCCGACGCAAAGTCGTATCGGTCATGCATCTCTCCCAAATTCAGGCCGCATTATAAAGTGAGCATCTTATCTCAATAATACGTATAATGTATATTATGTTAAATAATGCACTGGTATGTCCAGTCATGGCTTGTGCGAATTGGTTAAAATGGATTATTCGTGCCGCTCCCCTCATTTAACTCATCCTGGAGATGTCATGTCAGTCAAACACAGTCGTCTGTTGATTCTTGGCTCTGGCCCAGCCGGTTACACCGCCGCCATCTATGCCGCCCGCGCCAATCTCAAACCCGTTCTGATAACTGGTCTGCAGCAAGGCGGCCAGCTAATGACGACCACAGAGGTGGATAATTGGCCGGCAGACGTAAACGGTGTCATGGGCCCGGACCTAATGACCCGTTTTCAGCAACACGCCGAGCGTTTTCACACCGAGATCATTTTCGACCACATCCATACCGTCAATTTGCAACAACGTCCGTTTACCTTGACTGGCGACGCCGGCGCCTATACCTGCGATGCCCTCATCATCGCGACGGGAGCTTCGGCCATGTACCTGGGCCTGGAATCGGAGCGAAAATTCATGGGGCGAGGTGTGTCCGGCTGCGCCACCTGTGACGGGTTTTTCTATAAGAATCAGGAAGTCGCGGTGATCGGCGGCGGCAACACGGCGGTCGAGGAGGCCATCTATCTCGCCAATATTGCCAGCAAGGTCACGCTGGTACATCGTCGCGATAGTTTCAAGGCCGAGAAAATCATGGTCGATCACCTCATGGAAAAAGTTAACGAAGGCAAGATCGTCCTTGAATTTAATAGTCAACTCGATGAGGTGTTGGGTGATAGCAGCGGCGTCACCGGCATGCGGTTACGAAACAACCAGACTGGCATCACCAAAGAAATCAAGCTTACCGGTATTTTCATTGCCATTGGTCACAAACCCAATACCGAATTGTTTGTCGGTCAGCTCGAACTGGATCATGGGTACATCGTGACTCGGGGCGGTCGCCAGGGTTTTGCCACCATGACCAGCGTGGACGGCGTATTCGCCGCCGGTGACGTGCAGGACATGATCTACAAGCAGGCCGTTACTAGCGCCGCATCTGGCTGTCAGGCCGCGCTCGACGTTGAGCGCTATCTTGATAAATAACATCGTAATTATTTTGTAATTAATTGAATAAAAATAAAACAAACAAGCCTATGGCCGAACCTTTGCCCGCGCAGGCTGATTTCAGAAAAGCAGTTGAAGATGCCACCCCGCTCGGACAACACGGGCGCTATCTGCACCCGATTGAGCCCCTTCCTCCCCTTCCACGTAGCCGTTACAGGGATGAGAGGGAAGTCATATTGGAATCCATGCAAGACCCAACGGCCTGGGACGAGGTGGCCGAATGCGGCGAGGGCAACAGTTATCTCCGTCCTGGCTTGCCGCGCCGTACCCTGCGTCGGCTCCATCTCGGTGAATGGTTCACCGAAGCGGAACTCGACCTGCATGGTTTGACCAAGGTTGAAGCCAAACAGGCCCTGGCCGATTTTCTTTTTCAATGCAAACGGCGCGGTTTGCGCTGTGTTCGCATCATCCATGGCAAGGGATTGCGTTCCCCTAACCGGGAGCCAGTGCTGAAATGGCATGTACGGTATTGGCTGGCACAACGCGAAGAGGTGCTGGCCTTTGTCAGCGCGAGACCGGTGGATGGCGGCGGAGGTGCCTTGGTCGCCCTGCTGCGTGGCCATCGCACATGATGAAACCCGAACCTTTCGGTTGCCACGACACGGCGGACTCGCGGGAAGCACCGGTGAGCCAGCTTTATTACCCCGGTGTCACCAGGTTTCGCTGATGGTCACCGGGGTATAGGGCGGCACCATTTCGAATAATTCCAGTATGTCCGCGTTGCGCATGCGGATACAGCCATGGGAACGCGGCGCCTGCTCGAACTGTGCCTCCGGCGTGCCATGGATGTAGATGTAACGACGCATGCTGTCGCAAGCGCCGAGCCGGTTGAAGCCGACCTCCTTGCCCGACAGCCAGAGTATGCGGGTCAGTATCCAGTCGCGTTCGGGCTCATTGGTCCCCATTGCGTCCGTATACACCTCGCCGGTCGGACGGCGGCCGACGAATACGGTATTGACCGGCATCCCCTCCCCGATTCTCGCCCGGACGATATGTTCGCCACGCGGCGTACACAAGCTGCCGGCCGCCTCCCCTACCCCCTTGGCGGCGGTCGAGACGGGCCAGCTGCCCAATAGCTCACCATCGTTAGCCCATAAGTCGAGCCGCTGAACGGCCACGATGATGTGGATTCTCACCCTCACGCCTCTTTCTCCGGTGCACGGTCAAGCCGTCGGCGTTCGACGAAGAAGCCAGATACCAGCTCGCTGCATTCCTGAGCCAATATCCCGCCCTCGACTTTGGCGTGATGGTTGAGACGTGTTTCCCGGTATAGGTCGAGCACGCTGCCCGCCACGCCTGTCTTGGTATCTGGAGCACCAAACACCAGTCGCGCGACGCGGGCATGAAAAATGGCGCCGGTGCACATCAGGCAGGGTTCGATCGTGACATATAGCGTGCTGTCGGGCAGGCGATAATTACCCATCCGCCGGGCAGCGTCACGCAGCGCCATGATCTCGGCATGGGCCGAGGGGTCATGCCCTGAAATGGGTTGATTGTAGCCACGGCCGATGATCTCGCCGTCGCGCACCAGCACCGCGCCAACAGGAACTTCGTCCGCCGCCCAGGCCAGGCGGGCCTGGTCCAGGGCGGCTTGCATGAAATCGGCATCAGTCATCTATGTTCAATCTATGGCACATTCCGGCGTGTGTTGCCAGCGTCGGGATTCGCTAGCCATTCCAGGGTAAAATTCAATCTTTCGCGGCGCCGCCGGCGCCCCAAACCCACAACCTAGCTATGCCCCATGAATTTGAACCGCTATCTCGGCCTCGCCAACGACGCCGACCGCAGCCAGGAAACCCGCGAGACCCTGCAACTTTACATCAACCTGAAGCTTTCCTCGTCTGGACAGCCGATCAGCACCGCCAGCAGCGATGCTGGCTTTCTCGCGGTTGCAGATGATCTTCTGAAAAGCTATCGGGAGCGTTCCCGTCTATTGTCCGGTTATCTTTGCCCACCGGATCAGCGCATCCAGTCCTTCATCGATGCCTACCTGGGCGATTGCTCGTCCGTCCCTGTAACGCGGCTGCCGGAAAATACCCTGATACTTGACCGCCATGGCGTCGCTCGCGAACTGTCTCTGCCAATGGACAAGGATGAATTTCACAATGAATACGTCAGCAGCTATCGCATCCGCAATGGCATTCTGCATAACCCGCTCAGCGACCGGCGTACTACCAAGGGCTCATTCCATATCGCCGAGGGTGGCCTGCCCATCCCAGGCGATAAAATTGCCGTTCCCAAGCCGGTATTTGCTCGCCTGTTGCATGCAGCCCTGTCGCCGCCGGAGCGTCATCTGACCCTGCCTTTCACGGCTGGGCAGGCGGAAGAAGCGAGAATATTCGTCTCCCTGCTGCTACGCCCCGTGGTATGTCCGGAAATACCCGGCCGTGAGCCGGAAAAGAGCATGGAAATCCGTTTTTTCGCGCCTGGCAGCCTCGTCAGCAACCTGGATTTCGTCGAGAGCATTTTCGGCAATGGCGGCAATCCCTTTCTCTCCTCCAATGATGCCGGACTCGACGTCGATCACTGGACCGGGCATACCGGCTGCATCATCCTGGCACCGCATCTCATCCATCTGAGCAAGCGGTCGCTCGGCCTGCCGCATTGGGACGTGGCCAGTCCCCGCCAGCGTGCCGAAGGCATGTGCTGGAAAGATGAAAACGAGCGCTACAACAATGGCGCCGCTTTCAAGTTGACGGCGAGGGACGAACAAGGCGTCATCGTCTCGATCATCGCCGACAACTACTACGGCTACTGTAAGAAGGAGGTGAAGACCCATATCAGTTATGCCGCCAACCTGTTCGGGCTGGCTGAAGAGGAACATGCCGGCGGTGCGCTGGCGTTTACCAGCCGCAACCATGGCGAAGAGTATGGGGTGGACAGCCGCACGCGTGCACCAGGCTACAGTTTCGAAGAGGTGGCGGCCAACTATGGCGACTTGATGGAGGTGCGGCCGGAAGGCTACGGCATCGACAAGCACTTTCGCGATGTCATCTATGTCCCCCAGGACCTGCGCATGGACCTTCCCAGCCAGACCATCACCTGGGAAAAGGACGGGGTGAAACAGACCATTCCATTGCAACCTGGCAAGATCTACATGCAGCCGAATGGCTACAAGATCGAGATGCTAAAGCATCCTGGCGCCCCCTCCTGGCGGTTGATCGGCCGCGATCCCGAAGGTACTTTCTGTCATAAGCCCTGTACCGTGTCCGGTGGCGGTAAATCGGAAATTTCAAAATCGCTGAATGACGCCGTCATCTACGGCTCCCTGTTTGTCATGGACCTGGAGGCGGATATGGATCAGGTGGAAGCCATCTTCCGCCATGATTACAGCAACCGTCTCAAGCCAGGCTGCGAGGGCGAGGACCGTGACCCCAGCCGGCAACCGTTGAGCCCAGAACGCAGCCTGGGCTCGGTCATCAAGCTCTTGACGCCCTCCTCTTCCTATACCGATGAATACAACGCCTGGCTCGATACCATTCCGGACCGAATCCTATCCCTGGTTTTCGTCATCAAGCGCATGTATCAACCACAATGGGGAGACGATTGGCGCAAGCGGCTGTCAGTGGATTTCATCAATGGCCACCCCGGTCACGAATTGAAACTGGGCGAGCGTAAGCTGGTTGGTTCCTACCTGCGCGTCGGTTTCGAGGAAAGCGGTGCCTGGCGTGTATTCAAGCTGCGCCAGGATTTCATCTCGGCGGAAAAGGTGCAGATGGAGGATGACATCACCGCCAGCGTCGTCGTGCCAGCGGACTGCCTGGACAATTGTTCACCCAAGAGCACCACGCCCTCGGTCAAACTGGTGCGTAATTGCGAATACCGCCTGTTTCAACGTCCGGATGATGCCGTGCATCGCGGTTTCGATCGCCAAGCCGAGGCGGACATGGCCCGTGGCGACAACTTCCTGGCCAACTTCGAGCCACTAAGCGGCTCGGCCCTAGCCGAAATCGTCGAGGACGTGGTCGGCATCGAGCAGTATTCCGAACCGATGCGTGCCATGCTGCAAGGCGCCTATCGGGAAGGCGGTTATGTGGTGTCCTCGGCGCATCCCCGCCGCATCGACGGCAAACCGAGCAAGAACCCGCGCTATCTCCAGATACGTCCGGATCTCGCCACGCCCGTGCGGCGCTACGTGGCCGAGATCGGCGCCCGCTTCAATCGTCGCGTGCCGCTCGACATGCCGGTCTGCGAACCGGTGAACGCCGTGCTGGTGGGGCGTCGCAACAATCCCCCGGAACCCGGAGTACGGCCGCTGGCGGTGTATAACCCCATCCATTACCAGGAGTTGCCCGAACTGTTCATGGATTTCGTATGCAGTCTCACCGGAAAATCGCCCTCCACTACCGGCGCCGGTTCCGAAGGGGCCCTCACCAAGGGGCCCTTCAATGCACTGCGTCCGACGGCTGACCTGAATAACGCCCTCGTTTCCTTTATCCTGACCGGCTACGCCGGGTTTTCCACCGCCGCCGGTTGGATCGGCCCATTTTTCCGCATCGATCACGACATCAGTCTGTTGGTGCCGGAGATCTGGGCACGCCTGACCGAACAGGAACGTAATCCAGACTGGCTGATCGCAAACGGCTACCTGGAGAAGCTGAAAGAT
Organism: Hydrogenophilales bacterium; assembly: GCA_037439465.1. Classification (GTDB taxonomy): domain Bacteria; phylum Pseudomonadota; class Gammaproteobacteria; order Burkholderiales; family Thiobacillaceae; genus Parasulfuritortus. Next base: position 38,247 of record JBBIVX010000012.1, on the reverse strand, counting down.
TTCGACTATGAAGGGCGCCGTATACTGGCCAGCCGGCTCGGCTATCGTATCACCAAGCGTTTTGTACACGGTTTCCTGGGCAAGATATTCGATGCGCCCATGGCCGTCATGCCCAACCACATTTTGCAGCCCGAACTACAGGACATGGCCGTTTTCGTGGACGGCATCGAGAATATCGTCGAGGCGCAACAGCGCGTCGCCCAGCAGTATTTCGACGACGGCAGCATCGAAGAAGCCTGCCCCCCCCTCCAGGCTCTGCTCCACATCATGGCGCATGGCCAGTATCTGGGCATGGACGCCCACGACCCTGCCATCCGCGCGCTCTTTACGCGCACGGCCCTGCTCGATTCGGACTGGTACCGTAAGCGCCTTAAGGAGAAACAGGCGCGCGACATCGCCCTATGGCAACGTCATGTCGATTATCTCGATGCCTATACCCGGCGCGCCAGCCATCAGGACCTGATTTACCGATTCGATATCCACGGCCGGCTGGACTCTGCCCGGCGCAAACTCGCCCAGGTGAGCTCGGCTGAGTATCTCTCCAGTCTGCGCGGCACCCTTGGCGCCGACCCGATGCACCCGGCGCTGTGATTCTCACCGTAACCGTTATAATGCGCCCGATCCAGCAAGGCAGAGGAGCATAAAAGTGGGTTTTTTAACCGGCAAGAAGATACTCATTACCGGACTAATAAGTAACCGTTCCATCGCCTACGGCATCGCTGAGGCCTGCCGGCGCGAAGGCGCCGAATTGGCCTTCAGTTATCAGGGTGAACGGGCGCGGGAAAGGGTCATTGAATTTGCCGGAAAAGATTTCGGCTCAAAGCTCTGCTTTGACTGCGACGTCTCCAGCGACGAGCAGATCGAACAGTTATTCAAGGAACTCGGTCAACACTGGGACGGCCTCGACGGTATCGTCCACTCCATCGCCTTCGTGCCAAAACAGGCCTTGAACGGTGACTATCTGGACAACATCAGCCGGGAATATTTTCGCATCGCCCACGACATCTCCAGCTATTCCTTCACCGCCCTGGCGAAGGCCGGCCTGCCCATGATGAGCGGGCGCAAGGCCTCCTTGCTGACCATGACCTATCTCGGCGCAGCGCGTTCTGTGCCGCACTACAACGTTATGGGCCTGGCCAAGGCCAGCCTGGAGGCCAGCGTCTATTACCTGGCGGCAGCGCTCGGACCGAAAGGCATACGGGTAAATGGTCTTTCGGCCGGTCCGATCAAGACTCTGGCCGCCAGTGGCATCGCCGATTTCAATAAGCTTCTGGCCTGGGGTGAGAAGCACTCGCCGCTGCGGCGCAATGTCACCATCGAGGAAGTCGGCAACGTCGCCGCTTTTTTGCTGTCCGACCTCGCATCCGGCATGACCGGCGAGATCACTTACGTCGATTCCGGTTTCAACAGCACCGCCGGTCTGGCGGTCGATCCGGAGTAATCAGAAGCGCTCCGCCCACCACAGGCGGAGCCGCATTCCCAGTTCGGTGGTGTAGCCCGTGGAGACGGAGCGGATGACCCCGTGGTGATCGATCACCACGAAGGCCGGCACACCTTTCAACCCATAACTGGCGGTGATGCGGCCATCGGTATCAACCAACGCCGGCCAGTTCAAGCCCTGCCCCCTCAGATAAGTGGCCACCTGCTCGGCCGCGCCCGACTGCATGGCGATCGTCAGCACCGGCCAATCCTCGGCCACGGCCGTGACGCTGCCCACCTCCGTAGCGCAAATAGGGCACCACTCTGCCCAGAAATGTAGGGCCACTGCAGAATCTGCATGGTCCTTACGCCATGCCGCCAGCGAAAAGTCTGGCCCATTTGCGAGCTTGCCCATGGTGCGAGGTGCCGGGCCGCTTGGTACATCACGCTGTTGCCAGGCCTGGAGGGCGACAACCATGACGAGGAAAATGACGACTTCCGTCAACCCGCGCTTCCACCTGCTCCGGAGTGGCGGTTTTATGCCCGCCTCATTGCCAATATTGGTATTCCTTTGTTTCAAAATTGCACTCCTGACCCTGAAGCTAGAAAACGCGGTTGGCCGCTGCTTGAAATTGTATTGTGAGTGTAAGGCGACGGGTGACCTATGGCGTACCACCACAAATTCGGCCAATATGGAAAAATGCTTTTCCGCCCTTAATGGCTGCTGGCTTGAGTGGCGCGTTTGTTGCCGAACCCCGGATCAACGGCGTCGCTGAGCGTTTCAACCGCACGCTGAAGGAGCAGGTGATCCACGGCCGCCTCTTCCGCAACCTGGAGGAGGTTAGGGCCGCTGTCACCGAGTTCAGGGATCGCTACAATCGTCACTGGCGTCTCGAGAAACTGGGCGTCATGCCCCCTTGAAGGCCGGCAGTCTTATGCCAGCCGGAAGGTCACATGAGCCGCAAATCATTGTCCAATAAACTGCGGACGGTATACAAAATACAGGGAGGATCAGGCTGTACAGGGCCTGGCCCCTGCTTTAGGATTTAATTACAGGACAGATATCGCGATCTGCCCTGTGTTAAATAACTCAGGAGACTACCATGTCGCGAAGCGCTAATTCAGTTGAACAACTGCCTACTATCCTGCCCACGATCCATCGGGTTTCCACCTTTGCCTGTCTGGCTTGGTTGCGCGCCGGTTGGGCCGATCTCACCGCTGCTTGGACGGTTTCCCTGGCCCACGGCGTGTTGTTCGCCGGTCTGGGCTGGCTGTTGGTGACACATGGCTGGGACGACTTCCATTGGGCGCTGACCTTTACCTCGGGCTTCCTCATTATCGCCCCTCTGCTTGCCACCTGTTTTTATGACATATCCCGTTCTCGGGAAAAGGGTGAACCGCTGGCATCATTGAGTCGGCCATTCCGATTGCTGCGCGACAATGCCGGGTCCTTGGGCCTGTTCGTGGTGATGTTGGCCATGCTGTTTACCTTGTGGGAGCGCGTCACCGCCATTGCCGTGGCCATGACACTCAAGGCCGATATCCATGCTCACGGCCACCAGGAGACCTTATCTTATAGCGCAAGCATATTAAATGACCCCAATCACTTGCCGGTGGTGGTCGCCTTCTTTGCCGTGGGCGCCCTGTTCGCCCTGGCCGCCTTCGCGCTGACCGCCGTCGCCCTGCCGATGATTGTCGATCGGCAATCGGACCCTGTCACCGCCCTGCTCACCAGCTTGTCCGCCGTGCGCCGCAACCCAATGCCCATGCTGTTCTGGGCGGCTACGATCGTCGTGGCCATCGGTATTGGCTACCTCACCGCCTTTATTGGTCTGATCATCATCTTTCCGCTGCTCGGACATGCCACTTGGCACGCCTACCGAGGGTTGGTAGCCACGTCGGCGTGATGCGCGCGCCAGTGTAATCATGCTCGGCGCGAGCAACAATGGGTAGCCTGAGCGCCGACATGCCGCTCAATGAGTCCAGCGAAGGTAAACAAAAGGGGCGCTTCTCTTTTCTCGTCTGGTTAGACGGCCTAAGAAAGGAAGGGATAGCGTCCTTTTTTGTTCCTTTTTTCCCCGCTAGAAAGATGTCTGTGTAACCCGCCAGCTGTGCGGACTGACTGTATTCCCCGGACGTTGCCAGTCCCTGCCTGTCGTTGCCAAATCATTCCCACTCGATTGTGCCGGGCGGCTTGCCGGTGATGTCGTAGGTGACGCGGTTTATGCCACGTATCTCGTTGATTATGCGGTTCGATACCTTGGCCAACAGGCTGTAGGGCAGTTCTGCCCAGTGGGCAGTCATGAAGTCCTGGGTCTGGACGGCGCGCAGGGCGATCACGTAATCATAGGTGCGGCCATCACCCATGACCCCTACCGCCTTGATCGGCAAGAAGACCGCGAAGGCCTGAGAAGTCTTTTCGTACCAATCACTTGCACGTAACTCTTCAATAAAAATATGATCCGCATGCCGCAGTAAATCGGCGTATTCCTTTTTTACTTCGCCCAAGATGCGTACGCCTAGGCCAGGGCCAGGGAAAGGATGGCGATAAAGCATTTCGTGCGGCAGCCCCAAGGCCACGCCCAGTTCACGCACCTCGTCCTTGAATAGCTCGCGCAGCGGCTCCAGCAGCTTGAGATGCATGTCCGCGGGCAATCCTCCGACATTGTGATGACTCTTGATGGCATGCGCCTTCTTGCTCTTGGCGCCGGCAGATTCGATCACGTCCGGGTAGATGGTGCCCTGCGCCAGCCACCTGGCGTTTATTAGTTTGCTGGATTCGGCCTGAAACACATTCACGAACTCGCCACCGATGATTTTTCGCTTCTTCTCCGGGTCGGTGACGCCGGAGAGCTTACCCATAAACTGCTCCGTGGCGTCCACGTGGATGACCTTGACGCCCAGATTTATGGCGAAGGCCTGCATCACCTGTTCGGCCTCATTCAGCCGCAGGAGTCCCGTGTCGACAAACACGCAGGTGAGCTGATCGCCGATGGCGCGGTGGATCAGTGCCGCGGCGACCGACGAATCAACGCCGCCGGACAGGCCCAGTATGACCTCATCACCGCCGACTTCCGCCTTGATCTTCGCCACGGCCTCGTCGATGTAATCAGGCATGTTCCAGTCCTGGCCGCAGCCGCAAATGTCATGCACGAAGCGGCTGAGAATGGCCTTGCCCTGGAGGGTATGGGTGACCTCGGGGTGAAACTGCAAGCCATAGTAATGGCGCGCGTCGTCGAACATGCCGGCAATCGGTGTCGAAGCGTTTTCAGCCATCACCTTGAATCCGGGTGGGAGCGCTTCCACCCTGTCGCCATGGCTCATCCAGACGTCCAGCCAGCAATTGCCGTCCGGGTCAGTGCGGTCCTGAATGTCGGTGAGCAGCCGCGAATGGCCGTGGGCGCGTACCTCGGCATAACCGTATTCGTGACGGCTGGCGGTCATCACTCTGCCGCCCAGTTGCGCCGCCATGGTCTGCATGCCATAACAAATGCCCAATACCGGCACTCCCAGAGCAAATACGATCTCAGGAGCGCGTGGCGTTTCCGCCTCGGTCACCGAGGAGGGGCCGCCGGACAGGATGATGCCAGCAGGGGCAAATTCACTGATGAAAGCCTCGGATACGTCGAATGGATGCAGTTCGCAATAGACCCCTGCCTCACGTACACGACGGGCGATAAGTTGGGTGTATTGGGAACCGAAGTCGAGGATGAGTATTTTTTGGCGCATGATTCGAGTGAGGGGTGATGAGTCAGGAGTGAGGGGAAAGCCACCGAGGCCGTCCCGCCTCCCGTCTCTCCCCTTCTGCTCACTCACACATGGTAGTTCGGTGCTTCCTTGGTGATCTGCACGTCGTGAACGTGAGATTCCTTGATGCCGGCACCGGAGATTTCGACGAATTGGGCGGTCCGATGGAAGGTTTCAATATCCTTCGCGCCGAGATAGCCCATGCTGGAGCGCAGACCGCCCATCAACTGGTGTAGCACGCCCAGCACCGAACCCTTGTAGGGCACGCGGCCTTCAATGCCTTCCGGCACCAGCTTGTCGGCGTTAGCCTCGTTGTCTTGGAAATAGCGGTCCTTGGAACCCTTCTGCATGGCTCCCAACGAGCCCATGCCGCGATAGGATTTGTAGGAACGGCCCTGGAACAGCTCGATCTCGCCCGGCGCCTCCTCTGTGCCGGCCAGAAGACCGCCAAGCATGACGCAGTTGCCGCCAGCGGCGATGGCCTTGGCGATGTCGCCAGAGTAGCGAATGCCGCCGTCGGCAATGCAGGGTACACCCAGTTTGGACAGGGCCTCGGCGATATTGGCCACGGCGGAAACCTGGGGCACGCCGACCCCGGCGACGATGCGGGTGGTACAGATGGAGCCGGGGCCAATGCCAACCTTGACGCAGTCGGCGCCGTGATCGACCAGGGCGAGCGCGGCTTCGGGGGTGGCGATGTTGCCGCCGATGACTTCGACCTTGGGATAATGCTGTTTGACCCACTTGACCCGTTCCAGTACGCCACGCGAGTGACCATGCGCGGTGTCCACCACAATGACGTCGACACCGGCCTCCGCCAGTGCCGCGATACGTTGATCGTTTTCCGGCCCGACACCTACGGCGGCGCCGACCAGCAAGCGGCCCTGGCTATCCTTGCAGGCGAGCGGATGTTCGCTGGATTTGCTGATGTCCTTGACGGTGATGAGCCCCTTCAACTCGAAGTTGTCGTTGATGACCACCAGGCGCTCCAGGCGATGTTTGTGCAGCAGGGCCACGACTTCTTCCTTGCTGACACCCTCTTTCACCGTGACCAGTTTCTTGCGTGGTGTCATGATGTCGCGCACCGGCTCGTCCATGCGCGTTTCGAAGCGAAGATCGCGATTGGTGACGATGCCCACCACCTTGCCGGCCTTGTCCACCACCGGCAGGCCGGAGATGTGATAGCGATGAGTGATCTCTAGCACATCGCGCACGGTCATGCCGGGATTGATGGTGATGGGGTCCTTGACCACGCCCGATTCGTAGCGCTTGACCTTGGCCACTTCGATGGCCTGCTGCGCCACGGTCAGGTTCTTGTGAATGATGCCGATGCCGCCTTCCTGCGCCATGGTGATTGCCATAGGTGCCTCGGTCACGGTATCCATGGCGGCGGAGGCCACTGGGATGTTCAGTTTGATCTTGCGGGTGAGATGCGTACTCAGACTGACGTCGCGGGGCAGAATGTCGGATTGGGCGGGAACGAGCAGGACGTCATCGAACGTCAGGGCTCTTTGCAGAATTCGCATCGTGGTACCTTGCGCGCAAAAGCTTATTATACCGATTGCCGCAGCAATGCGCCGTCGCCATGCTATGGGCCGTGGGCTGGCAGCTACTCAACCGGGTGGTTGACGCCAAGACACACGGCCGCTACTTTCCTGCCCACTCTACTGAATATCCAGCCAGAAGAAATTGCCATGAAAACACTGTTTACCCCCCGCATGGCCTTGCCCAGCCTTCTCTGCTTAGTACTTGGCGCCTGCGGCGGGATGCCCACCAATCAGGCCGGGACTGCGCCAGACACGTCCGCGGTGAAAACCCGGCCGGTCCTGACCGAAACCGCGCAAGTGAATCTTGCGCAGGCCGAGGCGGCTGCCAAGGCCGCCAGGGCATCGTTCACCTTGTGGACACCGGCCGAAGCCGCCTTGAAACAGGCACGGGAGGCCGCCAACCAGGGCGACAGTTTGACGGTAATGCAGGCCGCGGCGCGCGTTTTGGAGCTGTGCCGCCTCAGCGCGCGGCAGGCCGGCTTTCCCACAACCGAAATCAAATGACACCAGGCTGAGGCGGCTTCCGGCGGAACCTCAGGCTGCCACCAGGTCGCCGCCCCCCTTTTTCATTGCCTTGCCCTCCGCCGCGCGCTGTTTGCGGATTTCCTTCGGGTCGGCTTTGAGTGGCCGGTAGATTTCCACCCGGTCATGGTCACGCAATACCGTCTCCAGCTTGGCCAGCTTGTTCCAGACGCCTACTTTATTCCTTCCGCCCGGATCGATCTCGGGAAACTCGCGTAACAGGCCCGACGCCTCGATCGCCTCCTGTATGGTACTGCCCTCCACCAAGTCGAGCTGGACGAACGTTTGTCTGTCGCGCAAGGGGTATACCACTTCGATCTTGATCATTCATCGTTCTCCGTAAACCTTTTCGGCTCGTTGCACGAAAGAATCCACCAAGGTATTGGCGATATGACTGAAAACCGGTCCCAACACTTTTTCCAACAGACCGCTGGAAAACTCATAGCGCAGCATGAACTCGATTTTGCAGGCCACATCCCCCAATGGCTTGAAACGCCAATAACCTTCCAGGTCACGGAATGGGCCATCCTTCAATCGCAGCAACATTTCTTCCGGCGGCCGTTTGTCGTTGACCGTGGTGAAGTGATGCCGCAATTGCAAGTAACTGATGCGGATGGTGGCTTCGGTGGTAGATACATCACGATGATGCAGTTCGGTACCGCCGCACCAAGGCAGAAAATTGGGATACTCCTCGACCCGATCGACCAGTTCATACATCTCTGCCGGGGTATAAGGCACCAGGACAGACTTTACGACTTGCGACATAGGGGTTCGGGCAGGTTGGACAGGCCTGTTAAAATACACGAAAACCCGGCGAATTCCCCACCCCAATGAGCATCATCGACAACAAAAAGGCCTTCCACGATTATTTCGTCGAGGAAAAATACGAAGCTGGGCTGGTGCTGGAGGGCTGGGAAGTCAAGGCCATCCGCGCCGGCCGCGCACAGCTTAAGGAGGCCTATGTGGTGATCCGCAACGCCGCCGTCTGGCTCATAGGCTGCCATATCAGTCCACTCGCCACCGCTTCCACTCATATCCACCCTGACCCCAGTCGCAGCCGCAAACTACTGCTGCATGCCGAGGAGATCAAACGTCTCATCGGCAAGGTGGAACGCGCCGGCTACACCCTGGTTCCACTCAATCTGCACTACGCCAAGGGCCGCATCAAACTGGAAATCGGTCTTGGCAAGGGCAAGAAACAGTACGATAAGCGCGAGACCGAGAAACAGCGCGACTGGCAGCGCGAGAAGGCGCGCCTGATGCGCCGGGAAACCTGATGCCCTGCGCTGACGACAAACGCATGCGGGGACGACCGGAGGTTTATGGGCTCGATGCGCTCGACCAGTTCGATGAGATCGTCGATGTCCGCTCGCCAGCGGAATATGAAACGGACCATATAGCCGGCGCCATCAACCTGCCGGTGCTGGACAATACGCAACGGGCGCGGGTGGGTACGATTTACACTCAGGTATCGCCTTTTGAGGCCAAAAAGGTTGGTGCCGCCCTGGTGTCCAACAACATTGCCTGTCACCTGGAAAGTCATTTCGCCGCCAAGGCCAAAGGCTACAGGCCGCTTATCTACTGCTGGCGCGGCGGCTCCCGCAGTGGTGCCATGACACACGTGCTGCGCAGCGTCGGCTGGCAGGCGGCGCAACTGCAAGGGGGCTACAAGGCCTACCGCCGCCAGGTCATTACCGACCTCGCCAGTCTGCCCGGCCGGTTGCGCTTCATCGTGGTCTGTGGCCCCACCGGTGTCGGTAAAAGCCGTTTTTTGCGGGCATTAAGACAACTGGGTGCGCAGGTTCTCGACCTAGAAGACTTGGCGGCGCACATGGGCTCGGTGCTGGGTGCCTACCCCAATCGCCCGCAACCGGGCCAAAAGTTCTTTGAAAGCCTGATCTGGCAGGCGCTGCGTGAATATGTGCCGGACAAGCCCATATTCGTTGAATCGGAAAGCCGCAAGATTGGCGTTCTGCAAACTCCAGATACCCTGCTGGCCTGCATGCGCGAAGCGGCCTGCATAAATCTGGATGCCCCGATGCCGGTGCGCGTTGCCCTCCTCAAGGAAGACTACGCCCATTTTCTTGCCGCGCCGGAAACGTTTGAACAGCCGCTTGACAGGCTGCTCGAACTCAAAGGCAGACAGACAATTGCCGCCTGGAAGGCCCTCGCCCACGCCGGACATTGGGATGAACTGGTGGCGGCATTGCTGACCAGCCACTACGACCCCGCCTACAGCCGCTCCCTCGCCAGAAATTTCAGGCGCGCGCTGGAAGGCCCGACGTATCTTCTCGCCTCACCGCAAGCAGCCTCGTTTCATGAGTTGGCCAGCGTCGTCCTTGACTCGTTCAGGCCGGTTGCTAACGTTAAACTGTGACGCAGAAATAGTCGCGGGTTTTGCATCGTTTCCGCGCATTCCCGCCCATTTCAACCACTTGCCTGAGAGGGTCGCAATGTCGATAACCTGGATCATGGTGGCCAACGCCAGTTACGCCAAACTGTTTGCCAACACGGGACCGCACAAGGGCCTGCAACTTCTTAAGGAAATCGCCCACCCCGAAAGCCGGGAGAAGGCCGCCGAGCTGGTGAGCGACCGCGTCGGTAATTTCCAGGGTTCCGGCAGTTACGCCCAGCCCACCGACCCAAAACTGCATGAGGCCGAACGTTTTGCGCAGCAGATCAGCCACGAGCTCGAAACAGGGCGGGTCGGCAACGCCTACGAAAGGCTGATACTGATCGCCTCTGCACCCTTCCTTGGCCTCATCAATGCGCGCCTGACCAACCAGGTCAAGGGCAAGATCAGCGACAGCATCAACAAGGACTATACCCACCTAGCGGATAGGGAGCTGGCCGGGCATCTCAAGAATCATCTCGTGTTATGACAACGGGTAAGTCGCCAGAGGCCGATAAACGACCCCGACCGGGCTGGCCGATGATCCCAGCAACACGATTTCACGTGCGTCCCAAGTGATAGGTTGAAAATCTGCAGCCGCCTCGTCTCCCGCTAAAGTCCGGGAACCGCAAGTGACGTTGCGTAACAGTGTGATGTGCGGCTGATAGGGGCGCCGGTCGAAATCGATACCCGCTTGTATGAGACTGCCTTCGAGCGCCTGCACAAGGTCGAACAGGGCTTGCGGCGGCGAAGTGGCGGTCAGAAAACCGATACGGTTATGCCGCCAGCAATCCGCACGGTCGAAAACTGTTGCAAAGGCCGGAATGTCGACACCATGCGGCACGCCGAGTCTATTCGGCAGAAGGTTGTGCGCCACATTGCCGATAAAAACCAGGGTGAGGTGCAGGGTCTCGGGTCGCATGATGCGTCCACCCCAGAGCTGATGCAGACGGCGGGCTTGAGCGGCAAGCCGGGCGCGCATGGAGGCGTCCGGCCATAAGGCGAGGAAGACCCGCACCGGTTTCAACTGCGCCTAATCAGACATACCGCGGCAGCCGCAATGCCTTCGCCACGGCCGGCGAAGCCGAGCCCTTCGGTGGTGGTGGCCTTGACGTTGACGGCGTCGGCTTCGATGCCGAGGTCGGTCGCGATATGCCGCTGCATGGCTGGAATATGCGGCGCCATCCTCGGCGCCTGGGCGATCAAGGTGGCATCGACGTTGCTGGCCTTCCACCCCTGCTGCCGCAGCAGCGTGGCAACGTGACGCAACAGTTCGCGACTGTCTATGCCCTGGTAACGGCTGTCGCTGTCTGGAAAATGGCGGCCGATGTCGCCCATGCCCGCTGCGCCCAGCAAGGCATCACAGATGGCATGCAACAGCACGTCGGCATCGGAATGCCCGGCTAAACCACGCGCGTGGGGAATATCGACTCCGCCGATGATGAGCTTACGCCCTGCAGCGAAGGCATGTACATCGAAGCCGTGACCGATACGCATAGCGGGTTCCTTTGCAAGAACGCAGGTAAAATAGCCGCATTTCCAATCGCAAGTTTGCCATGAAACTCTACGGCATCCCCAATTGCAGCACTGTCAGGAAGGCGCGCGCCTGGCTGGACGAGCGCGACATTGGTTATGAATTTCACGATTACAAACGGCAAGGCGTGCCTGTCCCATGGCTGAAAAAACTGATCAAACTGCATGGCTGGGAGACCCTCATCAACCGCAACGGCCCGACCTGGCGCAAACTGAGCGAGGCGCAACGGATGGCGGTCAGGGATGCCGTGAGCGCCCTCGCGGCCATGCAGGAAAACAGTAGCCTCATCAAACGGCCGTTGGTCGAGCGCGATGGGCAATTCCTGATCGGCTTCGACGCGGATGAGTATGCCGCCTTCTTTGGCAAATGATGGCAAACCGGGTCATAGATTACGCCAGCGCATTGGTCGCACTCCGGTCGGTGACGCCGGAAGATGCCGGCTGCCGTGACTGGCTGGTGAGCAAGCTATCGCCGCTTGGTTTTGTCTGTGAAAAGATAGATCAAGGGGGTGTCACCAACCTATGGGCACGTCGTGGCCAGTCCTCGCCCGTGGTCTGCTTCGCCGGTCATACCGACGTGGTACCCTCCGGCCCGGTGGAGCGCTGGACCACACCGCCTTTCGAGCCCAGCCTGCGCCAAAGCCGCCTTTATGGCCGTGGCGCGACCGACATGAAAGGCTCGTTGGCCGCCTTCCTCGTGGCCGTCGAGGACTTCATCGCCAGTCACCCCGATCACCCTGGCAGCATTGCCTGGCTTATCACCTCGGATGAGGAAGGCCCCGCTTTGGATGGCAGTGTTCGCGTGGTCGAGCGGTTGGCCGCTCGCAATGAAGGGCTGGACTACTGCATCGTTGGCGAGCCCACGTGCGCCAAGGTCTTCGGCGACACCATGAAAAACGGCCGGCGCGGTTCCCTGCATGGCCGCCTCACCATCAAGGGAAGGCAGGGCCACATCGCCTATCCGCACCTGGCACGTAATCCCATCCACCTCGCCGCTCCCGCCCTGGCCGAGCTGGCGGCCACGAGCTGGGATGAGGGCAATGAGTACTTTCCACCCACTACCTGGCAGATGTCCAACATATATGGCGGTACCGGCGCCACCAACGTAATTCCGGGTCAGCTCGATGTCGTCTTTAATTTCCGCTTCGCCACCGCCAGCACGGTGGAGGGGCTCAAACAACGGGTGCATGCCATTCTCGATCGCCATGGCCTTGATTATGACTTGGTGTGGGAGGTCGGCGCCAAGCCCTACCTGACGCCGCGCGGCAGGTTGGTCGAGGTGTTGGCCGGCGCCATCTATGACATCGCCGGCATTACGGCCGAACTTTCCACCAGCGGAGGCACTTCCGACGGCCGTTTCATCGCCGACATCTGCCGCGAGGTGGTCGAGTTCGGGCCCGTCAACCGGACCATCCACCAGATCGATGAAAGTGTGGGTGCGGACGAACTCGTTCAACTTGCCGCAGTCTATGGCCGTGCCCTGGAGGCATTGCTTTATGTTTGACCAGGCACGGACAGAACTCGCCAGCATCCGCGATTGGTTGCGTTTCGCAGTCTCGCACTTCAATGAGGCCGGTCTCGCCTTCGGCCATGGTTCAGGCAACGCCTATGACGAGGCGGCCTATCTGATCCTGCACACGCTGCATCTACCCATCGACCGGCTGGATCCTTTTCTCGATGCGCGCCTATTGCCCACCGAGGCGGAACAGGTGGCGGACATATTGCAGCGACGGGTGGAGAAACGGCTGCCCGCCGCCTACCTGACTGGCGAGGCCTGGTTGCAGGGTTACCGTTTCCGGGTCGATGAACGGGTCATCGTCCCCCGCTCCTTCCTCGCCCCTTTGATACTGGAGCAGTTTCATCCCTGGCTGGTCAACCCGGATCACGTCAAGACCGCCCTTGATCTATGCACCGGCTCAGCCTGCCTGGCCATTCTGTTGTCCGAGGCCTTCCCCGAAGCGGATATCGATGCCGCGGATATCTCCCCTGACGCCATGGAAGTCGCCCGTCTAAATGTGGAGGACTATGGCCTCGGTCCCCGGATACACCTACTCCAGTCCGACCTGTTCGCCAACCTCGCCGGCCGGCGCTATGACCTCATCGTTTCCAACCCCCCCTACGTCAATGCCGCGTCGATGGCCACGCTACCGCCGGAATATCGTCATGAGCCCCGTCTTGCCCTGGCCTCGGGCGAGGACGGTCTCGACGCCGTCCGCATCATCCTTAAACAGGCCCCTTATCACCTCAATCCCGCTGGCCTCCTGGCCGTGGAAATCGGCCATAACCGGCAGGCGCTGGAACGCGCTTTCCCGCATCTGGCCTTTACCTGGCCGGAAGTGGAATGGGGCGAGGACACGTTTTTCCTGATCAGCCGCGAGCAACTCGTTGCTTGATTATTTAGCCTTTACCTGGAGCTACACATGGAGCAATTCGACTTTTTCCTGGACTCGCTGTCTGTTTCGCTGACGGAAATCGCCGGCTTCTTACCGCAACTGATCATGGCTGTCGTCGTCCTGCTGCTGGGCTGGATGCTGGCAAAGGTCGCCCGTTCGGGTGTCATGCGTCTGCTGACGCTGCTGAAATTCGACCGCGCCACCGAGAAGTCCGGTCTGGAGGCCTTCATGAAACATGCTGAGCTAAATGTTTCGGTCGCCTCCGTATTGGGTAACTTGATCTACTGGCTGATCATCCTGGTGATGATCGTCACTGTCGCCAACTCGCTCGGCTTGCACATGGTGGCGGACCTGTTCAATAAGGTAGTGCTTTATATCCCCAACGTCATCGTCGCCATCCTAGTGCTGGTATTCGGCACCATACTGGCTCGCTTCATCAACCGCCTGGTCTTCGCTTGGCTCAATAACCTGGAATTCGAAGGTGCCCTGACGGTCTCGACCTTCTCCGAATACGCCATGCTGGTGTTTGTATTCTTCATCGCCATGGAGCAGTTGCAGATCGCCAATGAACTCTTGACCGCCGCTTTCATCATCGCCTTCGGCGCAGTGGGGTTGGCCTTCGCCATCGCTTTCGGCTTGGGCGCCAAGGAGTGGGCCAGCCATGTTATTGAACAACTGGTAAACAACAAAAAAGACCGTTAGCCGCCGGCTTTCCCCGTCAGTCGCCGCCGATAGGGGTGCCCCACCTTGCCGGCTTGGTGCTTGGTGGGCGCGGGCGCTGACTTGGCCGCAGCATCGCTGTCGAGACCGCACCAAGCCATCAGATCCGCCACCTGCGCAGCCGTCAATTCCATCAGCATCTCCCGTTTCAGTCGTGGCGGCATGGCGATGGGGCCGAAGCGGACCCGGATCAGCCGGCTAATGGTCAACCCCAGTGTCTCGAACAAGCGGCGGACCTCGCGGTTGCGGCCTTCCTTGATGACCAGTTGATACCACTGGTTGGCACCCTCGCCGCCCACACTGTAGATGCTTTCCACATAGGCCCTACCGTCCTCCAGGTCGACGCCGGCGGTCAATGTGTCCATTTGTTCCTGGGTGAGTTCTCCCAATATCCGCACCGCATACTCCCGTTCCACTTCGTAGCGAGGATGCGAAAGTCGATTGGCCAGTTCACCGCTGGTGGTGAAGATGAGCAGGCCTTCGGTATTGAAATCGAGGCGGCCGATGGAAATCCAGCGTTGGCCCTTGAGGCGGGGCAACCTGGCGAATGCCGAGGGACGGCCTTCCGGGTCGTCGCGGGAGACAATTTCTCCTTCCGGCTTGTGATAGATCAGCACCTTGGGCAGGGGGTGTTCCCACTCCAGGCGCACTGGCCGGCCATTGACGCGAACCTCATCACCGGGTTTGACCCTGTCGCCAACCTTGGCCAGCTGGCCGTTGACAGTGACGACGCCACTGTCTATCAGCACTTCCATGTCGCGGCGGGAGCCGAGACCGGCCACCGCCAGCATCTTGTGCAGTTTTTCGCTGGCTGGTGTTTTTTCGGGTTCAGCCTTCAACGGCCGCCCGAGATAAGAGTATCTCGGCATTTCTTGTTTTCCTATTGGGTTTTATGGGGTGTCGGCGACTTCGGCGAACAAAGATTCCTTGGCCACCTCCGGCAGGGGCGGCAATTCCGATAGGGCGCGCAGGCCCAGGTCACTCAGGAATTGTCGCGTGGTGGCCAGCAGGGCCGGCCGACCGGGTACATCACGATGCCCCACCACCTCGATCCAACCACGTTCTTCGAGGCTCTTGATGGTCTGACTGTTGACCGTAACGCCGCGAATCTCTTCGATGTCGCCCCGCGTCACCGGCTGCCTGTAGGCGATGATGGAGAGGGTTTCAAGTACAGCGCGGGAATACTTGGGCGGTTTTTCCGGATTGAGGCGGTCTAGGTAGACCTGAAATGCCGGCCGTGTCTGGAAACGCCAGCCATCCGCGACCAAGGCTAGTTCGACACCACGTCCCTGCCATTCCTGGCGCAGTTCCTCGAGGGCGCGCCGCAGCAGATCATTGTGCAGTTCGTCGGCGAAGACCCGTTTCAACTCGCCCAGGGTCAACGGTTGCGAGCTGGCCAACAGCACGGTCTCCAGCACGCGCTTGATGTCTTCCAGATTATTGACTGTCATGGCGCAGTCGAGCATGAATCGGCGCGAAAGGTTCTGCCTGAAAGAGATCGATGAGGCGTTCGCGCGTCAGTTCCAGCAAGGCGAGAAAAGTCACCACCAGCTCGGGCTTGCCTGCCTCGCGCGAGAACAGGCTGGTGAAAAGAACCTGGCCCTGTTCACGTAATTGTTTGAGGATGCGGGACATATGCTCGCGCACCGATAGTTCCTGCCGACCGATCCGGTGGTGACTATGCAGGCTAGCCCGCTTCAGTAATTCTGTCCACGCCGCCATGAGGTCGTCGATGCCAACCTCTGGCAGCCGCTTGTTGGCCAGTTGGTCGAGGTAGATCGTCACCCGCTCAAAATCACGCTCCAACCGAGGGACCTTATCCAGGTTGTCGGCCGCCAGCTTCATCTGTTCATACTCCAGCAGGCGTCGCACCAATTCGGAACGCGGATCATGTTCTTCGCCCTCCTCCGCCTTCTCCGGCCGTGGCAGCAGCATGCGCGACTTGATCTCGATCAGCATGGCCGCCATCACCAGATACTCCGCGGCCAACTCCAGACGGTGCCGGCGCATGGTCTCGACGTAATCGATATATTGTTTGGTCAGGTCGGCCATGGGGATATCGAGTACGTTGATATTGTTGCGGCGGATCAGCCAAAGAAGGAGATCAAGAGGGCCCTCGAAGGCATCGAGTATGATCTCCAAGGCATCCGGTGGGATGTAGAGGTCCTGCGGCAGGTCGAGCCAGTCCTCGCCCATGACCCGTGCACGGGGGATGGGTTCAGCGGTAGCGATTTCCAACTGTACTGACCCGGTCATTTCCCGAACACGATTTTGGCAACAT
This sequence comes from Hydrogenophilales bacterium, assembly GCA_037439465.1. Taxonomy (GTDB): domain Bacteria; phylum Pseudomonadota; class Gammaproteobacteria; order Burkholderiales; family Thiobacillaceae; genus Parasulfuritortus. The sequence goes on along the minus strand of JBBIVX010000012.1, from coordinate 21,693 downwards.
CTTTATATTGTTTCACGTAGTGGACACCCAAGTCAGCCTTGACGTAATCGGGCAAGCGCTCGAAATCCGGCTGATTGGCAGCGGGCAGTATCAATTCGCTGATCCCGACCCGCTTGGCGGCGATGACCTTCTCGCGGATGCCACCGACCGGCAGCACCTGGCCGGTAAGCGTCAACTCGCCAGTCATGGCCAGCGGACGTCCGATCTTCTCGTTGCGCGCCAGGGAAAGCAGTGCTGTGGCCATGGTGATCCCGGCGCTGGGACCGTCTTTCGGGGTCGCACCTTCAGGGACATGCAGGTGGACGAAAGCGGCATCGAAGAACTTGGGGTCGCCCTGGTAAGGTTTGAGATGACTGGAGATATAGCTGTAGGCGATCTCCGCCGATTCCTTCATCACCTCACCCAATTTGCCGGTGAGCTTGAAACCGCGGTTGAGGGTATGCACCTTGGTCGCCTCGATGGTGAGAGTGGCGCCGCCCAGCGCCGTCCAGGCCAGGCCGGTGACGACACCGACGCCGCTCATCGGTTTTTCGGGGATGTAGGGCGATTCATTGATGAAATCGGCCAGGTTGTCGGCCGTGACCTGCAGCCTTTCTGCCTCCTTGCGCACGATCATGACGACAGCCTTGCGCACCACCTTGCCAAGATTCATCTCCAGTTGGCGCACGCCGGCCTCGCGCGCATAACCTTCGACAATGCGGCGGATGGCCGCCTCGGTGATAGAAATCTGGCCGCGTTTCAGGCCGGCCTTCTTCAACTGTTTTGGCCACAGATGGTGGCGGGCAATGGCCAGCTTTTCCTCCATCAGGTAGCCGGACAGACGGATGACTTCCATGCGGTCCAACAGCGGTGCCGGGATGGTGTCGATCTGGTTGGCAGTGCAGATGAACAGCGTCTTGGAGAGGTCGAAGCGCACGTCCAGGTAATGGTCGAGGAATTCCGCGTTTTGCTCCGGGTCCAACACCTCCAACAGGGCGCTGGCGGGGTCGCCCTGGTAGGAGGCGCCGATTTTGTCCACCTCATCGAGCATGATGATGGGGTTTTGCGACTCCACCTCCTTGATCGCCTGAATGAACTTGCCCGGCATGGCGCCGATGTAGGTGCGGCGGTGTCCCTTGATCTCCGCCTCGTCGCGCATGCCGCCCACCGAGAAGCGGTAGAACTTGCGCCCCAGCGCCCGTGCCACGGATTTTCCTATCGATGTTTTGCCCACACCCGGCGGCCCCACCAGTAGCAGGATCGAACCCGCCACCTCACCCTTCATCGCGCCCACGGCGAGAAACTCGATGATGCGTTCTTTTACGTCGTCCAGACCATCATGATCCTGATCGAGAATTCTGCGCGCCCGTGTCAGATCGAGCTTGTCTTTGGTGAATTTGCCCCAGGGGAGGTTGGTCAGCCATTCTAGGTAATTGCGGGTAACGGTGTACTCCGGCGAACCATGTTCCAGGCCAGCGAGCTTGTCCATTTCCTCGCCGATCTTCTTGGCGGCGTGGGGTGGCAATGTGAGTTTCTTCAGACGGCCTTGGTAAAGCTCGATGTCGGCGGTGCGGTCATCCTTGGCGATGCCCAGTTCTTTCTGAATGGCCTTGAGTTGCTCGCGCAAGAAAAATTCACGCTGCTGCTGCGTCATTTTCTCCTCGACCTTCTCGCGAATCTGGGTTTGCAGTTTGGCAACCTCCAGTTCCTTCTTGATCAGGATCAGGACCTTCTGCATGCGTTTGCGCAGGTTCAGCGATTCCAGCACCTCCTGCAGCTTCTCCTTGGGGGCGGTGGTCAGGCTGGCGGCAAAATCCGTGAGTTGCGCCGGCTCGTTGGGTGAGAAGCGATTAAGGAAGAACTTCAACTCCTCGCTATAGAGGGGATTGAGCGGCAACAGGTCCTTGATGGCATTGATGATGGCCAGGGCGTAGGCCTTGACCTCCTCGTTCTGGGGCTGGCGAGGCGCGGCCGGATACTCGACGCGGGCAAAAAAAGGCGGTTTTCCGGAGATCCATTCCACCACCCGGAAACGCGTGATACCTTCGGCAATGAACTGGATCTTGCCGTCCGCGCGCATGGGGTGGTGCATCCTCACCAGCGTGCCAATCTCGTAATAATCCTCCGGCTTGGCGTCATCCGACTGGTCGCCCTGCACCAATACCAGTCCGACCAGGTGGTGACCGGAATCACCAATCTGCTTGACCGTTTCCATCCATGGCCCTTCATTCATCACCAGCGGCAGGGTCTGGGCTGGAAAGAACGGTTTGTCGGTCATCGGCAGGATATGCAAGGTCACCGGCAGGGTCTGGGCGGGCAGGCCAACCGTTGGGGTTTCACTGTTTCCCGGCCCTTCGCCTGATTGCAGTATTTCGCCCTCGATAGGTGTGCTGTTATCGCTCATGGATTCAGTCTTGGCTTTGGAGTCATGGTTTTATGGTCACTTCCCGGCATTTCAAGCTTGACGGCGCGGATGTGGTCAAGCAGGCCATGGCAGGCGTCCTCCACCTGGTCTAGCACCCTGTCGAAGCCAAGCGGTCCGCCATAATAAGGATCTGGCACCTCCTGCCCTGCGTAGGCCGCGCTGAAAGCCAGAAACAAGGATAACTTGTGTTGCTGGGCGGGCGGGCAGAGCGCGCGCAAGTTGGACAGATTGTCACCATCCATGGCCAGGATGTAATCGAAGTACTCGAAATCCGCAGCCTCAATCTGCCGGCCGATCAGGTTGGCCAGATCATATCCGCGTGCTTTGGCGGCCTGTTGGGCGCGGCTGTCCGGCGGCTGGCCCACATGGTAATGATGCGTACCGGCGGAATCGATATGGATGGCGTCGGCCAGGCCGGCCTGCCATACCAGGCGTTTGAATACCCCCTCCGCCGTGGGCGAGCGACAGATATTGCCCATGCAGACGAAGAGGACTCGGATTTTTCGATCTTGTGCCATGCCTGAAGCCGATTTCACCTTAACTTAATAACCGTAACATCGGATGCGGCCAAAGACAAAAAACCCGTGCGACCTGACGGCGGCACGGGTTGAACGACGCGAAGACCGCGAGGCGGCGATCAGGCGGCCTTGCGCGGCGCCTTGGCTACCCCGGCATACTGCTCTTGCGCCACCTTCATCCCTGTTTTGGCCAGTTCGCCATATTCGGCACCGGTTTCGTTGACCAGCGACAGGCCTTTGCGCAGGTTTTCCAGGCTACGTTCGCCGCATTCACGCGAGAGCTCGGCTTGGCCTTGCATCAGTTCCTGCATGCCCTTGGCCTTGCCGAACAATTCCAGGCTGCGGTTGGCAATGTCCATGTAGATACCCGCCATCTCAGCCTGTTGCTGAAGCAGGCGCTCGAAGCTGCGCAAGTTGAGCTCAGTCAGCTTGCGGGTGGTATCCATGGTGGTTACGGTGGCCTTGGTGAAAAAATCAGTCATTTCCGTGTGCATTTCCGATCTCCTGAAAAATTAAGGGACAGTACGATTGTGCGTCGCACAATGCTGCATTGCACAATACGCAATCGAAATGAACAAGTCAAGAATTATTTCGCAGTGCACAAAAAATGGCCGGGGCAAGGAGACTGGGTCATTTCCTGCGTTTATTGTCCTGTGCGGCGGGCTTGGTGCCCTGACTCAGGGCGGCTTCGATGTCATTCCAGAATTGCATGTTGCTTTGCCCCATCTTGACCCATACATCCATGGGATTGGCGGTTATCAGGCCCTTTACCTGTTCCGCCATGGCCTGCTGCTGTTTCAGGAAGAAATCCAGGCCCTGTTCGAGAAAGGTCGTGAAGGCGGATTGCGCCGTATCGCCGTAGAAACGGATGAACTGGGCCAACATGTCCGTGGTGAACAAAGGCTGACCGGCGGCTTCCTGCTCCAAAATGATCTGCAAAAGGATGGCGCGGGTGATGTCCTGCTCGCTCTGGCTGTCCACCACCTTGAAGGCGATACCTCGCATGACCAGGTCCTTGACCTCCAGCAGCGTGATGTAGCGGCTCTCTTCCGTGTCATAGAGACGGCGATTGGGATATTTCTTGATCAGGCGTTCTTCGCTCATGGCGGGCCTTTCAGGTGGGGGGGCAGGCGGCCCTGCCCTCCTATGTTGACGTTACATCATGTGTTGACCACCGTTGGCCGCAAGGTTGGCGCCGGTGATGAAGGCCGCATCCGTGGAAGCAAGGAAGGCCACCACGGCAGCGATCTCTTCCGGCTTACCGAGACGGCCGACGGGTATCTGGGCAACGATCTTGGCGCGCACGTCCTCGGGCACTGCCATCACCATCTCGGTGCCTATATAGCCGGGCGACACCGAATTGACTGTGACGCCCTTGCGCGCCGTCTCCTGGGCCAGGGCCATGGTGAAGCCATGCATCCCTGCCTTGGCAGCGGAATAGTTGGTCTGGCCGAACTGGCCCTTCTGGCCGTTGATGGAGGAGATATTGATGATCCTGCCCCAGCCTTTGTCCATCATGCCATCAACGAACTGCTTGCTGATGTTGAAGACCGAGAACAGGTTGACATTGAGTACCTTGGTCCACTGTTCGGCGCTCATCTTGCGAAAGGTGGCATCCATGGTGATGCCAGCATTGTTGACCAGGATATCGACGCCGCCGAAGTCCTGGTTCACCGCCGCCGCCATCGCCTGACAGGATTCGAGGTTGGAGACGTCGCACTGATAGATGGCGAACGTATAGCCCGCGCCCGCCTGTATTGCCTGCCAGGTCTTGGCGTTATCGAGGTTGATATCCACTGACACCACCTTGCAGCCAGCGGCGGCCAGGCGGCGGCAGATGGCGGTGCCGATGCCGCCAGCGCCGCCTGTGACCAGCGCCACCTTGTCTTGAAGTCCGTTCATGTTTTATTCCTTTCGATCAGAACCGTTCGATAGCCATGGCGACACCCTGGCCGCCGCCGATGCACAGTGTGGCCAGCCCCTTCCTGGCGCCGATGCGCTGCATGCCATACAACAAGGTCACCAGTATCCGCGCACCGGAAGCGCCGATGGGATGGCCGAGCGCGATGGCGCCGCCGCTGATGTTGACCTTGCCAAGATCGAGGCCCAGTTCCTTGTTTACCGCCATGGCCTGGGCGGCGAAGGCCTCGTTGGCTTCGATCAGATCAAGGTCGCCAACATTCCAACCCGCCCTTTCAAGACACTTGCGCGTGGCCGGGATTGGCCCGGTGCCCATGATGGCCGGATCGACTCCGGCGCTGGCGAAGCCGGCGATGCGGGCGAGCGGGGTCAGCCCCAGCGCCTGGGCACGCGCGGCCGTCATGACGATCACGCCGGCGGCACCATCGTTGAGACCGGAGGCATTGCCGGCGGTCACCGTACCTTCTTTCTTGAAAGCCGGACGCAGTTTGCCGAGTGACTCTACGGTTGCGCCGGCACGGGGAAACTCATCTTTGGCAAAGATAAGCGGGTCGCCCTTGCGCTGGGGAATCTCCACCGGGACGATCTCGGTGGCGAAGACCCCGGTCTGCTGAGCCGCCTCGGTGCGTTGTTGCGACGTGACGGCGAAAAGATCCTGCTCGGCACGGCTAAAACTGTATCTATCCGCGATATTCTCGGCCGTGATACCCATGTGGCAGTCGTTGAAGGCGCACCACAAGCCATCGTTGATCATGGTGTCGATGAGTTCCCAATTGCCCATCCGGGTGCCGTTGCGCGAGTTGGGTAGGACATGGGCGGAGCGGCTCATATTTTCCTGGCCGCCAGCCAGGACGATGCCGGCATCGCCGCAACGGACGGCCTGTGCCGCCAGATGTACGGCCTTCAGGCCGCTGCCGCAGACCTTGTTGACGGTCATGGCGGACACCGTTTGCGGCAGGCCGGCCGCCAGGGCGGACTGCCGGGCTGGGTTCTGGCCCAGTCCGGCCGTCAGCACTTGACCCAGAATGACCTCATCGATCTGTGCCGGTTGCAGGCCGGCGCGTCTAAGCAAGTCCTTGATGACCGTCGCGCCAAGTTCGATGGCGGGCATACCCGCCAGGGCACCGCCAAAACTACCGATCGCCGTGCGACACGCGGCGACGATGACGACTTCTTCCTGCATTTAACTCTCCTCGATTGAACCCGGATTATCCATTCGGCGGCCATGCGGGCCTACGCACGCCCCGGCGATTGTTTTTCAGCGAAAAACACCGCGTCATCATGGCGCGCCCTAATGAACAACCTGGGTTGAACGGCCTCTGCCTGGCAGGACCGGGTGATTCCCCCTGTGGCTATTGTATCCACTCATGTCGTTTGATGCACTGCCGCAATCAGGGCTTGACAGTTTATGTTGCAACGCACAACATAGCTACGATTTTTTTACCTGCGAAAAATGAGGTTAAGCGTGACAGATACGAAGAATGCCTGGATGGAGAGCTGGCTCGAGGCCCAACAAAGTTACTGGAAGTCCTGGGCCGATCTGGCCCGATTCGGCGCCAAGACACCGGCCATGCCGAAGAGCCCATGGGCGGAAGGTATCGATCAATGGTGGCAGTCTCTGGCACCGCTGGCGCCGCCCGATGGCCGCGCCGTTTTCGACAAGCTGATGGACATGGCCAAAGGTTATTTCGGCTTGGCCGAACGCTTTGTCACCGACCGCGCCGACAAGAACGACGCCATGGAGGTGTTGAATGGCTGGTTGGAGGCGATGCGTCAGTCCTGGTCCGCGTGGCGGCCGGGCACAGCCCCGCTCACGGCCGGCAATCCTTTGAAAGACATGATGACCTTCTGGGATCTGCCCATGGACACCTGGAACCGCATGGCGGCCAATATCATGCCCATGCCCGGCGACTTCACCCAAGCCTTCCACCCGGAAGGCGCCGCCTTGGGGATGGGAGCGCTGCATGAGCAGATGAATCGTTTTCTCTCCATCCCCGCCGTCGGCTACACCCGCGAAGCGCAGGAACAACAGCAGCGTCTGGGTCAATTGGCCATGGACTACGCCGCCGCGACCCAGGCCTATCAGATGGCCTTCGCCAAACTGGCGCTGGAGACCACGCAAAAATTCCAGCGTGCCATGCTGCAAGAAGCCGAGAACGGCAAGCCTGTCGGTTCACTGCGTGAAATCTACGACCGCTGGGTGGGACTCGCGGAAGCGGCTTATGCCGAGTTCGTCATGACCGATGAATACCGCGCCCTCTATGGCCGACTGGTGAACAGCCTGCTGGCGTTGAAGGCACAGATGGCGCGCCTGGTCGATGAGGGCCTGGAGGCTTTGCACATGCCCACCCACGCCGAGATCAGCACCTTGCAACGGCGGCAGCAGGAACTGCGGCGGGAGAATCTGCGCCTGAACAAAACGCTCAAGGGCATGCAGGAACAATTGACGGCGTTGCTCGCTCAGGCACCGCAAACGCCGCTGGAAAAAAGCGTCAAGCCGGCCGCCAAGACCATTGTCAAACCAGCTGCTAAACGCGCCGCCGCGCCGAAAATAGCGACCAGGCCGGCCTCCGCCGCCAGCAAGAGTAAATCTGGAGGAAACAAGAAATGACCCCTTTTGACCTGACTCCCGAGGCCGTCGTCGAGGAATTGACCCGCTACGGCCAGAAGCTCACCCACGGTATGAAGAACCTGATGGAGGTCGGTGAAATATCGACCGGCGTCACGCCCAAAACCGCTGTCTACAGCGAGGACAAGCTGACCCTGTTCCGCTTCAATCCACCGGCGGAAACGGTGCAGAACAAGGTGCCCCTGCTTATCGTCTATGCCCTGGTGAACCGCCCCTACATGACCGACATCCAGGAGAACCGCTCCACCGTCAAAGGTCTGCTCGACGCTGGCCAGGACGTCTACCTGATCGATTGGGGCTATCCCGACCGAGCCGACCGCTATCTGAGCTTGGACGATTACATCAATGGCTACCTGGACCGCTGCGTCGATGTGATCCGTGAACGCCATCACCTTGACCAGATCAACCTGCTCGGCATCTGTCAGGGTGGCACCTTCTCACTCTGCTACTCGGCGTTGCACCCGGACAAGGTGAAAAACCTGGTGACCATGGTCACCCCAGTCGATTTCCAGACACCGGACAACATGCTTTCCCACTGGGTGCGTGAGGTCGATGTCGACCTCCTGGTCGATACCCTGGGAAATGTGCCTGGCGAAATGCTCAATTGGACCTTCCTCAACCTCAAGCCTTATCAGCTCATGGGGCAGAAGTACCTGGGCCTGCTCGACACCCTCGACGATCCAGCGGCGCTGAAGAACTTTCTGCGTATGGAAAAATGGATATTCGACTCCCCTGACCAGGCCGGCGAGGCCTTCCGCCAGTTCATCAAGGATTTTTACCAGCAAAATAAGTTGCTCAAGGGCGGCCTCCAGATCGGCGCGCCAGTCAACTTGAAAGGGGTCACCATGCCCGTGCTCAACATCTTTGCCGAGCAGGACCACCTGGTTCCACCCGATGCCTCGCGCGCCATGCGCGGCAAGCTGGGTACCCGGGACTACACCGAGTTGTCGTTCCCCGGCGGCCACATCGGCATCTACGTGAGTGGCAAGGCCCAGAAGACGGTGCCGCCGGCCATAGGCAAATGGTTGAACGAACGTGGCTGAGCGATAGCACGGCTCGGCAAGCATATACTTTCATAAAAAAAGCCGGGAATTACCCGGCTTTTTGTTTTCATGTTCAGTGCCCTGGTCAACGGCCCATACGGTATTCCGCCGAGCGGCCGTGCGCTTGCAAGCCCTCGCCATAGGCCAGTGCCGCCGCGATCTCGCCGAGACTGTTGGCGCCCGCCTGGGAGACTTGGATCAGGCTCGACCGTTTCTGGAAGTCATATACACCGAGCGGTGAGGAAAAACGTGCGGTACGCGAAGTGGGCAGCACGTGGTTGGGACCGGCACAATAGTCACCCAGTGCCTCGCAGGTGTGGCGTCCCATGAAGATGGCGCCGGCATGGCGGATCTGCGGCAGCATGGCGGCCGGGTCATCAACTGACAGTTCCAGGTGTTCGGGGGCTATGTCGTTGGCAATTGCCGCCGCTTCGTCCAGGTCGCGACAGCGGATCAGGCCGCCGCGCTGGCCGATGGAGGCGCGGATCACGTCCAGGCGGGGCATGCTGGGCATCAGCCGGGTAACGCTGGCTTGCACGGCATCGAGGAAGGCAGCGTCGGGACTGATCAATATGGACTGGGCCAGCTCGTCATGTTCGGCCTGGGAGAAGAGGTCCATGGCGATCCAATCGGGGTCGGTCTTGCCATCGCAGATGATGAGGATTTCCGAGGGGCCGGCGATCATGTCAATGCCGACAATGCCGAATACCCGCCGCTTCGCCTCGGCAACATAGGCATTGCCCGGACCGACGATCTTGTCCACCTGCGGCACGGTCGCTGTGCCGTAGGCCAGCGCCGCCACGGCCTGGGCGCCACCGATGGTAAAGACCCGATCAACGCCGGACACCGCTGCCGCGGCCAGCACCAGATCGTTCTGCACACCATCCGGGGTGGGCACCACCATGATCAGTTCCTTGACTCCGGCCACCTTGGCAGGCACGGCGTTCATCAACACCGAAGAAGGGTAGGCGGCCTTGCCGCCGGGCACGTACAGACCGACCCGGTCGAGGGCCGTGATCTGTTGGCCGAGCACCGTGCCATCCGCCTCGGTATAGGTCCAGGAATGCTGCAGCTGCCGCTCGTGATAAAGACGCACACGCTCGGCGGCCGCCCGCAAAGCCTTTTCCAAACGCAGTGGCAGCGCATAGAGCGCCGCCTCCAGACGTGACTTGGGCAACTCCAGGGTGGCCATGTCCGGCGCCTGTAGGCGATCGAAACGGGCTGTGTATTCGAGCACGGCCGCGTCCCCCCGGTCACGGACGGCGGCCAGGATTTCAGCGACGGCCGTGGCGATATGGCTGTCGGTCTCAGAAGAAAAACTGAGCAGGCGTTTCAGGTCAGTCTGGAAATCGGGCTGGGCGGAATCGAGACGGCGGATGGGGGTGGCAGACATGACGGGTAGGCAATGATTATTAAAGTGGAATTATAGCGGCGATTCAGGCTGCTGCGGCCCGGCGAAAGGTCTCGATGATAGGCTGGATGAGGGCATGCTTGAGTTTCAGCGCGGCCTGGTTGACCACCAGCCGCGAGCTGATGCCGCAGATTTCTTCCACCGCCACCAAGTTGTTGGCTTTCAATGTGCCGCCGCTGGAGACCAGATCGACGATAACGTCGGAGAGCCCAACCAGCGGCGCCAGTTCCATCGAACCGTAGAGCTTGATCAGGTCCACATGCACGCCCTTGGCGGCGAAGTGCAGGCGGGCGGTACGCACATATTTGGTGGCCACGCGCAAACGCGCCCCCCGGCGCACGGCTGTCTGGTAATCGAAACCGAGCGGCGTCGCCACCATCATCCGGCACTTGGCGATGTTGAGATCCACTGGTTGATACAGGCCCTCGCCACCATGTTCCATGAGCACATCCTTGCCGGCCACACCCATGTCGGCGGCCCCATGCTGGACATAGGTCGGCACATCGGAGGCACGGATGATGATGAGGCGCACGTCCGCCCGGTTGGTGCCTATGATCAGCTTGCGCGAGGTTTCCGGGTTCTCGTCCGGCACGATGCCGGCGGCAGCCAGCAACGGCAAGGTCTCCTCGAAGATGCGGCCCTTCGACAGGGCGAGGGTAATCTGGCTCATGTCTTCACTCTGCGGATCACCGCGCCCAAGGCGGTCAATTTGTTCTCAATGTGTTCATAGCCGCGATCGAGATGGTAGATGCGCTCGACGTGGGTCTCACCTTCCGCCATCAGGCCGGCGATGACTAGGCTGGCCGAGGCGCGCAAGTCTGTGGCCATCACGGTGGCACCCTCCAGCCGCGGCACGCCAGTCACGAAGGCGGTGTTGCCATCGATCTTGATGTCCGCGCCCAGACGGATGAGCTCGACGGCATGCATGAAACGATTCTCGAAGATGGTCTCGCGTATCACCGAGACCCCCTCGGCGATACTGTCTATGGCCATGAACTGGGCCTGCATGTCAGTGGGAAAGGCCGGATACGGGGCAGTGCGGATGGATACCGCCTTAAGACGTTGCGGTGCGCGGATGACGATGGCCTCATGATTGGGCGACTTTTCGCCGCTGATGTCGCAGCCGGCGTCTATCAACTTGTCCACCACGGCGTCGAGATGGCCGGTCGAGACCCCGGTCAGGCGAATCTCGCCGCCAGTGGCGGCGGCGGCGCAAAGAAAGGTACCGGTCTCGATGCGATCGGGCATGACGCGGTGGCTGGCACCGTGCAGCCTGGCCACGCCACGGATGCGAACCACGTCGGTGCCGGCGCCTGATATCTGGGCACCCATGCTGTTGAGACATTGGGCTAGATCAACCACTTCCGGCTCGCGTGCGGCATTTTCGATCACCGTCTCGCCCTCGGCCAGGCAGGCGGCCATCATCAAATTCTCGGTGCCGGTGACGGTGACCATGTCGGTGAACAGACGGGCGCCCACGAGATGCGGCGCGGCGGCACGGACATAGCCGTGCTCGACACTGATTTCCGCCCCCATCGCCTGCAAGCCCTTGATGTGCTGGTCGACAGGGCGGGCGCCAATAGCGCAGCCGCCGGGCAGGCTGACGCGCGCCTCACCGCAGCGGGCCGTGAGCGGCCCCAACACCAGGATCGACGCGCGCATGGTCTTCACCAGTTCATAGGGCGCCACCGGCTGGTCAAGACCCGCGGCATCGAGAGTGACCGTGTTGCCATCACGGCTGATATTGACCCCCATCTGTTTGAGCAGCCTGAGCATGGTGCCGATATCATTGAGGTCCGGCACATTGGACAAAGTCAGTGGTTCGGAGCTGAGCAGGGCCGCACAGAGGATAGGCAGGGCGGCATTCTTGGCACCGGAGATGGCGACCTCACCGTGCAGACGGTGCCCGCCGCTGATGACCAGTTTATCCATGCGCGCGCGCCTGCCATTCTTCCGGCGTCAGCGCCTGGATGGAAAGCGCATGGATCAGTGTCTGCATCCTGTCGCCGAGCGCCTGGTAGACACGTTGATGGCGGCCGACGCGCGTCTTGCCGCGAAATTCGGCACAGACGATGATGGCCTCGAAATGCTGGCCGTCACCAGCGACGCGGATGAAATCACAGGGGAGGCCGACCTGAATCCAGGTCTCGATGTCTTGGGGAGTGACCATGTGGGGAGACAAGCAATACGAATCAGGTGCGCAGTTTATAGCCCAGTCTGATGAGCTGCAAAGAAAGCACACCGAGCAACAGGCTGAACGGCAGCACCACGGCGAGCCCAAGCCATGGGCTGACGTCGGAGACACCATGAAAACCGAAGCGGAAGCCGTCGATCATGTAGAAGACGGGATTCCAATGCGATACCCGCTGCCAGAATGGCGGCAGGGAATGGATGGAATAGAAGACGCCGGACAGAAAGGTGAGGGGGAAGATGATAAAGTTCTGGATACCGCCCAGGTGATCAAACTTGTCCGCCCAGATGCCGGCGATGATACCGACTGCGGCGAAAGCGCCGCTGGCCAGCACGACATAGAGCAAGGCCCAGAGTGGATGCACGAGCTGCAGGTCGGTGAAGAACAGCCCCACCAAAAACACCCCAGCCCCAACCAGCAGGCCGCGCAACATGGCGGCCAGCAGATAGGCCGCGAAAAACTCGAAGTTCGATAGCGGTGGCATCAGGACGAACACCAGGTTGCCGGTGATCTTGGACTGGATCAGGCTCGACGAGCTGTTAGCGAAGGCATTCTGCAATACCGACATCATTACCAGACCGGGCATGAGGAAAGCGGTGTAACCAACGCCTGGATAAACCTCGACTTGCGGCTCCAGAACATGCGCGAACACCAGCAGATAAAGCAGGGCCGTCAATACTGGTGCCAGTACGGTTTGCAATAGCACCTTCCAGAAGCGGATGACCTCCTTGTGGAACAAGGTCAGAAAACCGGTCATCGCGTCGCTCCGCCTCCATCCGCTGCCATGACCCGCAGGAAAGCGGCCTCCAGGCCCACATCGTGTTTGAGCAGGTTGGCCGTGCGGTCGAGGGCGACGATACGTCCGTCCTTGAGCATGGCCACCCGTTCGCACAACACTTCGGCCTCCTCCAAATAATGGGTGGTCAACAAAATGGTGTGCCCCTCGCCGTTGAGGCGGCGGATGAAGGCCCACAGCGATTGCCGCAACTCGACATCGACGCCGGCGGTCGGCTCGTCCAGCACGATGACCGGCGGCCTGTGCACCAATGCCTGGGCCACCAGCACCCGCCGTTTCATGCCGCCCGACAGACGACGCATATTGGTGTCGGCTTTATCGGCGAGTCCCAAGTTGTCGAGCAATTCTTCGATCCAGGCATTATTGTGGCGAATTCCGTAATAGCCGGACTGGAATTGCAGTGTTTCCCGCACCGTAAAGAAGGGATCGAACACCAGTTCCTGTGGCACCACGCCCAGATTGCGGCGGGCATGGCGATACTGACCGACCACATCGAAGCCCATCACCCAGGCATGGCCGGCGGTGGCACGTGTCAAGCCGGCCAGGATGCTGATCAGCGTGGTTTTGCCGGCACCGTTTGGTCCCAGGAGAGCGAAGAATTCGCCCGCCTCGACTGCGAGATCGACGCCGTGCAGCGCCTGCACGCCACCGGGGAAGCGCTTTTCCAGCGCCTCGACGCGTATGGCGGCGACCATAGTCAGAGGGTGATGATTTCGCCCACGCCGTAGAGCTTGGCCAGGCTGTGCAGACTTTCCGGCAGGTTGCGGAAACTCAGTGGGATATTGATGGCGCATGCGCGACGCTGCCAGGCGAATAGCAGACTGAGGGCGGAGGAATCGACCTGACCCACACCGGCCAGATCGAACACCCTAGCCCCCATGGAAAAAGCCGCTACGCCGGCTGGTAGCAATTCCGGTGTTTCGGCCAGGGTCATCCCCCCCTCGGGATAGGCGATGCCGTCCTCGACGCGCATGGACTACTTATCCAGACCCGGTCGCTGATTGCGCCGGGCCAAGGTCTGGATCAGGCCGTCGATGCCGCCCTTGCGTACCTCGGAGTTGAAGGAATTGCGATAGACGGTGACCAGACTGACATCATCCACCAGCACGTCGTAAACCTTCCAGCCGTTGTCCTGCCTCTCCATGCGGTAGTCGATGGTAATGGGCGGCGCGCCGGGTTTGCTGACCTCGGAATTGACGGTGACATCGCTCTCGGCAGTCGCCATACGCAGCGGCTTGAAATCGATCTTGTACTCCGCCACGCTGGATATGGAAGCGGCGTAGGTGCGCACCAAAAGAGCGCGAAATTCATTGACCAGTTGTTGTTGCTGCGCCGGTGTTGCCTTACTCCAATTACGCGCTATCGCCAGTTTGGCCATGTGTTCGAAATCGAAGTGCGGCAGGATCATGGCCTCGACCAGTTGGTAAACCTTCTTGCCCTTGCCATTCTTGATGTCGGGATCCTGTTTGACGATGCGCATCACCTCGCTGGTGGTGTTGCGAGCCAGGGTGTCAGGGGCGATCTCCGCTCGCACCGGCGTAATAAAGGCTAGCAGCAAGGCCAGCGAGAACATAGCGAATAGTGACTTCATACTTTCGTCCAATAGAAAACCGCAATGGGGACAAATATCAGTTTTGGCAATCCTGGCGTCAAGTGACATTCCTACTCAGCCGGTTTGGCTGCCTTGGCTTCGTCCGCCTTGCCATAGAGAAACTGGCCGATCAAATTTTCCAGGACCACGGCACCCTGGGTGATCTTGATGACGCCGCCCGCCGCCAGCATTTTCTCTTCAGCTCCGGGTTCAAGGGCGATGTATTGCTCGCCGAGCAGACCGGAGGTCATGATGGCGGCACTGCTATCGACCGGGAAGGCGTAGGCGGAGTTCAAATTCAAGACGACCTCGGCTTCGTAATGCTGTGTATTGAAACGTATGTCCCCTACCCGGCCCACGACTACGCCCGCGCTCTTCACCGGGGCGCGCACCTTGAGGCCACCGATATTGGGAAAACGCGCCGTCACCGCATAGGTGCGCGTGGTATCGATGGTGCCGATATTCCCGACCTTCAGGGCCAGGAAAACCAAGGCTAGGATGCCCAGCACCACGAACAGGCCGACCCACAAATCCAGAGTTGTCCGCTCCATAACTCAGGCTCCACGGAACATGAAAGCTGTCAAAACGAAATCCAGGGCCAGGATGGCCAGGCTCGATGTCACCACGGTACGGGTGGTAGCGCGGGAGACACCCTCGGCAGTGGGTGGGGCATCATAGCCCTCGAACAGGGCGATGATAGTCACCGCGACCCCGAACACAGTGCTTTTGATCACGCCATTGACGATGTCCTGACGGAAATCCACCGCGGCTTGCATCTGCGACCAGAATGATCCTTCATCGACACCGATCAGCACCACCCCCACCAGATAACCGCCGAACACCCCCATGGCCGAGAACATGGCCGCCAGCAAGGGCATCGAAGTCACCGCCCCACAGAAGCGCGGCGCCACGACGCGGGCGATGGGATCCACCGCCATCATCTCCATGGCAGCGATCTGTTCGGTGGCCTTCATCAGTCCGATCTCGGCGGTGATGGCGGAGCCGGCCCTGCTGGCGAACAACAGTGCCGCCACCACCGGTCCCAGCTCGCGTACCAGGGACAGCGCCACCAGGACACCAAGGGCCTCCTCCGAGCCATAGGTTTGCAAGGTCTCATAGCCTTGCAGCCCCAGCACCATGCCGACAAACAGACCGGAAACCACGATGATGACGAGCGATAACACGCCGGCGCTGAATATCTCGCGAATCACCAGTTGCGGTCGCCTGAAACAGATGCCGGAATGGAGCAGCGTCAACAGGAAAAAGCGGGCGGCGACGCCCATCCGCCAGACGGTTTCTATGGCCCGATGGCCAACACGGCGAATGCCGCCGAGGGCACGCTCAGCCATGTGCCAGTCTCAATGCGGCGGTATACGGTTCGGCGGGGTAATGGAATGGAACGGGCCCGTCCTCCTCGCCATGCACGAACTGGTGCACATAGGGCAGTACCGAGGCCTTGATCTCCGCCGCCGTGCCCTGGGCTTCCACCACGCCCTCGGAGATGAAATAGACATAATCGACGATCTTGAGCGATTCCTGCACATCGTGGGTCACCACGATAGAGGTCAGACCCAGCGCTTGGGTCAACCGCCGGATGAGGTTGCCGATGACGCCCAGCGAGATCGGGTCGAGACCGGCGAAGGGCTCATCGTACATGATCAGCATCGGGTCCAGGGCGATGGCGCGGGCCAGCGCCACTCGCCGGGCCATGCCGCCGGAGAGTTCCGAAGGCATGAGCGCATGGGCGCCGCGCAAACCCACGGCGTGCAGCTTCATCAGCACCAGATCGTGGATCATTTCCTCTGGCAGATCGGTGTGCTCGCGCAATTGAAAGGCGACATTGTCGAAGACCGACATGTCGGTGAACAGGGCGCCAAACTGAAACAACATGCCCATGCGCCGGCGCAATAGATAGAGGCCGTTCTGATCGAGTTCCGCCACGTTCTGACCAGCCACCCGCACTTCCCCACGAGTTGGTCTGATGGAACCGCCGATCAGCCGCAGCAGGGTCGTCTTGCCGCAACCGGAACTGCCCATGATGGCGACCACCTGTCCACGCCGCGCAGTCAGATCGATCCCTTTGAGGATGGGTCTCTGACCATAAGCGAAATGCAGATCGCGGAGGATGACAAGTTCGTCGGCCATGCGTAATAAAGTGGTTTGTGCGTCGTGGCGCGATTTTAACGGACGGCAGACCCGAAGTCATAGGCCAAGCAGAGCAACCAGGGTGCGCACCCGTTCCAATCCCGCCAGGTTACCGTCGCGGCTGAGCAGATAAACCGGTTCGCTGCCATGCCGGCCACGTTCGATGCGCTCAGGCAGATCACGCAAGCGGGTGTCGCCGTCGAACCAGAGCAGACGGCCAGCGTCAGCCGGGCAGATGGCCCCCAGCTTGGGTTTGAGTAGCGCCAGAAGCCCGGCGCCGCCTGGCCTCATACGCACCGGCCGCTCCAACAGGAAGCGAAAACCGGCCGGCGTGTCTTCCACCCATTGCCTGGCCTCTTTTGCGGTCGCGGCTAGCCAGCGCGTCTGGGGTAACCAAATACAGCCAAATTGCGTCGCGTAGTAAGCCAATTGCCAGTCCACCGGCATGTCATCCGGGTAAAAGACGCCGCACCATTGTGGATGTAACCAATCGTCGGCCCCCACGTAGACAGATTGGCCTGCGCGTGCTATTTCGTTCCTCATATTCTTCGCCTTACGCCCTATGTCGTTTGTTGTATTTAGCCAACAAATTATTTCTGGCAACGGACGACGGACGAGTACTGGTACGTTCATACATTTAGATATGCTGATATACTTATGATGTAGTTCGCCCGCATACACACATTATCCCTATTGTCGTAAAACAGGAGAGAGCCATGAAAGTTAAAATCCTTGTCGCCGCCCTGATCCTCGGCACTTCCAGTCTTGCCCTGGCGCAAAGCGCGCCGGCGCCTGCTGCCGCCCCTGCCCCCAAGCCCGTACCGCAGACCCCGGAGGCTTGGCTGAACCGCATGACCGACTTTACCCAGAACCAGTCTGCTTACAAGGACCCTAAAGTCTTTGTGCCATGGTTCAACGCCGTCACCGAGCCCGGCTTCTATAGTGCCATGGGCAACGGCATGATGGACCCTGCCGGCTGGACCCGCATGATGGGCTCCATGATGGATCCCAACGCTTACCGTAACATGGCTGAGTGGGCCGACCCCAGCATCTACATGAAGTGGATGGCCGCAGGCATGGACCCCAACTTCTACACTGCCCTGCTCACCACCATGACCGATCCGGGCAAGATGATGCGCTGGGTGATGATGCCCATGGACCCCAAGATGTGGTCCATGATGATGAACACCATGAACCCCAACATGTACATGAAGTGGATGATGGCCCCCATGGATCCCAAGCTGTGGCAGATGGGGATGAATACCATGAACCCATCCTGGTACATGAACTGGATGGGCGCCGGCCTCGATCCCAAGAGTTATGGCCCGATGTGGGGTAGTTGGATGACCAACCCAATGGGCGCCGCGGTCCCCGCCGGGACTGGCGCTGCCGCTACGCCATGGGCCACGGTGCCCATGCCTTGGGGTGCTGCGCCGACCGCTGCCGCTCCCGCCGGCACCTTCAATTTTTTTGATCCCAATGCCTGGATGGGCATGATGGCCGCCCCGCTGGCCGCCGTGCCCGGCTACGCCGCTCCGGCCGCTCCAGCCGCTGCCGCCCCGGCCAAGAAGTAATATCGCCCAGGCGACGCAGCAGACGGCCACCTGCGGGTGGCCGTCTGCCTATCCGGCATCGCCGTCATTCCCGGCGCCAGAGCGTCCCGCCGGATGTGTCCTCGAGCACGATGCCCGCGCTCTTCAACTCATCCCGAATCGCATCCGCTCGCTTGAAGTCGCGTACTCTGCGTGCCGCCAGACGTTCAGCGATCAACGCCTCGATACGGCTGGCGGCATACCCCCTCTCTCCTGTAGCGCCTGCCTGCATGTAGGTCTCGGGATCACGTTGCAACAAGCCCAGCGCGCCGGCCAACGCCCGCAGCAGACCCGCCCTGGCAGGATCACGGTTGCGGTTTAACTCGCCGGCCAGATCGAACAACACGGCCAGCGCCTCAGGTGTATTGAAGTCATCGTCCATCGCCGCCTTGAAGCGTGCCGCGGATACATCGCTCCAGTCTATCGTCCGCATCGGCGCGTTTAGCCCGCGCAAGGACGTATAGAGTCTGGTCAAGGCGCTTCTGGCATCGTCCAGATGCTGGTCAGAATAGTTTAGTGGGCTGCGATAATGGGCGCGCAGAATAAAGAAACGCACCACCTCGGCGTCGTATTTCTCCAGCACCTCGCGGATGGTGAAAAAGTTGCCCAGCGACTTCGACATCTTCTCGTCGTCGACCCGGACGAAACCATTGTGCAGCCAGTAGTTGACGAACTTGCAGTGGTGCGCGCCTTCCGATTGGGCAATCTCGTTCTCGTGGTGCGGAAACTGCAGGTCCTGGCCGCCGCCGTGGATGTCGAAATGCTGCCCGAGCAGGTCCGAGCCCATGGCCGAGCACTCGATATGCCAGCCCGGCCGGCCCGCGCCCCAGGGTGACGGCCAGGATGGCTCGCCCGGCTTAGCCGCCTTCCAGAGTGCGAAGTCCATCGGGTCCCGCTTGTGCGGCTCCACGTCCACCCGCTCGCCGGCGCGCAAATCATCCAGCGACTTGCCTGACAGACGGCCATACTCGGCAAAGGTCTGCACCGCGTAGTAGACATCGCCGTTGGCGGCCGCATAGGCATGGCCGTTGTCGATCAGGGTCTGGATCATGGCCAGCATCCTGCCCACGTACTCGGTGGCGCGCGGCTCGTGGTCGGGCGGCAGCACGCCCAGGGCAGCGCTGTCCTCGTGCATGGCGTCGATGAAACGCTGGGTCAGGGCGGTGAAAGGCTCGCCGTTCTCGTTCGCCCGCTTGATGATCTTGTCATCGATGTCGGTGATGTTGCGGACGTAGTTCACGTCATAACCCGAGGCGCGCAGCCAGCGGGTAATCATGTCGAACACCACCAGCACGCGGGCATGGCCCAGGTGGCAGTAGTCGTACACCGTCATGCCGCAGACGTACATACGCACTTTGCCCGGCTCGATGGGGACGAATTCCTGCTTGTCACGGGCAAGCGTGTTGTAAAGTTTCAGCATGGCGATGGCGACGGCGACAACGATACGAAAGGCGGGGATTTTAACGGATGCCGGCCGCCCGATCCCCTGAAAAAATGACCGATACCCCCCTCACCCTGCTCCACCGTATCTTCGGCTATGACCAGTTCCGCGGTGACCAACTGGCCATCGTCGAGCACGTCGTGGCCGGCCGCGATGCTCTGGTACTGATGCCTACCGGCGGCGGCAAGTCCCTCTGCTACCAGATTCCGACCTTGCTTCGCAAAGGCGTAGGCATCGTCGTCTCGCCCCTGATCGCCCTGATGCAGGACCAGGTCGACGCGCTCCGGCAGAACGGCGTCGCCGCCGCCTACCTCAATTCCAGCCTGGATTGGCGCGACGCGCTCGATATTGAAAACAGCGCCCTTCGCGGCGACCTGAAGCTCCTCTACATTGCGCCGGAACGCCTGGTCACTGAACGCTTCCTCGGTCTGCTCGACGAGCTCGCAACCGGCCCCAGCCTCGCCCTGTTCGCCATCGACGAGGCGCATTGCGTGTCCCAGTGGGGCCACGACTTCCGGCCTGAATACCTGCAGCTCTCGCAACTGCACGAGCGCCATCCCGCCGTGCCGCGTATCGCCCTCACCGCCACGGCCGACCACGCCACCCGCGAGGAGATGCGCGAACGGTTGAAACTGGAGCAAGCACGCGTCTTCCTGTCCAGCTTCGACCGGCCCAACATCCGCTACACCGTGGTCGAGAAGGACAACCCGCGCCGGCAGTTGCTGCGCTTCCTCGAAGGGCACCGCGGCCAGGCAGGGATCGTTTATTGCCTGTCGCGCAAGAAGGTCGAGGAAACGGCCGAGTGGCTCAGGCACGAAGGCTACGCCGCCCTGCCCTACCACGCCGGCCTGCCCGCCGAGCGGCGCGCCGACCACCAGCGCACCTTCCAGCGCGAGTCCGGCATCGTCATGGTCGCCACCATCGCCTTCGGCATGGGCATCGACAAGCCCGACGTGCGCTTCGTCGCCCACCTCGACCTGCCCAAGAGCGTCGAGGCCTACTACCAGGAAACCGGCCGCGCCGGCCGCGACGGCGAACCGGCCGAGGCCTGGATGGCCTACGGCCTGCAGGACATCGCCCTGCAGCGCGCCCGCATCGACGAATCCGAGTCGCCGCCCGAGATCAAGCGCCTGGAAGCGCAGAAGCTCAACGCGCTGCTGGCCTATTGCGAGGCCCCGCGCTGCCGCCGCAACGTGCTGCTCGACTACTTCGGCGAGGCCAGCCAGCCATGCGGCAACTGCGACGTCTGCCTCGACCCGCCTGAATTATTTGACGGCACCGTCGCCGCGCAGAAGGCCCTGTCCGCCGCGCTGCGCACCGGCCAGCGCTTCGGCGGCGGTCACCTGATCGACATCCTGCTCGGAAAATTGACCGACAAGATCACCCGTTTCGGCCACAACAAGCTGCCCACCTTCGGCGTCGGCCAGGACATCGACGAACACGCCTGGCGCGGCATCTTCCGCCAGCTCGTCGCCGCCGGCCTGCTGCAAGCCGACCTGACCGAATACGGCGCCCTCAAGCTCACCAACGCCGCCCGGCCGGTGCTGAAGGGCGAACAGACCGTGCAACTGCGCCGACCGGGCCAGCCGGTGTCGAAAAAGACCGCCCGCGCCAAGGCCAGCGCGGCGCCGGAAGGCTTGCTGGGAAAAGACATGCCGCTGTTCGAGGCCCTGCGCACCTGGCGCCTGAACAAGGCCAGGGAACAGGGCGTGCCCGCCTACGTCATCCTGCACGACCGGACGCTGCGGCTGATTGCCACCATCCGGCCTGAGGACGAGGACAGCCTGACCGGAATTTCAGGGCTGGGGGCGGCGAAGCTGGAGCATTATGGCGACGAACTGCTGGAGATCGTGGCCGAATACGTGGAATAACCACTCTCACCGCTTGACAATCCCAGCAGGAAAGTTTGGCTTGTTTATCCCACCCTGCCGGCGCATACTGAACATGTTCTTATTTCTGTACATATGACCATGGAAGCCGTCACCTACACCGAAGCGCGCAACAACTTGGCC
>JBBIVX010000011.1:0-88538 GCA_037439465.1 Hydrogenophilales bacterium | reverse complement strand
ACTCTCAGAATTAACTTCTCAGCGTGAGCTTCAAGTACCTCTTCAGCTTCCACTAGCTCTCGCTAGCTTCTACCTCAACTCAATGCCCACACCTCTTAAAGGCTGTTCCCATTTGTTAAAGAGCAGTCCAACTGAATTGGTTGCGGGGACAGGATTTGAACCTGTGACCTTCGGGTTATGAGCCCGACGAGCTGCCAGACTGCTCCACCCCGCGTTCGGTTGAGAGGGTGGATTATGAAGACTCCACCCTGTCATGTCAACACCCATTCACTTAAGAACCCCAAGGCCCGCGCTCTCCATTAAGATCAGTGACGATTCATTCATAGCAGGTTTCTCCATGGATATCCGCTTTGGCATTACCCGCCTGCCACGCATCGAATTCGGCTCTGGCGCCATCACCAAGCTACCCGCAATCCTCCGTCAATATGGTCCACGCACATTGATGGTGCTAGGCGGACGCTCATTCCTTGCCGGCGAACACTGGCCACGCCTATGCGCACAATTGCAATCCGCCGGTCTCACATGGGAAGTGGCGCACGTCGTGGGCGAACCGTCACCCGAACGCGTCGATAGCATAGTCGGCGAACAACACGGCCAATGCTTCGACACAGTGCTCGGCATTGGCGGCGGCAGCGTCCTCGATACGGCCAAGGCCGTCGCGGGCTTGTTGAAACCCGGCAACTCGGTCATGGATCACTTGGAAGGCGTGGGCCCCGAACTCCCATACCTGGGACCGACCACGCCCTTCATTGCCGTGCCCACCACCGCGGGCACTGGCTCCGAGGCGACGAAGAATGCCGTACTCAGTCGCCCGGGCGAACACGGTTTCAAGAAGTCCTTTCGTGACGATAAACTGGTCGCCGAATACGCCATCGTCGACCCCGACCTGCTCGCCACCTGCCCTCCCGCCGTGCAGGCCGCAAACGGCATGGATACCCTCACCCAGTTACTCGAGTCCTATGTCTCTCTCCGAGCCACCCCCTTCACTGACGCCTTGTCCATGAGCGGCATGAACATGGCCCGCGACGGCCTGCTGCCCTGGTATGAAAACACTGCAGAGGCAGCGCCATGCCGATCACGCATGGCTTATGCCGCCCTACTTTCCGGCATCACCCTGGCGCAGGCAGGACTGGGCTCCGTGCATGGTCTGGCCTCGCCGCTTGGCGCCTTCTTTCCGATCCCACACGGGGTGGCCTGCGGCACGCTCCTGGCGGAGGCGACGCGGATGAATATTCATGCGTTAATGGAGCGCGCCCCGTCACATCCAGCGCTGGAAAAGTATGCGGCTGCCGGTCGTCTGCTCGCCGGGCGGGGGCTCTCTGACGTAGATGCCAGAATAGCGCTGCTGGAAACGCTGGAAGACTGGACCCAGCGGCTCAATCTGCCACGACTTGGCGCCTATGGGGTAAAAATAGAGGATATCGACCGCCTGGTCGCCGACAGCCGTGGTTCGAGCATGAAGACCAATCCCATCCGCCTCTCCAATGCGGAAATCGCCGACCTTGTGCGCGCCAGATTGTAAGCGACGGTCATGCGGGCGTGGGGCCGTCAATCCCTGTCACCGTCCAGCACCCGCCGCGCCACCTCCGGCGGGAAGCCACGACCGGCCAGGAAGCGCAACTGCCTTGCCCGCTCGGTGGCATCGCGTGGCAAAGCGCCAAACTTCTTTGTCCACACTACGCGGGCGGCTTCGAGATCGGAGGCCGCGGCATTATGCACAACCTCGGCAATGACCGCGGCCGGCACACCCTTGTCGCGCAAATCGGCTTGGAGACGGAGGCTGCCGTGCCGTCCGGCGCGGGCATGCGCCAAATCTTCGGCATAACGGCTGTCGGAGAGCAAGTGGTCCTGTTCCAGCTCATCCAACAAGCGGGCAATCTCGTCCGTCTCTCCATGCGCCGCCAGCTTGTGGGCCAACTCCAGGCGGCTATGCTCGCGTCGAGCCAGCAGATTGAGCGCCCGTTCCCGCAGCGTCATGCCTCGACGGCTTGGCTTAACGCCTTGACGCCCAGTTTCTCGCGTATCTTGGTCTCGATCTCGACCGCAACGTCGGCGTGCTCCTTCAGATATTCTCGGGCATTGTCCTTGCCCTGGCCGATCTTCTCGCCCTGGTAGGCATACCAGGCGCCGGATTTGTCGATGAATTTGTGAGCCACCCCAAGTTCGATGATCTCGCCCTCGCGTGAGATGCCCTCGCCATAGAGAATATCGAAGATCGTCTCCTTGAAAGGCGGCGCCACTTTGTTCTTGACCACTTTCACACGGGTCTCGGATCCCACCACCTCATCGCCCTTCTTGATGGCGCCGATACGGCGGATATCCAGCCGCACCGAAGCATAGAACTTGAGCGCGTTGCCGCCGGTAGTGGTCTCCGGACTGCCGAACATGACACCAATTTTCATACGAATCTGGTTGATGAAAATCACCAAGGTGTTGGTACGCTTGATGTTGGCGGTCAATTTCCGCAGGGCCTGGCTCATCAGCCTGGCTTGCAGGCCGACGTGGGAATCGCCCATCTCGCCCTCGATTTCGGCCTTCGGCGTCAACGCTGCCACCGAATCGATGACGATCACGTCCACCGCGCTCGAACGCACCAGCATGTCGGCAATCTCCAGCGCCTGTTCGCCGGTATCCGGCTGGGAGATCAGCAACTCGGACACGTTCACGCCCAACTTCTGTGCGTAGCCGGGGTCGAGGGCATGCTCGGCATCGATGAAGGCGGCCGTGCCGCCCAGTTTCTGCATCTCGGCAATCACCTGCAAGGTCAGCGTGGTCTTGCCCGACGATTCCGGACCGTATATCTCCACCACCCGCCCGCGCGGCAGGCCACCGACTCCCAGGGCCACGTCAAGGCCGAGCGAGCCGGTGGACACCACCTGCAAATCCTCGGCGATATGACTGTCACCCATCTTCATGATGGAGCCCTTACCGAACTGTTTCTCGATTTGCGACAGGGCCGCCGCCAGCGCCTTGCTCTTGTTTTCATCCATGATGGTGTCTCTCCTGAATCAATTCGGGCGATTATGGCATAGCCATCAAGTACGCCAGTACCCGCCGAAAAACATAGTCGACTGCCTGCATTCGTACCAGCCGGCGGCCACCCTCGAAGCGCCGCATCGCCGTTTCGCTTGGCCCTGCCACGCTCGCCCAGGCAAAGCATACAGTGCCTACAGGCTTGGAATCTGAGCCTCCGCCAGGCCCGGCGATGCCGCTGATGGCCAGGGCGACCTGGGCTTGGCTATGGTGGAGGGCGCCTATGGCCATTTCCCTCACTATTTCCTCGCTCACTGCGCCAAAGCGGGCCAGTGTCCGTGAGCTTACCCCCAGCATGTCCACCTTGGCGGCGTTGCTGTAAGTGATGAAGCCGCGATCAAACCAAGCTGAACTTCCAGCGTTGGCGGTAATCGCCTGCCCCGCCCAGCCACCGGTGCAGGATTCCGCCGTCGCCAACATCCAGCCCCGTTCCATCAGGGCCTGGCCGAGGTCGGCGGCCAGGCGCTCCAGTGTCTCCTGATTCATATCCATGCCCTGGCCCCCGCAAGCACAGCTATCGCATATCCCGCCGCCACCACGTCATCAAGCATGACACCGAGGCCGCCTTTTACGTGGGCGTCCAGCCAGTCGGCGGGAAACGGTTTCCAGATATCGAACACGCGAAACAGGCCGAAGGCCAGTGCATATCCCCACCCGGTCGCTGGGGCGAAAGGCAGGATCAGAAGAAACGCGGCGATCTCGTCCCAGACTATGGCGCCATGGTCATGCACGCCCAGGGCCCGGCCGGTAATGCCGCAAATCCACACGCCCGCCAGCACGGCTAGCATCGCCACGACCCAATACAACGGCTGCGGCAACCAGGCCAATAAAAAATATAAGGGTAGGCCCAGCAACGTACCCCAAGTGCCCGGCGCCCAGGGCAACAATCCAGCGCCACCCCCGAGGGCGAGGAAATGCGCCGGATGCGCGCAAAGAAACCGCCAGTCAGGAGGCAAAATGGTCATACCCCCCTCGCGTCAGGCTCAACGGAACATCATCCACGTCCAAGACCTCCAGGCCGGGAGCAGCGGTGATGTTACCGATGCGGGACACAGCCACGCCAGCACGCCGGCCCGCCGCCAGAACTGCCTCTCTGCAGGCCGGCGGGGCCGTGAAGCACAGTTCATAATCATCGCCGCCGGCCAAGACACAATCACGCACGACCCCGCTAGCGCCGTCGAGGCCTGCCGCGACGGGCACGGCCGCCGCCCGAAAGTGGGCGCCCACTGCCGAACGCGCCAGGATATGGCCGAGGTCGGCGAGCAGACCGTCCGAAATGTCGATGGCAGCATGAGCAAGGCCACGCAGGGCGCGGCCCAGCGCCACCCGGGCAGTGGGGGCCTGCAGCCGGGCCAGGCAAAAGTCAGCGGTTTCGTCCGTCAGCGCCACCTCGCCGCGCAAATACCTGAGCCCCAGTGCCGCTCCGCCCAACTCGCCGGAAACCCAGATGTCATCGCCAGGCTGCGCCCCCTCACGGCGCAGGGCCTGACCGGCCTCGACCTCGCCGAGCAGGGTGACGCTGAGGTTGAGTGGCCCGCGCGTGGTATCGCCGCCGACGAGTTCAACAGCGAAGCGGTCCGCCTCGGCGAAGAATCCCCGCATAAAAGCGCCCAGCCAGGCGTCGTCTGCCTCCGGCAATGCCAGGCTCAGCAAGGCCCAACGCGGCATGGCGCCCATGGCGGCGATATCGGAAAGGTTGACGGCCAGCGTCTTGTGGCCAAGCAGCTCGGGATCGGTGTCGGCGAAGAAATGCCTGTCGGCCACCAGCATGTCGGCAGTGACCGCCAGTTCCATTCCCGGTGTCGGGCAGATCAGGGCGGCGTCATCGCCGATGCCGAGGCGGACGGTCTTGGCCGGACGGCTGAAATAGCGGGCGATCAGATCAAATTCGGAGGGCATCGGCCGACGCCGGTTAGCGGCTCGCCGCCAACTCACTGCACCGCACCGACCTGGCCAGCTTATCCAGGACACCGTTGACATACTTGTGACCATCAGTGCCGCCATAGGCCTTGGCCAGGTTCACCGCCTCATTGATGACCACCTTGTAGGGCACATCGAGGCTATGCAACAGCTCGTAGGCGCCGATCAACAATATGCCGTGCTCGATGGGCGAAAGCTGGTCGAGCGGACGATCGATATGCCTGGCCAGGGCACGATCCAGCTCTAACGCCTGATCCAGCAATCCTTGCAGCAAGGCGTGCAGAAACTCGGTATTGGCCTCGCCGAACTCCTCCGCTTCCTCGGCCTGAGCCCACAAGCGGGGCAGGTCGGCGCCGCTCAGTTGCCATTGATACAAGGCGCGCAGGGCGAGCTCGCGCGAAAGCCGGCGGTTGCCGCGTTTCTTGCTCATAACGTTTTCAATAGACGCGCCATTTCGATGGCGCAGAGCGCCACGTCCCGTCCCTTCTCGCTCATGCGTGCCGTCGCCTGATGCTCGTTTTCGGTGGTAAGCACGCCATTGGCAATGGGGATGCCAGTATCCAGGCTGACCCGGCTGATGCCGGCCGCCATTTCGTTGGAGACGATCTCGAAATGGTAGGTGTCGCCGCGAATGACCGCGCCGAGGGCGATGAGGGCATCGTAGTGGCCGGACTGTGCCATCTTTTTCAGCACCAAGGGTAGCTCCAGCGCACCCGGCACCGAGACGATGACGATATCGTCTTCCCTGACGCCGGCCTTGGCCAGTGTCGTGGCCGCCGCCGCCAGCAAACCGTCGCAAACGTCCTGGTTGAAGCGGGCGGTGGCGAGGCCTATCCTCAGACCGGCGCCGTCGAGGCCGGCCTCGATCTCGTCGATGTTGTCATAGCGTTTGCCCATCTCGATCATTCCTTTTCGTAGTAGCCCGTCACTTCCAGGCCAAAACCATCCATGGCCGGCATCTTGCGCGGCGTCGCCATGAGGCGCATCTTGCCCACGCCGAGATCGCGCAGTATCTGCGCGCCGGTGCCATAGTTACGCAAATCAAATTTATGGGCCGGTAGCGACGCCTTGGCGGGCAGGGCGCGGCACGCCAATTCATCGGCTGACTCGGTCCGATGCAAGAGGACGATGGCCCCTGTGCCGGCGGCGGCGATGATCTTCAGCGCCGTCGGCACGGAATAGGCGTGGCTGGTCGGCCCGGCATCGAGCACGTCGATCAGCGAGATCGGCTCATGCACCCGCACCAGGGTCTCGCTGTCCGCCATCAACTTGCCGAGGGTGAGCGCGAGGTGGGTGGCCCGGCTGATCTTGTCGCGGAACACCACCAGACGGAAACGGCCGTAGGGCGTCTCGATGTCGCGCTCGCCGACACGCTCGACCAGGCTCTCGTTGGCGGCCCGGAAATGAATGAGGTCGGCGATGGTCCCGATCTTGAGGTGATGCTCGCGGGCATATTCCATCAGGTCGGGCAGGCGGGCCATACTGCCGTCTTCCTTGAGTATTTCGCAGATCACCGCCGCCGGTTCCAACCCCGCCATGGCCGCCAGATCGCAACCCGCCTCGGTATGACCGGCGCGCACCAGCACGCCGCCGTCCTGGGCGCGCAAGGGAAATACGTGGCCGGGCTGGACAATGTCGCTGGGTTTGGCATTCTTGGCCACGGCGGCGCGAATGGTGACAGCCCGGTCGGCAGCCGAGATACCGGTGGTCACGCCGGCGGCAGCCTCGATGGAGACGGTGAAGGCCGTGCCGTGGGTCGCCTGGTTATCGCTCACCATCTGCTTCAAGCCCAGTTGCCGGCAGCGCTCACCGCTCAAGGTCAGACAGATCAGGCCGCGGCCGTGTTTGGCCATGAAATTGATGGCCTCTGGCGTCACGTGCTCGGCGGCCATCACCAGATCGCCCTCGTTCTCGCGATCTTCTTCGTCCACCAGGATGACCATACGGCCGGATTTGAGCTCGGCAATGATTTCTTGGGTATGGGCAAGCGTCATCTCAATCCTTGTCGGGTTCGTTGGTATAGGCCAACAGCCGCTCGGCATAACGCGCCAGCAGGTCGGCCTCCAGGTTAACCTTGGCGCCTGTCCGCAAATCGCGCAACATGGTGTTTGCCAGGGTGTGGGGAATGAGATTGATGGAAAACTCATTGCCATGCACCGTGTTCACGGTCAGCGACACGCCGTTCACCGCCACCGAACCCTTGACCGCGATGTAGCGGGCCAATGCGCCAGGCGCGCGAATATCCAGTCGCCAACTGGCCCCCTGGTCGGTTGCTGAAACCGGCGCAAAGTGGATCACCTCGCCGACGCCATCGACATGGCCGGAGACCAGATGGCCGCCCAGATGGTCGGACAGCCTCAGCGCCTTCTCCAGATTCACCGCCTCGCCCGGCGCAAAGCCGGTGGTGCAGTTGAAGGTCTCCTGCGAGACATCGACGCTGAAATGCGCGGGTGTCCGTTCCACCACCGTCAGGCAAACGCCGTTGACGGCGATGGAATCGCCGAGGGCGACGTCATTGAGGTTCAAACTGTCGGCGGCAAGGGTGACGCGGGCGTCTCCCCCCCCCTGCTCGATCAATTGATGAATATGGCCGACGGCCTGGATGATGCCGGTAAACATGGTCTGTCTTCAGGCGCGGCCGAGCCGCAGGAAAAGCGGCCATTTTATGGCTTTGCGCGTCCCCGGAGAACCCCAGACCTTTTCTAGTGCGGCGCGCACCGCCGGCAACGGGTCGGCGCCGTGCGTCTGCCGGTAGTTTTTCACTGCCGACCAGGTGGCAAAATAGCCTATGAGCTGATCCAGCGTCCAGTTCTCGGCCATGGCAAATTCATTGGCCGCCAGTCGTTCCTCGAAGGGAAAAGCCAAGTCGCGGTAACCGTCCTCCACGAGTCTTCTCTCCGCCGGCCAGAACCCGTCCAACCCAATGTGATAGAAATGATCGACGATGTCGGCGGCCGGTCCCGGCGGCAGGCGCAGTGCGCCATACCCCCACAGGGCCACCAGGCCACCCGGCTTCAATACCCTCCGCGCCTCGCCATAGAAGGCATCGATCTCGAACCAGTGTACCGCCTGGGCGACGGTCAGCAGGTCGATACTGGCCGTGCGGAGGCCGGAGGCAGCGGCAGACGCGACCCGGTATTCGACACCGGGGTGTGCCTGTGCGTGCTCGATCTGGGCGGCGCTGGCGTCGGTGCCGATGACCCGGCGGAAATGTCCGGCCAGGGACACTGCCGCCTGACCGCTGCCTGTGGCGCAATCCCAGGCCAGCTCATGCTCCCTGCACTGCCCGGCGAGAAAGGCGAACAGGGCCGCCGGATACCTTGGCCGGTGCATGGCATAGCCCGCCGCCGTCTGCGAAAAATGATCCTTGAACTCAACCATCAGAGCGGCCGCAGAATCAGGCGGAGATCCTGCCCCACGCGGCACACATCCGCGAGGGAGAAGGCATGACGCGCAGCCAGATCGGCCAGGGGCGGCATCTCGAACAGCCCGCGGGCGTGATGGCCGATGGCCATAGGCGCGAGATAGGCGAGCCATTCATCCACCAGCCCCGCTTTGAGTAACGCACCGTTGAGACCAGCACCGGCCTCGACATGCAGCTCGTTGATCTCGCGGCGCGCGAGTTCAGCCAGCAGCGCAACCAGGTCCACGCGGTCATCCGCCCCTGGCAGGCAGACCACCTCGGCGCCGGCCTGGACGAGGGCCGCGCGCCGGCGCGGGTCATCGACAGTACACACGACAAGTGCGCCGCCGGCCAGTATCCGGGCGGCCGACGGTGTCGCCAGCCGGCTATCGGCGATAACCTTGAGGGGTTGCCGCACGGCATCCGCCAGGCGCACGTTCATCTGCGGGTCGTCGCCCAGCACCGTGCCGGAGCCGGTCAGTATGGCGCAGGCACGGGCCCGCCAGCGCTGCACGTCGGCTCGGGCCGCCTCGCCTGTGAGCCACTTCGACTCGCCGTTCTCTAGGGCGGTCTTGCCGTCCAGGGACGAGGCGGTCTTGATTCGCAGCCATGGCCGGCCGCGGGTCATGCGGGCGACGAAGCCGATATTCAGCTCGCGCGCCTCGGCCGCCATGAGGCCGACCTCGGCCTGGATGCCGGCCAGGGTCAGCAACTGGATGCCCCGGCCGGCAACCTGTGGATTGGGGTCGGTCATCGCCGCCACCACACGCACCACGCCGGCGTCGATGAGGGCATTGGCGCAGGGTGGGGTGCGGCCATGATGGCTGCATGGCTCCAGGGTGACATAGACGGTCGCGCCGCGCGTCCGGTCGCCGGCGGCGTGCAGGGCATTAACCTCGGCATGCGGCTCGCCAGCCTTCCGGTGCCAGCCTTCACCAACGACCACGCCATCCTTGACGATGACGCAGCCGACCCGTGGATTGGGCGTGGTGGTGTAAAGCCCTTGTTCGGCCAGGCGCAGGGCTCGGGCCATGTAACCGTGATCGGCGGCGCTGAAGGTCATTGGTCCAGGTCGCGGATGGCGTCGCGGAAGTCGTCGACGTCTTGGAAGCTGCGGTAGACCGAGGCGAAGCGGATATAGGCCACCTTATCGAGCTTTTTCAGGGCATGCATGACCATCTCGCCCAGTTCGCGGGACGGGATTTCACGTTCACCCAGGGTCAGCAGTTTTTGCAGGATTTTGGCCACTGCCTCGTCCACCAGCTCAGCAGGAACCGCGCGTTTGTGCAGGGCGCGGCGAAAGCCCTCGCGCAGTTTGGCCTCAGAGAATTCCTCGCGTATGCCGTTGGCCTTCACCACCTGGGGCAGGCGGATATCCGCCATCTCATAGGTGGTGAAGCGTTTATCGCACTTGGCGCAGCGGCGGCGGCGACGGATGGACGCGCCATCCTCGGACAGGCGCGTCTCGACCACCTGGGTGTCCAGCGAGCCGCAGAAGGGGCATTTCATGAGGCGGTGAGGAGAGAGGGTGGGTGAGTGAGGAGGAAACTCCGCTCTTTCTCCTCACGCCTCACTCCTTATTCCTCACTTTCCGTAGACCGGGAAACGGGCGGCCAGCTTGGCCACCTCGGCCTGGACGCGGGCGATGACCGCCTCGTCCTGGGGCGCTTCGAGGACGTCGGCGATGAGGTGGGCCAGTTGCTCGGTCTCGATCTCCTTGAAGCCGCGCGTGGTCATGGCCGGCGTGCCAATGCGAATGCCGGAGGTGACAAAGGGTTTCTCCGGATCGTTCGGGATGGCGTTCTTGTTGACCGTGATGTGGGCTCGGCCCAGGGCGGCCTCGGCCGCCTTGCCGGTCAGGCCCTTGCTGCGCAGGTCAACCAGGAAGACATGGCTCTCGGTGCGGCCGGAGACGATGCGTAGCCCCCGTTCCTCGGACAGCACCCTGGCCATCAGCCGGGCGTTGGCCACGACCTGTTCCTGGTAGTGTTTGAAGTCCTTGCTCGCCGCCTCCTTGAAGGCGACCGCCTTGCCGGCGATGACGTGCATCAGCGGCCCGCCTTGCAGGCCGGGAAAGATGGCGGAGTTGATCGCCTTTTCGTGCTCGGCGCGCATCAATATGATGCCGCCGCGCGGGCCGCGCAGGGTCTTGTGGGTGGTCGAGGTGACGACATCGGCGTGCGGCACCGGATTGGGGTAGACCCCGGCGGCGATCAGGCCGGCATAGTGCGCCATGTCGACCATGAAGACGGCGCCGACTTCCTTGGCGACCTTGGCGAAGCGCGCGAAATCGATGCGCAGCGCGAAGGCCGAGGCGCCGGCGATGATGAGCTTGGGCTTGTGCGCCCGGGCCTTGGCCTCCATGGCGGCATAGTCGATGTCCTCGTTGGCGTCGAGGCCATAGGCGACCGCGTTGAACCACTTTCCGGACATATTGAGCGCCATGCCGTGAGTGAGGTGACCGCCTTCGGCCAGGCTCATGCCCAGGATGGTGTCGCCCGGTTTGCAGAAGGCCATGAACACCGCCTGGTTGGCCTGGGAACCGGAGTTGGGCTGGACGTTGGCGGCCTCGGCGCCGAACAGCGTCCTGACCCGGTCGATGGCCATCTGCTCGACCTGGTCGACCCATTCGCAGCCGCCGTAATAGCGCTTGCCGGGATAGCCCTCGGCATACTTGTTGGTCAGCACCGAGCCTTGGGCCTCCATGACTGCCGGACTGGTGTAGTTCTCGGAGGCGATCAGCTCGATATGGTCCTCCTGGCGCCGGGCCTCGCCCTGAATGGCGGCCCAGAGTTCGGGGTCGGTATTCCTGATGCTGTGGTCGGCGGCGAACATGATGAAAAACCCTGTCGAATCAAAGTAGACATTTTAGCATGCGGGGCTGCCATGACGGCCTGCCTGGCAGTATCGCTACAGCGGGCCATGAAGACAGTACAATTTGAATGTCGTTGGCCTCTGTCCAGTTTCAAGCGCATGGTCCAAAAAATCCGCTATGGCGATTACCTGGGTTTGGCACGCACCCGCCACAAGGCCATCAGCTATAACGCCATCACCTCCTGGGATGCCTCGCACCGCAGGCGTCCGCACTTGCGCAGCCGCGATATTTATCGCCTGCTGGCGCCCTATGTCGGTGCACGGGCGCTGGAGCAGACGCGCGCCGTGCTCCCGGTGGTGCTCTTTCTGGTCGTGTTCCAATATCTGCTCTTCCAGGGCCGGATCGCGGGCGGCGCCGCCATTTTGGCCGGCGTACTCGCCGTCATGCTCGGCCTGATGCTATTCATGGAAGGGCTCAAACACGGGTTCATGCCCTTGAGCGAGAACATCGGTCACCTGTTGCCGGTGCGCGCCAGCTATGGCGGCGTATTGATGGTCGCCTTCATACTGGGGGCGGTCGCCACCTTCGCTGAGCCGGCGATCAGCGCCCTCAAGATGGCCGGCAGCCTGGCCGATGCGGCGCAGGCGCCCGTTCTCTACCTGTTGCTCAACGTTCATGCCGACGCGGTCGTGCTCACGGTGGCCGCCAGCGTCGGTCTGGCGGTGCTGGTCAGCACCTTGCGCTTCATCGAGGGCTGGCCTTTCAAGCCGTTGGTAATCGTCGTCACCCTGCCCTGCCTCGCGCTCACCGCCTACATGGCCTCCGACCCCGCCCTGGCGCCCGTCGTCGGCCTTGCCTGGGATACCGGCGCGATCACCACCGGGCCGGTCACCGTCCCCATGGTCGTGGCCCTCGGCGTTGGTGTTTCCGCCGCCGCCGGGCGCGGCGACAATTCCTTATCGGGTTTTGGCATCGTCACCCTGGCCTCGCTCTTCCCGCCCATCGGCGTCATGCTCCTTGGCCTGCACATAGCCGCTTCCGGCGAGTCCTTGCCAACGGCCGTTGCCGCCGCGGCGACGCTCGCCACGGAGCCCGACATTCCCGCTCACATCCTCGCCGCCCTGCGCGCCATCGTTCCGCTCGTCCTGATACTCTGGCTCATCCAGCGCTTCTGGTTGCGCGAACCAACGCAACATCCCGATTTCATGGCCTACGGGGTCGCCCTCGCTGTCGCTGGCATGGTGGCGTTCTATGTCGGGCTTGGCACCGGCCTCGCCCCCCTTGGCATGCAGTCGGGGAGCATGCTATCGGCCATACTCGACAGCCGCCATAGCCTGTACCCGGCTGGGGCAGGCCTCACCATCGCCCTGCTCTTCGCCCTCGCCCTCGGCTTCGGCGCCACCTTGGCGGAACCGGCCCTCAACGCACTCGGACTGACGGTGCAAACCCTCACCGACGGCGCCTTCCAAAAATCCACTCTGGTCTATGCCGTCGCCATCGGCGTCGGCTTCGGCACCACACTCGGCGTGGCGAAAATCATCTTCCACATTCCTTTGTCCTGGCTGCTCATTCCAAGCTACCTGCTGGCCCTGGTCATGACCTGGCTGGCGCGCGAGGAACACGTCAATCTGGCCTGGGACAGCGCCGGCGTCACCACCGGCCCGGTCACCGTACCATTGGTATTGGCGATGGGCCTCGGCCTCGGTCAGGCCACGGGCGCCCAGGACGCCTTCGGCATCCTCGCCATGGCCTCGATTGGCCCCATCGTCAGCGTGCTCGCCGTCGGGATTGGGTTGCAGGCACGCGAACGCTTCTTACGCTTAGACCTTTTCGGACGCGCCCGATGAAACAGCCCCATCCCCCGGAGGAATTCATCGTCCTCACCGATGTCGTCCTGATCACCTGCGTCGTGCAACGCGGCATGGCGGAGGAAGTGGTGGAGGCGGCGCGTCAGGCCGGTGCCCAAGGCGCCACCATCTTCTACGCGCGCGGCACCGGCGTACGCGAGCGGCGGCTGGGGCTGCTGAGCCTCGCCGTCTCGCCCGAAAAAGAGGTGATTCTGATCGTCGCCTCCACCGATCAGGCGGACCGCATCTTCGAAAAGATGTATCAAGCCGGCAAACTCGATACCCCTGGCATGGGCGTGATCTACATGTCGCCCCTGGACAAGATGGCGACCCATGTCCCCAAGGGCATCGTCGAGCGCTTCGCCCGCTGAGGCCGCCATGGCGCTAGAACACGCCTCCCCGTACAAGATCATCCACTGCATCCTGCCCGCCGGTCGCGCCAATGAACTGGTCGAGCGACTGCGGCAGGAACAGGGACTGGTCTCGGTCTTCAGACACCACGCCCGCGGCGGCGGCATCGGCTCGAAGAAGGGCGAGAAATCGTTTTACTATCTGGAGCGCGAGGTGGTCACCTTGCTCGCGCCGGCGGTGCGCGCCGACGAGCTGTTCGAGTTCGTCTACCGCGCGGCCGGTATCGAACAGCCCCATACCGGCATGGTCCTGATGGAAAGCAGTCTTGTCGCCGGTGCCGCCATGGAGGCCGCCCCGTCAAGCCCGGAAAATAAAATAGACGGCGCCGGTGAGACATAAGCCGGCCCAGAAATAATTCCAGCTCACCGATTCGTGCATGTAGAACACCGCGAAGGGCGCGAATACCGCCAGGGTGATCACCTCTTGCACGATCTTCAATTGCGGCAGCGACAGGGCCGTATATCCGATACGGTTGGCCGGCACCTGCAGCATATATTCGAACAGGGCCACGCCCCAGCTCGCCAGAGCTGCGATCCACCAGGGCCGGTCGGACAAATGCTTGAGGTGAGCGTACCAGGCGATGGTCATGAACAGATTCGACAGGACCAAGAGCGCGACGGTTTTGAGAATGACGGTGTTCATGTTCGCCGATGGTACAGGACCATCGCCGTTCAGCGGCCGCTCACCGCCGCCAGTACGCCCTGCAGGATGGCCGTGGGCGTGGGCGGGCAGCCAGGCACTTCGACATCCACCGGGATGACGTCGGAAATCTTGCCACAGGTAGCGTAATTTTCCGCGAACAGGGCGCCGATCTCGCCGCGGCCGCAACCGCAATCACCCATGGCCACCACCCACTTGGGTTCCGGGGTGGCCTCATAGG
Organism: Hydrogenophilales bacterium; assembly: GCA_037439465.1. Taxonomy (GTDB): domain Bacteria; phylum Pseudomonadota; class Gammaproteobacteria; order Burkholderiales; family Thiobacillaceae; genus Parasulfuritortus. The sequence continues at coordinate 74,229 of JBBIVX010000011.1, read as the reverse complement.
TGCGTTTCAACGCGGTCTGTAAATGCCGCGACACCGGCCCGGTGACCAGGAGCACATCGACATGGCGCGGACTGGCGGCGAATTTCACGCCCAGGCCCTCGATGTTGTAATGGGGACCGCCAAGGGCATGGATCTCCAGTTCACAGCCATTGCAGGAGCCCGCATCGACATGACGAATGACCACGGCCTGGCCGAATACCTTGAGGATTTCCTCTTGCAGTTCCTGTTCGCGCACTCGCAAACTCAAATCAGCCGCGGGCGGCACTTCCGAAACGATGCCGGTCTTGAATATTTTTTTCAGGATTAGATGTGTGGCCATTGTGTCTGTGAGGGGTTAGAGGTTAGGGGCGGCAGTAAGGAGCAAGCCTGTGGCTGGCCGAGTATTTCCCCCGCTCACCGCCCTTCTCTTCTCACCGCTTTTCATAAATCCTGTCCGCTGTAACTCAAATTGAACGATTTGTTGATAAGAGGAAAGTCGGGGACGATGTTGCCAAGCACGCCAACCTCCAGCAGCGGCCAGTTCTGCCAGGAAGGATCATGCGGATGGACACGGTCGAGGCGGCCATCGGCGCCAATACGCGCGGCAACAATCACCGGCCCGCGCCAGCCCTCCACCCAACCCAGACCCTCGCATGCGCCTGGCACCGCCACCTGCGGCACCTGGACGGCACCGGCTGGCAGGCGCACGAGGATTTCACGAATCAGCCGCAACGATTCGAACACCTCGACGAAACGCACCTCGACCCGGGCCAGCACGTCGCCGCGGCGGTGAGTGGCCATGTTGACCTCCAATTGGTCATAGGGCGCCCACGGGAATTGCGCGCGGGCGTCCCACGCCTGGCTGCTGGCGCGTCCGGCCAGGCCGGTCAAACCCAGACGTGCCGCCATGTCCGGCTTGACGATGCCGGCATTGGCGAAACGGTCCTGCAGCCCAGCGTGTTCGTCGTAAATGACCTTGAGTTCTTGCACCTCGGCCTCTATACGATCGACCAGGGCTGCGAGTTCCACCTTTCCCGGTTCGCGAATATCCACCGCCACGCCGCCCGGCACGATGCAATCAAACAGGTAGCGATGACCGAACAGCCCGGCGGAGAGCCGCAGCCAGTCTTCCCTAAGCCGCCAGAACTGCACGAAACCAAAGGAGAGCGCCGCATCGTTGCCGAGATAACCGAGATCGCCCAGGTGATTGGCCACGCGTTCCATTTCCAGCAAGAGCGCACGCAGCCAGATGGCGCGCACAGGAACAGCGCACTGGATCGCCGTCTCCACCGCCATGCAGTAAGCCCAGGAAAAGGCGCTATTGGAATCGCCCGACACCCGGCCGACGAGCCTGGCGCCGGCAGCCACATCCAGCCCCTCGAAGCGCTTCTCGGTGCCCTTGTGGGTGTAGCCCAGGCGTTCCTCCAGCTTGAGGATACGGTCACCGATGATGGAAAAACGGAAGTGACCCGGCTCGATGGTGCCGGCATGGATGGGACCAACGGGAATCTCGTGGACACCCTCGCCTTCGACCCGGATGAAGGGATAGCCCTCCGCCGGGGTGAGGAGTGAGGCAGCGGCGGTGCGGCGGGTAAAGTCGTGGCGCAGGGGGAATTCGTCTGCGGCCCAGGCACCGTGACGCAACCATTTGCGCTCATCGGCGGCCCCCTCGGCGCGAATGCCAAGCAGGTCGAAGGCGGCGCGCTGCATACGGCCGGCCTGCGGGAAGATCGCTGCAAGATCGGCATAGGCGGGGGCCTCGGCGGCGAGTGCGCTGGTGGTCCAGACCAGGCCGACACTGGAAAGGAAGGCTGCATGTAGAGCAAAGCCGCCGCCCAGATGGCGGTCGTCCGAGCCCCACAGAGCCAGCAGCTGGCCGCCTTCGTCCTGGATGCCGTGGGCGAATGACGGCAGACGCCCAGCGTCCAGGGTAAAGCGCCAGATGTTGTCCCGGCCGGCCTGAGGGGCCAGCGACAGTTCAATATCGCCGAGTTGGTGTTCCATCTCAGCCCCCCAGCATGGCCGCGGCTTGCCGATACCAGGCGGCAAGATAGGGCGGGATGAACAGACCCAGCATCAGCACCAGGCCCAAGTGGATGAAAACCGGGGCGAGCGCCGGCATGTGCGGCAAGCGCGGCAGCTCGGTCTCGCCGAACACCATTGGCTGCACGCGGCCGAAGATCGCCGCAAACGCCACGCCCAGCGCGGTGAGCAGGAAAGGCGTGGCCCAGGCGTGCTCGTGCATGGCGGTGGTGATGATGAGGAATTCGCTGGCGAATACGCCGAACGGCGGGATACCGAGGATGGCGACGGTACCCAGCATCAACCCCCAGCCTATGGTGGGGTTGGTCTTGATGAGGCCGCGGATGCCGTCCATCACCTGCGTGCCGGCCTTCTGTGTGGCGTGGCCGACGGCGAAGAAGATGGCCGATTTGGTCAGGCTGTGCATGGTCATGTGCAAGAGCCCGGCGAAGCTGGCCACCGCCCCGCCCATGCCGAAGGCGAAGGTGATCAGCCCCATGTGTTCGATGGAGGAGTAGGCAAACATGCGCTTCACATCGGTCTGACGCTTGATGAGGAAGGCGGCGGTCACCACGGAGAGAAGCCCGAAACCCATCATGAGATTGCCCGCCATATCGGTGCCCAGCGCCCCATCGACCAGCACCTTGGAACGCATCACCGCGTACAGGGCGACGTTGAGCAAGAGGCCGGAAAGTACGGCGGACACCGGCGTCGGGCCCTCGGCATGGGCATCGGGCAACCAATTGTGCAGAGGAGCGAGGCCGACCTTGGTGCCATAACCGACCAGAAGGAAGACAAAGGCAAGCTGCAGCACGGTCGGTTCGAGCTGTTCCTTGACACCGTTCAGGTGGGTCCAGAGCAGAGCGGTGCCGCCTGAGCCGAGAACCCTTTCCGCCGCAAAGTAGAGCAGGATGGTGCCGAACAGGGCCTGGGCGATGCCGACACCGCACAGGATGAAATACTTCCAGGCCGCCTCCAACGAGGCCGATGTGCGGTAGAGCGAGACCAGCAGCACGGTGGCCAGTGTGGCCGCTTCCATCGACACCCACAGTATGCCCATGTTGTTGGTGGTCAACGCCAACAACATGGCAGCGATGAATATTTGATAGCTGCTGTGAAACAGGCGCAGGCGGCTGGCGTTGAGCCGGCCGTGCTCTTCTTCGATACGCATGTAAGGACGCGAGAACAGGGCCGTGGTGAAGGCCACGAAGGCCGTCAGGGTGACCAGAAAAACATTGAAAGGGTCGATGAAAAACCACTCGTTGCCGACCACGATCGGCCCCTCGGCAACGATGCGGGCGGTGAGCACGCTGGCCGCCATGAGGGTGAGCAGGCTGATCAGCGCGTTGATTTCCGGCGCATTCTTGCGCTCACCCCAAAGGGCGAGAAAGAGACCGCCGACGAGGGGAATGCCGAGTACCCAGTAGATTTCCATTTACCGCTCTTTCAGTTTTTCCATGTGCCGCAGGTCCATTGAATCGAACGACTCGCGTATCTGGAATGACATGATGCCAAGCACAAACAAGCCAATCATCACGTCAAGGGCGACGCCCATTTCCACCACCAGCGGCATGCCGTAAGTGGCGCTGGTGGCGGCGAAGAAGAGGCCGTTCTCCATGGCCATGAAACCGATCACCTGCGGTATGGCCTTGCTGCGGGTGATCATCATCAGAAAGGCGAGCAGCACGCTGGCCATGGCGATACCCAGGGTGGAACGCATTACCGTGCCCGCCATCTGCGAGATTGGCATGGCGAGATTGAAGGAGAAGATCACCAGGGCGATGCCGATCAGCATGGTGGTGGGAATGTTGATCATCGGCTCGACGTCGCGGTTGACATCCAGTTTCCTGACCAGGCGATAGAAGAACCAGGGCATGACCAAGACCTTGAGGATCAGGGTCAGCGCCGCCGAGTAATAGAGGTGATGCTGGCCAGTGGACCAGGCGACGATGGTCGTGGACAGCGACAGCGCCGCCCCCTGCCAGGCGAACAACGTCACCAGGCCGACGATGCGGCGTTGCGACAGCATGGCGAAGGAGATCAACAGCAGCAGCGCCGCCAGCAGGTTGACCACTTGTAGATGATAGGTAAGCGACACGTCACGCCTCCAGCAGGAAATGGATCAGCATGCCCAGCACCGCCAGCAGGAAAGCGGATCCCAGAAATTCCGGCACGCGGAAAAGCCGCAACTTGGCGGCGACGGTCTCGAGAAAGGCCAGTGCCGCGCCACCGACGGTCATCTTCGCCAACAGGACAAGCACGGCCAGGGGCAAAGCCGCGAGGTCGCCGCGCGCGGCGATTCCCCAGGGCAGAAACATGGCGATGCCAAGTGTCGAATAAGTAAACAGCTTGAGGGCCACCGCCCACTCGATCAGGGCCAGGTGGCGGGCGGAATATTCGAGGATCATGGCCTCGTGGATCATGGTCAGTTCGAGGTGGGTGGTCGGGTTATCTATAGGGACACGGGCATTCTCCGCCGTAGAGACCATCCAGAAAGCCACCGACGCGAAGGCGAGGCTGGGGTAGATGACGAAATCCTTGTGCGCCAGGGTCTCGACGATGACCGGCAATTCAGTCGAATGAGAGATCAGGCTGGCGGTGAAGAACACCATCAACAACGCCGGCTCGGCCAGGAACGACACCAGCATCTCGCGCCGTGCGCCGAGGGTGCCAAAGGCGGTGCCGATGTCCATCGCCGCCAGTGCCTGAAAGATGCGCGCCAGGGCGAAGATGCCGACCAGGGCGATGACGTCCGCCGCCGGCGAAAACGGCAGGTCATTGGCGATGGTCGGCACCAGGCCGGCCGCAAGCGTCATGCAGGCAAAGATGATGTAGGGCGCGAAACGGAACAGCGGCGAAGCGTTGTGGGCGATCACCGCATCCTTGTGGAAGAGCTTCCTGAGCGTCCGGTAGGGCTGGGTGATGGGCGGCGCCGAGCGGCCCTGCAACCAGGCGCGGCACTGATTGACCCAGCCCATCAGGAGTGGCGCCAGCAGGATGGCCAGCAAGGTTTGCAGAACTTGCAGAAAAATGCCGGTGGTCGTCATGGCGTCAGCGTGTCACAAAAACGAGCAGGAAGATCAGGGTCACGAAACTGTAGATCAGATACCACTGGATGCGGCCGTGCTGGAGGCGGCCGGCCTGCGCCGACAGCCAGGCGGCCAGCCGGGCGATGGGCAGATAGAGCAGGAACCACAATTGGTCGAGGGTGGCGCCCTGGTATCGCGGGTGACGGTCGAAGGGGTCCGGCGTTTCCCGCTCGACCCGCATGAAGGAGACAAAGATGTGGCGGATCGGCTGGCCGAAGCCCTGGGCGCTGTCCTGCATGCGCGCATCCTGCTCAGGGTAGCCGCAATCCCAGGGGGCGGCGCGGCGCACGCGGCCGTGATAGAAATGCCGCACCCACATATAGACGAGCAGCAGGGCCACCAGCACCACGCCCAGGAAGATGAGCGGCGCATAGCTGGCACGCTCGGCGGAGACCGGGGCCAGGAACAACCAGTCACCGTCGTTGACCAAGGTCTGGCTGATGAGCAGTCTTGCCACCGGGGCGATGGCTTCGATTACCCGCGCCGGAAACAGGCCCAGCGCCACGCAGCCCGACGCCAGCCAGAGCATGCCCAGCCGTTGCGGCCAGTTGGCGGCGTGGGCGTGCCGCAGTGCCGGGTCACGCGGCTGCCCGAGATAGATGACGCCATAAAACTTCACCATCACGTAGGCGGCCAGCGCGGCGGCCATGGCCACCGAAGCCGCGGCCACCGGAATCACCATGTTGAGATAGGGTTGTGTGAGTCCTGGGGTGAGCAGAAAGGCTTGCAACAATAACCACTCGGACACGAAACCGTTCAACGGCGGGATGCCGGCAATGGCCAGAACGCCGATCAGCGTCAACCAGGCTGTCCAAGGCATATAGCGGATGAGGCCGCCCATCTGCCCCATCAGCCGTGTACCGGTGGCATGCAGGACAGTGCCGGTGCTGACGAACAACAGGCCCTTGAAGAAGGCGTGATTGAGGGTGTGATAAAGCATGGCCGTCAGGGTAAGCGCCGCCAGGGCGCCCTTGCCGTCGGTGTAGAAGATCAGGGTGAGACCGAAGGCGGCCAGGATGATGCCGATGTTCTCGATCGAGGACCACGCCAAAAGACGCTTCATGTCTGATTGCACGGCGGCAAAGATGACCCCGTAGAGGGCGGTGATCAGGCCCAGCGCCAAGGCCAGGGTGCCCCACCAGTCAAGTTGCACGTTGAGCAGGTCGAAGGTGACGCGCAGCAGGCCATACATCGCCGTCTTCAGCATCACCCCGGACATCAGCGCCGACACCGGCGACGGTGCCGCCGGGTGGGCCTCGGGCAGCCATACATGCATGGGCACCAGGCCGGCCTTGGCCCCGAAGCCGAACAGGGCCAACAGATACGCCACAGAGGCCCAGAACGGGGTCAGCTCGGCGCCGCGCATATAGCCGAAGGTGTAGTAGCCATGACCGCCCTGCAACACGCCGAAACAGAGCAGCAGGGAGACCGCGCCGACGTGGGCGATCAGCAGGTAGAGAAAGCCGGCGTGGCGGATCTCGGGAATGTCGTGATCGGTAGTAACCAGGAAATAGGAAGACAGGGCCATGACCTCCCAGGCCACCATGAAGGCGTAGGCATCGTCGGCCAGCATCACCCCCGCCATGCCGGCCAGGAAGAGGTGGTACCAAAGGGTGAGCAGGGCCAGGGAACCGCGTTCCATGTGGCGAAAATACCCCACTGCGTACACCGTCACCCCGAAGGAGGCGGCGCCCAGCAAAAGCAGGAAGAAAGCGGAAAGCGCATCCAGACGCAGGTGGAAAGGCAGATCCGGCAGGCCGATCGGCAACACCACTGCCGAGGCCGGGACAAACAGGCCGACGAGTCCGATGCCGGCAATAAGCAACGCCCCCAGGGCGCCGAGTGGAAATATCAGACCGGTCAACAACGACCGGGTGCGTTGCAGCAGTAGCGCGGCGAAGCCCAGGCTCAACCAATACAGCACACCGGCCCAGGCCAGGTTCACCAGATCAAGCGGGGGCAGCAGGTCAGTCATGGATCGATCGCTCGGGGAGGCGCCAGCGCTGTGAACAACGAGGCCCCATAATCGGAATGAATAAGTAATTTACTATTTTCTTCTATATCGCCGGCAACGGGCAAGCCGCGCGGCGGCGCAGCACTGACCAGTGAGGGCGGGTCAGGGTTTCTTGCCAATGGCCTCCAGGATGCCGCGCATCAGGTCGAGCGGGGTCGGCGGGCAGCCACGGATGACAGCATCGACCGGAATGACATTGGCGACCGCGCCGCATGAAGCATAGCTCGTGCCGAACTCCCCGCCGTTCTCACCGCAGGCGCCGACGGCGATCACCAGGCGGGGTTCGGGGGTGGCGGCATAGGTGCGGCGCAGCGCTTCTTCCATATGACGCGAGACCGGACCGGTGACCAGCAGCAGGTCTGCATGGCGCGGACTGGCGACGAAATGCACGCCGAAGCGTTCGATGCCGTACCAGGGGTTGTTGAGCGCCTGGATTTCCAGCTCGCAGCCATTGCATGAGCCGGCATCCACTTCACGAATGGCCAGGCTACCGCTGAAGCGCTCGCCGATATGCGCCTTGAGCTGTTCGCCGACCTCGGCGAGGACGGGATCGACGGTTGGCGGCACAGGCTCGGTGACGATACCGATGCGCTGGATCTTGGCGAAGATGCGCAGCATTACAGATCCTGCCCCGAATAGGAGCCGTTCACCGACTTATTGCACACCGGGAAGTCGGGAACGATATTGTCGTGGATCAGCACTTCCAGTGCCGGCCAGGTGGTCCAGGACGGATCACGGGGGAAGAAGCGGGCGATGCGTCCGGCGCCTTCGAAGCGGACATAGCTGATGATTTCGCCACGCCAGCCCTCGACGATGCCGAGGCCCTCCGTCCCTTCCGCGGGGGTTGGCCACTCGCTGTGGATCGCGCCGCCGGGCAGCCCGGCGAGCAGCGCCTCGACGAGATCGAGCGAGGCGAGGATTTCCTCGTGGCGCATCCGCACCCTGGCGTTGACATCGCCGGTGTGATGCAGCACGCCCTTGGCCTTCAACCGGTCATAGGGCGGATAGGGCGCGGCGCGGCGCACGTCGAAGTACAGGCTCGATGCCCGCCCGACATACCCCATGCAGCCCAGCGTACTGGCCTGTTCCGGCGTCAGCACGCCGGTGCCGAGCAGCCGGTTGGTCAGCGAAGGCGAGTCGTAGAGGATGGCCATCAGCTTGCCGACCTGCTGGCGCAGGGCGACGGCCTCGTCGCGCATGGCGGCGATCGATTCCGGCGCAAGATCGGCAGCGACGCCGCCCGGGACAATGCGGTCCATCATGAAACGATGCCCGAAGGCAGCGTTGGATACACGTTGCCAGGCCTCGCGCAGCCGCCCGAACTGGTAGAAACCGAAAGCGAAACCGACGTCGTTGACGATGGCGCCGATGTCGCCAAGATGGTTGGCAATCCGCTCGCGCTCGCACATCAGGGCGCGCAACCAGGTGGCGCGCGGCGGCGGCGTCAATCCCGCCGCCCGCTCCATCGCCATGCACGCCGCCCAGGCGTGCGCCACGGTGGAATCGCCCGAGACCCGCCCGGCCAGGCGCGCGAGGCCCGCTGCGTCGCGGCCTTCGGCGATCTTCTCGGTGCCCTTGTGGGTGTAGCCGAGACGCTCCTCAAGATTGAGCACGGTCTCGCCCACCGCCTGAAAGCGGAAGTGCCCCGGCTCGATGATGCCGGCATGAACCGGCCCGACCGGGATTTCGTAGACGCCACTGCCGTGGGCGGCGAGAAACCGGTATTGATGGTCGGCCGACGTCTGCGCAGGCGGTCGGCCAAGCACAGGAAAATCGCGGCGCAGCGGATATTCCGCGCTCTTCCAGGCCCGATGCCGGGTCCAGCGACGCGCATCAGGATGGTCGGAAAAGGCGACACCGAACATATCCTGGGTATGGCGCTCGGGCCGGTCGGCGGCCGGATAGTACGGCGTATGCGAGGGCAGCATCGGGTGGGTGCGGGTCACCGTCGTGCGCGCCAGCAGGTAGGCGCCGGCCTGCTCGAAGCAGGCATTGATGCGCAGCGTTCCGCCCAGGTCCTCCCCCCAACCCGCCGCCCAGCGGCAGCCCCAGGCGTCGGCTTCCCGACCGAGCCGGCCCCAGTCGTCGCTCGCCACCTCGATGGCCCGCGCCGGCGCCGGCGCCGGCGTGGCCGGAATTTCTACGGCAACCCCGGCTTCGGCCAGGCGGCCAATAAACGCGGCAAAGGGTATCTTCGTGGTCATCGCAGCGAAGCCCCGGAGATCAGCAGGGTGGCCTGCTCGAACCAGCCGGACAGGAAGTCCGGGATCGATAGCCCGAGCCACAGCACCAAGGCAAGGTGCACCACGACAGGCAGCATATTGGCCTGGACCGGTTTCTGGCCAGCGGGCGGCTCGCCGAACACCATCGGCTGCAGGTGACGGAACAGGCCGGCGAAGGCCACGCCGAAGCCGAACAACAGCGGGATGGTCAGCCAGGGCCAGGACTTCATGGTGGCCATCAGCAACAGGAACTCGCTGATGAACACGCCGAAGGGCGGGAAACCGGCGATCGCCACGGTGCCGATCAACAGCCCCCAGCCGATGCCGGGCTGGGTACGGATCAAGCCACGAATCCGGTCGATGCGCTGCGTGCCGGCGAGTTGTGAGGCATAGCCGACGGTGACGAAGATGGCCGATTTGGTGAGCGAGTTCATGGTCATGTGCAGGAGCGCGCCGAAGGTGGCCAGCGGCCCGCCGATGCCGAAGGCGAAGGTCATCAGCCCCATGTGCTCGATCGACGAGTAGCTGTACATGCGCTTGATGTCATGCTGGCGGTGCAGGAACAGCCCGGCGACGACGAACGACAGCAGGCCGAAGCCCATCATCAGGTGGCCAGCCAGTTCCATGTGCAACGAGGCGTCCACCAGCATCTTGAAGCGCACCAGGGCATACAGCGCGACATTCAGCAGCAGCCCGGAAAGCACGGCGGACATCGGCGTCGGGCCCTCGGAGTGGGCGTCCGGCAGCCAGTTGTGCAGCGGCACCAGGCCAACCTTGGTGCCGTAGCCGACCAGCAGAAAGACGAAGGCGAGCGACACCACGGCCGGGTCGAGGCCGCCGGCAGTCGTGTCGTGCAACACGGTCCACAGCAGCGTATCGCCGCGCTCGCCGCCCGGCCGGTTCTCGGCGGCGAAGTAGATGAGCACGGTGCCGAACAGGGCCTGGGCGATGCCAACGCCGCACAGCACGAAATACTTCCAGGCCGCTTCGATCGATTCCGGCGTGCGGTAGAGCGAGACCAGCAGCACGGTGGTCAGGGTGGCCGACTCCATGGCCACCCACATGATGCCGAGATTATTGGTGGACAGCGCCAGCAGCATCGAGAACAGGAAGCCCTGATACATCGAGTGGTAGAGGCGCATGCGCCGGTCGGTGACGCGGCCGCGCTCGACCTCGTGGCGCATGTAGGGGCGCGAGAAGATCGAGGTGGTCATGCCGACGAAGGCCGTGAGGGCGACGAGATAGACGTTGAAGGCGTCGATGTAGAACATCTTGCCGGCGGACAACCGCGCACCGTGGTCGAAGACATCCAGCGCCAGGGCCAGCGAGGCAACAAAGGTGACGGCGCCGGTGGCCACGTTGAGCCAGCCGGCCGTCGCGCGGTGGCCGATGAAAGCCAGCAGCAGGCCGCCGACCAGCGGCGCCAGCAGGGTGATTTCGAGCAGTATCATGGCTGCTCCGCCTCCGCCGCTCCCGCCAAGGGCATGGCCTCATCGGTCTCGGACAGCCGGTTGAGATGGCTGACGTCAAGCGAGTCGAACGAGTCGCGCAGGTGGAAGAAAAACACGCCGAAGAGGATGGACGCGACCATGACGTCGAAGGCAACGCCGAGTTCGACGATCAGCGGCATGCCATAAGTCGATACCACGGCGGCGAAGAACAGCCCATTCTCCATGGACATGAAGCCGATCACCTGGGCCATCGCCGTTTTGCGGGCAATCATGATAAGCATGCCGAGCAGCTCGACGGCAATGCTGACAGCGATGGTGTTGCGGGTGGCCAGGCCGGAAAGATGGACGATCGGCAGCGCGATGAAATAGCTGAACACCACCAGGCCGGCGCCGCCCAGCAGCAGTATCGAAGGGTTCGTGATCGACTCCGTCTCGTAATTCATGTTGAGCCGCACACTCAGCCGGTAGAGCAGCCAGGGGATCAGCCCGACCTTGAGCACCACGGTGAGCGCCGCCGAGATGTAGAGGTGGGGGTGCTTCGAAACAAGAGCCACCAGCACGGTCACCACCGCCAGCAACAGGCCCTGCCAGGCGAAGGTGTAGATCAGCGGCTGGATGCGTGGCTGGGCAAGCATCACAAAAGAGGTGAACAGCACCAGGGCGGCGAAGACGATGATGGCCTGGCTGTAGAGGCCGAGACTGGTTAACTCCATCTAACTCCCCGTTTCCAGCACGATGCTGGTGAGCATGCCGAGCAGGGCCAGCAGGAAGGCAAAGCCGAGGTACTGCGGCGCCCGGAACAGGCGCATCTTGGCCAGCACCGTTTCCCAGGCCACCAGCAGCATGGCGAGCAACATCATCTTGGCCACGACGGCGCCGACGCCTATGCCCAGCGAGACGGCGCTGAAGTCGCGGGCGATGCCCCAGGGGAAGAAAAAATCGACGATAAGCACCGCATAAATCATCAGCTTTATCTGGCTGGCCCACTCGATCAGCGCCAGGTGGCGGCCGCCATATTCCAGGATCATGGCCTCGTGCAACATGGTCAGTTCGAGGTGGGTGGCCGGGTTGTCCACCGGGATGCGGCCGCACTCGGCGACCGCCACCATGGCCAGCGCCAGCAGGGCGAACAGAAACGACGGGCGCAGCGCCACGCCGGTCTGCAACACGACATCGGTGGCCGTCGACAGATTGGTCGTGCCCGCCGTCATCGATAGTGTGAACACTACCATCAGCATGGCTGGCTCGGCCAACGCGGCGACAGTCATTTCGCGCGAGGCGCCCATGCCACCGAAAGCGGTGCCAATATCGAGGGCGGCCAGCGCAGTGAAAAACCGCGCCAGGGCGAAAAAGCCGACCAGCACGATCAGGTCGGCGATGGCGGCGGTGGGCAGATGCACGACGATGAGCGGCACCGCGGCGGCGGCAAGCAGGGTGGCGCCGAAAACGATATAGGGCGTGGCGCGAAACAACCATGTGGCATTCTCGGCCAGCACCATGTCCTTCCTCATCAGCTTGGCCAGATCGCGGTAGGGCTGCCACACGGCCGGCGCCGCACGGTTCTGCATGTGGCACTTGAGGCGCTTGACCCAACCGGCCATCAGCGGCGCGGCGGCGATGAAGAGCAGTGTCTGTGCGGCGGCCAGGGCCCAGGCAATCGACAGGCTGTTCATGGCAAGGCTGTTCATAGGCTGACTATCCAGAGCAGGAAGATGAGCGTCCCGAATGAATATTTCAGGTAGGTATGGATGCTGCCGGTCTGGATGAAGCCGATGCGCCGGGCGGCGTCAAGCACCAGCCAACCGATCGGCTGATAAACCTTGAGCCATGACCAGTCCTGCACGTGCAGGTGATGGCGGATGCCGGTCACGCGCGGAAGCGGCCTGGCGCCGTCAGTCGTCGTTTCGATCGCCTCTTCGACCTTCCAGACCGCGCCGAAAACGCGCCGGATCGGTTGGGTGAATGAGGTCGAGGTGTATTCCATGCGGTGGCTGAGTTGACCGAAGCCGCAGTCCCAGGGATAGCAACGGCGGGCGGGAGCGGCGCCGCGCCTGAGGAACAGGTAGCCCAGGCCGTACACCACGATCAGGGCGAGGAGAACGAACGGCGCCGAATAGGAGGCGACCTGTGGCGAGACGGGCGTCAGCCATAACCAGCCCTGGGCGGCCGCCGCCGGCAGTTCGGTGTGCGCCAGCAGCCGCGTGATCGGCGCCATGGCCTCGATCATCGGCGTCGGCAGGACGCCCAATACCAGGCAAAGGGTTGCCAGCCAGCCCATGCCGAGCAGCATGCCCATAGGCACTTCGCGGGCATGGGCGACATGGCGGGTACGCGGCTTGCCGAGGAAGGCAATACCGAAGGCCTTGACGAAACAGGCGGCAGCGAGTGCCCCGGTCAGGGCGAGCAGGGCGGCGGCGATCGGCATGATCATGCGCAGCACGCCATTGTCCAGCGCCGGCGCCTGCAAGGCCGCCTGGAAGGTCAACCACTCGGAAACAAAGCCGTTGAACGGCGGCAGCGCGGAGATGGCGACGCTGCCGATCAGGAACATGAACGCCGTGACCGGCATGCGCTGGATCAGGCCGCCCATGCGTTCGAGGTCGCGCTCGTGGGTGCGATAGAGCACGGCGCCGGCGCCGAGGAACAACAGGCCCTTGAACAACGCGTGGTTGAGCGTGTGATAGAGCGCCGCCACCAGGCCGAGCGTGCCGAGCAGCGGATGGCCGCTGCCGAGGAAGATCATCGACATGCCCAGCCCCATGAGGATGATGCCGATGTTCTCGATCGAGTGATAGGCGAGCAGACGCTTGAGGTCGTGCTGCATCAGGGCGTAGAGCACGCCCAGCAAGGCCGAGGCGGTACCGATGACAAGCACCGCCACGCCCCATTCCCAGCGCACCTCGCCGATCAAATCGAAACTCACGCGGACGATGCCGTAGATGCCCATCTTGAGCATGGCGCCGCTCATCATCGCCGAGATATGCGATGGCGCGACCGGGTGCGCGTCGGGCAGCCAGACGTGCAGCGGCACCATGCCCGCCTTGGTGCCGAAGCCGAGGAAGGCGAAGGCGAAGGCCAGCGTCGCCCACAACGGCGTCAGTGAGGCGGCGCGCATCTGCGCGAAGGTCAGGCCGCCGCCGAAGGCGGCAAGCACGCCGAAGGAAAGCAGTATGACCAGCGAACCCACATGCGCGAGCAACAAATAGAGGAAGGCGGCGTGGCGGTTGGCGGCATGCTGGTGCTGGAAGGCCACGAGGAAATAGCCGGACAGCGACATTATTTCCCAGAAGATCATGAACACCAGGGCATCGTCGGCGAGCAGCAGCATCTGCATGCCAATGACGAAGGTCGCGGTGAACACGCCCAGCGGCGGCAAGGGCTGCGGGGCCTCGCCGTGGGTGTACTCACGGGTATAGCTGGGGCCGTAGAGCGATACGGCGATCACCAGCGTGCCGAGCAGGATCATGAAGAAGCCGGACAGCGGATCGAGCCGGATATGCCATTCGAGCCAGGGCAGGCCGAGTGCCAGGCGATCGACGAGAGTAAGATCGGTGAGCAAGGCCCAGCCGCCGGCAATGACGTCGGTCACGCCGGCGAGAAACAGCAAAAGGAATGAGCCGGTGTGCAGAAAGCCGGGATGGCGGCGCACGGCGAACAGGGAAACGACGCCCGACAACAGTGCGCTTGCCGGCGCAACATAGGCCAGAAACAGCGGAATCCCGTCGACCATGTTCACCGCGCTCATGGCAAGGGCGCCACCATCCTCGGATCCGCGGCGGCCTCCAGCCTTCCACCAGCCAATCTAATCAGACTGGATGGGCGGTGAATAGACAGAGGCGCAGTCATAGTGGCTGAATTATCGCACCGATTTCAAGGCACAGAAAAGGTCGTCCTGGGCCGCCTCGCCCAGCCGCTCGTAGATCGCGGCGATAGCCTGGTCCTCGGTGGCGAAGAGGTTGTCCTGAGTGATGACCTCGAACAGGCCGGTGGCGCGCATCACGTCCAGCACCTGTTTCTTCAGGCCGGAGAACACGAGGGTAACGCCAGCGTCCTTGAGGCGGCTGAACAGGTGGTGGACGACCTCTTCACCTGAAGCGTCGAGCTGGTTGATGCCGTCGCCGACGATGAGCAGGTACTTGGCGCGCGGATGATCGGCCAGGGTCTCCAGAACAGCGTCCTCGAAGTAGGCGACGTTGGCGAAATAGAGCTGGCCGTCGAAGCGCATGGCCACCACATGCTCGCTGGTCGGCAGATCGGGATTGACCCTGATGTCGCGCAAGGTGCCATCCTGGAATCGCCCCAGCTGCGCCACCCGCGGTTTCATGGTGCGCAATAGGTAGAGCACCAGCGCCAGGCCGGCCCCAACCATGATGCCGTTGTCCAGATGCGGGGCAAAGGCCAGGGTGGCCACGAAGGTCACCACGGCGGCGATGCCGTCGTGGCGATTGGCGTGCCAGGCGTGCTTGATCGCCTTAAAATTAATCAGGCCGATCACCGCCATGATGATGATCGCCGCCAGCACCGCCTGCGGCAGGTGATACAGCAGCGGGGTCAGAAACAACAGGGTGAGCAGCACGAACAACGCGGTAAAGATCGCGCTCATGCCGCTCTTGGCGCCGGCGTTCATGTTCACCGCCGAGCGCGAGAAGGAACCGGAGACTGGGAAAGCCTGACTCATGGAGCCAACGATGTTGGCCATGCCTTGGCCGATCAGCTCCTGGTTGGGATCAAGGCGCTGCTTGGTCTTGGCGGCTATGGCCTTGGCGATGGAAATGGCTTCCATGAAACCGACCATGGAAATCACCAATGCCACCGACAACAGCGAAGCCAGCTTGCTCATGTCAAGATGCGGCAGCGCGAGACTGGGCAAGCCCTGGGGGACGTTACCCACCACCTCGCCGCCGCCCACCAGTTTCAGCTCGCCGCCCTTGACCTTCTTGATCCGCCAGCGCACGCCGTCGGTGGCAACGCCCTGGGGGGCCTCGCCTTCAAGATAAAGCACGCCGCCGCTGTCACCGGCGCGCTGGAAGGCCATCTTGCGCAGGGCGCGCATCCGCTTGGCATTTTCCCGTTCGCGATCTTCCAGATTAAGGTGCAGCACATCGATTTCGTAATGCAGGCTCAGCGCCGCTTGGCTGTGTGCGCCATAGCTTGCCGCAGCCATCGCCAGCCGTTTCGACTTGTCGGCGATTTCCGTGTTGATCTCGATCACACGCTGCTCGGTCCGCGTTAATTCATCGACCAGCACCCGCACATCGGGGTCGGCGATCTGCTCGCCTTTGGCGGTACTGTTGTGCTCGAAACCGATCGCCCAGGACAGGGTGGTGGCCAGAACCACGGCGATCAACACGCCGGGCCACTTGGGACGAAACTTCTTTACTGCCCACATGATGACGATGGCCGCCACCCCCATGGCCAGGGTCGGCAGGTGCGTGTCGCCAATCTGCGAGAGCACGCCAATGATGTCGTTGATGAAGTGCTCGCTCCTGCCCATCGGCACGCCAAACAGCTTGGATACTTGCGACAGGCCGATGATGATGGCCGCCGCGTTGGTGAAGCCGACGATCACCGGATGCGACAGGAAGTTGACGACCACCCCCAGCTTGAACACCCCCAGCAGTAATTGGATGAGGCCGACAAAAAGCGCCAGCATGATCGCCAGGGCGATGAAGTCGGGCGAACCAGGCGCCGCGAACACCGCCAAGCTGGACGCGGTCAGCAGCGATACCACCGCCACCGGCCCGGTGGCCAATTGGTTCGACGATCCCCACAACGCAGCCACGGCCGCCGGCAGGAAGGCGGCATACAGGCCATAGTAGGCCGGCATGCCCGCCAATTGCGCATAGGCCATGGATTGTGGAATCAGGACCAGCGCCACGGTAATGCCGGCCACAAAGTCCGCTTTGACCATGTCGGTCTTGAGCGGGAACCAGCGTAGAAAGGGCAAATATTTAGGCAATGCGTTCATTTCATCTCACATCGGTTTATTAATGTTCACGCCCAGCCAGCACCAGCGGGCAAGCCAAATGTCGCCAGGCATCGGCGTCATCCTGGTCAGGGGCGTTGACCGGACCGCATTCCGAGGCCGGCAGCATGACGGTCGATACGCAGGAGCGGCTATTCGCCCAATCGACCAGGTCGGCTATACCCCAATCCTTTTTATCGAGCGCCTTGCAATTCAGGCCCGACAAAGCGACCTCCTTAGCCGTTGCGTTGAGCAGGTCTTGCGGCAGGCTCCCGCCCAGACTGACGATCTCCAGACCAGCGCCCAGGCGCTCGCACAACGCGCAGGCGGCATCCAGCACACGCCTGGACGGCACATGCGCCAACAACACCAACAACACTTTCCGGTAAGGCTCGGCGGCGGACATGGCGGCGTCGTGCTCTGGTCAGACTCAAATCGATGAGCTTTAGCAATAGCCGTGCCATCATCTTATTTCTTTATGATTCAATGCATTTCATGTGCACGCGCAACACCGCCAGGATATTTGAATTGCGATATGCAACCATGATTAAACCGCTCCGGCAGCGCGTTGTACCGAAACGCCATGTCCATGTTCTTATTAGAAAATGCAATTATTTCTATAATTGCATTTTGCAACTGTACTGATACACTGCTCGACCATGAGATCACTGCGGCAAAAAATCATTCTTGGCTATGCTGTGTTCGCCGTCCTGCTGATCGGCCTTTTCGTGCTCTATTTTCTGGAGTCGCGCTTGATCGAGAAACAGATACGGGCTGGATCGAGCATCGCCGAGTTCTTCGATGTCGCGCTGGAAATCCGGCGCTTCGAAAAAAACTATTTCCTTTACCGCCAGCGCGGCGATCTCAGGGAAAATATGAAATATGTCGAACGTGCCAGGCAGCTGCTCGATGACAATGGCGAGGCCTTCAAAAATCTGGCTTCGCCCAGTCGGCTGAACGATTTGCGCCGTGCCCTGATCGGCTATGCCGACGCAATGTCGAGCCATGCCAGATCGAGCGGCGAACTGGATGCGCAAGTCATTCGCAACCTGGGATTGGGCATCGTCAACACCGCTCAGAGCCTGGCCGACGCCGAGCGCGCGATGCTGCAGGCGAACCTTGAGCGGCAACGCGCCTTCCTGTTGATTACCCTGCTAGGCCTGCTCGTTCTGCTTGCAATCTCCGGCGCAGTGGTCTCCAGCAGCATCGTGCGGCCGCTGAAGAAAATGGAACAACGCATGGAGATGGTCGCCGCCGGCAACAAGTCCCGGCTTGCCCTGCCGACCAAGGACCGTGAG
The DNA here is from genome assembly GCA_037439465.1 of Hydrogenophilales bacterium. GTDB lineage: Bacteria > Pseudomonadota > Gammaproteobacteria > Burkholderiales > Thiobacillaceae > Parasulfuritortus. The sequence goes on along the minus strand of JBBIVX010000011.1, from coordinate 56,189 downwards.
ATTAGCGCCCTGGTTCGCGCCTTCAACCACGTCCTGGATGAGATCAGCCTGCGCCAGCAGCAGCAACTCATCCAGTCCGACCGCCTGGCCTCGCTTGGACGCCTCATTTCCGGGGTCGCCCACGAGGTGAACAATCCGCTCTCCAATATCTCCAGTTCCGCGCAAATACTGATCGAGGACGGCGAGACATCCGGACCGGAATGGCGGCGCGCGATGCTGCGCCAGATCGACGACGAGACGGTGCGCGCCCAACGTATCGTCCGCTCCCTGCTCGACTATGCGCGGGAGCGGAAATTCGCGCGGCGGCCAGTGCCGCTCAAGGCGACGATCAAGGAAACGCTTTTGTTTTTGCGTAACGAAACGCCAGCTAAAGTCTCAATCCACATCGACATCCCGGACGATCTCACCCTGTCTGCCGACAAGCCGCGTCTGCAACAGGTCTTTCTCAATCTGCTGAAGAACGCAGTGGAAGTGCTCGAAGGCGTCGGCGAAATACGGATCGGCGCGGTAGCGCGTCATGCCGATGACCCAACCGCGCCCAATTGTCTACGCGGTCAGGCCGGACGTTTTCCCAATCCCGAGGTGGTCGATATCGACGTCCGCGACAATGGCCAGGGCATCCCCGCCGACGTCCTGGCGCATATATTCGACCCCTTCTACACCACCAAGGAAGCCAGCCGCGGTTCCGGCCTGGGCTTGTTCATCGTGCGCGAGATCGTCGAGGAGCATGGCGGCTGCATCGCCGCCGAGAGCGAGCCGGGCAGGTACACCGTTTTTCATATCCGCCTACCCCAGTACGCCCCCAATACCACGGAGACAACATGAACGCCATCCAGGCCAGCCCAGCCGACAGTCAGCCGCCGCAAGGCCGGCTACTGGTGGTCGACGACGAGCGCGTCGCCCTGCGCAACCTTGAACACGTGCTCAGGAAGGCCGGCCACGAGGTCACGGCCACCACCAGCGGCAGCAATGCGCTAGGGTTGCTGGAGAAGCAGCATTTCGACGTGGTGCTGACCGACCTCAAGATGGAAAAGATCGACGGTATGCAGGTGCTGCGGCGCAGCCGCGAGCTGGCGCCCGACAGCGAAGTGGTTATGATCACCGGCTATGCCACCCTGGATTCCGCCATCGAGGCCATGAAGGAGGGCGCCTTCCATTACATCGCCAAACCATTCCGCCTCGATGAAGTGCGCCAGACCGTGGCCGAAGCACTGGAAAAAGTCAGGCTCAAGCGGGAGAACCTGGTCTTGCGCGAGCAGTTGGACAGTTTTCAGGGCCGAATCAAGATCATCACCCAGGATGCCCACATGCAGAAACTGCTGGAGATGGCCCGCAAGGTCGCCCCCACTGGCTGTAACGTCATGATCACCGGCGAATCCGGCACCGGCAAGGAGCTGTTCGCGCGCTACCTGCATGAACACGGCGGTCGCCCCGACGGCCCCTTCGTGGCGGTCAACTGCGGCGCGTTCAACGAGGATCTGCTGGCCAACGAGTTGTTCGGCAATGAGAAAGGCGCCTTCACCGGCGCCATAGGCAAGCCCGGCCTGATTGAGACAGCCAACGGCGGTACGCTGTTTCTCGATGAAGTCACCGAAATGTCCACGGCCATGCAGGTCAAATTGTTGCGCGTGATCCAGGAGCGGGAGGTACAGCGACTGGGCGGCATGCAGCCGGTCAAGGTGGACGTGCGGGTGTGCACCGCCACCAACCGCGACATGGCCGAACTGGTCAGGGAAGGCCATTTTCGGCAGGACCTCTATTTTCGCCTCAACGTCGTCAACCTTCATATACCGCCCTTGTCCGAGCGGCGTGACGACATCCCCTTGCTGGCCTACCACTTCCTCAACAAGTGTTCCGCGCTCATGCACAAGGATGTCCGCGAGATCGATCCGCAGGTGCTGGAGCTGCTCAAGGTTTACGATTTTCCCGGCAACGTGCGCGAACTGGAAAACATCATCGAGCGCGGCGTCGCCCTTTGTTCGGGCAGCGAGATCGAGCCTGACCACCTGCCAGAGGATTTGCGTGAGCTCTCGCTGCGCACCTTTCGCAAGAAGGAGGGCAGGATGCCCACACTGGAAGAACAGGAACGCGACTATATCCAGTGGGTGCTCAAGGAAACCAATGGCAACCAGACCTTGGGAGCGCAGATATTAGGCATCGACCGGGTATCGCTGTGGCGCAAGCTGAAACGCTATGGTCAGATGAAAAACTAGTCTGACAAGAAGGCTGCGGTTGGGGAACGCCTTGACAGCCACGATGGCGGCCATGGCCCCATTTATCTATGTGACTTCCTGGCGGCGATATCGCTGGGCAGTTGGCCGGCGGGACCGTCCTGTCCTGGAGCAAGCGCAGTCAACCAGGGTTTGATAACGCGCCACAGGGCATCGAACAGGCCGCGACGACGGCTGGGAATTGACGTTGTTTTTGCCTTCATTTGATTCTCCGTTGCTGTGACGTCAGGCTACGGCCTTTTGTCCGGCCGCTTCGGCCGCTGCCGCGCCTATGCCGCAGTGACGAAACACCTCTTCCGGGCATCCAGCGCAGACGGTCCTGTCCAGCCGGCCGGCCAGGATGTCGATGGCGCGAACGCCAGCCGGAAACAGGTTGTATTCCTTCACATCGTCCATGTAGCCGCCCTTTAGCAGCGTTTCCATCACGGCGGGCTTCATGCGCTCGAAGTAGAGACCGCCGCCTTTCATGCGCCAGTGGCGGGCCTGCGCGGCGATGAATTCGGCGCCAGCCAGGTCAACGAAGTTGATGCCGCTGGCGACGACGACCATGTGCTTGAGGTCGGGGGCGCGTTCTTCCAGTCGCTGAATTTGCTGCTGCAGGTGCGCCACGGCGCCGAAGAAGATGGAGCCATTGAGCCGGACAAAGCGGATTTGCGGGCATTCCCCCTCATCCTCTACCGACAGGTAGTGGTCGCTGCCCGGCGTGGCGTCCGGCAGTACGGCCTCCATGACAGGCCGCGAGGTGCGGTAGAGGTACAGCGCCAGGGACAGCGCGATGCCGAAGAAGATGCCCTTTTCCAGATCGACCAGGGTCCCGATCAGGGTCACCCAGAGCACGACCGTCTCCTGGCGGCTAACCTTGGGCAGTACACGGATGTGGTGGGTGTCGATCAAGTCCCAGGCGACCAGGAACAGGATGCCAGCCATGGCGGCGGTAGGCAGGTAGGCGGCCAGCGGGGCCACCAGCAACAGGATGACCGCCAGGAAGACTGAGGCGAATACCGCCGCCAGCGGCGTGCGCGCGCCCGCGGCAAAGTTGACTCCGCTGCGGTTGAACGAACCGGACGCGGCATAACCCGAGAAGAAGCTGCCAACCAGATTGGACAGGCCCTGGCCAATGAATTCCTGATTGCCATCGATATGTTGGCCGGAGCGGGCAGCGACCGCGCGCGAGATGGATACCGCCTCGGTCAGCGCCAGCATGGTGATGATCAGCGCCGGGAAGGTCATCTGCGACAGGGCGTGGATGGAAAAGTCCGGCAGCGACAGCGGCGGCAGGCCGGCCGGCAGGGCGCCGACCGTCTTGATATGGGTCGTCTCCAGGCCATAGGCGGCGTTGACGGCCAGCGCCGCCAGGCTGCCGACGATCATCGCGACAATCATATAAGGCAGCTTAGGCAACCAGCGCTTGACGGCGATGCCGGACAGCAAGGTGACGATGGCCACGGCCGTGACATAGAGGTTGATCTGGCCAATCTGCTCGATGAACAGCTCCAGCAACTTGATAAACGGTGTGCCGCGCGGAATATCCAGGCCAAAGAAGTTTTTGATTTGGCTGCCGGCGATCAGCATGGCGGCGCCGGCGGTAAAGCCGATCACCACGGTATGCGAAATGAAGTTGACCAGCACCCCCATGCGCGCCAGGCCGAGAATCAACTGGAACAGGCCGGCCAGGAAGGTCAGGGTCAGCGCCAAGCCTATGAACTCAGCCGTGCCCGGCTGGGCATAGGGGCTGACCGAGGCGAACACGGCTATGGAAATCGCCGTGGTGGGACCGGAAACCAAGTGCCAGGAAGAACCGAACAGGGCCGCGACGATGGCCGGCGTCATGGCGGCATAGAGGCCAAACTCGGGTGGCAGACCGGCAATGGTGGCGAAGGCCACGCCCTGGGGCAGGACGATCAGGGCCCCGGTGATGCCCGCCATCAAGTCCGACTGGGTGGTGGCCTTGTCCACCATAGGCCACCAACGCATAAACGGAAACAGCCGGTATAACCAAAGCGGACAGCTTGAAAATGACAGTTGAATTACTTTTTGCAACATAATAATTGCATTTTAATACAATTATTATTTTATGTGGCCATATCCTGCGCAGAACTAGGTTTGAAGCCGGTTCTTGAGCCTGCGCCAGAGTGATACACGACTGATGCCCAGCCACTTCGCGGCTAGGCTCTGGTTGCCGCCGGCCTCGGCGAGCACCCAGCGGATGTAGGTGTCTTCGTGCTCATCCAGCGTGGCAACCCGGCCATCGCTGCGGTTGAAGTCGTGTTCCGCCTGTCGGCGACTCAATTCAGCCGGCAGGTGTTCGACCCCCACCTCCGGGCCGGCAGTCAGCGCCACGCCACGTTCGACCAGGTTGAGCAGTTCGCGCACGTTGCCGGGGTACGCGTGGCCTACCAGGCAATCCATCGCCTCTCGGGTGATCGCCCCGACGTCCTTGCGCATATAGGTCGCCGCCCGGCTCAGGAAGAACTCGGCCAGCGGCGGCACGTCGCCGCGGCGCGCACGCAGGGGCGGCAGGTCAAAATTGACCACATTGAGGCGATAAAACAGGTCCTGACGGAACTGGCCGGACGCGACCACCTGGGGCACATCGCGGTTGGTGGCGGCGACGAAGCGCACGTCGACCCGAACCATCTTGGTGCCGCCGACGCGCAGCAACTCACGTTCCTGGATGACCCTGAGCAATTTGACCTGCATACCGGGCGACATCTCGGTCACCTCGTCGAGGAACAGGGTGCCGCCGCGGGCCGCCTCGATCAGGCCCGACTTGTCGTTGGTGGCCCCGGTAAAGGCGCCCTTCTCATGGCCGAACAATTCATTGGCCAGCAAGTCATCGTGCAGGGCGCCACAGTTGATGGCCAGGAAAGGTCCGTCTTGCCGATCGCTGTGGGCATGTAGATAGCGGGCGAACAATTCCTTGCCGGTACCCGACTCGCCGGTGATCAGGACATTGCAACCGGTCGGCGCAACCCGCCTGGCCATCTCCATCAGGTTCCGCATGACCGGGTCGTGAGTGATGATATGGACCGGCCCATGCACACTATCCAACGCCTCGCGCTGTTGCCGGTTTTCTGCACGCAGCCGGGCCTTCCCCACCGCCTCCGCCACCACGGCGCGGACCTCGTCGAGACGGTATGGCTTGGCCAGGTAGTTAAAGGCGCCCTCACGCATCACGTCGACCGCGCTATCGAGACTGGCAAAGGCGGTCAGTACGATGACCTCGGTATCCGATTGCCGCTCGCGGCAGCAGCGCAACACGCCCAGTCCGTCAATGCCCGGCATCTTCAGGTCGGTAAGCACGACATCAAAGTGCTCCCGCTTGAGCAGCGAACAGGCGGCCTCACCGCTGGCGGCGGCCTGCACCTGATAGCCAGCACGTCGCAGAGCCAAGGACAGATTTTTCAAGGCCATCTTTTCGTCATCCACGACCAGCAGGCGAGCGACCATTTATATGCATTTGTCCATAGATATGTTGCAGATTATAACATCTTTGCAAACGCATGTTTATTCATCGTTATAAATCAATGAGTTATTTATTGGCATTGGGCTTGCTAGTGCCTGCACATCACCACTTCAGCCTCAGGAACCCACTATGACCTTGAATCTCAGCCGCCCGAAACTGGCCCGCTTAGTGTTATTCGGCACCGTCACCGCCTTGCTGTATGCCGCCATGTTTCAGTTTGAAAGCGCACTTATTGGTTTTACCCAGCACGGCCACTGGTCGTTCGTCATTCCTATTGCCGCCGCCTTTGCTGTTTCCTACTTCCATGGCGGTTTCACCAGCACCTTCTGGGATGTGCTCGGCATACAGGCAAATAAACACTGAAAGACGGTTACCATGGACATTACTGCTATTAATTTCATCGACCTGAATCTGACCAATATAGTGTTTCTGTTATTCGTCGGATTCGTGGGCGGCCTGGTATCCGGATTCATCGGCTCCGGTGGCGCCTTTGTTCTGACCCCGGCCATGATGAGCATGGGCGTGCCAGGCATCGTCGCGGTGGCCTCCAACATGTGCCACAAGTTTCCAAAGGCGCTGGTCGGCGCGATAAAGCGCCACAAGTACGGTCAGGTGGATGTGAAACTGGGACTGATTCTGGGCGTATCGGCTGAGGTGGGCGTGCTCTATGGCGCTCACATCATGGAGGACATCAAGAAGACCTGGGGCGATGCCGGCTCGAATCTGTATGTCTCGGCTATCTTCGTGGTGGTACTGGCCTTGGTCGGCGGCTGGGTATTGCTGGATGCCTGGAAAATTCATCGCTCCGGCGGCGAAGAAAATGACGAACCCACCCGGCTGGCCCGCTGGATGCAATCGCTTCGTATCCCCGGAACCATGTTCTATTCGGACGCCGCCAAGGCGGAAATATCCTGGCTGGTGACTATCCCGATCGGCATTTCCACAGGATTGCTGGCGGCGACTATCGCGGTCGGCGGCTTCATCGGTGTGCCGGCGATGATGTATGTGCTGGGCGTGCCATCGCTAATGGCCTCGGGCACCGAGCTGGTAATTGCTTTCGTGATGGGCCTGGGCGGCAGCATCAAGTACGCCTGGGGCGGCTTCGTCGACATCCGGCTGGCCATGATTATCCTGGCCGGTTCGTTGTTCGGCATTCAACTCGGCGCCATCGGCACCACCTATGTGAAACCCTATCTGGTCAAGGTGGTGATGGGCACCATCATGATCGTGGTATTGTTCTCGCGCGCCCTCGTCATCCCGGTCTACCTGTCCAAGCTGGGCTGGATCGCCGCCTTGTCCGAAACGACAATCGCCGTGCTCAAGGACACCAGTCTGGTGGTCATGGTCCTGGCGCTGCTGATTGGCGCCGGCATCATCCTGCGCGCGGTCTACTCCGGTATGCGTGCGAGCCGGCAACCCGAACTGACCGAGGCTGACCCAGTATGACCGAGAACCTTTCCCCACTGGGCCGTTTCGAACGCATCCTGCTGGCCACCGACGGTTCCGAATACAGCAACAGCGCCATCGCCATCGCCGGCGAAATGGCCAGGAAGTGCGGCGCGAAACTGTATATCGTCAGCATCGCCCTGAACAACCCCAGCACCGAGAGCCTGGAACCGAGCCGGGGTGCCGAGGCCGAACGCATGGCCATGGCCAACGTCGAAGCCGCGCGCGACAGGCTGGGCTGCACCGACTGCGAAATCCGCGTCCTCCAGGATGCCAACCCGGCCCCAGCGATCGTCGAGGCGGCCGAGAAGCTGCGCGCCGACGTGATCGTGATGGGCCGGCGCGGCCGGCGCGGCCTGGCCCGCTGGAAACTGGGCCACGCCACCGCAAGGGTGGTCGGCAAGGCGCCCTGTCCAGTGCTGGTGGTGCCCGAGTCAGCGCGGATGTGGCGCAACAAGGTACTGCTCGCCACCGATGGCTCACGCTATGGCGATACGGCCGCGGTCATCGCCGGCAACATCGCGGTAATGTGCGCACTGCCGTTGACCGCCATTTCCGTCGTCCTGCCGAGCCATGCTCCGGAACGCCGCCGGGAAGCTCAACAGGCCCTCGAACGGGTGCGTCAGGTCATGTCCGAAAAAGGGGTGCGGGTCGATATTCGATTGCTTGAGGGGCGGCCCGAACAAGCCATCGTCGAGGCGGCCGAGAAGGAAGGCGCGGACCTTGTCGTTATGGGCAGTCATGGCCGGACCGGCCTGGACAAGGTGCTCATGGGCTCGGTATCGGAACGGGTGCTCAACCAGACCAGTTGCCCGATATTGATCGCCCGTTCCTGACGGAAGCGATACAGCGGGCCGGCCGCGCCGCCGGTTTGCTGCCGCCCGCGCCGGCTTTCGAATCGCCCCATCTGGCGGCCTTGCGGGGCGAGCGATGTTTTAACCCGGATTTTCCATTTCTTCTTTTTTTGGTCAGAATCGCACCATGCGCTTACTGATCATTGAAGACAACCGCGACATTGCCGCCAATCTCACGGACTTCCTGTCCGCTCATGCCCATGTGGTGGATGTGGCCGGCGATGGCGTCAGCGGCTTGCACTTGGCAATCACTCACGATTACGACGCCATCGTTCTCGATCTGATGTTGCCGGGGATGGACGGCCTCACCCTATGCCGCAAACTGCGCGGCGAGGCGGGGAAGAGCACACCAGTGCTCATGCTGACCGCGCGCGATGCCCTCGACGACAAAATACTCGGACTGGAGGCAGGCGCCGATGACTATTTGATCAAGCCTTATGCCCTGCGCGAGGTCGAGGCCCGCCTGAAAACCATAGCCCGGCGTGCCCAGGCGCAGGGTCAAACGCAAAAATTGCGCGTCGCCGATCTCACCTTCGACACCGCCACCTATCGCGTGACACGCGGCGAGCGACAGATTGCGCTGCCGCCGATTCCGCTCAAACTGCTGGAAATATTGCTGCGTGCCTCCCCCAGGGTGGTGCCACGGCAGGAGATGGAGGCTGCGGTTTGGGGTGATCACCCTCCCGACAGCGATGCCCTCAAGGCGCATCTGCATGTGCTGCGCGGCGCCATCGACAAGGCGAACGAAATGCCGCTGCTGCGCACCGTGCGCGGCATCGGTTATCAGGTCGCCAGCGATGCGGCGACGTAGCCTGCGTCTCAGGTTGGCGCGCAATTTCGCCGGCTTCGGCGCCTTGCTCAGCCTGGCACTATTGGTCGTCCTCTATTTCTCCGTCCATGACCTTGGCCAGCACCTGATGTACGAGACCCTGCTCGCCGAGATGCAGGATTACCAGTCCCGCCTGGCACACGACCCCAATGCCATGCTGCCGTCAACGCTGACCTTGAGTGGCTATGTCGTCGGCGGCAGGCTCAATAGCGCGGCACCGCCCCCGCTCGCCCGTCTGCCTCCGGGCAGACAGGCGCTGGAGTTGAATGGCACTCCCTATCTCGCTCTGGTCGGCGATTACGCCGGTCAGCGCCTGGTGTTCCTGTACAACCGCAGCTTGCAACAAGAGCGGGAACATCACTTCCTCTACTCCCTGCTCGCCGGCATGGCGATCATGACCGTGCTCTCGGCTATAGGCGGCTATTGGTTGGCGAGCCGGGTGGTGGCGCCGGTGACCGATCTGGCGACACGGGTGGCAGCCATGGAACCGCCGGGTTCAAGTGCGCCGCCGCCGGCCGCGAGCCACGATGAAATCGATGAACTGGCCCACACCCTCGACCGCTGCTTTACCCGCATCCGCGAATGCGCCGAGCGCGAACGCAGCTTCACCGCCGACGTCAGCCATGAACTGCGCACCCCGCTGGCGATCATCCGCGGCGCGGTGGAAGTGCTGGAGGGCGACGCCAATCTCAACAGTGGCCAGCGCCAGCGCCTGGCTCGCATCGAACGCGCCAGCCACGACATGGCCGATCTGACCAACGCCCTGCTGCATCTGGCACGCGGCGAAAATCAAAGCAGTGCTGAGCCGCCACCTTGCTCGATCGCCGAGGTGGCAAGAGAATCGGTCGAGAAACACCAGACACTCTACCGTGACGCACCCATCGACATCACCCTGGCCCTCGACGAGGATATACAACTGCCGGTGGATAAGACCCTCGCCAGCGTGGTGGTCGACAACCTGATCGACAATGCCATCCGTCACTCCCATTCCGGCCGGATAGATGTCCGTCTGGCAGACCGTTTCCTGGCGGTCAGCGACTGCGGCAAGGGCATCGCCCAAGCCGAACTCGACCGGGTCTTTCTTCGCCATTACCGTGGCAGCGCATCCAACGGCGCCGGCATCGGCCTGTCGCTGGTCAAGCGCATCTGCGACCTCAGCGGCTGGCGCATCGAAATCGACAGTCAACCAGGGCAAGGCACCACCGCCAGGTTGTTGTTTGCCTGAATTTCTGCCCTTATTTAACCGTTTCTTTACATGGCAACAACCATTTATTAACCCATTACCGGTTAGGGTTATGCAGTCTGCGGCAGGTCTCGAGCTGAAGGCTGAAGACCTTGCTACCAGGTACTGTCACCGGGACGGTCTGCCGCCCCGGTGGTTTTTTCACAAAACCGAGGAGATAACACTCATGAATGAGCATCTGGATCGACGCAATTTCCTGAAAATGAGCGGCGCCATGCTGGCGGCCGGCACGGCCGGTTGCGCCACCGGGGTGACCGGATCGGCCGTGGCCGACGCTGGCAGCAAATCGGCGGCGATTTCGACAGGCGCCATGGCCAGCCTGCCCAAGGCCAAGGGCCCGCGCCTGGTGGTGGTGGGTGCCGGCACCTCGGGCATGACCATCGCCGCGCACGCCAAAAAGGAGTATCCCAACTTCGACGTGGTGCTGATCGACAAGCGGGATATGTATTCCTCCTGCTTCAACAGCAACCTGTGGTATGTCGGCATCATCAACCTGGAATTCCTGGCCGGCCACAGCTTCCTGGACGCCGCGGTCAACCACGAGTACACCTTCCTCAACGCCAATGTCACCGGGCTCGATCGTGCTTCCCGCACGCTCGCCACCACCGCCGGCGATGTCAAATACGACTTCCTGGTTCTGGCCCCCGGCATCTCTTATGACTACGAAAAGATCGGCGTCAAGGACGTGGAGACCATGACCGCCCTGCGTCAGCGCTATCCGGGCGGCTTCATCTCGCCGATGGAGCACGTCAGCCTGAAGCGCAAGGTGCAGGAGTTCGAAGGCGGCGTCTTCGTTCAGACCGTCCCCGGCGGCAACTACCGCTGCCTGCCCGGCCCCTATGAGCGCGCCTGCCTGATCGCCGCCTGGATCAAGAAGAACGGCATCAAGGGCAAGGTACTGGTGCTTGACGCCAACCCCGAAGTGACCATCAAGAAGCAGGGGTTCCACGCCGCCTTCGACGAGCTTTACAAAGGCATTATCGAGTACAAGCCGGGCATGGCCATCACCGGGGTGGATGCGGAGAAGAAGACCATCAAGACCGAGTTCGACACGATCACCTTCGACGACGCCTCTATTTACCCGAACGTGCGCGGCAATATCCTGATCGAGCAGCTCGGCCTGATGGCCCCCTCCACCAAGAGCGGTCAGAAGGAAGCCAACGTCGATACCCGTTTCTACAACTTCATCGGCGACCCGCGTGTCTATGTGACCGGCGACTCTCGTCCGCACCCGTATTCCAAGAGCGCCAATACCTCCAACTCCGAGGGCCAGTATGTTGCCCGCGTATTGGCGGCCCGCGCCCAAGGCAAGGAAATCGCCTGGGAATCGCCTGAAACCGTGTGCTTCTCCATGACCAACGCCTTCCCGCCCGAGGCCATCAAGGTGGACGCCAAGTACGTCTACGATGCCGGCAAGGACGCCATCACCGGCTTCTCGCCCGACACCAAGACCTGGGAAACCCGGGACGAGGCCATGGGCCGCGCCTATCTGGAATGGGCGCAGGGCATATATCGCGACATGTTCGGCTGATCATCGTCCAACGAACTTCCTTACAAGGGGCCTTTGTGCCCCTTTTTCACCAAAAAATTATGAGGAGACATGTCATGGATAGACGCAATTTCATCAAGGTATGCAGCGCCAGCGCTGCCGCCATCGCGGCAGGTCTGCAGGCGCCGCATGTTTACTCCGGTTCAGCCAAGGATTTCGCCCGCGTCAAGCTTGTGGACGCCGAAGGCAAGCCGCTCAAGGCCACCAGTCTGAATCAGGCTGAGGCCTACGTGTTCGGCTACCCCTATGTCGGCACCCCCTGCTTTCTCATCAGCCTGCCGACTGAGGCCAAGGCCGGAGGCTCGCTCAAGACCGAGGGCGGTGAGGAGTACAAATTCGAGGGAGGCGTCGGGGCACAGAAGAACATTGTCGCCTATCAGGCCATCTGTACCCACCAGTATGCTCACCCCGAAAAGAAAGGCAGCGTGTTGAGTTACACCGCGGCGATGAGCAAGACCGCCGACCGGGCCGCCGTCATCACCTGCTGCGCCCACAACAGTGCTTTCGATCCCGCCGATGGCGGCCGCGTGCTCACCGGCACCAAGGCGAAACAGCCGCTCGCCGCGATCCGCCTTGAGCATGACGCCGCTAGCGATGAGATCTATGCCACCGGCGTCTACGGCGCCGAGCTGATGGATGATTTCTTCAGGAAATTCAAGTCCCAGCTGAATCAGGAATTCGGCATCGGCAAGTACCGCGAACCCGTCAGCGGCACTACACAAGCCGTGCTGCTCTCCAAATATTCCGCCCACGCGGATAGCTGCTGAAGATTAAACGAGCGGCTGACCCGTACCGGATCGGCCGCCACCAGAATATCGCGGCGGCAACGCCCGCAACACATCGTTTGCCCTCCACGCTTGTCAGGCATTTCCAAGACATAGCGCAGTGACTATTTTTCCAGCAAACCCAGCTTGCCGGCCAGCCACTTGGTGGTGGTGGCCTGGATGACGATGGTCATTAGAATGGCGATGAAGGTGATGGAGGCGATGATCTCCGCGCCAGGCGCCTTCATGCCCAGTAGCAGGCCCGCCAGGGCGCCGGGAATGACGCCGGTCTCGCGCGTCCAGCACATGAACAGCATCTCTCTGAACGACCACTGTGCGCGGCGGTCAGGCAAGGCGCACAGGAACACCGTGGCCGGGCGGGCCAGCAACATGAAAACGGTGACCACGATCACCCCGCCCACCAGGTAGTGGTTCATCAGATCGAAATTTACCTGCGAGCCAAGCAATATGAAAATGAACATGCGCATGATGAGCGCCGTGGTGACGACATATTCCTCGAGCTTCTCTTCTTCGTTGTGCTCCATCTCGAAGCCGAATATCTCCTTGTTGCCTAACACGATACCGAACACGAACACGGCCATGAACCCTGAGGCGTGCAGGCCGTCTGCCCCCATGTAGGCACCGATGACGGTCATCAGGGTGACCAGTGGGGCGTATTCGAGCAGGAAATCGAATTTCTCATGGGCGATTAGCATGGCCGCCAGATACCCCAAACCCGCACCGGCCAGGATGCCGAGACCGGCTTGCCAGAACAAATCGCCGAGCGTGGTGACGAGTGAGAACTCGCCCTTACCCATGGCAATCCCCAACAGGGTGAAGGTGATGATGGCGCCCATGGCGTCATTGAAGGCGGATTCGCTCATCACTGTCTGCGCCACCCGGTCCTTGATCTTGACCTGGCGGAACACCGGCACCAGGGTGGCCGGGTCGGTGGAGGCGATGGTGGCCGCCAACAACAGCGCGACGATGAGAGGGATGCCGAGCACGTACTGCGCCACCAGGCCGGTGATGGCGGTAGTGATGGCGACGCCGAGGGTGGCGATGATGACGATGGTGATCCAGACCTCCTTCAGCACCTTGAGCCGGAGCGAGGCGCCGCCGTCGAACAGGATGTAGCAGGAGCCGAATATCAGGATCAACTGGTTGACTGCCGAATCGGCACGAATGTCCACCCAGCCGAGCGCCGCCGGTCCCAACAACATGCCCACCAGCAGGAATAGGACCACATCGGGGACCTTGGCGTAGCGGGCCATCAGCCCAGTGAATGAACCTACCGCGAGGATCAGCCCGAATACCACCAAGATATGCTTGGCGAGCTCAATGCTGTGGGAGGATTCCATGTTCAACCTTTCCCCTTCGTGAATTCATGCCCCTATGGCAGCGAGTTGCAGGGTCGAAACCGTGCCGCCGGCAATGATAAAGCATAATGCTGCAATGCAGAATTCGGCTAGCGGCCATGCTCCCTGGCCGTCAAGCCAAGTGGGTCCGCCGGGTCGATGCCGTCCATGAAGGGCAGCCGCCGGTCGCGATGGGTGACCTGGTACATCAGGCCGATCCAGTTGGCGAGCACCCCTTCGGCGCTGTCGTGCCAGGTATTGTCCAGGCGGGCCGAGACCTGCCGCTCCGGAAACTCCGGCAAAGGTGCGCTGAGCGCCATGGCGGTTTCCAGACGAATACGATATTCCCGCAACAGGGCCTGCTCCTTACATTTGAAGGTGTTGCGCGGAAAGGGCGGATACGTCTGGAGGGCACCCTTGGCATAGAGCAGCACATCGCGCTTGTATTCCTTGAGCAAGGAGATGGTGTCGTACTCGGGATGGCCCTGGAAGAACACCAGGCGAAAGCCGTCCTCGCTGGTGGCGAGGTGGACGCCACTCTCTTCGCTCTCCACCAGCACCTTGAGCCCCGACGCCTCGAACTGCTCGGCGGTGATGCCGTTCCAGCGCGAATGCGGTACATCGAAACGGGTGTTGACGTCGGCCACCAGGGGGTGACGTTTGCTCACCACCCGGTGCGGAAACACCCCCCACACCTTCTCGGGTTGGCGGAGCCGCTTCTGGCCATAGCGGAATTGCAGCACCGCGTGTGTGGCCAGACAGGAACAGAGTGTGGTGGTGACATGTGCATAGGCCCAGTCGATGACCTTGATCAGCGGCTGCCAGAAAGGCTCCAGGGAAAGGTCAGGCCCCGTGACGTTGGCGCCGGTGATGATGAGTGCATCGAGCCCCTCGGCCATGATCCGGTCGAGCGGTTCGTAATAGCGGTCTATATGGGCCAGCGCCTCGGCACCGCGCTTGAGCTCCGGCAGAGTGAACAGGTGCACCCAGAACTGGGCGATGGGATTGGCCTCGCCCACTAGCCGCAAGAACTGCCGCTCGGTCGCGGCCAGCGCGGCATCGGGCATCATGTTGAGCAGGCCGATGTGCAATTCGCGTATGTCCTGCTGTGCCGCCCGACCGACCGGCAACACTGTGACACCTTCCTGGCGCAGGCGGTCGAAGGTGGGCAGAGCGTTATGGGCTACCAATGGCATTCGTCGTCACCGCTCCCAGGTCGTGTCCGTAGCAATCGCCGTTTCCAGCAAGGCCAGAAAATCCTGCTCGTCGCGTACCTGGGCAACCGCGCGCGAGGTGACGGTGTAGCCATGCGGCCCGGCGATGGCCTCATAGCGCGGTATGCGCGCCCGAAACAGGTGCGGGAAGACCCAACGGCCAAAGTCGTCCGGGTCAATCTCGGCCGCATAGGTTAATGCGTTTTCATCAAGATAGCGGGCCAGGTGTTCCTTGAGGAAAGAGGGCCGGTAGTAAAGCGGCTTGGGGTCGGAAACCGCCCGGTCGATCAGTTTCTGCGCCTCCTCGTCATCGGTGACCTGGATGTAAAGGATCAGGGTGTGGCGGGCCAGCAGGTCGATGACCGAGTCATCCTCCAGCTCGCACAGGCTACCGCCCACGTCGTTGACGAAGTGGGCATAGCCGTAGATTTCATGCGCCTTGCGGATGAATTCGGGCACGTCGCGCATGGCGGCGATCTCCGCCTCGCGATAGAGGGCCTGGTGTCGCACAAAATCGTCGAGCGGCACGCCACCCAGCTCGGGATTGCCCAGCTTGCCGACAAAAGACAACACCGGCCCCAGGTCGTGAATCTTGATGTTGTTGCGAATGTCTATCCAGTCCCGGCGCAACAGCTCGCGCAAAAAAGGCACCTGCATGGCCTGCTGCTTGATCATGTCGAGGATGGGCTCGTCGAGATAGCGGGTGCCGATGCGGTAGTCGCCGGAATAGTGGAACCACTCATGTCCACGCAACAGGGTCGAGAGGTAGGTTTTGCCGACGCCGGACATGCCGAGCAGAGTGACGGAGCGGTTCTTCCAGGCGCGGAAGGAATCAACGGTGAACTTCACGGGCAAGATCTCGCGTCAGAAAGAGGGGAACGATCCGGGGCACCCTGCGATTAAGTCGATTTTTTGCGCCAACGTCAAGGCGATACGGCCTATTTCCTGGCCAGCCGCTTCAATGCCTGGCGGAGACTCTCCTCCAGGCTCAAGCCCTCCGCCAACTGCTTCAGCACCGGCAATGCCTCCTTGTCGCTGTAGCCTAGCGCCATCAGGGCGTTGAGGGCATCGTGGGCGACCGTGGCCGGTCCGCCGGCGGCGCTTGGCAGGGCATCGGCCAGCTTGCCTTTCAGTTCCAGCAACAGGCGTTCGGCGGTCTTTTTGCCGACCCCCGGTACCTTCACCAGGCGACTGGTTTCCTGCAGGGCCACGGCCTGGGCCAGTTCGTCCACGTTCATCCCGGACAGGACCGACAGGGCCAGTTTCGGCCCGACCCCGGAGATTTTAATCAAGGTGCGAAAGACCTCGCGCTCCTTGGTGGTAAGGAAGCCGTACAACTGCTGGGCGTCCTCGCGCACGCTGAAATGGGTGAACAAAGTGACCGCCTCGCCCTGGGCCGGGAGGTTGTAGAAGGTGCTCATAGGCACGTCGACCTCATAGCCGACGCCGTGGACATCGACCAGGATTTGCGGCGGGTGTTTTTCCAGCAGGGTGCCAGTCAGTCTGCCGATCATGTCAGTTTGTCCAGAACAAGGCTGGCCACCAGCAACATGGCAAAGATATGTGCGGCGCCGATGGTGGCGCGGATGGCGGGCGCCAGCAGTGCCGGCCGGGAAGCGAACCGGCGCAGGTCGTTGGCCGCCCTGAAGGCCGGCAAGCCGGCCAAGAGGGCGATCGCGCTCCAGACCGGCAAACGGCCGGCGGCGATCAAGCCGGTCAGCCAGCCCAGCGCCAAAAGGAGGATCAGGCCATAACCGTGCGCGGCCTGCTCGGGCCTCAGCCGCGCCACCCAATGGCGCTTGCCCACGGCCAGGTCGGCGCTCCGGTCGGGGAACTGGTTGATATAAAGGACGTTGGTCACCATCAGCGCGTAGGGCAAGCCGATAAGCCAGGGCGTGGCCGCGTAGCCGCCGCGCTGCACGAAATCGGCGCCAACGACGATGAGCAGGAAGCCGGCGGCGACGCAGGCCTCACCCAGGCCGCGGCTATTGAGTCGCAGCGGCGGCGCCGAATAGGCCCAGCCGATGAACAGGCCACCAAGGCCGATCCAGCGCAAGCCGGGCGCCACATGGCCCAACAACCACTGGCCGCCCAACATCACCGCCATAAAAAGCGCCGTGCCCAACAGCAAGGTCTGACGGGCGGTCAACACGCCATTCTGGATAAAGCGGGAACCGCCGGTGAACGGGAACAGGCGGTCGGTGTTGGCAGCATCGGCGCCATTGCGGTCGTCATAGTAATCGTTCAACACGTTGACCCCGGCGTGGGCCAGCAAGGCCAGCCACACGGTGACGAGCGCAGTGTGCGCAGCAAACGGGACACCCGAATGCCAGGCGATGGCCAAGCCTAGCAACGCGCCAACCAGGGTAATGGTCAGAAAGGCCGGCCGGGTGGCCAGGAAGTAACGCAGCCAAGGATTGCCCAGCCGCGCCAGACTGGGTTCGACGGCCAGCGAGGCATTCTTGTTCATGACATTCTTCCCGCCCGTACCCGCCGCCCGGCGGTGACCAGCGCACCCAGCCCCATGCCGCCGTGGGCATGGCAGATCGCGCAGGCCAGGGCGTCAGCGGCATCGGCGCTGGGGGCGCCGGGCAGATTCAGCAACCGAGTCACCATATGGATCACCTGTTGCTTGTCGGCATGGCCGTTGCCGACCACCGCCTGCTTGATCTGCAACGCAGTGTACTCGAACACCGGCTGGCTCGCGTGGGTCAACGCCGCGATGGCTGCGCCGCGCGCCTGACCAAGCAGTAGTGTGGATTGCGGATTGACGTTGACGAACACCTTCTCCACCGCCGCCGCTTCCGGGCCGAAAGCCACCAGCACCTCCCCGATGCCGGCGAAAATGGTGGCGAGGCGCGCCGGCAATTCGTCACCCTGGGTGCGGATCACGCCGCTGGCGACATAGGTCAGCCGCTGGCCGTCCTTGTCGATGACCCCGTAGCCAGTCACCCGCAGGCCAGGGTCGATGCCGAGCAGGCGCAAGGATTACTCCGGAAGAATTGCCGAGGTGTAGACTTCCTGCACGTCGTCGAGGTCGTCGAGCATGTCGAGCATTTTCTGGAAGCGCACGGCCTCGTCGCCGGTGACTTCAGTCTCGTTCATGGCCTTCATGGTGATCTCGGCCGCCACCGGCTTGAGGCCAGCCTTCTCCAGCGCCTCTTTTACCGTGGTCAGGTCGCCGGTGGGCGCGGTGATGACCTCGATGGAGCCGTCGTCGTTGCTGATGACATCCTCGGCGCCCGCCTCCAGGGCCACTTCCATGACCTTGTCCTCATCGGCCCCAGGCTCCAGGATGATCTGGCCGCAATGCTTGAACTGAAAGGCCACGCAACCGTCGGTGCCCATGTTGCCGCCATGCTTGGCCAGGGCGTGACGGACATCGGCCACGGTGCGCACGCGGTTGTCCGTCAGGCAATCGACAATCACCGCCGCGCCCCCAGGACCATAACCTTCGAAGCGTATTTCCTCGTAGCTGACGCCTTCGAGTTCGCCGGTGCCCTTCTTCACCGCCCGGTCGATGTTGTCGTTGGGCATGTTCTCGGCCTTGGCCTTGTCGATGGCCAACCGGAGACGCGGGTTAAAGTTGGGGTCGCCGCCGCCCATCTTGGCAGCGACGGTGATCTCCTTGGCGTAGCGGGAAAATATCTTGCCGCGCTTTTCGTCCTGACGCCCTTTACGGTGCTGGATGTTTGCCCATTTGGAATGTCCGGCCATGATGCTCGATCAGATTCGTGAATAATGGCGCATTTTAACCGTATATCCGGTCATCGGTCCCGCCCGGCGCCGACCGCTTCAGAGGGTGACGGTGAAGCTTTCCGGGGGCAGGCCCGCACACCAGCGCCGCCACATCTCACGGAAAGCCGCCTCCAGGCAGCGTGCCTCGGCGGCGGGTTGCACGGCCGGGCACTGTTGCAGGCGATCGCGCAGACTGCGGCGCAGGTTGGCAAGGCCGGGCACGTCGGCGGCGGCGGCCACGGCCCTGGCCACATATTCCTCCTCGTTGGCCGTCACCCAGTCCGCCAGGCCGATAGGCTCCATGACTGCCGCCCCCTGGCGCTTGACCAAGGCATCGCCGGCCAGGGTCAGCACCGGCACACCCATCCAGAGCGCATGCTCGGACGTGGTGAGGCCGGAGAAGGGAAAGGTATCCAGCAGGATGTCGATTTCGTTGTGCAGGGCGAGGTAGTCGCGCATGGGCAGACGGGGCCGGAAATCGAGCCTGTCGGCACCGATGCCCAGCCGGCCGAATCGCACCAGGAGGTCGTCGCGCACCGCCGCTTCGCCCACCGCGCCGATCAGCAGGCGGGCACTCGGCATGGCGGCCAGTATACGGCCCCAGGCGCAAATGACGGCGTCCCCCAGTTTGTTGGAGCGGTTCAGGCTGGCAAAGGTGACACCCCCCCGGCGCAGGGCCGGCAACGGGCCGACGGCCGGCGCCTCGGGCGGATGCCGGAAAGAAGGGCCGCAAGGCAGGTAGACCAGCTTCTCGACGAACTGATCGTCCAGCATTCCCGCTGGCGCGGCGGCCAGATAGACCGGCCGGTAGTCGATGGTGGACAGGCCCGTGGTGGCCGGGTAACCCAGCCATGAAACCTGTACCGGCGCCGGTCTCATGGCAAATACCGGCAGGCGGTTGTAGGACGAATGCCCCGCCAGATCGACCAGGATGTCGATGCCGTCCGCCCCGATCCGGGCCGCCAGGCCATCGTCGCTCATCCTTGCGACCTTGACCCAGGCGTCGGCGTTAGCACGCAACCGCTCGGAAACGGCATCTTCCACAGGATGGCTGGAATAGAGAACGATATCCAACTGCCGGCGATCGAAATGGGCGAGGCAGGGCTCGAAGAAATGGGCGACCGCGTGCTCGCGAAAATCACCGGAGACGAAACCGACCCGCAGCCGGCGCGACGCCTCCCGGACAGTGTCGTGAGCACGGCGCCGGAGCGGCTGACGTGCCTCCAGATAACGCCCGAAGGCGCAATGGTCGGCGAACACATCGCCGCTATCCGCCCCCTCTTCGTAGAGCCGCAGAAACAACAGGCCGCTATGCGCCTCCAGCGCGTCAGGCTCGCATTGCACCGCCCGGCGGTAACTGGCGGTGGCCTGCTCAGAGCGGCCCAGAGCCGAATGGACCTTGCCCAGGTTCGCGTGGATGCGCCAATCGGCGGGGGAAGCGCGGGCCGCCTTGGTGAACAGGTCCATGGCCTGCGCCAACTGTCCCTGCTTGTCCAGAAGCATGCCCAGGCTGAGTTCGGCCTCGCTCCAATCCGGCCGCAGGGCCAGGCACTGCCGGTAGGCGGCCGCAGCCTCCGGCCAACGATCCTGATCGGCCAAGGCGTTACCCAGATTGAGCCAACCGTCCGCAAGCCTGGGGGCCAGGCGCAATGCCTCGCGGGCATGGTGTTCCGCGGCCAGCGCCTCTCCTGCCGCGCAGGCGCTGGCCGACCAGTTGACCCAGGCGGTCAGGCGATCGGGCTGCAAGCGCGTGCTGCGCTGAAAGCAGGCGTCCGCCCCAGCGTAGTCCTTGCAGCGAAACCGGGTCAGCCCCAGGTTGTCCCAGATGGCCGGGTTGTCCGGCATGAGTTCGGCGGCGCGGCCGAGCGGCGGCAGGGCCTGGGCCGGCGCGCCCCGCGCCAGGAACGACACCCCCAGCATCTGCCAGCCGCGTCCATCCTCCGGATAACGCCCGCTCAGCGCACGCGCGGCCTTCTCCAGGTCGGCGTAACGGCCGCTGTCGAGCAGGGTGCGCAAGGCATTGAATTCATGGCTGGGAATGACTGCGCTCATGTCACCGATTATCCCCCGCCCAGCGCCGCGACGGCCTCACTCCCTGATGGCCTCCACCGGGATGATGATGTGGATGTCGTCGCCCACCATCGGCAGGTATTTGTTCATGCCGAACTCGGAGCGCCGGAGTTTGGCGCTGACCTCGGCACCACACACCGTCTTCAGGATCAACAGATGAAAACCGCAGCGGAAATCGGCGATGTTGAGCGCCACCGGCCGGCTGGCGCCAAGCAGGGTCAACGTCCCCTCGGCGGCCACAGGCCGATCACCATCGAAGGTGATACGGTCGGCGCTGTAGGTCATGGTCGGAAAAGCCGCCACATTGAAGAAGTCCGGTCCCCGCATGTGTTTGTCCCAGTCGTCGAGTCCCATGTCTATCGTGGCGGTATCGATACTCACCTCTATATGGCCGGTCTGCGCCACGGCGTCGAGCATGATCTTGCCGGTGGCGCCGTTGAAGCGGCCACGTTGCATGGAGAAGCCCATGTGGTTGACTGCGAAAAAGGGATAGGTGTGGCGGGGGTCGATGCGGTAACGGTCGGCGGCAAGCGCCGGCACGGCGGCCAAGGCAAGCCACAGGATGATGGGGGTGCGTTTCAAGAAGGTCTCCACGTTGGCCTCATTCAGCGTGTTCTGGCCGGCCCGGTCGGGACGACTTCACTCGCCACCAGATGAAACTTGACTTCGACCTCATCGGCGACGGTGCCAGGGTCGCCCCAGGGCCCCTCGCCGATGCCGAATTCCAGCCGTTTCAGGACAAAGCCACCGGCGAACACGCCGTCCCTGCCGCTGACCGTGAACGTAAACGGTGCCACCACCTCGCGGCTACGGCCCTTGATCGTCATCGTGCCGCGCGCTGCATAGCGGTTGCCGCCCAAGGCGCGCACCGCGGCGACTTCGAAATGGGCCTGAGGAAACTGACGGACATTGAACCAGTTCTTCCCCACCACCTCGTCATAGGCCTCGCGCGAGCCGACCTCGATGCTGGCAAGGTCCATGTCGACGGCGGCGCGCGCGGCCTGCGGCCGGGCCGGATCGAAGGACAAACGGGCAGCCAGGCGCTTGAATGCGCCCGGCACCGGCACCCCCATCTGCCGGGAAACGAAGGTGACCGTGCTGCGCGCCGCCGATATCTGTCCATACTCCGCCGCCCAGGCCAAGGTCGGGGATAGCATCAGCAGCACGGCACGCACGGCGAACCATCGCTTCATGTTCTTCATCTTCATCCTTATCGATCTGCCGCGAAAAAGTCCGGCGGCGCACAGGATAAACCCAATGCCGGAGTGCTGGTGCACCCGGCCTATTCCCTTCCCCGCCATCCCCCGTAGAATTACGCGGATAATCATCCGGCAACCCCTGGAGGCCACAATGTCAGATCCCCTGCTCATCGCCAAGAACGACCACGCCGAACTCTTTCTGCTGCCGCAAATGGCCAACCGCCACGGCCTCATCACCGGCGCCACCGGCACCGGCAAGACGGTGACGCTGCAGACGCTGGCCGAGCATTTCTCCAATATCGGCGTGCCTTGCTTCATGTCCGACGTGAAGGGCGACCTGTCCGGCATTTCGCAAGCGGGCGGCAGCAACCCCAAGGTGGTGGAACGGGTGCAGAAACTGGGGCTGGCCGATCACCAATACGTAGGCCATCCGGTCACGCTCTGGGATCCCTTTGGCGAACAGGGCCATCCGGTTCGCGCCACCGTCTCCGACATGGGGCCACTGCTGCTCGCGCGCATGCTGGAACTGAATGACACCCAGGCCGGGGTGCTCAACCTGGTGTTCAAGGTGGCGGACGACAACGCCCTGTTGCTGCTCGACCTGAAAGACCTGCGTGCCATGCTGCAATTCGTCGGCGACCACGCCAAGGACTTCACCACGGAATACGGCAACATCTCCACCGCCAGCGTGGGCGCCATCCAGCGCGGCCTGCTGGCCCTGGAATCGCAGGGCGGCGAGAAGATATTCGGTGAACCCATGCTCAATATCGCCGACCTGATGCAGGTTGAACGCGGCAAGGGCATCATCAACATACTCGCTGCCGACCGCCTGATGCAGGCACCGAAGATGTACGGCACCCTGCTACTGTGGCTGCTTTCCGAACTCTATGAGAATCTGCCCGAGGTCGGCGACCTCGACAAACCCAAGCTGGTGTTCTTCTTCGACGAGGCGCATCTGCTCTTCAGCGACGCGCCCGACGCCCTCATCGACAAGATCGAGCAAGTAGTCAGGTTGATCCGCTCCAAAGGGATCGGCGTCTACTTCGTGACGCAAAACCCGGCCGACGTGCCGGACAAGGTGCTGTCGCAGCTCGGCAACCGCGTGCAGCACGCCCTGCGCGCCTTCAGCCCACGCGATCAGAAAGCGGTGAAGGCCGCCGCCGAGACCATGCGCGACAACGACAAACTGGACGAGGAGGCGGCCATCACCGAACTGGGTGTGGGCGAGGCCCTGGTCTCCTTACTCGACGAAAAGGGCCGGCCGGGGGTGGTGGAACGCGCCTTCATCGTGCCGCCGCAGGGCCAGATCGGCCCCATCGACGACAACCAGCGCCGACAACTGATCCAAAGCTCGCTGGTGGCCGGCGTCTATGAAAAAGCAGTCGATCGGGAATCGGCCTACGAGGTCATCAAGACACGCACGGAAGCGGCGGCGGCGCAGGAAGCGGCCGCTGCCCAGGCAGAGGCCCAGGCCAAGGCGGAAGCGCAGTCGTCATCGGGGGGGATTCTCGGCGACCTCCTGGGCGGTAGCGTAGGCGCCGGCGGCCGCCGCCGTGAAGGTATGGTGGAGGCGCTGGCCAAGAGCGCCGCACGTTCCGTCGGCAGCCAGGTGGGCCGCGCCATCATCCGGGGCGTGCTCGGCTCCATACTGGGCGGCCGGCGATGAGCCAGGCCCGCCTCGACGCCGCCCATTTCGACAGCCAGGCACGCGCCTGGGACGCCAATCCGCTCTTTCGCGAACGGGCGGAGAAAATCGCCCAGGCCATCCGCGCCGAGATCCGCCTGGACAAGACGATGGCCGCGCTCGATTATGGCTGCGGCACCGGCCTGCTCAGCTTTCCCCTGAAGGACGAGCTCGGCCACATCACTCTCAAGGACAGCTCGGCCGGGATGCTCGACGTTCTGCGCGAGAAGATCACCGCCGAACACGTCGCCAACATGACGGTGCGTCAGGCCGACCTGACCGCCGAGCCGCTGCCCACGGAGCGTTACGACCTGATCTATTCGGCGATGACCCTGCACCACATCCCGGACACGGCGGCCATACTCAAGGCCTTCCATACCCTGCTCAATCCCGGTGGCCACTTGTGCATCGCCGACCTCGACCGCGAGGATGGCTCCTTCCACGGCCTAGAATTCGACGTCCATCACGGCTTCGACCGCGCCGAACTGACGGCCCTGGCCGCTCATGCCGGCTTTTCCGGTATCCGCTTTCGCACCGTCTTCGAAATCATCAAGCCGCAGCCGGGCGGAGAACGTGCCTACCCGGTATTTCTGCTGTGCGCCGGCCGGGCCTAGCCCGCGCCGGTCACTCGCGGCTGGCCAGGCCGAGCAGCCCCATCGACAGCCGCACCAGTCCATAGAGCATCCACGAAGTCAGACGGCGGTACCAGGGCAGATGCCGCCAAGCGCCGAGCTGGATGGCGCGCCCTCCTTCCGCAATGGCATGACTGAGGCGATCGCGCAACTGCTCGGCGAAGCGGCGGTCACGCACGAAGATGTTGGCCTCCCGCGCCAATAGCAGGCTGAACGGATCGATGTTGCTCGACCCGACCGTGGCCCAGTCGGCATCGATCACTGCCACCTTGGCATGCAGCTCGCTGGCATGGTATTCGTGAATGGTGATGCCGTTTTCCAGAAAATAGCGGTACAACGCACGCGCCACCGCCTGAAACAAACGATGATCGGTGTGCCCCTGCAGGAACAACACCACCTTCACCCCGCGCCGCGCCGCGTCGACCAGCGCCTGGCGAAAACGCCGGCCGGGCAGGAAATAGGCATTGGCGATGAGTATTTCCGAGCGCGCGGCGGCGATGGCCTCCAGATAAGCCTCCTCGATGGCACGGCGATGGCGCAGGTTGTCGCGCTGCAGGAAGGCGGCGCGCTGATTGCCGGCCCAATCGACGACGGGCGGCAGCGACGCGGAGCGGCGTGGGCGGCGGCCGATCCGGCTCCAGCGTACCAGCCACCACAACCGGCGCACGGCGGCGTGTATGTCCTCCAGCACCGGGCCCTCCAGCGCCACCGCATAGTCGCGGCGCAAGCCGGCGTGACCGGCGACATTGCCATCATCGATGACGTTGATGCCACCCAGAAAAGCGGTGCGGCCGTCCACCACCGCGAGCTTACGATGCAAACGCCGCAGACGGTAGCGACGCAGGCGCAAAAGGCCGATTTCCGGTCGATAGTGCATCAGCGCCACCCCCGCGGCCCGCAATTGCCGCGCCAGATCGGCGGGGAAGGCGCGCGCGCCAAAACCGTCCAACAACACCTTGACGCGCACCCCCCGGCGGGCGGCGCGCTTGAGCGCCTCCGCCAGCGCCAGGCCGGCCCGATCGGGTTCGTACAGGTAGCTTTCGAGATGGACTTCCTGCCGGGCCTGGTCGATGGCGGCGATCAGCGCGGGGAAATACTCGGCCCCATTTTCCAGCAGGGTAATGCGGTTGCCATCGCGCCAGGTCATGGCGAGATCAGGCCATGGCGGGCTTCAATTGGGCGGTCAAGGCCGCGTGATCAGAGAGTTTCCGCCAGGACGAGCCGTGCAGTACGCGCGCCGACGCCACCTCGAAGCCACGCACATAGATACGGTCGAGGGCGAACAGCGGCAGGACGGCGGGGAAGCTCAGTGCATTGTGACCCTGGTAAGTCTCGAAGGCCTCGGTGAGACCCAGTTCATCCGCCAGGTAGCGGGGTGCCCGCTGCCGCCAGTCGTTGAAATCGCCGGCCACGATAAGAGGGGCGCCGTCCGGCACCAGCTCGCGGATGTGTCTGGAGATCCGTTCCAACTGCTTGCGCCGGCCGGTCTCGTTGAGGGCGAGGTGCAGGCAGATGGCATGCAGGGGCTGATCCAGATCGGGAGCCTCCAGCTCGCAATGCAGCAGCCCCCGGCTTTCGAACACATGGGCCGAGATGTCGACATTCTCCCAGCGCCGTATGGGGTAGCGCGACAGGATGGCGTTGCCATGATGCCCCTGGTCGTAGACAGCGTTCTTGCCATAGGCGTAGTCGGTCCAGATGCCATCGGCGATGAATTCGTGCTGCGGCAAATCCGGCCAACCGCTGAACTGGTCCGCGCGCTGGGCGTGCAGGCCCTGCACCTCCTGCAGGAACACGATGTCGGCATTCAGGGATTTAAGGCGGTCGCGCAGTTCATGCACCACCATGCGGCGGTTGAAGAAGGAAAGCCCTTTGTGGATGTTGTAACTGGCGACGTTCAATACCGGGTTCATACTGCCATTGTAGCGTGTCCGCGGCGGCGGCTAATGAGCGGTTTTGGTCTTGGCCTCGGCCTGCGGCCCACGCTCGTTTGCCGCCATCTTTTCACCCTTGCCGCCGGTGGCGGTCGCGTCGGCCGCGGCTTCTTTGACGGTGTGCGGGGTGGGACCTTCGCCACCTGCGGCGACCTGTGGCGGCACGGCCTCCATGTTGTTTTTCATCATGTACTCGTTCATTTCCTTCCAACCGGCGTAGATGGCGGCCTTCCTGGCTTCCTCGTTGAGACGGTAGCAATCCTCCAGCCCGCGGCCGGCGTGCCGGCAGGCCCCGCCGATGGCGTTGCCTTCCGCCTCGATCCGGGCGGGGTCGGGCAGGCCCAGGCGATCCTTGATCTGGTCGCAGCCCCCCAACAAGGGCAGCAGCCCGACGATGATGGCGATGCGTTTCATGATGCCTCCACGGTATTCCCAGTGCCCAGGCCATGGCCCGGGCTCCAGGGATATATCGGCAGGTAGCGGGGAAACTGTAGCACCGCCCGGCTCAACCGGAGGCGAGCCGCCGGATGGCTTCGGCATTGCTGGCGGAGAAACACAAGGCGGCGGCCTCCTGCCAGGGCCGCCACTGCCAGTGGAGATGCTCTTGCGGCGACAGCGTCACCGGCAAGGGAACGGGCAGCCGGAGCCCAAAGACGTGTTCGGTGTTGTGGGTCGTGCCGGGCGGGTAGCGATGCCGGTAGCAATCATAGATTTCGTAGACGTTCTGCACGCCCCAGTCGTCCAGGCAATAGGCCTCGGCGTTAAGACCGGTCTCCTCGGCGACCTCGCGGATGGCCGTTTGGCGCAGACTTTCACCGGCCTCCTGGCTACCGGTCACCGATTGCCACCAACCGGGGTGATCGGCCCGCTCCAGTAACAGCACCTGCAAACCCGGGGTATGGATGACCACCAGGACCGAGACTGGGGCCTTGTAGCTCAGTCCGGGCTCCCCACCGGGTTGCGCAGCCGGATATGCAGGTCACGCAACTGCCGCTCATCGACCGTGTTGGGCGCATCGGTCATCAGACAGGCGGCCCGCTGGGTCTTAGGAAAGGCGATGACGTCGCGGATCGACTCGGCCCCGGTCATCAGGGTGACCAGACGATCCAGGCCGAAGGCCAGGCCACCATGCGGCGGTGCGCCATACTGCAGGGCATCGAGCAAAAAGCCAAACTTGCTGCGGCGTTCTTCGGAGCCGATGTTGAGCGCCTCGAACACCTTCTCCTGTACCGCCTCGCGGTGGATACGGATTGAACCACCGCCCACCTCCCAGCCGTTCAGCACCATGTCGTAGGCCTTGGACAGGGCGCGGCCGGGGTCAGACGCGAGCAAGTCCTCGTGACCGTCCTTGGGCGCGGTGAAGGGGTGATGCAGGGCATCCCAGCGCCTTTCGTCCTCGTTGTATTCGAACATGGGGAAATCGATCACCCACAATGGCGCCCAGGCGCGGCCGTCGACGTGGCCCTTGTCGTGACCGATCTTCAGACGCAGGGCGCCGAGCGCGTCGTTGACCACCTTGGCGCGGTCGGCGCCGAAGAAGATCAGGTCGCCATTCTGCGCGCCGGTACGTTCCATGACGGTCTTCAGCGCGGCCTCGTTCAGATTCTTGACGATGGGTGATTGCAGGCCGGTGTCGTTCAGTTGGCTGACGTCGTTGACCTTGATGTAGGCCAGGCCGCGGGCGCCGTAGATCTTGACGAACTCGGTGTAGCCGTCGATCTCGCCGCGGCTGAGCGCCGCGCCGCCGGGCACGCGCAGGGCGGCGACCCGACCGGCCGGGTCGTTGGCCGGGCCGGAGAAAACCTTGAAGGCGACCTCCTTCATGGCGTCGGTGACTTCGGAAATCTCCAGCGTCACCCGCAGGTCCGGCTTGTCGGAACCGTAGCGGGCCATCGCCTCGGCATAGGTCATGCGCGGGAAGGGGTCGGGCAGGTCGATAGCCTGCGCCTTCTTGAACATATCGCGGATCATGCCCTCGACCAGGGTCATGATTTCCTCCTCTCCCATGAACGAGGTCTCCAGATCGACCTGGGTGAACTCGGGCTGGCGATCGGCGCGCAGGTCCTCGTCGCGGAAGCACTTGGTGATCTGGAAATAGCGATCAAAGCCGGCCACCATCAAAAGCTGCTTGAACAACTGGGGCGACTGCGGCAGGGCGTAGAACAGGCCATCGTGGACGCGCGAGGGCACCAGGTAGTCGCGCGCGCCTTCCGGAGTGGAGCGGGTCAGCATCGGCGTTTCCACCTCGATAAAGCCACTCTGGTCGAGATAGTCGCGCATCAGCTTGGTGACCCGGTAGCGCAACCGCATGTTGGCCTGCATGGCCGGCCGGCGCAGGTCGAGATAACGGTATTGCAGACGGATATTCTCGTTGATGTTTTCGTCGTCGAGTTGGAACGGCGGCGTCAGCGAGGGGTTGAGCACCTCCATCTGCCGGGTCAGCACCTCGATGAGGCCAGTGGGCAAGTTAGCGTTCTCGGTGCCCGCCGGCCGGGCGCGCACCCGACCAACCACCTTGAGCACGAATTCACCGCGCACCTCTTCGGCGATCCTGAAGGCCTCCGCGGTATCCGGGTCGATCACCACCTGCACCGTGCCTTCGCGGTCCCTTAGGTCGATGAAGATGACGCCACCGTGGTCGCGCCGGCGATGCGCCCAGCCATACAGTGTGACGGTGTTGCCGATGTCGGCGGCGCGCACCGCACCGCAGTAATGAGTACGCATCTATTTATCCTTTTTTCGATCAATCGCCAGGGTAGGTGGCGGCCACCGCCTTCGCCTGGGGCGTCGCCACACCCATGGAAACGATGTATTTGAGCGCCAGGTCGACGGGAATATCCATCTCGACGGTGTCCTCGCGCCGCACGTAAAAATAAAAACCGTTCACCGGGCTGGGCGCGGTGGGAATGAACACCGCCAGCCAGTCCTCACCCAGGTGCTCCATGATTTCGACCGGCACGTTGGTCTGGAAGGCCAGTGACCAAGCATTGGGATGCGGGTAACGCACCAGCAGCACCTTGCGAAAGGCGTGGCCGGTCCCAGACAGCAGGGTATCGGAGACCTGCTTGACGCTGCCGTAGATGGACTTCACCACCGGGATGCGGTTGAGCAAGGCCTCCCAGAAACGCACCATGCGCTGACCGAGCAGATTGCTGGCCAGAACTCCGGTCAATAACACCACCACCAAGGTCAATAGCACCCCCAATCCGGGAATGCGGAAACCCATCCAGTACTCGGGCCGCCAGTGCTCGGGCAGCAAGAGCAAGGTCTGGTCCATGAACCCGACCAAGGCGGCGATCACCCAAACCGTGATGCCGAGGGGGACAAGGATGACGAGCCCGGTGAGAAAGTGACGTTTTAGATGAGGTGCGGTCATAAGAAACAAAATGGGCAAAACGCCAAGGCGTTTTGCCCTATCGGGGAAGATCGGGCGTCAGTGGCCGGCCGCGCAACAGCATCCGCTGCCGCAGGCAGGCGCCGACGACTCCTCTTTCTTCGGGGCGGCAGAGCCACCTTTGAAATCGGTGGCGTAATACCCCTTGCCCTTTAGCTGGAAGCCGGCCGCCGTAAGTTGTTTGCTGAACGCGACGGCGCCGCATTGCGGGCAGGTGGTCAAAGGCGCATCGCTCACCTTTTGCATCACATCCTGCTCGTTGCCGCAGGCGCTGCACTTGTAGGCATAGATAGGCATCTTTAGTCACTCCAAAAAAGGATTTGTTAGATTATATCAAGCCAATCCTATATTTAGGCGGGCTGGACAATATCAACCCTCGGGCACCTCACCATTCCAGGCGCAGGCTCACCAAGGCTCGACGCCGTGTCGTACTCTGGTCACGAAACTCGATATGGTCGCCGTTGAGATTCTGCACGGTCAACGCCACTTCGTTGTTGCCGCCAGGCTTGCCGAATCGCTTGGCAAGCCGTGCATCGACCCGCTCATAGGCCGGCTGCTGATCGCCATCACCCAGCCATTTCATCCAACCGACGCGGTAATAGCCCAAGCTGGCGTCGATGTCCCAGGGAAAGGACTTGGACCAAAGCAGGCTGCTGCTGTGATGGGGCGCGCTCGCTTCGGTATCGTCGTTGGTATCGGCCGCCGCCCGGATACCGGTGATGGCATGGGAAAAAAGCAAGCGCCCGGCCAGCGGATGCCGCCAGTCGAGTGTCAGATCGATGCCGCGCACGCGGATATCGCCGGTATTTTCGGAATAAAAAGCCTTGTCGAGGTCCGCCAGCGGCACGTAGCCGGCGGGCGCCGGAAAGGGACAGAGCGGACCGTAGAGCGAGGAGCCGGCCAGTACGCAGCTGCGAAAATCGACATAACCGCCGTGTCTCTCCTGAAACACCCGCGTATCCACGGTAAGGCCAAGCTCGGGATATAGGCTGACATAGCCCAGTTCGACGAAATCCATGGTCTGCGGATCGGGCGGTTTTGCGACCCAGGCGCCGACATCGACGACATGGCCGTAGAGATCGCCCAGGCCGGGTACGGCCAGGTGATCGCCCTGGTAGACAAAGGCCTCGTGCGCCTTGCTTTGCCACATGGTCGGTGACAGATAACCGCGGCCGCCGCTCAGGCGCAGGGCATGTCGCGGTGACAGGGCATAGTTGAGGGCGGCGCGCGGCGAGAACAAGGTATCTGTGTTGAAGTGGTCTTCGGCCATGGCGCCCAGGTGCAGCAACCACGCGGGCGCAAGGCGCCAGTCGAGGTTACCGAACACCTGCCAGGCGTCGCCACTGACTGACCCCTGGCCATACAGGTAGTGCGCGGACTTCACCTCATCCCGCTGCAAGCCGGCCCCCCACAAAGCCTTGAGCGTGTCGGCGAAGGCGTGGGTCTGCTGGAATTCCAGCGCGTCGCGCCGGCTGTCGATGTCATAATCGACCGGGCTCGACAACGGACCGGCGCGCATGAGCAGCCGCTCCGCATTGGCGCGAGTGGCATGGGTGTAACGCAGCGTGATCTCGGAATCCGTGCCGTAGTGACGATGCCAGTCCAACTGCAGGGTGGTGTTTTCATTGTCGCGGGGATGATAGGGCTCGTTGCGAAAAAAGGAGCTGCCGACGCTGTCCTCGCCCTGGCTCCAGCCCAGGGTGGCATGAAATTCAGCCGTGTTGTCCGGACGATAGGCCAGCTGGGCGTTCACCGTGCGCCGATCGATAGTCTCCTGGCGAAGATCATACGCCACCGACCGGTCCTCGAAATTGGTCGCCTTGCGCGCAGAGGCCGCGACACGCCAGTCCATTTTGCCGGCGCGCCGACCAAGGTGGAGATAGGTGTCCTCGAAATCGTTCTCACCACGGGAAATGGTCACCCCGCCACCGGGATCATCGCCGGGCTGCAGGGTGATGATATTGACCACCCCCTGAAAGGCGTTGGCGCCATAGCTGGCCTGATCCGGCCCGCGCACGACCTCGATGCGCTCGATGTCGTTGATGCGGATAGGCAGATCCTGCCAGGGCACGTTGCCCATGGCCGCGTCAAGCACAGAACGGCCATCCACCAGCACCTGCAGAAAATGCGGGTAGGCATCGCCCATGCCATGATTGACCACCATGGGCGAGCCCTTGGGCCAATCCGCTACCTGAAAACCTGGTACCAGCCGCATCAAATCGTAGATCTCCGTCATGCCGGAGGCCCGTATGGTCGCACGGTCGATCACCGTCACCGGCGCTGGCGCTTCCAGCGGCGACTGGGCAATGCGCGAGGCGGTCAACACCCTGGGCAGTTCGTCGAGAAACAGGCCCTCGGAGGGCAGCGCCGCCCAAGTGGTACCCGCCAGCCCAAACAGGCAAGCCGTTAATGGAAGATGCATATTCATGCCTGGGCAACCAGGATTTTCAGGGTCACATAATCGACCTTGCCGGTGCCGAGGAGGGGTAGCGTTTCGACCACGCGTATCCTGCGAGGCACGGTAATCTCGGGATAACCCATGCCTTGCGCGGCCGAGGCCAGTTGTTCACGGGTGAGGTCGGAGTCGGTGGTGAACAGCACGATGGTCTCGCCGCGGCCGAGGTCGGTGATGCAGGTGGCCGCATGCATGGCCTCGGCGGAAACCGCGCGGGCAAGGTTTTCCACCACTTCCAGCGACACCATCTCGCCGGCCACTTTGGCGAAACGTTTGAGACGGCCGATCACCTGCACGAAGCCGTCCGGGTCGAGGTCCACCACGTCCCCCGTGTTGTACCAGCCGGGACCGACCGAGGAGGCCGGCGGCTCCAACTGGCCGGGGCGATCGAAACGATAATAGCCGGACATGAGGTTGGGACCGCGCACATGCAACTCGCTGCCGTGTTCGATACCGGTAACCGGCACGAGGCGCGATTCGATGCCTGGGAGCAGTCGCCCGACACTGCCATGGCGGTTGTTGTCGGGGGCGTTGGCGCACAACACCGGCGCTGTCTCGGTGGCACCATAACCTTCGATGATGTCGATGCCGAACTTCTCCTGCCACAATGCGCGTACCGAAGCGGCCAGCTTCTCCGCCCCCGCCACCACGTATCTAAGACTGGCGAAATCGCCTGGCTCGGCATTGCGCGCATATTGATTCAGAAAGGTGCCGGTCGCAAACATGACCGTACAGCCCCGGTCGCGCACCATCTGTGGAATCACCTTGTAATGCAGGGGACTGGTGTAGAGCATGACCCGTGCGCCGCATACGATGGGCAGCAGCACGCCGCCAGTCAGGCCGAAGGAATGGAATATCGGCAGGCAGCCGAGGAATTTGTCCTGGCGGCCGAGCGGTACGCGGGCCATGATCTGATCGACGTTGGCGAGCAAGGCCCGGTGCGACAACACCACGCCCTTGGGTTTGCCCTCTGAACCGGAAGTAAACAGCACCACGGCCGGTGCTTCAGGATCGCCCGCCGGCACCGCGCGGAGCGGGAACCAGAGCGCATAGGCCATCAGCCAGAGCTTGTCGGCGAGGGTGAATTCCTTGCGCAAGTCCTCCAGGTAGAGCAACCGTACATTGCCCAGGCGCGCCACTTCCTCGGTCAGATTGGCCTTTTCCAGGAATAGGCGCGAGGTCACCACGGTGCGCACGCAAGCGGTCTGGCAGGCATTCTGCATGCCGTTCGCGCCGGCTGTGTAGTTGAGCATGCA
Source organism: Hydrogenophilales bacterium (assembly GCA_037439465.1). Lineage (GTDB taxonomy): Bacteria > Pseudomonadota > Gammaproteobacteria > Burkholderiales > Thiobacillaceae > Parasulfuritortus. Next base: position 22,873 of record JBBIVX010000011.1, on the reverse strand, counting down.
TGGTACGCGCCTGAAGGCCGAGGCGCCGATCAGCAAACCGACCGTCGCGACCATGTTCGGCATCAGTATGCCGACATGCTCGCCCTCATCGCTGATCTTTGTCAGCAGACGACCCAAGGCGAGGGACATCTTCAGCAAATCACCGTACCCGTAGGTACCCGGCTTCATGTCCTCCCACTGCCCCGGCGCATGGCGGCCGAAGCGGCGCATGGCGGCCACCAGTGCTGCAAACACGGTCTCACGCATGGCGCTCACCGTCTCAGAAGCTGTGCGTGTACTGGACGCTCACGATATCGACGGCGTTGTCATAGCGGCCCGCCAGCACTCCACCGCTGGCCGAGGCCTGGTTGATCGAGGCATCCTTGACGAAGAGGTGGGCATAGCCGAAATCGACAGCAGCCTGCTTGGACAGGTGATACTGGCCGCCCGCCGCCAGCCAGGTGCGGCTCTCATCCGGGATGCGGGGGGTACGGTAGGCATCCGGCACCGGCGTCTCGTCGTAGGCGAGACCAAACCGCCACATCATGTCGCCACCGGGGTGGTAATTAAGGCCAGCGGAATAGCGCCAGACGTTATTCCAGTTTTCCGGTGTACTGCCGAGGGTGGCGCCATTGCTGCGCACAATGGTGAGGTCGTCAAACAGCCCCCAGTGCGTCCAGGTGATATCCGCCAGCAAATCCCATTGCGGGCTGACTTGCCGCATGAGGCTGAGCGAAGCGCTGTCGGGCAACTTGACCGAGGCGGTTACGCCGCCGTTGGGTACCGCCGCATTGAGTATGGCGGCCTGGGTGGCAGTGAGACCGGCGGGGCGGCTGAAGCTCACGCTGCCCTCCAGGGTATAGGCCTGCCGGGAACGGTAATTGAGGCCGATGCGGGTAGCTTCGTCGGGGCTGAACAACAGGCCCAGGTTATAGCCCCAGGACCAGTCGTCGCCTTCCACCTTGGCCGTGCCTTCCAGGTTTGGCGCCACCATCGCGCCGCTCGTCGCCTGAAAAAGGACCGCGCTGTAGTTCACCTTGTTGGTCAGCACCGCCCTGGCCTGCTGCGCATTGATGCCGGCGCCCAATGACCAGCGGCCATCGAGCTTGAAGGCCAGCGAGGGATTCACGTTGAGAGTTTTCAGGTCCGACTTGACCGCATGGAAACGGCCGGCCCAATCGCCATTGTATTCGGTAACCAGACCGAATGGCGCGTTCACCCCAAGGCCGAACTTGAGTCCGGGGCGCACGTCCATGGCGTAATAGAAGTTTGGCGCCAGCGACCAGCCGCCTGCCTGACCACCGTCTCCACCCAGTGACGTCTGCAACGGTGCCCGAGCGCTGCCGCCATCGGCAAATTCCGCGGAAAAGCCGATGGCATTGCCGGCAACCACCACCTGGCGCCCCTGGACGCGGGTCAAGCCGGCCGGATTGAAAAAGATTGTGCTGGCATCCTGAGCAGATGCCGCCTGACCGGCATAGGCATTGCCCAGTCCACTGGCGCTTTGCTCGATCAAGGCGAAGCCGGCGGCTTGCGCCCCGGTGCCCACCATCATCAGGCCGACGAGGCCGATCCCCTTCACGTGCATGGCTTTCCCCTAGAAAAAGACGAGCGAATATCCAATCGATACAACATCATACCCCGAGCCAGCGGTGTGCGGATAGCAGCCGGTCGGAGAGGGTGGCCTCGGCCAACACATTGCCGCAATGCACCATCACCACCGTCCAGCGCCGCCGGTCGCGGCCGACGAGATCACAAAAGGCCACATCCGCCCCGGTTGCCATGTCGGCCTCGCGGCGTATACCCATGGCATCGAGACGAAACAAGGCCGGTTCTAGATAGAGATGGCGTTGTGGCTGGCGCAGTACCGCCGCGAAATCCTTGCCATATTGCCCCAGTTCCAGGGCGGCATTCAGCCGTTGCGCCTGCTGCAGCACCTCGGCAAGCTCCGCCTCCAGGGGGGGGCTATCCGCCGCGGGCGCGGCGCGCAGCCGGGCCAGGAGCTCATCCTTGACCGCTTCCAGCGCCGCCTTCTCCTGTTTGCGCCCCTCCACCCGCCGTGCCACGTGCCCCAGCAGGCTGTCGAACAGGTCCCAGGCCAGGAGATCGCGTGCCTGGGCCTCGGTGGGTGCCGGGTCCGCCAGGGTATGATCGGAAAAGTAGATTACCTGCTGCGGCACGTCCCGCCGCAGGGCCTCGCCCTCCATCTCGACACCGAACAGCCGCCGCTCGTTGCGCCGCATGCCCATCAGCGCATAGACCTCGCTGGCGGCGGGATGCGCCTTGCGGTAATCGCGCATGGCCTGGCTGATGCACATGGCGGCGCGGACCTCGTCGATGGAGGGGAAAAGAGCATGTACCAGCGGATCGTGCACAAAGCTCTCCCGGTCGATGCTGATCGGTCCGGGCACGCGCGCCGCCAGATCGCGGCAATAGCCGAGGGCATGGCCGACCGCCTCACGGTAGCGGCCGGGATAGCCGCCTTCCAGCTTGAGGCGCGGCTCCACCAGGGAAACCGCCCTGTCAACGGCCCGCGCGAGTTCGGGGCTGTCGGCCGCCCGGCCACTGCCGAAGAGCTTGGAGAGCAGGCCCACGGCCACCCCCGCCGCTCAAGATTCAGAACGGGATGTCGTCATCCGGCTCGGTCGCGCCAGCGCTTGCCGGGACCGTGCCCTGACGCGCGCCTGGCGCACTCTCGCCGCCGCTTTCGTAATCAACGCTGGCGCCGCCGGCGCGACCGCCCAGCATCTGCATGCGGTCGCCGCGTATCTCGGTGGTATAGCGGTCCTGGCCATCCTTGTCCTGCCATTTGCGGGTGCGGATGGCGCCTTCCACATAAACCGGGCTGCCCTTCTTCAGGTACTGTCCACAGACCTCGGCGGTCTTGCCGAAGAAGGCGACGCGGTGCCACTCGGTGGTTTCCTGCTTTTCGCCGTTCTTGTCTTTCCATGTCTCGGTGGTGGCGATGCGCAGGTTGGCGACGGCATCGCCGCTGGGCAGATAACGCATCTCCGGGTCGGCGCCCAGGTTGCCGATAAGGATCACTTTGTTCACTGAAGCCATCACGTTTTTCCCCCATTCAACAGATGTTTGATGCCATCCTCATCCCAGCCGGTTTGGCTGACCTTGAGCATGACCATACCCTCGTCCGGCAACACCGTCACGGCCTCGACGCCGGCAAAGACCGCCAGTCTCTTGGCCAGGCGCTCCGCCTCACCGGCTGCCAGCGTCCCGATATGGAACATCTGGGTCTTCACCCGCGGCGGCGGCGTCATGCGCGCGGCCAGGACCAGCCAAACCACGGTCAGGGCTGCGCAAAAGACGAACACCGCGCTGTAACCGGCGTGCTGCGCCAACCAGCCACCGACCGCACCGCCGAAGAATAACCCAATTGCCTGAGCGGTGTTATAGACCCCCATGGCGGTGCCCTTGGCCTCCGGTGGCGCGATCTTGGAGATCAGCGAGGGCAGGCTGGCCTCCAATATGTTGAAGGCGATGAAAAACAGCAGCAGGGCCGCCACCACTCCCCAGAAGTGGTTCACGGACAGGCCGAGTACCACCTGGGCCGCCAGCAGCAGCGTCACCGCGCCCAGGAAGACCGGCTTCATGCGGCCGCCCTTCTCGCCATAAAGGATGGCCGGTACCATGAAAGCGAAGGAAATCAGCACCACCGGCAGATACACCTGCCAGTGTCGGCCCACCTCCAGGCCATCGCCGTCGCCCCGGAGGGCGAAGGGCACCACGGTGAACATCGCCATCTGGGCCGCGTGCAGGGCGAAGATACCCCAGTCGAGGCGCAACAACTCGGCGTTTTTCAGCACGCCCCGCAGCCGCGCCGGATTGGTCTCGGCGTCCGAGTGAAAAGCCGTTTTGCCGGGATCGGGGGTAACGAACATGACTACCGGGATGGCCACCAGGGTAAGCACGCCGGTAAGGGCGAACATGCCCGGCACGCCTATCCACTGGTAAAGAAGCGGCGCGATGGCGAGCGAGAAGGCGAAGGCCAGGCCGATGGTGCTGCCGATCATGGCCATGGCCTGGGTACGTTTCTCTTCCCGAGTGAGATCGGCCAGCAGCGCCGTGACTGCCGCGGAAATGGCGCCCATCCCTTGCAGTGCGCGCCCCAGGATGATCATCTCGATGCTCTCCGCCGCCGCGGCCACAAAACAGCCGACGGCAAAAATGGCGAGGCCGAGGAGGATAACCGGCTTGCGCCCGAAACGGTCGGAGGCCATGCCGAAAGGGATCATCAACACCGCCTGGGTCAGGCCGTACATGCCGAGCGCCAGGCCGATCAGGGTGTGATCGTGCGTCAGGCCCTTGGCGTAGAGGGCGAACACCGGCAGGATCAGGAACATCCCCAACATGCGCAGACCGAAGATGGCGGCAAGTGAACCGGCGGCACGGCGCTCGCCCGTGGTCATGGGATTGGAGGGAGGATTCACGTTGGCGCGAAAAGCATAAGGAAAGTGCGTAATATTAGCCGTTTTTACCTTCCTGCCTGAGCATGATTCGCGTCCGCGGCGCCCGCACCCACAATCTCAACAATATCAACCTGGAGCTGCCGCAGCATCGGCTCATCGTCATTACCGGGCTCTCTGGTTCCGGCAAGTCGTCGCTGGCCTTCGACACCCTCTACGCCGAGGGCCAGCGCCGCTATGTCGAATCGCTCTCGGCCTACGCCCGGCAGTTCCTGCAACTGATGGAAAAACCGGACGTGGACCTGATCGAGGGACTCTCCCCGGCCATCGCCATCGAGCAGAAGGCCGCCAGCCACAATCCGCGTTCGACCGTCGGCACCGTGACCGAGATCCACGACTACCTGCGCCTGTTGTTCGCCCGCGCCGGCACGCCGCGCTGCCCATACCACGGCATCGAACTTACGGCGCAGACGGTGTCGCAAATGGTCGATCAGGCGCTGGAACTGCCGGCGGACAGCCGGCTGATGATCCTGGCGCCGCTGGTGGTCGGTCGCAAAGGCGAACAGCTCGGCCTGTTCGACGAGTTGCGCGCCCAGGGCTTCGTGCGTCTCAGGATCGATGGCGAGGTACACGACATCGATGCCGTGCCGAAACTGGACAAACACCGCAAGCACACCATCGAGGCGGTGGTCGACCGTCTCAAGGTCCGCCCCGACATGAAACAGCGCCTGGCCGAGTCCTTCGAGACGGCGTTGCGCCACTCCGATGGCAAGGCCCTGGCGGTGGAGATGGACAGCGGCCGCGAGACCCTGTTCTCGGCCAAGTTCGCCTGTCCGGTGTGCGACTATGCCCTGCCCGAGCTGGAGCCGCGCCTGTTCTCGTTCAACAACCCGATGGGCGCATGCCCGAAGTGCGACGGTCTGGGCCAGATCACCTTCTTCGACCCCAGGCGGGTAGTCGCCTTTCCGCACCTGTCGCTGGCCGGCGGCGCGATCAAGGGCTGGGACCGGCGTAACGCCTTTTTCTACCGGATGGTGGAAGCGCTGGCGATGCACTACGGCTTCGACATCGACACGCCCTACGAGAACCTCCCGCCGGCCGTCCAGGAGATGATTTTGCATGGCAGCGGCCACGAGATCATCACCTTCCGCTACCCAGGCGACGGCGGCCGCCAGGTCACCCGCAAGCACGCCTTCGACGGCGTCATCCCAACCCTGGAGCGGCGCTACCGGGAAAGCGAATCGCAACTGGTGCGCGAGGACCTGGCCCACTACATCGCTACCCGGCCGTGCCCGGAATGCGGCGGCAGCCGGCTGCGGCTGGAGGCGCGCAACGTCATGGTGGGCGGCCATAGCCTGCACGAACTGGCCCGCCTGCCCATCCACCAATCGCTGAAATTCTTCGCCGGATTGAGCCTGGCCGGCCACAAGGCTCAGGTGGCCGACAAGATCACCAAGGAGATCGTCGCCCGCCTGTCCTTCCTCAATGACGTCGGTCTCAATTACCTGTCGCTCGATCGTTCCGCCGATACCCTGTCGGGCGGCGAGGCCCAGCGCATCCGCCTGGCCTCGCAAATCGGCTCCGGCCTGACCGGCGTGATGTACGTCCTCGACGAGCCGTCGATCGGCCTGCACCAGCGCGACAACGACCGTCTGCTGGGCACCCTCAAGCACCTCAGGGACCTCGGCAACACGGTGATCGTGGTCGAGCACGACGAGGAGGCCATCCGTCAGGCCGACCACATCGTCGATATGGGGCCGGGCGCCGGCGAACATGGTGGCGAGATCGTCGCCGAGGGCACGCTGGCCGACATCCTGACCAGTGAACGCTCGCTCACCGGCGCCTACCTGTCCGGCCGCCTGAGCATCCCGGTACCGGCCACGCGGCGACAGGCGCGCGCGGGCCGGGTGCTGAGCCTGACCGGCGCCAGCGGCAACAACCTGAAGAACATCACTCTCAACCTGCCCACCGGGATCATGATTTGCGTTACCGGGGTATCCGGCTCGGGTAAGTCGACCCTGATCAACGATACCCTGTATGCCACCCTGGCCAACCGCCTCAACGGCGCTGCCCTGGAGCCGGCCCCGTTCGAGTCCATGGAAGGCGAGGAATGGTTCGACAAGATCGTCAACGTCGACCAGAGCCCGATCGGCCGCACGCCGCGCTCCAACCCGGCCACCTACACCGGCCTGTTCACGCCAATACGCGAGTTGTTCTCCGGCACCGTGCAGGCGCGCGAACGCGGCTATAGCCCCGGCCGCTTTTCCTTCAACGTCAAGGGCGGCCGCTGCGAGGCCTGCCAGGGCGACGGCATGATCAAGGTGGAGATGCACTTTTTGCCCGACATCTACGTGCCCTGTGACGTCTGTCACGGCAAGCGCTACAACCGCGAGACCCTGGAAATCGAATACAAGGGCAGGAACATCCACCAGATACTGCAAATGACGGTGGAAGAGGCGCGTGCCTTCTTCGACCCGGTGCCAGCCATCAAGCGCAAGCTGCAAACCCTGATTGACGTCGGCCTGAGCTACATCCGCCTGGGCCAGTCCGCCACCACGCTATCCGGCGGCGAGGCCCAGCGAGTCAAGTTGTCCCTGGAACTGTCCAAGCGCGACACCGGACGCACCCTGTACATCCTGGACGAGCCCACCACCGGCCTGCATTTCCACGACATCTCGCTGCTCCTGACTGTGCTGAGGCGCCTGGTGGAGCATGGCAACACGGTCGTGGTGATCGAGCACAACCTGGACGTCATAAAGACCGCCGATTGGATCATCGACCTGGGTCCCGAAGGCGGCGATGGCGGCGGCCGGATCATCGCCGAGGGCACACCGGAACAAGTGGCCACCAACCCGGACAGCCATACCGGGCGCTATCTGCTACCGGTGCTGGCGCGTTCCCCGACATCCCAGAGCTCACCTTAAGGAGCCAAAGAAAAGCATGCCTGAACCCATACGTCTTTCCAAACTCATGGCCGAACGCGGCCTTTGCTCCCGCCGCGAGGCGGATGTCTACATCGAGCGCGGCTGGGTCTTCGTCGACGGCCAAAAGATCGACGTGTTGGGCACCCGCGTCGATCCGGGCTGCACGATCACCCTGGCCAATCAAGCCCGGAGCGCGCAGCAGGAGCGCGTCACCCTGCTGCTCAACAAACCCATCGGCTATGTTTCCGGCCAGCCGGAGCCGGGTTTCACCCCGGCGATCACACTGATCAGATCGGAAAATCAGTACGTTCCACCGGGGTCTGGCAAGGGCGGCCGACGTTTCTCGGCCGCTCATCTCAAAGGTCTGGCCCCGGCGGGGCGGCTGGATATCGATTCCTCCGGGCTCCTGGTGCTGACCCAGGATGGTCGTGTCGCCCGGCAGTTGATCGGCGAGGATTCCGATATCGAAAAGGAATATCTGGTGCGGGTGGAAGGCCGGCTCGCGGCAGATGGTCTTGCCCTTCTCCAGCACGGCCTCAGCCTGGATGGACAGGCGCTGCGGCCAGCCAGCGTGAGCTGGCAGAACGAGGACCAGTTGCGGTTCATTCTGAAAGAAGGCAAGAAGCGCCAGATCCGCCGCATGTGCGAACTGGTGGGGTTGAAGGTGGCGGGCCTCAAGCGCGTACGCATCGGACGGGTGATGCTGGGCCACTTGCCATTGGGCCAATGGCGCTACCTGCGCCCGGATGAGCGGTTTTAGTGACCTACGCCGTTGACGGCGGGCAGATAGACCCGGTCGCCCACCGCCAACCCGAGTTTTTGCGCGGCGCTACCACGATTGACGGCGATCTCGACGAGGCCGACGCTGTTGACGTAGCCGCAGGCTTCGCCCTTGGCCACTTCGTGAAAGACGCGCCGGCACGGCAGGGACCGGCTCTTCACCTCGATGTGGCCGACATCCGCCATCAGGCCGCCGCGGATCCCGGTCCAGGCGTTGCCGTAGTGGTCGATATATACGATGCGCGGCAGGTCGGCCGGGTCGAATGAGACCTCCGGTGCTGCGATGGCCTCGACCTTTTCCAACGGGAAATGGCCGGCGGCAATGGCGCCAGCCACGGGCGCGAACAGGTCGCGGCCATGGAAACTGGCGGACATACGTTCCGGACGCCAGTGGATACGCCAATAACGCGCGTCGCTGGCGCGCGCCGCGACAACCGATAGCAGGCCATTGTCCGGCCCGACGAACCAGCGACCCGCAGCCTCCACCACCAAGGCTTGACGGGGCCCGCCGACACCCGGATCGACGATGCACAGAAACACGCTGCCGGCCGGAAAAGCGGGCGCCAGGGCATCCAGCAGATGCGCCCCGGCATGGGCATTGAAGTCAGGCACGTCATGCAGCAGATCGATGACTGGCTGGCCGGGCGCTGCTTGCGCCAGCACGGCTTTTACCTGGCCGACATAGGGATCGCGCCAGCCGAAATCCGTGAACAACACCAACATTTTCGCCTCCGGAATAGAAAAGGGCCGGCGGTGCCGGCCCTGTCAAGGACGTGCGCAAACTTACTCGGCGGCTGCCGAGGTCGTCGCCACCGCGGGGCGATCCACCAGCTCGACCAGTGCCAGGGGGGCGTTGTCGCCAACCCGGTAGCCGAACTTGAGGATACGCAGATAGCCACCAGGACGGGCCTTGAAGCGGGGGCCGAGATCGTCGAACAGTTTGAGTACCATGTCGCGGTTACGCAGGCGGTCAAAAGCCAGGCGACGGTTGGCCAGGCTAGGGGTCTTGCCCAGGGTGATCAGGGGTTCGACCACACGACGCAGTTCCTTGGCCTTGGGCAAGGTGGTCTTGATGACCTCGTGCTCCAGCAGGGCATTGGACAGGTTGCGCAGCATGGCCAGGCGATGGCTCGTGGTGCGGTTCAGTTTACGGTTGGACTGGCGATGACGCATTTTTTCTTACCTCGGATCGATCAGGGCTTGTCGTAGCCCGTGGGCGGCCAGCTTTCCAATTTCATACCGAGGGTCAAGCCACGGGCGGCCAGCACTTCCTTGATTTCGTTCAGGGATTTGCGGCCCAGGTTCGGGGTCTTGAGCAACTCGGTTTCGGTACGCTGGATCAGGTCGCCAATGTAGTAAATATTCTCCGCCTTCAAGCAGTTGGCGGAACGGACGGTCAGCTCGAGCTCATCCACCGGACGCAACAGGATGGGGTCCATCTGCGGCCCGGCTTGCTTGGGTTGTTCGTTGGGCAGGGTCACGCCTTTGAGATCGGCAAACGGCGACAACTGCTCGATGAGTAGCCGGGCCGCGTGACGCACGGCCTCTTCCGGCTCGACCACGCCATTGGTCTCAATCTCCAGTATCAGTTTGTCAAGGTCCGTGCGCTGTTCGACACGGGCGCTCTCGACGCTGAAGCTGACCTTCTTGACCGGGCTATAGAGGGCATCGATCAGGATGGTGCCGACGGGGCGGGATTCTTCATCCTGACGACGGCTGCTGGCCGGGACATAACCGCGGCCGGACTCGATCTTGATCTCCATCTCCAGCTTGCCACCCGTGGTGACGTGGGCGATGACATGCTCGGGATTGAGTATCTCGACGTCATGTCCGGCCTGAATGTCACCGGCGGTAACCACGCCTTCGACATCCCGCTTGACGGTAACCAGGGCTTCCTGGCGGTTGTTCAGCTTGACGGCCAGGCCCTTGAGGTTGAGCAGGATGTCCACGACATCTTCCTGGACCCCTTCGAGGGCGGAGTATTCATGCACGACGCCCGTGATCCTCACCTCGGTCGGGGCGTAGCCCTGCATCGAGGAAAGCAATATCCGGCGCAGGGAATTGCCCAGCGTGTGGCCATAGCCACGCTCGAAGGGCTCCAGGGCAACGCGGGCCTGGCGGGGGGAAATGCTGTTGACTTCCACGCTGCGTGGTTTCAGCAGATCACCGGTATTCGACATAATGCAAGTCCTTCAATCAGACAGGCTGTTACTTGGAGTACAGCTCGATCACCAGGGATTCGTTGAGGGTGGGCGGCAACTCGGCACGCTGCGGACGTGCCTTGTAGGTGCCTTTCAGCGCCTTGACATCGACCGCAACCCATTCCGGGAAACCACGACCTTCGGCGGCCTCACTGGCACCTTTGATGCGCAGGTGGCTCTTGGCTTTTTCGGCCACTTCGACGACATCGCCCGGCTTCACCTGGTAAGAGGGTATGTTGACGCGCTTGCCATTGACCAGAATGCCGTTATGGCGGACGACCTGTCGCGACTCGGTACGGGAAGCGCCAAAGCCCATGCGGTAGGCGACAGTATCGAGACGGCTTTCGAGCATCTGCAGCAGATTCTCGCCGGTCACGCCCTTCAGCTGGTCGGCCTTCTTGTAGGTCAGGCGGAACTGGCCTTCGAGGACACCGTAAATCTTGCGAATCTTCTGCTTGGCACGCAGTTGCACGGCGTAGTCGGACAAACGCGACTGGCGGGCGCCATGCTGGCCGGGGGCCTGGTTGCGGCGCTCGACGGCACATTTTTCGGTGAAACATTTTTCGCCCTTGAGGAACAGCTTCTCGCCCTCACGGCGGCACTGACGGCATTTGGGGTCGGTATTTCGGGCCACGGTGCTCTCCTATTGGTCAGACGCGGCGCTTCTTCGGCGGACGGCAGCCGTTGTGCGGCATGGGGGTCACGTCGGAGATACTGGTGATCTTGAAACCAAGGGCGTTGAGCGCGCGGACGGTGGAGTCGCGTCCGGGACCGGGGCCCTTGATGCGAACTTCAATGTTCTTGACGCCGTATTCCTGCGCCTGCTTGCCGGCATTCTCGGCCGCCACCTGAGCGGCGAACGGAGTGCTCTTGCGCGAGCCCTTGAAACCCGCTGCGCCGGCCGTGAACCAGGACAATGCATTGCCCTGACGATCGGTGATGGTCACGATGGTGTTGTTGAAAGAAGCATGTACATGCGCGATTGCATCGGCGACACTCTTCTTGACTTTTTTCCGCACGCGGGCGGTGGTTGCCTTGGCCATTTGTTTTACCTAACTCTTACTTTTTGACTTGCATTTGCTTGCGCGGGCCCTTGCGGGTGCGGGCATTGGTACGGGTACGCTGGCCGTGAACGGGCAAACCACGGCGATGCCGTACCCCGCGATAGCAGCCCAGATCCATGAGCCGCTTGATGTTCATGGTTATTTCCCGACGCAGATCGCCTTCCACCACGAACTTGGAAACGCCCTCGCGCAACTTGTCGATGGCCTCCTCACCGAGATCCTTGATCTTGGCGGAAGGGTTGACCCCCGCTTGCTCGCAAATGAGCCGCGCGCGCGACCGGCCTACGCCGTAAACCGCTGTCAACGCGATCTCGGCATGTTTATGGTTGGGGATGTTAACCCCTGCAATCCGGGCCATGAAAATACTCCGTCCAGACTAAACTATAAATTATATCGATGAATGGCCTGTCTAGGCAAGCCGTTCATCAACCCTGGCGCTGCTTGTGCCGCGCTTCACTACAAATAACGCGCACTACACCCTTGCGCTTGACGATCTTGCACTTGCGGCAAATCTTTTTCACTGAGGTTTGAACACGCATGTTCGGCTCCTTTCAATCACTCATTTGGCGCGGTAAACGATGCGCGCACGACTCAAATCGTAAGGGGTCAGCTCGACGGTGACCTTGTCGCCCGGCAGTATACGAATGTAATGCATACGCATCTTGCCGGAGATGTGCCCCAGCACCACATGGCCATTTTCCAGCTTGATCTGGAAGGTGGCATTCGGGAGAGTCTCTATGACCTCTCCCAGCATCTGGATGACGTCTTCCTTGCCCATCTCGCTTTATCTGGCCAGGAAGTTACCACCCTTAAAGTTTGCCTTCTTGAGCAGGCTTTCATATTGGTGGGTCATCACATAGGCCTGCACCTGTGCCATGAAGTCCATGGTGACGACCACGAGGATCAGTAGGGATGTGCCGCCAAAATAGAAGGGCACGTTCCAGTTGACAATCAAGAATTCCGGCAACAGACAGACCAGCGTGACGTAGATGGCGCCGATCAGTGTCAACCGGGTCATGATCTTGTCGATGTATTTCGAAGTATGCTCACCAGGCCGGATACCTGGGACAAAGGCGCCGCTCTTCTTCAGGTTGTCGGCGGTTTCCTTGGGATTGAACACCAACGCCGTATAGAAAAAGCAGAAGAAAATGATCGCCAGGGCATAGAGAAGCACATAGATAGGCTGGCCGGGCGACAGGGCCGCACCCAGATCCCGCAGCCAGGTCATGCTCTCACTGGCCCCGAACCAGCCCGCCAGAGTGGCCGGGAAGAGGATGATGGACGAGGCGAAAATGGGCGGAATGACACCCGCCATATTGAGCTTCAACGGCAGGTGCGAGCTTTGGCCGCCATACAGTTTATTGCCGACCTGGCGCTTGGCATAGTTAACCAATATCTTGCGCTGACCGCGTTCGACAAAAACCACCAAAGCGGTCACCAACAAGGCGCCGACGAACAACAGCAGCACCAGGGGAATGGAGAAGGTGCCAGTGCGCGTCAGCTCGAGAGTGCCGCCGATGGCCTGGGGCAGGCCCGCGGCGATACCGGCGAAGATGATCATGGAGATGCCGTTACCGATGCCGCGCTCGGTAATCTGCTCGCCCAGCCACATCAGGAACATGGTGCCGGCCACCAAGGTCACCAAGGTGGTGATGCGGAACATGAATCCCGGTTCCAGTACCAGGCCCGCCTGCCCTTCCAAAGCGATGGCGATGCCCATGGCCTGGAAGGCAGCAAGGAATACTGTGCCATAGCGGGTGTACTGGGTGATCTTGCGCCGCCCGGCCTCGCCTTCCTTCTTCAGTGCCTCCATCTGCGGCGAGACCACCGTCAGCAACTGCACGATAATCGACGCTGAAATATAGGGCATGATACCCAAGGCAAACACGGTGAAGCGCTTGAGGGCACCGCCCGAGAACATGTTGAACATGCCCAGGATGCCGTTCTGCTGGCTTTTGAACAAATCCGCCAATACCGCCGGGTCGATACCAGGCACCGGGATGTGGGCGCCAACGCGATAGACGATGAGCGCACCAATGAGAAACCACAGACGACGCTTGAGATCGCCCATCTTCCCCGACATCTGGAGAAAATTCGCGGCAGGATTAGCCAATATCGGTCTCCGATCAGCCTTCGACGCTGCCGCCGGCCGCCTCGATGGCCGCCTTGGCGCCCTTGGTGGCGACGATGCCCACCAGCTTGACCGCCTTGTCGAGTTTGCCGGCCAGGATCACCCTGACATTCTTGGCAAGCAACGGCACCATGCCAGCCTGCTTCAACACCAGCAGGTCAACGGTATCGACCGGCAGGGCATTGAGCGCGTCGAGGCGAACCTCGGCCTTGAACGCCCGCCCAAGAGAAATGAATCCGCGTTTGGGCAGACGCCGGTGCAAAGGCATTTGCCCGCCCTCAAAGCCGACCCGGTGGAAGCCGCCGGCGCGGGATTTCTGGCCCTTGTGGCCGCGGCCGGCCGTCTTGCCGAGACCAGAGCCGATACCTCGGCCAACACGCTTGGCCGCATGCTTGCTGCCAGCACCGGGTTGCAGAGTATTGAGTTGCATTTTTATACCGCCTCGCTTTTGACCAGAAAGCTCACACGATTGATCATGCCGCGCACCGCCGGGGTATCCTCCAGCACAACGGACTGATGCATGCGCTTGAGCCCCAGGCCGCGTACCGATTCACGGTGAAAAGACTGCGTCCCGATGGGACTCTTCACCAACGTCACCTTGATTTTCGCATTCGAGCGGGTCATGGCTTACTCCAGAATCTCAGCAACGCTCTTGCCGCGCTTGGCCGCCACATCGCTGGGCGTATTCATTTGCTCGAGGCCATTCAGAGTGGCCCGCACGACGTTATAGGGATTGGTGGAACCCAGGCACTTGGCCAGCACGTTGGTCACACCCATCACCTCGAAAACAGCACGCATGGCACCACCGGCAATGATGCCGGTACCCTCGGAGGCAGGCTGGATCAGCACCACGGAGGAGCCATGTTTGCCAGTGACGGCATGATGGAAGGTTCCGTTCTTGAGGGAGACCTTGACCATCTTGCGGCGGGCCTCTTCCATGGCCTTCTGCACGGCGACCGGCACTTCGCGGGACTTACCCTTGCCCATGCCGATGCCACCGTCACCATCGCCGACCACGGTCAGCGCCGCGAAACCCAGTATCCGGCCACCCTTGACCACCTTGGTGACCCGGTTTACCGAGATCATCTTTTCCCGCAGGCCATCGCCACGATCTTCCTGCTGCTGTTCGAATTTCGCCATTCTCGTAACCTCGCGTTAGAACTGAAGGCCGTGTTCACGGGCCGCTTCAGCCAGGGCCTTGACTCGGCCGTGATACACAAAACCACCGCGATCGAAGGCCACCTGCCCAATACCCGCCGCTTTGGCCTTCTCGGCGATGCGCTGGCCGACCAGCTTGGCCACCTCGCTGTTGCTGCCGTTACTGGCCTGGGCGCGCAGATCCTTCTCCAGCGTGGAGGCGCTGCAGACAACCTTGCCGCCGCTGGCGTCGATGATTTGTGCGTAAATGTGGCAGTTGCTGCGGTACACGCAGAGACGGGCCACCGCGAGTTCCGCGATCTTGGCGCGGGTTTTGCGCGCCCGGCGCAGGCGTCGGATCTTCTTGTCCATGCTCGTGACTCCAGATTATTTCTTCTTGGTTTCCTTGAGGGAAACCACTTCATCCGCGTAGCGGACACCCTTGCCCTTGTATGGTTCGGGCGGACGATAAGCGCGCACGTCAGCGGCCACCTGACCGACCTTCTGTTTGTCAGCGCCCTTGATCAGTATTTCGGTTTGGCTGGGGGTCTCGACCTTCACGCCAGCGGGCATGACATGCTCGACCGGGTGCGAAAAACCAAGGCTGAGCGTCAGCTTGTCGCCCTGGGCCTGGGCCCGGTAGCCGACGCCGACCAGGGTGAGCTTGCGCTCAAAACCCTTCGACACGCCATGCACCATATTGGCCAGCAGGGCCCGCGTGGTGCCGGACATGGCATTGGCCGCGGCGCTCTCGTCGGCGGCTTCGACTTGCAGTCGGCCGTCGGCATGACGCACATTGACACGCGACGTCAGCGGCTGACTGAGGGTGCCCTGGGGGCCCTTGACGGTAATCGCGCCCGCGCTGAGGTTGATTTCAACCCCAGAGGGCACCGGAATAGGATTCTTGGCAACTCTGGACATGTTCTACCTCACGCAACCACGCACAGCACTTCGCCGCCCACCCCAAGGGAGCGCGCCTTGCGATCAGTCATCACCCCTTGCGAGGTGGAGACGATGGCGACACCAAGACCATTCATCACTCGGGGCAGACCCTCGCGCCCCTTGTAAATCCGCAGACCTGGCCTGCTGACGCGCTCGATCCGTTCGATCACCGGACGGCCGGCATAATAACGAAGGGCAATTTCCATCTCGGACAGACCGCCGACTTCGCGCACCGCGTAGTCATCGATATACCCCTCGTCCTTCAACACTTGGGCGATAGCCTTCTTCAGCTTGGAAGAAGGCATGCGCACCGAGACCTTTTCCGAGAGCTGCGCATTGCGAATGCGGGTCAGCATATCGGCGATGGGATCACTCATGCTCATCGTCTTGCCTCCTTACCAGCTGGCCTTGATGACACCGGGAATATCGCCCCGCATGGCGATTTCGCGGATCTTGTTGCGGCACAGGCCGAACTTGCGGAACACGCCGCGCGGCCGCCCCGTCAGACCACAACGATTGCGCAGGCGACTGGGACTGGCGTCACGGGGCAACGTCTGCATCTTCAGGCGCGCATCCATGCGCTCCTCCTCGGAGCGCTTCTGGTCGCTCATAATCGCCTTGAGTTCTGCACGCTTGACGGCGAACTTCTTCACCATGTTGCGGCGTTTCTCTTCACGATTGATCAGTGCTTTCTTGGCCATGCCGACCTCAATTCTTGAACGGGAAGCGGAACGCCGCCAATAGCGCTTTGGCCTCGGCATCCGTCTTCGCGGTGGTGGTGATGGTGATGTTCATGCCGCGGAGCGCATCGATCTTGTCGTACTCAATCTCCGGAAACATGATCTGTTCCTTGACGCCCATGTTGTAATTGCCACGGCCGTCGAATCCCTTACCGCCGATGCCGCGGAAGTCACGGATACGGGGGATGGACACCGCAATAAGGCGGTCCAGAAACTCGAACATACGCTCGCGCCGCAGGGTCACTTTGCAACCGATGGGATAGTCATCGCGGATCTTGAAAGCAGCAATCGACTTGCGCGCCTTGGTGACCACCGGCTTCTGACCGCCGATCTTGGTCATGTCCTCAACCGCATGCTCCAGCACCTTCTTGTCGCCCACCGCCTCCCCGACACCCATGTTGAGGGTGATCTTCTCAATGCGTGGCACCTGCATCACGGTTTTGTAACCGAACTGCTGCATCAGTTGCGGCACCACGGTTTCCTTGTAATAAGCCTTGAGTCGAGCCATCACTTACCTCACGCGTCCAGCACTTCGCCGTTGGACTTGAAGAAGCGCACCTTGCGCCCGTCCTCCAGCACCTTGATGCCCACTCGATCACCCTTGCCTTGCGCCGGATTGAAGATGGCGACATTGGAAATATCGATGGGCATATCCTTGTCTACGAAACCGCCGGTTGTACCGCGCATGGGGTTCGGCTTGACCGCGCGCTTGGCACGGTTGACACCCTCAACCACAACCTGGCCTTCCAACACGCGCAACACGGTGCCGCGCTTGCCCTTGTCCTTGCCGGTCAGGACCACCACCTCATCGCCTCTGCGAATCTTGTTCATGCCTGACTCCTTATAGAACCTCGGGCGCCAGGGAGACGATCTTCATGAATCGCTCCGTACGCAGTTCACGAGTAACCGGCCCGAAGATACGGGTACCGATCGGCTCCAGCTTGGCCGTAAGTAACACCGCGGCGTTGCCATCGAACTTGACGACCGAACCATCGGGGCGGCGCACGCCCTTTGCAGTTCGCACCACCACGGCGTTATAGACCTCGCCCTTCTTGACGCGCCCGCGCGGCGCCGCATCCTTGATGCTCACTTTGATGATGTCGCCGATCCCGGCGTAACGCCTTTTCGAGCCGCCCAACACCTTGATGCACATTACCGAGCGCGCACCCGTGTTGTCAGCCACGTCCAGCTTGGATTGCATTTGAATCATGGTCTCTCTCCAACTTGCCCCGCCGGCTAAATGCGCGGCCGAGCAGTTTTGGATCCCGAAGGGTTAGTGCCCACGAATGGGCGACAGAAGGGGGAGAATTGTACCTATGCCCCCGAATCCTGGCAAGCGATATTTCAGATCGTCTTCGCTTGTTCCACCACACGCACCACCTTCCAGAATTTTGTTCTGGACAGCGGCCGACATTCCTCGATGACGACGATGTCGCCTTCATGGCAGCCGTTATCCTCGTCGTGGGCGTGATATTTCTTGGACAGACGGATCACCTTGCCATAGAGCGGGTGTTTGGCCCGCCGCTCCACCAGCACGGTCACGGTCTTGTCCATCTTGTCGCTCACTACCTTGCCGGTCAATGCGCGAATGATCTTGCTATTTTCCTGTTCGGCCATCTTCATCTACCTTGTCAGTTTCCGGCCTTCAAGCTGGCCTCACGCATGACTGTGCGAACACGGGCAATGTCGCGGCGCGCATTGCGAAGCTCATGGGTCTTGTTGGTCTGCTGGGTGGCAATCTGCATACGCAGGCTGAACTGGGCGCGCAGCAACTCCTTGAGCTCGTTCTGCAGCTCATCCTTGTTTTTCGTGCGAAGTTCACTGGCTTTCATGATCAGGTCCCATAGTGACGGGTGACAAACGCGGTGGCAATGGGCAGCTTGGCGGCGGCCAGACGGAAGGCCTCGCGCGCCAGTTCCTCGGTTACACCGTCCATCTCGTAAAGAACCTTGCCGGGCTGAATCTCCGCCACGTAATACTCCGGATTGCCCTTGCCATTACCCATACGCACCTCGGCGGGCTTCTGCGAGATTGGCTTGTCAGGGAAGATACGGATCCAGATACGCCCCCCCCGTTTGATATGGCGGGTCATGGCACGTCGGGCGGCCTCGATCTGGCGGGCGGTGAGGCGACCACGGCCAATGGCCTTGAGCCCGTACTCGCCAAAACTGACCTTGGCTCCGCGAGTCGCCAGGCCGGTGTTGCGGCCTTTCTGCTCCTTGCGGTATTTCCTTCTTGCGGGTTGCAGCATCGCTTACTCCTTTCCAGCCCGACCGGACGGCCGACGGGGGCGGCGTTCAGGCTCGGGCGCCGCCACTGGCTTGTCGCCGCTGCCAAGATGTTCGCCCTTGTAGACCCATACCTTGATGCCGATCACACCGTAAGTGGTGTTGGCCTCGGCAAAACCATAGTCGATGTCAGCCCGCAGGGTATGTAATGGCACGCGGCCCTCGCGGTACCATTCGGTGCGGGCGATTTCCGCACCATTCAGCCGGCCTGCGCTCATGATCTTGATGCCCTGGGCGCCGAAACGCATGGCACTCTGCATGGCTCGCTTCATGGCGCGCCGGAACATGATCCGCTTTTCCAGTTGGGTGGCGATGGAGGCGGCAATGATTTGCGCATCCTGCTCGGGCTTGCGCACTTCCTCAATGTTCAGCGTGACCGGCACGGACATCATGCTGGTGAGCTGCTTGCGCAAAGCCTCGATATCCTCGCCCTTTTTGCCGATCACGACGCCTGGGCGTGCCGAGAAAAGGGTGATGCGGGCATTCTTGGCCGGCCGCTCGATGACGATGCGGCTCAAGGAGGCGTGGGCGAGTTTCTTCTTGAGGAAGTCGCGAACTTTCAGATCCTCGCTCAGCATCGACGCGAAGTTCTTGCTGTTGGCATACCACTTGGAGGTCCAGTTGCGGTTGACGCTCAAGCGGAAACCGGTCGGATGTATTTTCTGTCCCATACGCTACCTCAATCGCCAACTGTCACGGTGATGTGACAGGTGGGTTTCATGATCCGGTTGCCCCGGCCCTTGGCCCGCGCGGCGAAACGCTTGAGGGTGGCGCCCTCGTCGACATGGATGGTCTTAACCTTCAGTTCATCGATGTCGGCGCCTTCGTTGTGCTCGGCGTTGGCAATGGCCGATTCGAGCACCTTGCGGATCACGACAGCGGCCTCCTTGGGCGTGAATGTCAAAATGTTGAGCGCGCTGTCAACAGGCTTGCCGCGCACCAGGTCAGCCACCAAGCGGGCCTTCTGGGCGGACAGGCGGGTGCCGCGCAAAATAGCGGAAACTTCCATACTTGGCTCCTACTTCTTGGCTTTCTTGTCGGCGGCGTGGCCCTTGAAGGTGCGAGTCAGAGAGAACTCGCCCAGCTTGTGCCCCACCATGTTTTCCGTGATGTACACGGGGATATGTTGCTTGCCGTTATGCACGGCAATGGTCAGCCCCACAAAGTCCGGCAGGACAGTGGAACGACGCGACCAGGTTTTGATCGGGCGTTTGTCCTGACCGGCCTGAGCGGCCTCGATTTTTTTTACCAGATGCCCGTCGACGAACGGGCCCTTTTTAACGGAACGTGCCATATCCACTCACCCCTTACGCTTTGTGCCGGCGCCGCACGATCATGCTGTCCGTGCGCTTGTTGCTACGGGTCCGGTAACCCTTGGTGGGCTGCCCCCAGGGTGAAACCGGAACGCGACCTTCACCCGTACGACCTTCACCACCACCATGGGGGTGATCTACCGGGTTCATGACGACGCCCCGAACGGTCGGACGGACACCACGCCAGCGCATGGCGCCAGCCTTGCCGATGGAGCGCAGGTTATGCTCGGCATTCCCCACCTCGCCAACCGTCGCGCGGCAGTCAACGTGGACCTTGCGAATCTCGCCGGAACGCAGCCTGACCTGGGCGTAAACGCCCTCGCGTGCCAGCAACTGCGCCGAAGCGCCGGCGGAGCGGGCGATCTGAGCGCCCTTGCCTGGCAGCATCTCGATGCAGTGAATGGTGGAACCGACGGGAATATTGCGCAGCGGCAACGTATTGCCCGGCTTGATCTGGGCCTCGGAACCGCTCATCAAGGTGGCCCCCACCTCGACGCCACGAGGCGCGATGATGTAGCGGCGCTCGCCGTCGGCATAACACAGCAGGGCAATGTGGGCACTGCGATTCGGATCGTACTCGATCCGCTCCACCTTGGCCGGAACGCCATCCTTATCGCGGCGAAAATCAATCAAACGATAATGTTGCTTGTGGCCACCACCCTTGTGCCGGGTAGTGATATGACCGTTATTGTTGCGGCCTGCCTTGCTGTTCTGCTTTTCCACCAGGGCCGCGACCGGCTTGCCCTTGTGCAGACCAGGCGTAACCACCTTGATGACAGCGCGGCGGCCAGCAGAAGTCGGCTTAACTTTGATCAGCGCCATGGTTTATTCTCCCGCCACGAAGTTGAGTTCCTGGCCAGGCTGCAGACAGACATAGGCCTTCTTCCAGCTGTCGCGGCGGCCAATGAAACGGCCGGTGCGCTTCACCTTGCCCTTGACATTGGCGACCTTGACATCTTTCACCTGGACCTTGAACAACAGTTCCACCGCCGCCTTGATTTCCGGCTTGGTGGCATCGGTGGCCACCCTAAAGGCAACCTGCTCGTGCTTGTCGCCGAGCATGGTGGCTTTCTCCGAAATGACTGGCGCGAGGATGACCTGTAGCAGACGCGTCTCGGCATGTTTCACGGCGTTCATGCGTACATCTCCTCAAAGCTTTTGACCGCGTCGCGGGTGACGAGGACCTGGTCGAAACGAATCAGGCTGACAGGATCGGCGTGGCGTGGTTCGAGCACCATCACATTGGCCAGATTGCGGGAGGACAACCACAGGTTGTCATCAACCTCCGGGGTGATGATGAGGACCCGATTCTCTATCCCCATGCCCTTGATCTTGCCCGCCAGCAACTTGGTCTTCGGCGCCTCGACGGCGATTTCCTCGATCACCCGCAGGCGGCCGGCGCGGGCCAGCTGCGACAGGATGGCGGCCATGCCGGCGCGGAACATCTTGCGATTGACCTTCTGGCTGAAGTTTTCGTCCGGACGATTCGGGAAGATGCGGCCGCCGCCCCGCCACAACGGGCTGGAGGACATGCCGGCACGGGCACGCCCCGTACCCTTTTGCCGGAACGGCTTGTGGGTGGTGTGCTTGACCTCGCCACGGTCTTTCTGAGCGCGGTTACCGCTGCGGCCATTGGCCATGTAGGCGGTAACGAGCTGATGCACCAGCGCCTCGTTGTAGTCACGGGCAAACAGGGCATCGGAAGCGCTGACCGCGCCGGCGTCCTGGCCTTGCGCATTGATGAGCTTGAGGTCCATCAGGCACCTCCCTTCACGGCAGGACGCACCACCACGTCGCCACCCTTGGGTCCAGGAACGGCGCCCTTTATCAGCAGTAGTTGCCGCTCTGCGTCCACCCGCACCACCTGCAAATTCTGCACGGTGCGTTTGACTGCGCCCATGTGGCCTGACATCCGTTTGCCGGGAAAGATACGGCCCGGGTCCTGCGCCTGACCAATGGAACCTGGCACGTTGTGCGAACGCGAGTTGCCGTGGCTGGCACGCTGGGACTTGAAGTTGTGGCGCTTGATGGTGCCGGCGAAGCCCTTGCCCTGGGTAACCCCGGAGACATCCACCATCTGACCAGGCTGGAATATCGCAACACCGATCGCCGTACCCGGCTGGTACTGACCAGCCGCAGCGGCCTCCACCCGAAATTCGGACAGGCCATAGGCAGCCTCGACGCCTGCCTTGGCCAAGTGCCCAGCCATGGATTTGTTGATTCGACTCGCCTTACGGGTGCCGTAGGCGACCTGAATGGCATCGTAGCCATCGACGTCAACCGACTTGATCTGGCTGACGCGGTTGTTCGACATGTCCAGCACCGTCACCGGGATCGAGACTCCATCCTCGGCAAAAATGCGAGTCATGCCGATCTTGCGACCGACAAGGCCTAGACTCATTCTAGTTTCCTCTTGAAGGCGCCGACTGCAATTGGCCGGCGAGTTACAAAACACAAAGAGGCGGGATTATACCCGCCAAGGCACCATTGTCCAGCCAAAATTATTGCAGTTTGATCTCCACATCGACGCCGGCGGGTAGATCGAGCTTCATCAGCGCATCCACGGTCTTGTCGGTGGGATCGACGATATCCATCAGACGCTTGTGCGTACGAATCTCCAGCTGGTCGCGGGAAGTCTTGTTCACGTGCGGCGAGCGCAGGATGTCGAAACGCTCGACGCTGGTCGGCAAGGGCACCGGGCCCTTGACCACGGCGCCGGTGCGCTTGGCGGTATCCACGATTTCCAGCGCCGACTGATCGATCAGCTTGTAGTCGTAGCCCTTGAGGCGGATGCGTATTTTTTGGCTTTGCATGATGTTCTTTCGATTACTCTATAACCTTGGCGACGACGCCGGCGCCGACGGTGCGGCCGCCTTCGCGAATGGCGAAGCGCAGGCCCTCTTCCATGGCGATCGGCGCTATCAGCGCCACCGTGATGCTGATGTTGTCACCC
>JBBIVX010000010.1:0-91840 GCA_037439465.1 Hydrogenophilales bacterium | reverse complement strand
TCAGCGTCGAGCCGATGCGGGCCGCGGCGGCGATCTCCTTGGCCAGGCTGACCACGCGGGCAGCGGGAACGCCGCAGACTTCCTCGGCATATTGGGGCGTCATGTCCTTAATGTCGTCAACCAGTGCCTGGAAGGCGGTGCGGTAGGCCTTGCCGTCGACCGTGTAATTGCCGCCAAGTTGGGCCTTGGCGGCCGGGTCATCGTAGGCCTTGGCGACGCCGGAGACATCCATCACCAGCGGCTTGCCGTCGGCACTTTTCAACAGGCGGCCATCGGTGCCAACCAGTTGCGGCGCATTGGTATAGGTCAGCAGGAAATCGGTGTCGATGGTCTGGTTGTCGATGAGCTGCTTGGCCAGCGCCAGGATGAAGACGACATCCTTGCCAGGCCGCATCGGGATCCATTCGTCGGCCATGGCGGCGGCTTGCGAGAAGCGCGGTTCGATGACGATCATCTTCATGCCGCGTTCCTTGGCGTCGACGATCGCGTGATCAAGCCAGCGCGACCATTGCTCGCCCTCGAAGGGGTTGCTGCCGAAGTTGAGGAACAGGTTGGTGTATTCGATGTCCGGCAGATGGCCGTGGCCACCCCAGGTATTCTCGTCGGCCACGTGGCGCGCCGCTTCGCAGGTGGTCGTACGGTGCACCAGGTTGGGGGTGCCGAAGGCGGCGACGAAGGCCTTGGGGAACTGGTCGCCGATGGTGTACTTGCCGTGGCCGTGGTGCCAGACCAGTTTGTGCGGGTTGTCGGCCTTTACCTTCGCCAGCTTGTCGGTGAGCATCTGGAAGGCTTCCTCCCAGGAAATTTCAACCCACTTCGGGTCCTCATTCATGCCCTTGTTGGGATTGGTGCGCTTCAGGGGTTTCTTCAGGCGATACGGGTCATAGGTGTTGAACAGGCCTGTGGCGCCCTTCGGGCAGATGCCCCAGTTATAAAACTCGGCTTTTTTCTTGTCCGGATAGATGGCTTTAATGACACCGTTGTCGACCTTGGCCTCGATACCACAGAAATTCACGCATTGAACGCAGGTCGATTTCACCGTCAGCGCACCCGCTGGCTGCATGGCCGCTGCGGCCTTGGCCTGTTCTGCTGCAAAGACGCATTTGGCCATCATGCCGTCAATGCCCGCCATACCGGTTACGGCTCCCATTCCTTTAATGAATCCTCTACGTGAGACTTTCATGGTATTTCTCCTTAACTTCAATTAAGCAGTGACTTACAACTTGGCGAGAAAACCCACCCCGACCAGGGCAAGCAGCATGATGCCGATGGCGATAAGAACGAGGCCGAGGATTTTTGAACCCAAGGTCATCGCCCTGGAAGGCGCGTCGACCAGACGTTTTTCCAACTCACCCGACGCCAGCAGACGCTGATAGTGAGCGGGATGGTCGTGCCTGAACTCCTCCAGCGTTTGGGTGCCGGTGAACATCACCACGTCCGGCGGCGGCAGCTTGTCAGGACGGAAGTGGTTGTTGAAGAAGTGCACCGTGAACAGGAACACTGCCGCCAGGAACGCTTCCTCGCCATGGACCACGGTGGCGACGTTGAGCACCCAGCCCGGCAGGTATTGCGCGGTGATGTGTGGGAAGGCCAGCATCAGGCCGCTCAAGCCGATGACATTGATACCCCAGAACACCGCCCAATAGTCGAACTTCTCGTAGTAGGCCCAGCGTTCGAGTTGCGGCCGCGGCCCCTTGCCGACGAACCATTTGAACATGGCGATAATGTCGGCCAGGTCCTTCCAGTTCGGCACCAGCGAATCCGGGCCGAACCAGCGGAAGTTCTTGTCGCGCAACAGCTTTTGCAGAACGTAGAGCAAGTGGAGCATGAAGATGCTGATGAACAAGCTGGCGGCGATGCGGTGGATGAGGCCGAGCATCTTCGGGCCGCCGAACAGAGCCGCCACGGTTGGCGCCCAGTTGCTTTGCGCGAAGAGTGCGGTCGAGCCGGTCAGCACCAGGGTCATGGTGATTATGGCGAAGACCAGGTGGGCGACGCGCCAGCCCCAGGTGAAGCGCTGGAAGTGCTTGGAGTGATCCAGTTGCAGACCTTTGGTATCGATATGGGGGTGCGCTATACCCAGCTCGCCGTCCTTCCACTCGCGGTAGTACCAGAGGCCGGAATGCAGCCAGAAGAAAGTGAACACGCCGATCAGCAGCCAGATCATAAACTTTGAGGCAAACCACATCTGCGGGTATTTCTCGCGGTTGTGCGTGTTGGCATGCGGGCCGAAGGACAGGAAGCCCTTCGTGGCATCGTGCATGCCTTCCTTCTGATCGCTATGGCACTTCATGCAGGTCTTCATCCGCATGTTCGGATATACCGTGGACTTCGGGTCATCGACCGCGCGTATGCCATGGCTGCCATGGCAGTCCATGCATTTTGCGGTATAGATGTAGCCGAGGCGGTTGACCTGGCCGTGGTAGGTATCGGTATAGCTTTTTAACCCTTCCTGGTGACAATTGCCGCAGGTATCCACATTGCCGATTTTGAAGGTCGCCAGGGAGGTATTGGTGATGCTGTGGGCCGTATGGCAGTCGGTGCACACCGCGGCCTTGACATTACCCTCGTCGAGGACTTTCTCGCCATGTATGGATGACGAATAGTCTTCGAGCTGGTCTTCGTGACACTTGGTGCCGCACGTGTCCGGGATGCTCCTGTGCCAAACGGTGCGCCGGGCGCTGCCTTTGGGGGGGACGTTGAATTCGTGGCTGCCATGGCAATCTTCGCAAAAGGCCTTGGGCTTGTCGGGGTTGTCCTGGTCGGGCCGTGCGTGAAAGGACTGTTTGTAGGCCGCGATGTTCTGCACCACCAGGCCGAGGCGCTCCTTCTCCTTGGTCAGACCTTCCTTTTTGACGGTTTCCCAGAGTGCTTCGTGGCAAGTAATACAGTTGGCCGGCTTGGCGCCGGCCTTTTTCTGGTGTTTGGCCTGGCTATCGACGATGTCGGTGTGGCAGGCGACGCATTTTAGATCCGCATGGACGCTCT
This sequence comes from Hydrogenophilales bacterium, assembly GCA_037439465.1. GTDB lineage: Bacteria > Pseudomonadota > Gammaproteobacteria > Burkholderiales > Thiobacillaceae > Parasulfuritortus. The sequence continues at coordinate 88,852 of JBBIVX010000010.1, read as the reverse complement.
TGCCGAGCTTGCGCGGGTCGATCTGGCCGAGCGCCCTGGGCTCATCGTCCGCGCCGGGAACTTCAATCTTCGCCGCCTTGGTATTGTGACAACGAAGGCACGAGTCGTCGTCGAGGGGGGCGGCGGCATTTGCCGTATTGGCTGCGCCCGTGGCCAGTAACGATGCCAGGCAGGCAACGCCGGCCACAGTTCGCAAAAAAGTATGTATGCCTCCCATGGTCCGGCGCCTTTTTCTTCGGTTAGTCAGTTCAGTGCGACAGGATCCACCTTGCCAGGTTGGTCTGCGCGTTGATGTCTTTGGTATTGATGATCTTGTGCTCTTCTTCGGAGCCGTCCTCCAGTTTCACCTTCTTGCCAGAGGTCATGTGTTTGATCGCCTCTTTTACGTCCAGGTGTTTGGTCTTGTATTTCGCGGCGATCTTCTTCAGCGATGGCCCCTTCTTGGCCTTAGTCGGGTTATGGCACTTCTGGCATTCATTTTCCTTGAACAGGGCCTTGGCGGCGTCGACATCAACATCGGCCGCGGCCGCTACCGGTATAGAGACCGCCGCCGCGGCAATGGCGATGGCATAAACTAGGGAACGATTGATCGTCGCTGGCATGATTTAAATCTCCAAGTCAGTTGCAAAAATCGAGAAGGACCTTCTTCGAGACTAAATGAGCATGTTTCATGCCTGATCCCAACAAATTGATATCCCTGGATTTTTATTGGGGCTGGTTACTTATTGGTAACGGTGGTTGTTGAGCGCACTGCGAAGACGTTACTATTGCGTAACCTTGCTGACGGGAGCCGGCTCATGCTTAGCAAAACAATTTCAGTGCGTTTTGATGTGCGGCGGCGCCAGATTTTGGGATGGCTCTCTGCGCTGGCCATGTTTCATGGCGGCTATGCGTCGACGGCCTGGGGCGGCGTAAAACCCTTGCGGGTGGGCTTGACCCCGGCATTTGTGCATGACGAATATGGCATGTTGGAGGAATGGCGGCGCTATCTCGAGGCGAAACTCAAGCGCCAAGTGGAGTTCGTGATGCGTGATAGTTATCGTGAGACCATGGATTTGCTGCGGCTCGACAAACTCGATTTTGCCTGGATTTGCGACTATCCCTTCGTGTACCTCAAGGATGAGGTGCGGCTTCTGGCAGTACCACTGAACCAGGGAAGGCCGTTTTACAGGTCTTATCTGATCGTGCGCGCAAACGATAGGGCCCGCAGGGACATGCGGGATTTGAAGGGCGCCGTCTTTGCGTACGCTGATCCTTATTCCAATACCGGCTACCTCTCCCCGCGTTACCAGGTACGCCAATTGGGCGAAGACCCGGCTCGCTTCTTCCGCAAAACATTTTTTACCTGGTCGCATCGCAAGGCGATCGAGGCGGTTGCCACAGGCCTCGCTCAAGGTGCCGCGGTCGACAGTTATGTCTGGGATACGCTGTCCAGATTGCGGCCGGACATTACGGCCAAGACGCGCATCATTACCAAGTCAGTGGAGTATGGATTCCCCCCTTTCGTCGCTCACCATGCCGTGGCCGAGGAGGATTATCGGGCCATGCAGGCGGCGCTGCTCGGTATGCGCGATGAACTGATCGGCAAGCGCCTGCTTGATTTTCTCAATATCGATGGCTTCGTCGTCGGCGACAAGCACATGTATGATGATGTGGCAAAGATGATGCACGCCTTTGGCGAGTATTAATGGGCGTTTTCGATCTCAGCCTGCGGCACAAGATACCGCTGTGGGGCAGTCTGCTCATCGTTGCCTCCGCGCTGGCGATCTCGACCGCTCTGCTGTTCCGCGCTTATGACGATCTGAAGCAGGACCTTTTCATTAGCTCGGAAAGCCTAGGTCAAACCCTGGCGAAGACCCTGTTCCCCGCCCTGCTGCACGATGATCTATGGCGCGCTTTCGAAATCGTGCACGCACCATTCCATAGCGAACTCAAAAACAACCCACTGGAAGCCGAATCGATCTTCGTGGTCAACGACGCCATGCAGATCCTCGTCGCCAGTGATCCGGGAGAGCTGCCGACGTTATCGGATATGGCCAGTATCGGCCCGGAATATCGCCGATTGGCGACCGAACTGCGCCTGGCGCCGTTGACGATGACGCGTGCTTATGACTTCCCGGAGGCGCGCCATTACTATATCGCCACACCGATCGCCGAGGCCGGCCGGCAGATCGGCATACTGGTCATCTCCCACGATCAGGCCGCCTTTTGGCAGCGTTTTCTAGATATGACTGTGCGCAGTATGCTGATCGGTTTGCTGGTGGTCGCTGTCATACTGCCTATCAATTGGTACTGGGGACGGCGTATGGCAGAGCCTTTGGTCGACTTGGCGCGTGGCATGGATGCCATGATGCAAGGCAAACCTGTGCCGTTGCCCACCGCGGAAAACTACAGTTATCGCGATGAACTGGGGCAATTATTCGCGGCCTATCGTAAAGCGGCGGCCGCATTGAACGAAAAGACCCTGCTGGAACAAGAGATGGTACGCACCGAGCGGCTGGCCGCAGTGGGAAGACTGGCCTCCGGCATTGCCCATGAGGTCAACAACCCACTCGGCGGCATGCTCATGGCGCTCGACACCCTGAAGCAGCGCGGTCAGCTTGACACGGCCACGACGAAAACCGCCGCTCTGCTTGAGCGTGGCTTGCAACAAATCGCCGAAACAGTCGGCGCCCTGCTCGTTGAGGCGCGTGTGCCTGCCCGGCGGCTGACCAAACAAGACTGCGTCGACGTGCATACCCTGATCGAACCCCAGATCAGGAAAAAGCGCATCAAGCTCGACTGGCATTGCGATATGCCCGAAGTGTCCAGTTTGTCGGCGGGGCTGGTGCGTCAGATACTCATCAATCTGCTGCTCAATGCCGTTCAGGCCACCAATGCGGACGGACACATAATGATGGAAGCAATCCACACGGAAAAGGCGCTTAGGCTCACCGTCACAAACACCGGCGAGCCATTGCCCGAGGCAGTGCGCAAACACCTGTTCGAACCTTTCGTTGCAGGCCGCGAGGGCGGTCATGGCCTCGGGCTGTGGGTGACCTATCAAATCGTGACTCAACTGAATGGCCAGATCATTGCCGGCGGGCAGGATGGTGAAACGCGGTTTGTCGTGACTTTGCCGTTGCAGGGCTCGACTCTATGAAACCCAGCATCTGTCTGATCGAAGATGACGCCATCATGGGCGAGGCGCTGGTCGAGCGTTTGGGCATGGAGGGCTACGACTGCGATTGGTTGCAGCGTGGCAGGGAGGTATTACAGCCTATCCGTAACAAACGCTACGCGCTCGTCATCAGCGATATCCGCCTGCCGGATATGTCTGGCGAACAACTATATGCCGAATTGCTTGCCTCCGGGCAGCCGTTGCCGCCCTTCCTGTTTATTACCGGCCATGGCGCCATCGATCAGGCGGTAAGGTTACTCAAGCTGGGTGCCGAAGACTACCTGAGCAAGCCGCTCGACATACCCATGCTGATGGGCAAGGTGCGTGACCTGTGCGCCCGCGCAGCGCCGCTCGAACATAGTTACCGCCAACTTGGTATCTCCAGCGCCATGCGCTCCATCGAGGCGATGTTGCCGCGGGTGGCGGCCAATGCCCGTACCGTGCTCATCACCGGCGAATCCGGAGTTGGCAAGGAAGTCGTCGCCCGTGCGCTGCATGATGTCGCGAGCGCCGGCAAGACCCAGCCCTTCGTCGCCGTGAATTGCGCGGCAATCAGCGAGACCTTGATGGAGGCGGAGCTTTTCGGTCACGAAAAAGGCGCCTTTACCGGCGCTGTGTCGCAGCGCCGCGGCTGTTTTGAGCTAGCCGACGGCGGTACCCTGCTGCTCGATGAAATCGGCGAAATGTCGCTGGCGATGCAGGTCAAGCTGCTGCGCGCCATTCAGGAGCGCAGCATCATGCGCGTCGGCGGCGAAAAGCCGATCCCGGTCGACATCCGCCTGATCTGCGCCACCAATCGCGATCTGAAGAAGATGGTTGAGACCGGCGGTTTTCGGGAAGACCTGTATTACCGTATCCATGTCATACAAATCGATGTGCCGCCATTGCGCGAGCGGCAAGAGGACATACTCTGGTTGGCCGAGCAATTCCTGGCGGAACTCTCGAACGGCGGCGCGGTACGTCGCCTTGATGCTGGCGCTAAAACAGCGTTGCTGACGGCGTCATGGCCGGGCAATGTGCGTGAGTTGCGCCATTGTCTGGAGCGTGCCTTTGTCTTGAGCGCGGCGCCGGAATTCAGCGCAAATGACCTGTTCGGCGTCAGCGATGACGGCGGCAGCCGGGAGGCTGCGCGCACCCTGGCGGATCATGTTGCCGCCAGCGAGCGCCGCCACATCGTCGAGGCGCTCGCCGCCAATGCCGGTCGCATCACCGAAACCGCCACCCAGTTAGGTATCAGCCGCAAGAGTCTTTGGGAGAAAATGAAAAAATATTTGATTAAATGAACCCGCCACCTGTTTTAGGGCAAATCCAGAACGATTGCGCGTCAGAATCTCGATACACCGCACGCCGTAGCGGGCGGCCTCAGCAAAGAACACCAGCCATCTTGCCTTCATTACAACCACGAGTGCCCTCTGTTTTTAATGCGTTACTTTAAGTATGGCGTGTAGTCAATTATTAAAATTGGAATTACGGGTGGCCGCCACGCCTTTGTAAGTAGTTGTTGTCATTGAAAAAATGCCGCGATTCCGCTTGACGGCAGACGATTTCTTTTTCTATAGTGGCCGCACTGTGGGGGAAAATGGAGGAAAAAGGGTTTTTGTGGAGACACTGGACCCTTGCGGCGTCAATGTTTCGTGGACCAAGCCCAATCGCTTTGGATGGTAAGGGCCGACTCGCCATACCGACCAAGTATCGCGACATGCTCATGCAGCGCTGCGGCGGGCGCGTGGTCGTGACGCTCGATCCTTGCGGCTGTCTTCTGCTTTACCCTTTTCCCGAGTGGGAGCCCATTGAACAGAAACTCAATGCCTTGCCCAGTTTCGACCCATTGAGCCGGCAGATGCAGCGTCTGCTGGTGGGTTCGGCCACCGACCTGGAACTGGACAGTGCCGGCCGCATTTTGCTGCCGGTCCTGCTGCGCGAACGGGCGCATCTGGAGCGTGATGTCGTACTCCTCGGTCAGGGCAACAAGTTCGAGATTTGGGAGGCAAGGGCGTGGCAGGCCCAGTGCGATGCCGTGGCCAATCTGCCGGCGCAGCTCGATGAGGCCATGCGCAAGGGTGAGGTGCCGGATGGGCTCAAGGGCTTTTCCTTGTGACCGCCGCCGCGGTACCTGTTGCCGGGGCGCATATCCCGGTCATGTTGAGCGAAACCCTGGCCGCCTTGAATCTGCGGCCGGAAGGGGTCTACGTGGACGCCACTTTCGGGCGCGGTGGTCACAGTCGGGCCATTCTCGACAGGCTGGGGCCGAAGGGCAGGGTACTGGCCATGGACCGCGATCCGGCGGCGGTGGCGGCGGCGCAGACCTGGGACGATTCGCGCTTTGCCATCACGCATGCGGCCTTCAGTCGCCTGGCAGAAGTGGCGAAGCGAGCGGCGCTGATGGCCGTGGATGGGGTGCTGTTCGATCTCGGCATGTCGAGTCCGCAATTGGACACCCCGGAGCGGGGTTTCAGCTTTCGGGTCGATGCGCCTCTGGATATGCGCATGGACACGACACGAGGCGAGAACGCGGCGACCTGGTTGAATACGGCGTCGGAGCCGGAAATTGCGCGAGTGATCCGGGACTATGGCGAAGAACGGTTTGCTAAGTCGGTTGCAAGAGCGATTGTCGCGACACGAGTCCAGCGGCCTCTGGCCACTACCCGCCAACTGGCGCAAGTGGTCGCGGGCGCAGTGCATACCCGCGAGCGAGGCCAGGATCCGGCAACCCGTACCTTTCAGGCTGTGCGGATTCACATTAACAGCGAGCTTGAAGAACTGGCGGCGGCGTTGCCGCAGGCTGTCGGGCTCTTGCGGCCGGGTGGACGGTTGGCGGTGATCAGCTTTCATTCCCTGGAGGACCGGATGGTCAAGCGATTCATGCGCGCTGCCGCCCAGGGCGAAACGCTCCCGCCGGAGATACCCGTGCCGGCCAGGGACATTGCCCCCGGCTGCCTGCGTGTTGTCGGGCGTGCCGTGCGGGCGGGCGCGAGCGAAGTGGAGCGCAATCCCAGGGCGCGCAGCGCGGTCTTGCGGGTGGCGGAACGGACGGAGGGGAGATGCTCAAGCTGAATCTGTTGCTCGCTGTGCTCCTGTCTGTTTGCGCCCTCGCCGTCGTCACCGCGCGCCACCAGGCGCGCAATTTGTTTGTGGAACTGCAGACCATGGAAAAACAGGGGCGCGATCTCGATGTGCAATGGGGCCGGCTGCAACTTGAGCAGAGCACCTGGGCCATGCACGCCCGCATCGAGCAGATTGCGCATAGCCAACTGCAGATGGTGGTGCCCGAAGTGAAACAGGTGCATGTGCTGAAGGATCCGGAGGCGACGCCATGAGGCGACGCGCCAACCCTATTTTGCCGCGCGATCTGCAACGTGGGCGCATGCGTTTCGTGCTGGTCCTGATCTTTGCCGGCTATGCCGCCCTGACGGCCCGTGCCGCCTATCTGCAGGGGTGGCAGACCGATTTTCTCAACCGTCAGGGCGACAAGCGCATCCAGCGCATCGTCGAGATACAGGCGCACCGCGGCATGATCACCGACCGCCGCGGCGAACCCCTGGCCATTAGCACGCCGGTGGAGTCGATCTGGGCAAACCCGCGCGAGGTGGAGACGGCGCCCGCGCAAATTCGCGCGTTGGCGGCAAGCCTCGACCTGGAGGTGGGCCCACTGGCGCGGGCGCTGGGCGACAAGACCAAGTCCTTCATCTATCTCAAGAGGCAGTTGCCGCCCGAGCAGGCCGTGGCGGCGCTGGCGTTGGGCATCAAGGGGGTGTATGGCCTGCCCGAGTACCGCCGCTACTATCCGGCGGGGGAAGTCATGGGCCAGGTGCTGGGCATGACCGGGGTCGACGACAAGGGCCTGGAGGGCTTGGAATACGCCTATCAATCCTGGCTGGCGGGTGGATCTGGCGCCAAGCGCGTAGTGCGCGATAACCGCAATAACATCATCGACGAACTGGAACTGGTGCGCCCGCCCAGACCCGGCCGCGACCTCACCCTCAGCCTCGATCTGCAACTGCAATATGTCGCCTACCGCGAACTGGCGGCCGCCGTCATGGCCAATCGTGCGCGCGCCGGCGCCCTGGTGGCGCTGGACGCGCGTAGCGGTGAAGTCCTGGCGCTGGCCAACTTTCCTTCCTACAACCCCAACAATCGCGCCGGCGTGAATCGCGACCTCTGCCGCAACCGGGTGGTAACCGATGTCTTCGAACCGGGCTCCACCATGAAACCTTTCCTGGTGACGGCGGCGCTGGAGGCGGGTGTTGTCAAACCGCAAAGCCAGATCGACACCGGCCCCGGCTGGTTCATGGTCGGTGACAAGCGGATCGCCGATGTGCATCCCAAAGGGGTGCTCAGCGTCGCCGAGGCCATCAAGGTCTCCAGCAATGTGGCGGCTGCCAAGATCGCCCTGGAGATGAAATCCGAGGACTACTGGCACGCGCTCAATCAGATCGGTTTCGGCACGCCGCCCGCCTCCGGTTTCCCCGGCGAGGCCGGTGGCCGCCTGCGTCCCTATGCCAGTTGGCGCCCCATCGAAAAGGCCACCATGGCCTATGGCCATGGGCTGTCGGTCAGCCTGTTGCAATTGGCGCGCGCCTATGGCGCTTTCGCCAATGGCGGCGTGCTGCCGAAGCTGACCGTGGTGAAGCGCACCGAGGCCGTCGGCGGCACGCGCGTCATGTCGGCGGCGAGCGCACAGAACCTGCTGGCCATGCTGGAGTCGGTGACCCAGCCCGGCGGCACGGCACCGCAGGCACGCATCGTCGGCTACCGCGTCGCCGGCAAGACCGGTACCGCCCACAAACTGGTGGGCGGCAACTATGCCGCCGACAAATACATCGCCTCATTCGTCGGCCTGGCGCCGGTATCCGATCCGCGCCTGGTGGTGGCGGTGATGATCGACGAGCCAGGCGGCAAGGACTATTACGGCGGTCTGGTGGCGGCACCGGTCTTTTCCCGCGTCATGGCGGCGGCGCTGCGCTTCATGGCGCTGCCGCCTGACGCTCCCCTGGTGGACTTGCCGGCCGCGCCTGGCGAGGTGGTGGGTGAGGCGATATGACCATCGCGCCCGCCCTGGTGAGTGCCGTGCGCCGACTGGCGCCGCAGGCGCGCGGACTGGCCGCGGACAGCCGCAGACTGAAGCCGGGCGAGATTTTTCTGGCCATGCCGGGCGACACCCATGACGGCCGCCAGCACATTGCGGCCGCCCTTCAGGTCGGGGCCGCCGCCGTGCTTTGGGAGCCGGCCGGTTATGCCTGGCCGGCGAGCCTTGATGCACCCAACATGCCAGTGCCCGGCCTCAAGGCCTTGGCTCCGGCCCTGGCCGCCGCCTGGTGGGGCAACCCGGCCGATCCGCTGTGGATGATTGGCATCACCGGCACCAACGGCAAGACCTCGTGCAGCCACTGGCTGGCCGAGGCGCTCGGCGGTCTTGGCCGCCGCACTGCCGTCATCGGCACCCTCGGCAACGGTTTCCCCGGGGCACTCGCCGGCGCCAGCCATACCACGCCGGATGCCGTCACCCTGCAAGGCCTGCTCTCCGGCTACCGCGATGCCGGTGCCGCCGCCGTAGCCATGGAGGTCTCTTCACACGCACTCGCTCAAGGTCGGGTGGAGGGCGTGAGTTTCGATGTGGCGGTGTTGACCAATCTCACCCGCGATCATCTCGATTACCACGGCGACATGGCCGCCTATGGCCGCGCCAAGACGCGCCTGTTCGATTGGCCGGGGCTGAAATGGGCGGTACTCAACCTGGATGATGAACTCGGCCGGCAGTTGTATGCCGCGCACCGCGCCGGCCCGGCCGAATTCATCGGTTACGGCTTCGACGCCGGCGAGGTGCGCGGCAGCGATCTCGTCCTCGGCGCCGATGGTCTGCGCTTCACGGTGGAGACGCCCTGGGGACGGGGCGTGCTGACGAGCCCACTCATCGGCCGCTTCAATGCTGACAACCTGCTCGCCTGTCTGGGTGTGTTGCTGGCCAGTGCGCTGCCTTTGCCCGAGGCCTTGGCCGCACTGGCGCAGGTGCGGCCGGTGGCCGGGCGGATGCAGCGCTTGGGCGGCGCCGGTCGGCCGCTGGTGATCGTCGATTACGCCCACACCCCGGACGCCCTGCACAAGACCCTCGCCACCCTGCGCGATCTCGCCCGTGGCCGCCTGCTTTGCGTGTTCGGTTGCGGCGGCGGGCGCGACAAGGGTAAGCGCCCGCTCATGGGTGAAGTCGCGGCTCGACTGGCGGATGCGGTCATTATCACCAGCGACAACCCGCGCAACGAAGACCCGGAGGCGATTGCCGCCGATATCCTGGCCGGCATGCCGGCCGGGCAGACGGTGCAACTGGAGCGCGCCGCGGCCATCGCCGCGGCCATCGCCGGCGCCGGCCCGGACGATGTGGTGCTGATCGCCGGCAAGGGCCATGAGGAGTATCAGGAAGTACATGGCGAGCGCCGGCCGTTCTCGGATGCGGCGGTGGCCCGGCGTGTACTCGGGGAGCAATGCCATGCGACTCCATGAGGCGGCCGCCGTCCTCGGCGCCACGGCTGTCGGCGCTGACATGGCTTTCGACGTCGTCGCCACCGACAGCCGCAAACTGCCGCCAGGGGCGCTGTTCGTCGCCTTGCGCGGTGAACGTTACGACGGCCACGCCTTCGCCGCCCAGGCGCTGCGGCAAGGGGCGGCGGCGGTGCTGGTGGAGGCCGCGGCCGGGTTGTCGCTGGCGCCAGCCATCGTGGTCGAGGACAGCCGCCGCGCCCTCGGCCAACTGGCGGCCTGGCACCGCGCCCGCATGCCGGCGCGGCTGGCGGCCATTACCGGCAGCAACGGCAAGACCACGGTGAAGGAGATGGCCGCGGCCATCCTCGCCGCCGCGGCGGGCGCCGAGGCCGTGCTGGCCACCGCCGGCAACCTCAACAATGACATCGGCATGCCGCTGACCCTGCTCGGACTGACTCCGGCGCACCGCTACGCGGTGATTGAGATGGGCATGAATCACCCTGGCGAGCTGGCCGTACTGACGCGCCTGGCGCGCCCCGATGTCGCCCTCGTCAACAACGCGCTGCGCGCCCATCTGGCCGGCCTGGGCAGTGTCGAGGCGGTGGCGCGCGCCAAGGGCGAGATCTTCGCCGGCCTGACGGACGCCGGCATCGCCCTCATCAACGCCGACGATGCCCACGCCGATCTGTGGCGGCAAATGGCCGGTGCGCACACGGTGTTGAGCTTCGGCTTTGGCGTCGCGGCCGACGTGCGCATCGAAGCCGCGCCCGGCGGCGCACTGCGGTTACGCACGCCGGACGGGCTTATCGCAACCTCCCTGCGAGTGCCTGGCAAGCACAACCTCTGCAACGCCGCCGCCGCCGCCGCCATCGCCATCGCCTTCGGCATCGGCGCCGAGCCGATCGCCCGCGGGCTGGCGGCCTACGTCGGCAGCAAGGGACGTTTGCAGCCTCATGCCTGCATCCAGGGGGCCACCCTGATCGACGACAGCTATAACGCCAACCCCGATTCGGTGCTGGCCGCCATCGAGGTCCTGGCGGCACGGCCGGGCACGCGCCTCCTGGTGCTGGGCGACATGGGCGAGCTCGGCTGCGACGCCGCCGCCCTGCACCGTGAGGTGGGCGAGCGCGCCTGCGCCGCCGGCATCGATCGCTTGTTCTGTCTGGGCGAGATGAGCGTCCATGCGGCGCAAGGTTTCGGCCACGGCGCCATGCACTTCGAGCGCATCGAGGAGCTGCTGGCGGAACTGGAGAATACACTCGGGCCTGAGGTGACGGTGCTGGTGAAGGGCTCGCGTTTTATGCGCATGGAACGGGTGGTGCAGTCGTTCATGGAGGCACAGGTATGCTCCTGACGCTGTCGCAGTGGCTCGGCCACGATATCCGCGCCTTCAACGTATTCGGCTACATCACCCTGCGGGCAGTGCTGGCGGCGCTCACCGCCCTTATCATTTCTTTTGCCGTCGGGCCATGGCTGATCCGCCGTCTCACCCAGCTGAAGATTGGTCAGCCGGTACGCGACGATGGGCCGCAGACCCATCTCGTCAAGGCCGGCACACCGACCATGGGCGGCGCCCTCATCCTTACCGCGGTGGCAGTGACGACACTGCTGTGGGCTGACCTGACCAACCGCTATGTCTGGATTGCGCTCCTCACCCTGCTCGGCTTTGGCGCCATCGGCTGGGTGGACGACTGGCGCAAGGTTGTGGCGAAGAATCCCAGGGGCTTGCCGTCGCGCTGGAAGTATTTCTGGCAATCGGTCATCGCCCTCGCCATCGCCGCCTGGCTCGCCTGGTCGGCGCATCTGCCGGCCCAGACCGAATTGATCGTGCCCTTCTTCAAGCAACTCGTCATGCCGCTGGGGGTATCGGGCTTCGTGCTGCTGGCCTACTTCGTCATCGTCGGCGCCAGCAACGCCGTCAACCTCACCGATGGCGCCGACGGGCTGGCCATACTGCCGACGGTGATGGTGGCCGGCGCGCTCGCCGTCTTCGCCTACGTGGCCGGCCACGCGGTGTTCGCAAAATATCTTGGCCTGCCGCACATCCCCGGTGCCGGCGAACTGGTCGTCTTCTGTTCCGCCCTGGTCGGGGCCGGCCTGGCCTTCCTCTGGTTCAACGCCTACCCGGCCGAGGTGTTCATGGGAGACGTCGGCGCCCTGGCGCTGGGCGCGGCGCTGGGCGTGGTGGCGGTCATCGTGCGCCAGGAGATCGTGCTGTTCATCATGGGCGGGCTGTTCGTGGTCGAAACCATCTCGGTGATCATCCAGGTGAGCTCATTCAAACTGCGCCGCAAGCGGGTCTTCCTGATGGCGCCCATCCACCACCACTTTGAAAAGAAGGGCTGGAAGGAGACCCAGGTGGTGGTTCGTTTCTGGATCGTATCGATGATGCTGGTGCTCATCGGCCTGGCGTCGTTGAAATTGCGATGAAGCCGTCTGCGAACGCTTATCTGTCGTCGCTCCAGGGCCGCAAGGCACTGGTGGTGGGGCTGGGCGATAGCGGCGCCTCGGCAGTGCGCTGGTTGCTGGAGCATGACGCCGAGGTACGCGCCACCGATAGTCGCGCCGAGCCACCGCATGCCCTGCATCTGGCCGAGGCCTTTCCGGAGGTGAGGCAGACGCTGGGCGGTTTTGCGGCAGCCGATTTCGCCTGGGCCGAGCTCATCGTGGTCAGTCCGGGCGTCGCGCTGGCCACTCCGGAGATTCAGGCCGCCGGTCCCGCCGGCAAGGACATCGTCGGCGATGTGGAGTTGTTTGCCCGCGCCGTCGCCGGCAGTCCGGCCAAGATCATCGCCATCACCGGATCCAACGGCAAGAGCACGGTCACCAGCCTGGCCGGCCATCTCTGCGCGGCGGCCGGATTCGACACCATCATCGCGGGCAACATTGGCCTGCCGGTGCTGGATGCGCTGGGCGAGCGCGAGCTGGCCGGCAAGGCGCCCGACGTCTGGGTGCTGGAGCTGTCGAGCTTTCAATTGGAGACCACGGCCAGCCTGCGGGCGGATGCCGCCACCGTGCTCAACCTCTCCGAGGACCACATGGACCGCTACGCCACGCTCGCCGACTACGCGGCCGCCAAGGCCAGAATCTTCGCCGGCTGCCGCACGCAGGTGCTCAACCGTGACGATGCGGCGGTGATGGCCATGCTCCGGCCCGGTGTGGAATGGCGGACCTTCGGTCTCACTGCCGGCCAGGACGACCATGCCTGGGGCCTCGTCGAACATGCCGGTCGGCCCTGGTTGGCGCGGGGACCGGAGCGGCTCTACGGCGTCGATGCCCTGCCCATCGCTGGCCTGCACAATGCCGCCAACGCCCTGGCGGCTCTCGCCCTGTGCCGCGCCGTGGGCGCGCCGCTGGCGCCCATGCTTACCGCCCTTGGAACATTCAGGGGCTTGCCGCATCGGGTGCAAAAGGTGACGACGGTACAGGGCGTCGATTTCTACGACGATTCCAAGGGCACCAATGTCGGCGCCACGGTGGCGGCACTCAGGGGTTTTGACGCGCCGGTGGTGTTGATCGCCGGTGGCGATGGCAAGGGCCAGGACTTTGCGCCTCTCGCCGCCGCCGTCGGCCATGCCCGCGCCGTGGTGCAGATCGGCCGCGACGGGCCGCTGATCGAGGCGGCCATCGCCGGCGCCTGTCCGGTGATGCGCGCAGAGGGCATGGCCGAGGCGGTCGGCAAGGCCTTTGCGGCCGCGCACTCGGGCGATGTGGTCCTGCTGTCGCCGGCCTGCGCCAGCTGGGACATGTTCCGCAACTATGTGCATCGGGCCGAGGCATTTGTCGCGGCGGTGCAGGGGTTGGCGGCGGCGAAAGGAGTGACGGATGTTTCATAACGCCGCCCTCGGCCGCTCCGCCATGGCCCGCTACGACAGCACGCTGCTGTGGGTGGTTCTGGCCTTGCTGGCTCTCGGCCTGGTGATGGTCTATTCCGCCTCCATCGCCGTGGCCGAGGTCAAAAGCAGCAACCATCAACCGGCCTACTACCTCATGCGCCACGCCATGTATCTGGCGGTGGGCGGGGCGGCGGCCTATGCCGCCTTCCAATTGCCCACCAATCTTTGGCAAAAATGGGCCCCCTGGCTCTTCGCGCTCGGCGTCGCCTGCCTGCTCGTCGTGCTCATACCCGGCATCGGCAAGGTGGTGTATGGCAGCCGGCGCTGGATACCGCTCGGGCCGGTGGGCAACTTCCAGCCCTCGGAGTTGCTGAAATTCTTCACCATCCTCTATGCCGCCGATTACACGGTACGCAAGGCGGCCATGATGCACGACTTCAAGCATGGCTTTCTGCCCTTGCTCGTCGTCATGCTGCTGGTGGGCGCGCTGCTCCTGCTGGAGCCGGATTTCGGGGCCTTCATGATCATCGTCGCCATCGCCCTAGGCATACTATTTCTCGGCGGCTTCAACATCAGGCTGTTCATCGGCCTGAGCGTGCTGCTCAGCCTGGGCTTCGTGCTCATGGTTGTCTTGTCGGACTACCGCCGGGAACGGCTGTTGGGCTACCTCGATCCCTGGAAGGACCCCTACGGCATCGGTTACCAGCTTACCCATGCGCTGATCGCCTTTGGGCGCGGCGAATGGACCGGCGTTGGCTTGGGCGCGAGCGTGGAAAAGCTATTCTACCTGCCCGAGGCCTATACCGATTTTCTGCTCGCGGTGGTCGGCGAGGAACTGGGACTGATGGGGGTGCTGGTGGTGGTCGGACTGTTCGCCTGGGTGGTCTGGCGCGCGCTCTCCATCGGCTGGCAGTCTGCCATGATGGGCCGCAATTTCCAGGCACTCACCGCCCAGGGCATCGGTCTTTGGCTGGGCACACAGGGCTTCGTCAACATGGGTGTCAACATGGGCCTGCTGCCGACCAAGGGCCTGACCTTGCCGCTGATGAGCTACGGCGGCTCCGGCATCGTCGCCAATTGCCTCGCCATCGCCGTCCTGCTGCGCATCGATTTTGAAAACAGGTGCCTCATGAAAGGCCGGCGACAGTGATGAACACGGCCTTCATCCGTCATGCGGACATTGACCAACGGGCACCTGTTTCGGCGCAGGCTAACTTGCGTCAGCAAGTTAAGCCGCGCAGCGGCGGCCGTAGCCAAAACCGCAGCCTCATGAAGGGGAAATGGACGTGACGCCGCTCGCAGCGACCCGTCCGACACCGTTGCGCACCGCGCTGATCATGGCCGGCGGCACTGGCGGGCATGTCATGCCTGCCCTGGCGGTGGCCGAGATGCTGCGCGACGCCGGCTGGCGCGTGGTCTGGCTGGGCACGCGCGATGGCATGGAGGCCAGGATTGCGCGCGAGCGCGGTTTCGAAATGGCCTGGATCCGCTTTGCCGGCGTGCGCGGCAAGGGCCTCATGCGCGCCCTCGTCCTGCCGTTCAGGATATGGCTGGCTTTCTGGCAGTCGCTGCGCGCCATCGGCCGGGTCCGGCCGAACGTGGCGGTCGGGCTGGGCGGCTATGTCGCCTTCCCCGGCGGCATGATGGCTTCGCTCCTGGGCAAGCCGCTGGTCATCCACGAGCAGAACGCCGTCGCCGGGCTGACCAATCGTCTGCTCGCCTGCCTGGCGGATCGTGTGCTGCTGGGCTTGCCCGGCGCCTTCGCCCAGGGTGGCGACCGGCCATGGCCCTGCCGGCGGGTCAAGACGGAATGGGTGGGCAACCCGGTGCGGCCGAAGATCGCCGCCGTGCCGGTCCCGGCCGAGCGTTACGCCAATCGGCAGGGGCGTCTGCGTTTGCTGGTGGTCGGCGGCAGTCTCGGCGCCAAGGCCCTCAATGACGTGGTGCCGCAGGCACTGGCGCGGATGCGGCCGGAGGTGCGGCCGGAGGTGCGGCATCAGGCCGGCGCGAAAAATCTCGATGCTCTGCGCGCCAACTATGCCGCCGCGGGGGTGGAAGCAGACTGCCACGATTTCATCGCGGATATGGCCGCGGCCTATGCCTGGGCCGATGTGGTGATCTGCCGCGCCGGCGCGTCTACGCTGGCGGAGCTGGCGGCGGCAGGAGTGCCGGCGGCGCTGGTGCCCTACCCCTATGCGGTGGACGATCACCAGACACTCAACGCCCATTTTCTGGTGGATGCGCAGGCGGGCTGGCTGCTGCCGCAAAACACGCTCAAGGCCGACGATCTTGCCCTGTGGCTGGCCAGTCTGACCCGTGCGGAACTACTGCAGCGCGCCGGCAACGCGCGTGCCCTGGGTAGACCGGACGCCACCCGGCGCATGGCGGCCATCGTCGAGGAAGTGGCGCAATGAAACACAAGGTCAGACACATCCACTTCGTCGGTATAGGCGGGGCCGGTATGAGCGGTATCGCCGAGGTGCTGATCAACCTCGGTTATCTGGTGTCCGGCTCGGATGCCGCCAGCAATGCCGTGACCCAGCGTCTGGCCGGCATGGGCGCCAGGGTGTTCCAGGGCCATGCCGCGACCAATGCGGCGGGGGCCGACGTGCTGGTGATCTCGTCGGCCATCCGCGACGACAATCCCGAGGTGCAGGCCGCGCGCGCGGCACGCATCCCGGTGGTGGCGCGGGCCATGATGCTGGCCGAGCTGATGCGCTTCAAACAGGGCATCGCCGTGGCCGGTACGCACGGCAAGACCACCACCACCAGCCTGGTCGCCAGCGTACTCAACGAGGCCGGTCTCGATCCCACCTTCGTCATCGGCGGCAAGCTTTTGGCGGCCGGCGCCAATGCCCGCCTCGGCCGGGGCGAATGGCTGGTGGCCGAGGCCGACGAGTCGGATGCCTCCTTTCTGCACCTGTCACCGGTGCTGGCCATAGTCACCAACATCGACGCCGACCACATGGAGACCTACGGTCACGATTTCGAGCGCCTGAAGTCGGCCTTCGTCGAGTTCCTGCATCGCCTGCCGTTCTGGGGCATGGCGGTGCTCTGCGCGGACGACTCGGTGGTGCGCGCCTTGCTGCCGCGCATCGACAAGCCGGTGATGACCTACGGCACCACTGACGACTGCGCCATCCAGGCGGTGAATATCCGTGCAGAAGGCGGCTTTATGGCTTTTACCGCCTTGCGCAACGGCAGCCGCTCACCCATCGATGTCCGCCTCAGCTTGCCCGGCCGGCACAACGTCCTCAACGCATTGGCTGCCATCGCCGTCGCCTGGGAGCTGCAAGTGGAAGATGCCGTGGTGCAGCGCGCCCTGGCCGGCTTTTCCGGGGTGGGGCGGCGCTTCCAGCGTTATGGCGACGTCACCCTGGCGGACGGCCGCCGATTCACTTTGGTGGATGATTACGGCCATCACCCGGTGGAGATGCGGGCCACCCTGGCCGCCGCTCGTGGCGCCTTTCCTGGGCGGCGGCTGCTGCTCGTCTTCCAGCCCCATCGTTATACCCGCACCCGCGACCTGTTCGAGGACTTCGTGCAGGTGTTGTCGCTGGCCGATGCCGTGGTGCTCACCGAAGTCTATGCCGCCGGCGAGGCGCCCATTGTCGCGGCCGATGGCCGCAGCCTGGCGCGGGCGCTCAGGGTGGCCGGCAAGGTGGAGCCGGTGTTCGTGCCGGAAGTCGGCGAGCTCGCCGCGGCCACCGCGGATGTCGTGCATGACGGCGACGTGGTGCTGACCTTGGGAGCGGGTTCGGTGGGACAGGTGCCGTCCCGTCTGGCCGCCCTGGGCACGGCAGGGGGCGCGGCATGATGGCGGTGGAAGGTTTCATGCAACGGTCGGCGGGTAGCGCCGCTCTGCGCGGCCGCCTCGAACACGACGTGGCCATGGCACGACATGTCAGCTGGCGGGCCGGTGGCCGGGCGGAGCGTTTCTACACCCCGGCCGACCTGGATGATCTGGTGCTCTTTCTGCGCGGCCTCACGGCGAATACACCGCTCTATTTCATCGGCCTGGGCAGTAATCTGCTGGTGCGCGACGGCGGCCTCGAAGGCACGGTTGTGCATCTACACAACGCCCTCGGCCGCCTCCGCCTCGAACCGGGCGGCGCCGGCTCGCTATGGACGGGGCGCGATCCGGAGCGCGTGGGTCTGGTGTATGCCGAGGCCGGTGTCGCCAGCCCGAAACTGGCGCGTTTCGCCGCTACCCACAACCTCACCGGCGCCGAGTTCCTGGCCGGGATACCGGGCACCCTGGGCGGCGCCCTGGCCATGAACGCCGGTTGCCATGGACACGAGACTTGGGAGTACGTGGCGCAGGTGTTGACCATTGACCGCGGCGGCCGTCTGCGGCGGCGGCCACCGGCCGATTATCGCGTGTCCTACCGTCAGGTTGCCCTGCGCACAGCCGCGGAGGAGTGGTTCGTCGCCGCCTGGCTGGCGCTGCCGCGCGGCGACGGCGGCGCGGCGCGAGCCGAGATCAAACGTCTGCTGGCCAGGCGCGTGGCCAGCCAACCGCTCTCCGAGCCCAATGCCGGTTCGGTATTCCGTAATCCGCCCGGCGACCATGCCGCCCGCCTGATCGAAGCCTGCGGCCTCAAGGGGCAGCGCCTTGGCGGCGCCAAGGTGTCGGAAAAGCACGCCAATTTCATCGTCAATTGCGGTGGCGCCACGGCGGCGGATATCGAGGGTTTGATCGACATGGTGGCGGCCACGGTTTTGGAAAAGACCGGTGTTTGCCTGCAACGGGAAGTGAGGATCCTCGGTGAACGGTAAGTTTGGCAAAGTCGGTGTTCTGCTCGGTGGCACGTCCGCCGAGCGCGAGGTGTCGCTGAAGAGCGGCGCTGCCGTGCTGGCGGCACTGCGGCGCCAGGGGGTGGACGCGCATCCCTTCGACCCCGCCGAGCAGAGCCTGGCTGAGCTGGAACGGGCCGGTTTCGCACGGGTATTCGTCGTCCTGCACGGTCGTGGCGGCGAGGACGGCACCCTGCAGGGTGCGCTGGAACTCATGGGCCTTCCCTACACCGGCAGCGGTGTCCTGGCCTCGGCCGTGGGCATGGACAAATGGCGCACCAAGTTGCTCTGGCAGGGCGCAGGACTGCCGGTGCCGGATTACGCCTTGCTGACCGCGGACAGTGATTGCGACGCGGTCGAGAGGCAATTGGGACTGCCGCTATTCGTGAAGCCGGCCAACGAGGGTTCCAGCGTCGGCGTCAGCAAAGTCAAGGCGCATGGCGGCCTGGTAGCCGCGTATGCGGAGGCGGCCCGGCATGACCCGCTGGTGCTGGCCGAGCGTTACCTGGGGGGCGGGGAATTTACTGTCGCCATACTCGGCGGCGAGGCCCTGCCGGTAGTGAAAATCGAGCCGGCCACCGAGTTTTACGATTACGAGGCCAAGTATTTCCGCGACGATACCCGTTACCTCTGTCCGGCCGGGCTGCCGCCGGCGCAGGAGCAGGAGATGCGCGCACTGGCGCAGCGGGCCTTCGCGGTGCTTGGTTGCCGTGGCTGGGGCCGTGTGGACATCCTGCTCTCCGCCGGGCAGAAGCCGTATTTGCTGGAGATCAATACTTCGCCCGGCATGACCGACCACAGTCTGGTGCCGATGGCGGCACGGGCAGCCGGCATGAGCTTCGATGACCTTTGCCTGCGCATCCTGGGGTTGGCCCATGTGGGATGACCCGGTGACCCTCAATCGCGTGAGCCGGCTGCTGTTGCTGGCGACGGCGGTGTTCGTGCTGTACATGGGCGGCCGTCAGGCGGTCGAGACCTGGCTGCCCATTCGCATAATCGAGGTGCATGGCGCCGCCCACACCGAGACCCGGCAGGAATTGCGCTCGGTGCTGGCGTCGCTGCGCGGCGGGCTCGTTTCCATGGACTTGGCGGCGGCCAGACTGGGCTTCGAGGCCCTGCCCTGGGTGCGCCGCGCGACGGTGCGGCGGGTATGGCCGGGACGGCTCAGGGTGGACCTGCAGGAACACGTGCCGGCAGCGGCCTGGAACGACCAGGCGGTGCTCGACATTCATGGCGAAGTGTTCGCGGTCAGGCCCTGGCCAGGGCTGCCACGCTTTAGCGCCCAGGAGGGACTTGAGGGCGAGGTGGCGCGCCGCTATGGCGAATTTGCGCGGCGGCTGGCGCCTTATGGCTGGCGGGTGGCGGCCATCCGGGTCGATGCCCGTTATGCCTGGCAGCTTGTTCTTAACAACGGCGTCAGCATCGACTTGGGGCAGGAGAGGCTGGATGAGCGCCTGCGCCGTTTCGTTGTGTTTTATCCCCCGGCGGCGGCGCGGGTGAGTGGCATACGGCGCGTGGACATGCGCTATCCCAATGGTTTCGCCGTCAGTGGCGCGACTTCCAACGAGACAAGGACATGAGTTTCAGCGGTATGAACAAGATACGTGACGGTAAAGACCTGCTGGTCTGTCTGGACATTGGCACCTCCAAGATCGTGGTCATGGTGGCGGAGACCCCGCCCGAAGGCGGCATCAATATCCTGGGCATGGGGATGACCGCCTCGCACGGTCTCAAGAAGGGCATGGTTATCAACATCGAGGAGACCGTGGCCGACATCCAGCGCGCCCTGGAGGATGCCGAGCTCATGGCCAACTGCAAGATCGGCCAGGTCTATACCGGCATCGCCGGCAGCCACATCCGCTCGATCAACTCGCATGGCATGGTGCCGATCCGTGACCGCGAAGTGACCCAAAACGACGTGGAGCGGGTGATCGAGACGGCGCGGGCAGTGAATATCGCCAACGATCAGCAGGTACTGCACGTCCTGCCGCAGGAATACATCATCGACGGCCAGGATGGCGTGCATGAACCCCTCGGCATGTCCGGCGTGCGCCTGGAGGTGAAGGTGCACATCATCACCGGAGCCGTTGCCGCCGCCCAAAACATCGTCAAGTGTGTGCGCCGCTGCGGCCTCGAAGTAAGCGGCCTGATCCTGCAACCGCTGGCGTCGTCGCTGGCGGTACTCAACAAGGACGAGAAGGATCTGGGGGTCTGTCTTCTGGACATAGGCGGCGGCACCACCGATCTCGCGATCTTCACCCGCGGCGCCATCCAGCACACGGCGGTATTGCCGATCGCCGGGGAGCAGATTACCAATGACATCGCCATGAGCCTGCGCACCCCGACGCGCGAGGCCGAGGACCTCAAGATCCAGCATGGCGTCGCTCTGCGCCAACTCGTCGACGCGCGGGAAATGATCGAGGTGCCGGGCATTGGCGAGCGCGGCCCAAAGATGCTCTCCAGGCAGATCCTGGCCGAAGTGATAGAGCCGCGCGTCGAGGAGTTGTATGGCCTCATCCAGGCCGAACTGCGGCGCAGCGGCTACGAGGAGCAGATCACCTCCGGCATCGTCCTGACCGGGGGGTCGAGCCAGATGAAGGGCATGGTGGAACTGGCCGAGGAAGTCTTCCACATGCCGGTGCGGGTGGGGATGCCCGAATACGTGGGTGGCCTGTCGGAACGGGTGCACAGCCCGGCCTTCGCCACCGGCGTGGGCCTGCTGCTGGAGGGCCTGAAGAGACATCAGTTGGAACAGGTGGCCCAGATTCAGGGCACCAGTTTCGGTGAGGTGATGGCAAGGATGAAGGCCTGGTTCAGAAACACGTTTTGACGGGTTGAGAACCAGTTTGATTTGGTCGTTTTTTGCGCGCGTAAAAGGAGACAGAGATGCTTTTCGAGTTGGAAGACATGCAAACCCAGGAGGCCATCATCAAAGTGATCGGAGTGGGCGGTTGCGGCGGCAATGCCGTGGACCATATGATCGCCAAAGGGATGACCGGCGTCGAATTCCTGGCCCTCAATACCGATGCCCAGGCGCTACGGCGCAATCAGGCGCCGCTGCAATTGCAGATTGGCACCAACGTCACCAAGGGACTGGGGGCCGGCGCCAGGCCGGAGGTGGGGCGTGAAGCCGCGCTGGAGGACAGGGAGCGCATCGCCGAGCTGATTGACGGCGCCGACATGCTGTTCATCACCGCCGGCATGGGCGGCGGCACCGGCACCGGCGCCGCGCCGGTGGTAGCCGAGGTGGCGAAGGAGCTGGGCATACTTACCGTGGCGGTGGTGACCAAACCCTTCGCCTTTGAGGGCAAGCGCATGCGGGTGGCGGAACATGGTCTCAAGTCCCTGTCCGAGCACGTCGATTCGCTGATCATCATCCCCAACGACAAGCTGCGCCAGGTGCTGGGCGGTGGCGTCAAGCTGAACGAGGCCTTCCAGGCGGCAAATGATGTGCTGCACAGCGCGGTCGGCGGCATCGCCGAGATCATCAGCAATCCCGGCATGATAAACGTCGACTTTGCTGACGTGCGCACTGTAATGAGCGAGGTGGGCATGGCCATGATGGGTACCGCCCAGGCGGAGGGCGAGGACCGCGCCAGGATGGCAGCCGAGGCCGCCGTCAAGAGCCCGCTGCTGGAAAACGTGGACCTCAAGGGCGCGCGCGGTGTGGTGGTGAACATCACCTCGGACGACAGTTTGACCATGGATGAATTTTACGAGGTCATGAACACCATCCAGGGCTTCACTGCCGAGGAGGCCACCGTCATCGTCGGCACCGCGATGGAGCCGGACATGGGCAACACCCTGCGCGTGACCATGGTGGCGACTGGATTGGGTAACCCGCTTGCCGTCAAGGCCAAACCGCAAGTAGTGATCGACAATGAATTGGCCAACGGTACCCATGGCGCGCCGAGGCCGTGGCGCGGTAATGGCGCTTTTTCCGGTAACGAGTACGACGACCGCTCCTCCACCATCCGCCTAAACCCCAACCGCAGCCAGGCGGCGGCCATGGTGGATGCCGCCCAGCAGCAGGGTATCGATCTCCTCGATATTCCCGCCTTCCTGCGCAAGCAGGCGGATTGATGCGGTAATCAAGCCAAAGGTCATGGCGAGGCGCTGTGCCGGCCGTTGTGGCGGGCACAGCCCGCCCTATGGCTGATCGTTTCATTACGTTAGAATTGCTGCATGATAAAGCAGCGCAGCATCAAATCTCTGGTCCGCGCCACCGGTGTCGGCTTGCACTCGGGGCAGAAGGTGACACTCACCTTGCGCCCCGCGGTGCCCGACACCGGACTCTATTTCCATCGTGTCGATCTGCCCGAGACGGTGTCCTTCCGGGTTGACCCGCACCGCGTCGGCGATACCCGTCTTTGCTCCGCCCTGGAGTTCAGGGGCGCCAGGGTGGCTACTGTCGAACACCTTATGTCAGCCCTGGCCGGGTTGGGCATCGACAACCTCAACATCGACGTCGATGCCGCCGAGGTGCCCATCCTGGACGGTTCAGCCGCGCCCTTCATCTATTTGCTGCAATCGGCCGGTATCGAGCTACAGAACGCGGCCAAGCGCTTTATCCGGGTCAAAAAGACGGTGCGGGTGGAAAGCGGCGACAAGTGGGCGGAGATTGTCCCGCACGAAGGTTTCCGCCTGACCTTCCGCATCGATTTCGCGCACCCGCTGCTCAAGCGCTCCGCCGAGGAGATCTCCATCGACTTCGCCGAGCGTTCCTATGTCAAGGAGATCAGCCGGGCCCGCACCTTTGGTTTCATGCATGACGTGGAAGCCCTGCGCGCCAGTGGCCTGGCCCTGGGCGGCACGCTCGACAATGCCATCGTCATGGATGAATTCCGGGTGCTCAATGCCGATGGCTTGCGCTACGACGACGAGTTCGTCAAACACAAGGCGCTCGACGCGGTTGGCGACTTCTACCTGACCGGCCACCCTCTGCTCGGCGCCATCACCGCCTACAAGTCGGGGCACGGCCTCAACAACCAGTTGTTGTGCACCCTGCTCGACGACACCACGGCCTGGGAGTGGGTCACTTTCACAGACCCGGCCACCACGCCCGCCGCCCTGCTCAGGCTGACCGCGCTGCCTGGCTGATGCTGGCCATCCGCCTTTTTCTCGGTCTCGCGGCCATACTGATCGTCGTCTCACTGCTCGGCTATGCCGTCAACCGCGATGCGCGCTGGCTGCGTTTCGCCGGCCTGAGCCTGAAGGCCGGTCTGGCGCTGGTCGTCGTGCTGATGTTGATCTATCTGATCGAGCGGCTGCTGATGGTCCTGTAGCACGGCGGCGGGTGTGCCTCAGCACAAACAAAAAGGCCCGCTACCATGGCGGGCCTTTTTGCGTGCCAGTGTGCCCGGATCAGGGGGTCACGGTCAGGGTGACTGTCTTGACCTGGCCTGAACCATCGGTGACCACCAAAGTGGTCGAACCGGCGGCAAGCAAGGTCGCCGTGAACCGGTACTGACCGCCCGATTGGGTGACGGCCCCCGTCGTCGCCACCGCCCCGTTGTTGGATGTGGCGACATAAGTCGGGCTGCCACCGGAGACGACGAACGTCAGCGGGCTGCTCGCCAGCGGGGCTGTGACAGTCGCCGGGGTCACTACCAGCGTGGCTGGTGGGGTAGGCGCCGGCGGCGCCGTGTAAGTATAAGCAATGGTGAATTGCTTCTGTCCAGTGGCGCCCTGGGCATCGCTGACCTGAACCACGAAGGGGTAGGTGCCACTGACGCTCGTCATGGGCAGCCCCGAGATGATGCCGTTAGGCGCAAGCGTCAGGCCAGATGGCAATCCGGCAGAGACCAGCGACCAGGTGTAGGGCGGGGTGCCATCCGTAGCCTGGAGCAGGGCGCCGTAGGGAATGTTGCTGGCCGCCGCCGGCAGCGTGGCGGTGGCGATCGTGATGGCGGTTGGCGCCACGGGCACGGTGGTAACCACGGTCATGGCGGTGTAGTTGTAGACGGGCTCGGCAATGCCGTTGCCGACGTCGTTGTCGCTGCGGTCGGCGATGGCCTCCACCAGGATGGTGCCGGAGTGGCTGCCGCTCACCAGGGTTAACTGCGCCTGGCCATTGATGCTGGCGATCTGGATGGCGCTGCCGGCGACCGCCTGACCGGCGCCGTTGACCCCGCGCAGGCTGGCATCGTCTTCGACCGGCGTGGCGGCATCGGGGACGAGACGGACTTGCAGGTTGTTGGCGCCGCCGGCCGGGTTGGCGATGGGCTGGCCGGCCTCGTCCACCAGTTGCGCCTGCAACTGCACCTGGGTGGGGCCGCCTGCGCCTTGGACCACCAGGAAGGCGGGGTTGGCCTGGTTGAAGAGGGTCTGCGATACCTTGCCGCTCGGGCTGCCGCCGACCTGGATGGTGACCGCGGCCTCGCGCTGGATGGTGCTGCCGGGATCGGTGACGGTGCAGCGAACGGTGACCGGGCCGACCACATCGGAGGCATGAAAATGGAAGGAGGCGCCGCCGGCGTTGGATCCCAGAGTGACACTGCGGTAGGCGTTGGGTGTGGTCACCTCGACACCGTTGACGGTCTTGGTGGTCTCGTGGTCGGGGTCGCCGTCGAGGTAGTAAAGTGGGCCGGAATCGAGGCCGCCGACGATGCCGCAGCCGAAGACCTCGGTACCGCCGGGTATGGGCTGACCGAGATGGTCCTTGGCATCGACATAGAGGGTGGTGGTGTACTGCCCGCCCAGACTTGGCCCGACGTGGCCGATATTGAGTGGCAGCGCGGTGCGGTCGGCGCGCAGGGTGATCGTGTAGGAGTCGGCGCCACCGCCACCACCGGCACCGCAGCCGGCCAGTAAGGAGGTGAGGCTCAGCGCGAGCAGATACGCACTATTCTTACAATTCATCGTTGACTCCTGTCGAATTCATGAACCTGTCGCGGCCCTGTCGCTGCCTTCATTGCAGGATGCGCGGCGTCAGGAAGATCAGCATCTCGGTCTTGCTATCGGACTTCGAATTGTTGCGGAAGAGGGCACCGAGCAGGGGCAGGTCGCCCAGCAGTGGCACTTTGCTGGTGTCGTTGCGCTGGGTTTGCTCGAAGATGCCGCCGAGCACCGCCGTCTCGCCGTTCTTGACGCGCACCTGGGTGAGCACGCGCTTGACGTTGATGGCAGGGCCGGCGTCGGTGGCGGCGCCTTCGGCGTCCTTCTGCACTTCGACATCCATGATGATGTCTTCGTTGTTGAGCACCTGCGGCGCGACCAGCAGGCAGAGCAGGGCGTCCTTGAAGGTGGTCTGCGTGCCGCTCTGGCTGACGGTTTGATAGGGGATCTGCTTGCCCTGCAGGATGACCGCGGGCTTCAGGTTGGTGGTGATGACCTTGGGATTGGAGACGATCTTGCCGCGGTTGTCGGCCTCAAGGGCCTGCAATTCCAGGTTGATGAGGCTTTCCGAGGCGGCGTTGAGCAGGGTGAAACCGACCGAGGGGGACGAGATGCCGAACAATGTGGTGGGCAGGTCGACGTTGTAGCCGGTATCGGTGGGGATGAAGCCACGGTTGGCGACGGCCGACGAGCCAGCGGCAGTGCTGGCCAGGGCGGCGGCCGTGCCGTTGAATTCGCCGCGGGTCTGCAAGCCCAGCCGGGCGCCGATGTGGCGGCCGAAACTGTCGTCGGCCAGAACGATGCGGGCCTCGATCATGACTTGGCGGGAAGGCTGGTCTATGCCTTTGAGCACCTCCTCGACCTTGGCATGGCGGTCGGCGATGTCGGTGATGATGAGGGTGTTGCTGGTCAGGTCATAGGAGGCCGCGCCGCGCAGTGACAGAACACGGTTGTTGGCCTTGGTCTCCAGACTCCCCCGCTGGTTGCTGATGGTGGAGCCGCCGCTGGTGTTGGCGCCGGCGGCGGCATTCTGCAGCTTGAGACCTTCCGAACTGGGCGAGCAGGTGGGAGCCGTATCGACGTTGTTGGCGCTGCGCGAACCGCCGGAGAGGATGGTCATGGCGTCATCGGCGCGGATGTAATTGAGCTTGTAGTTGCGGGTGATGAGTTCCTCGACTTCCTCGATGCTGCGCTTGGAGCGCTTTTCCTCGTCTTCTTTCTTGACCAGGTCGTCGCTTTTCTCGACCCAGATGACGTTGCCGTTGACCCGTTTATCCAGACCCTTGGCACGCAGGATGATGTCGAGCGCCTGGTCCCAGGGGACGTCTTTGAGACGAATGGTGATGTTACCGCCCACGGAGTCGGCGGCGACGATATTGAGGCTGGTGAAATCGGCGATGACCTTGAGCACCGAACGGACCTCGACGTTCTGGAAGTCGAGCGAAAGTTTCTCGCCGCTGTACTTGGCGCGCTCCGGCAGTTTGGCGGCCGGACCTTCCAGCGAGCTGACCTCGAGAATGAAGCTCTTGCCGGTCTGGTAGGCGAAAAAGTCCCACTTGCCCTTGGGCTTGACCATCATGCGGGTGTCCTTGCCCTGGGCAAAGGTTTCTATGGTCTGCGCCGGAGTGGCGAACTCGCTGACGTCAAGCCGGCGTTGCAGGCCCTCGCTGAGACTGGCGTTGAGGAAATCGACCTGGATGGACTGGCCTTTCTGCTTGATGTCGATACCGATGCCGGGGTCGGACAGGGCGACTTCGATCCGACCTTCGCCGTTCTGGCCACGGCGGAAGGCGACATTGTTGACACTGGATGTGCCAGCCGCGGCGCCGGCGAAATGTGCCGGCGCCGCGGCGCCAGGGGCCGCCGGTGAGCCGCGCAGTGCAATCAGCAATATATTTTTGTCCTGGCGCAGGTCGTAGGTGGCGGGACTGGTCAGCTCGATGACGACACGGGTACGGTCGGCGGCCTGGACAATGTTGTAGGCACGCACGATGCCCGACTGCACCGATTCGGCGATACGCCCGAGCGGGTTCTTGACGCCCTGGAAATCGAGCACGAGGCGGTGAGGATTGGCGGTTGTGAAATGCAGCGGCATGGCTGTGATCGGCTCGGACAGCGCAATTTTGACGATCTGGCTGTTTTCAGGACCCTGGCTCACCTTGACGGACTTCAGGCTGTTTGCCTGGACGGCCAACGGGGACAGCAAAAGGGCGATCGCCGTGACCGCGCCCAAAAGTGTGTTTCGCATGGTTTGCACCCTATGCAGACTTGATTGGCTTGACATGTCGGGCCTCATTTATTCCGCCAAGGTCATAACGGCCTTGGATTCGATCCACTCACCCGAACCATCCTGCGTCAGTTCCTTGATTTCCAGGCCGCTGGCGTTGATTCTGGTGATCACACCAAAATTCTGGCCGATGCGGCTGCCTATTCCTACGGAATAAAGCGCGCCCTTTGGATCCTTGACGACCGCGCGCAGGGGCTTGCCTGGCTTGTTGATGGAGCCGACCAGGCGCAGGGCGTCGAGAGGGAATTCCTCCAGCGGCTGCCGCGGGCGGGTGAGGTCGGGTTGCAGCCCCCCCTTGCCGGTGGTGGGGCGGAGGTTGCGTGGCATGAAGGGATCGGTAAGGTCGCCTTGCTGGTATTCGAAGGCAGCAACCGGTTTGACCTGCGGCAACGGTTCGAGCTTGCTCTGCCCATCCTTGCCGGCGGTATCCATGAAGGTGCGCAAGTCATCGTAGGGATCGCCGAAACAACCGGACAGCGTCAGCGTGAGACAGAGTGGGAGTAGCCGGAATGGTTTCATTTCTTCTTCGCCGCGGCCTTTTTCGAGGCGATCTCGTTCTCATCCAGGTAACGATAGGTGCGTACCACGGCATCCATTGTCAGGCGTCCATTTTTCGCCGGCGTCAGGGCAATGTCATGGATGGTCACGATGCGCGGCAGTTTGGAGACGTCACTGACGAAATGCCCCAGATCGTGGTAGCCGCCGTTCACCTTGATGGTCACCGGCAAGATGGCGTAAAACTCCTCGCTGTTTTCGTTGCCGGGGCGGAAGAGGTCGAACTCAAGACCGCGGCCGATGCCCGCCTGATTGATGTCCGACAGCAGGTCGTCCATCTCCGATTTATTGGGAAGCTGACGCAACAGGGCGGTCAGCGCTTTTTCCGTGTCGGTGAGCCGTTGTTTGTAGGCCTCGTAATGGATGGCTTGACGCTTCTTGAGCGTGTAGGTGTCACGGAGCTCCTTCTCTACCCCCCTGGACTTATTCAGTTCATCCAGGCCCGGCGACCAGTCCATGTAATAACCGATCCCCAGTATAACCAGGAAGATGAAGGCCAAAGCGACGGCCTTGAGTGCCAGGGGCGCCTGCGCCAGGTTCTTGAGGTCGAGATTGTTGAGGTCGGCGAGGTTCATGGTTTACCCGGTTTCTTGGGCTCGCCTGCCGCAGGGGCGGCGTTGGGAACGGTCTGAGTCGCTTCCAGGATGAATTCATGGACCCGGAGGTTGTTCAAGTTCGACGAATGCACCTCGATCAATTTGGGCGCGTCCATCCACTCCGACGTCTCCACGTTGCGCATCAGGGCCGAGACGCGGGCGCTAGACTGGGCATAGCCCTGCAAGTTCAGCTTGTAGCCGGCTTGTTTGAAGCTCTTCAAATAGATGCCTTCCGGCAATTGCCGGGCGAGCTCGTCAAACAAATGGACGACTTCCGCCCTGTTGACTTGCAGGGTTTCCACCACCTGCTTGCGCGCCAGCAAGGCATTGGTCTTTTCCTTCAATTGGGCGATTTCCTTGATCTTGAGATCAAGCCGGGTGATTTCGCCCTTGAGAAAGGCGTTGCGACCTTCCTGGCTGTCTTGCATGCCGCTGATGACGAAGTGGCCGGCCACCACGATCAGCAAGGCGGCAATGGCCGCAATGGCGGCCAGCGCGATCAGCGTCTTTTGTTGCGCGGCGCGCAACAATTCGCGGTGCGGAAGCAGGTTGATGCGGATGGCGGTCATGCTCGGTCGAACCTCCGCAGGGCAAGGCCGCAAGCCACGAACAGGGCAGGCGCGTCATTGGCCAACTGCCGTGTCTTGACGTGGTTGGAGAGGGCCATTTTAGCGAAAGGATTGGCAATGAGCGTACTGGTCTGGGTCTTGCCGTGAACGACTTCATCGAGTCCGGGTACCGAGGAACAGCCCCCCGCCAGCAGGATGTGGTTCACCTGTTGCTGCGCGGAGGAGGCGAAGAACAATTGCAGGGCGCGACTGATTTCCAGTGAGGCCGAATCAAGGAAGGGGCGCAGTATTTCGGATTCGAAGCTGTCGGGCAACAGCCCCTTGCACTTGGCGTCCTCGGCCTCCTCGACAGGCAGACCATAGCGACGGCTGATCTCCTGCGTGAGCAGCTGGCCGCCGAAGGGGTGCTCGCGCTGATAGATGGGTTGGTTGTCGTGCAGGATGTTGACATGCGTCGTGGTCGCGCCGATATCGACGATGGCGACCGTCTCGCCCCGACCTCCATTGGACAACTGGGAGGCGACCTGCTCATAGGCGCGCAGGGCAGCGTAGGTGTCCACGTCCATGATGACGGTCTTGAGTCCGGCCGACTCGGCCACGGCGACTCGCTCCTCGACCCGGTCCTTGCGGGTGATGACGACCAGCACGTCGTTGTCATTCGGGCTGCGCGCCGATGTTTCCAGCACCTGGAAATCGAGTGCGACCTCGTCCATGGGGAAAGGTACGATCTGGTTTGCCTCGGAGATAGCCTGCGTTTCGATGTCCGCCTCATTGGCGTCCTTCGGCAGGATGAGCTTTTTCGCGGTGGCGGCCGAGGCGGGCAGCGCCAGAGCGACGTCGCGGGTGCGCGTACCGAGGGACAGCCAGCACTCGCGCATGGCCTTCTCGATGACCTCGGGCTTGGCGATGTTACCGTCCACCACGGCCTCGCGCGGCAGGTGGGAGATGGCATAGCGCTCCACCCGATAGGTGCCGTCGCCGCCGCCGAGCTCAAGCATTTTTACCGCCGATGCGCTAATATCGACGCCAATCAGCGGCCTGGGACTGCTGTTGAATAACCCGAAACGCAAAATTTCCCTTTCCTATAGCTCGGTTAGCGCGCTTATTTAAGAGTCTTCTGTAAATCCTAGCAACAACTATTTTCGCTTTGCAACCTTTATTTCGAGCCGGCCCGGCACGCATCCGGCCAAACATGACGCATCTTATCGGGAAAACGCTCCCATGGTAAATCGCTGGTGGACCTTCGCGTTGTGGAGTGGACTGGGGGTCCTCCTGGCCGGACTGGCGGTGGTGGGCGTCGCCGCGCTGGTTATCTATCCGTCCCTGCCGAGCCTGGAAGCGCTGACGGATTATCGTCCCAAGATGCCGCTGAGGGTGTACGCGGAGGATGGGGGTCTACTGGCCGAGTTCGGCGAAGAAAAGCGCCAGGTCGTACGCCTAGAAGAGACGCCGCCGGTCTTGCGGCAGGCCATCCTGGCGGCGGAGGATGAACGCTTCTACCGCCACGGCGGGGTCGATACCCTGGGCATCCTGCGGGCGGCGCTGGCCAATGTGCTGTCGTTCGGGGTCAAGGAGGGGGCCTCCACCATCACCATGCAGGTGGCCCGCAATTTTTTCCTGAGCGCGGAGAAAACCTTGCGGCGGAAATTGAATGAGGCCTTGCTGGCGATCAAGATCGAGCACGCCCTGTCCAAGGACGAAATTTTCGAACTCTACCTCAACCAGATCTACCTGGGGCAGCGTGCCTATGGGTTTGCCGCCGCTGCCCGCGCCTATTTTGGCAAGCCCATCGAAAAGATCGATCTGGCGGAGGCTGCCATGCTGGCCGGGCTGCCCAAGGCCCCTTCCGCTTACAACCCGGTGGCCAACCCAAGCCGTGCCAAGGCGCGGCAGCTTTATGTGCTGCGGCGTATGCGTGAATTGAAGTTCATCTCGGAGGACGATTACAACCGTGCCAAGGCGCGCCGGTTGTCGATCCGGCGGGGCGCACAGGGTTATGAAGCGGCGGCCGGGCACATGGCCGAAATGGTCCGCCAATACGTTTATCAAAAGTATGGCGAGCAAATCTACGTCAGCGGCATGAAGGTCTACACCACCCTCCGCCTGGCGGAGCAGCGGGCCGCCGAGGAGGCGGTGCGGGCCGGCGTGGTCGAATTCAACCGCCGGCATGGCTATATAGGCCCGGAGGCGCAGCTCAACCTGCCGGCGGACGAGGCAGAGCGGGAAGCCGCGCTGGAGGAGGCGTTGTCCAGGGAGGAGGTGGACGGGTTGCTGCCCGCAGTCATCCTGGCGGTGGAAAAAACCCGGCTGCGGGCCCGGCTGCGCGGCGGTGAGGAGGTCGAACTGGGTGCCGGTGAAGTCAAGTTCGCGCAGCCGGCGCTATCAGACAAGGCGGCGCCAAACCGTCGTCTGAAGCCGGGGTCAGTCGTCCGTGTGGTGCGCCTGGGGCCGGGGCAGCCCTGGCAATTGACCTACTTGCCAGAGGTCGAGGCCGCACTGGTGGCTGTTTCCCCCGAAGATGGGGCGATTCGTGCCCTGGTTGGTGGCGTTGACTTCGCCAGCAACCAGTTCAACCATGTGACCCAGGCCTGGCGCCAGCCCGGCTCCTCATTCAAACCCTTCGTTTATTCCGCCGCCCTGGAGCGTGGCATCACCCCCGCCACCCTCTTCGATGATGCGCCGATCAGCATCGATCCGGCCGCGACTGGCGGAGTGGTCTGGGAGCCGAGTAATTTCGATGGCGTGATGGATGGCCCCATCACCCTGCGCACGGCCCTGACCAAATCCAAGAATCTGGTCTCGATTCGCGTCATCCAGGCCACGGGGGCGGACTTCGCGCAAGCCCATGTCTTGCGCTTCGGTTTCACGCCCGAGAAGGTGCCGCCGTATCTGACGATGGCGTTGGGGGCGGGCGAGGTGACGCCGCTGCAGATGGCCGCCGCTTACTCGGTTTTCGCCAGCGGCGGCCTGCTGCCGAAGCCGTATTACCTGACGCGGATCACCGACAAGGACGGCCGGGTGCTGGAAACCCACTCGCCGGCGCCGGCGGAGCGGGTGCTCGATGTCCGCAACGCCTTCATCATGACCAGCCTCATGCAGGATGTGACGCGCAAGGGCACGGCTGCCGCCGTGGCCCGCCTTGGCCGGGGCGATCTGGCTGGCAAGACGGGGACGACCAACGACCATCGCGATGCCTGGTTCGCGGGATATAACGGCAAGCGCGTGGCGGTCGCCTGGGTGGGGTACGATCAACCTCGGCCCATGGGTGGGCGCGAGACCGGCGGCACCACGGCCTTGCCCATCTGGATGCGTTACATGGCGACGGCATTGCGAGGCCAGCCGCAGGCCGGCTATGCCGTGCCCGAGGGTGTGCTGCAACTACAGGTCGACCCCAAGACCGGCGCCTTGGTCAAGGAAGGGGGTCAGACCGAATATTTCATGCAGGAATTTGCCCCGGAGGGCAATGCCATCTGGCCGGAAGGGAACATTCTCAATGCCCCGGGATAACCCGAAACAGCTCCAGCAGCGCACCCGCATCGCGCAGACCGCCGCCCGGCTGATGGCGGAACACGGTATCCGCGATCATGCACTGGCGAAGGGCAAGGCCGCCCGGCAGCTGGGGCTGCCAGCCAGCGGCGGGCTTCCCAGCAACGAGGAGGTGGATCAGGCCCTCAAGGCGTACCAAAACCTGTTCGAGCCCGAGACACATGAGCTTGACCTCGCGGCGATGCGCCAGCAGGCGCTGGCGGTGATGCGCACCCTGGCGCGTTTTGATCCCGTACTGACGGGGGGCTTGGTGCAGGGGGTGGCGTCGCGTTTCACCCCGATTGAAATAGAGGTCTATGCCGATTCTAGTAAGGAATTCGAGCGGTTCCTGCTCAATCTTGGCATCGAGTTCAAAGCGGAAGAGCGGCGCAGCGGCTCGTTTTTTATCATATACGCCCAGCCGGCGGATGTGAGCGTGCGCATCCTGCCACGGCAGTCCGTGCAAAGCGCGCCGCGCGTCGCCGGCGAGGCGCGCCGCCGCCTCAATGCAGAGCAGTTGCGGCAGCTCATCGAAGCGCCGCCGCCAGAGCAGGGTGCCCAGGGCGCAGCGGGACTGGGACCGTCCCACCCAGGCTCGAACATCAATTGAGGAAATGGTGATGAAGATTGAAATGTATACGCCGGAGGAGATCGAGCGCTACAAAATCAGTCATCCAGCCGAGATCGAACGCATACTCCGCGGGGTGATGGAGAAGAAGTCCCTGGTTACCGCCTACAGCGAGAATAACCGTGATTTCCTGGTGACCACGTTGATCGGCCTGGACACACAGGCAAGGGCCCTGTATTTCGGCTACGGACCGGACGAGAAGGTCAACGACGCCTTGCTCTCCAGCCATACGGTCTCGTTCAACACGGCGCATGACCAGGTGCGGGTCTTGTTCGCCACGTCGGCCATGACGCGCACCACCCTCTATGACGAGCCTGTGCTCAAGTCGGCCATGCCGGCGGAGCTGCTGCGCTTCCAGCGCCGCGAATACTATCGCCTGCCGACACCACTGATGAATCCGATGCATTGCCTCATACCCACCGAGAACGGCGGGCTTGAAACCACGGTGGCCGACATCAGCATCGGTGGCGTCAGTGTCCTCGCTTACGACCGTGAAGGTGCGCTCAGCGTCGGCAAGGTCTACCAAGGCTGCCAGCTTGCCCTGCCGGAAGCCGGCAAGCACATCGTCAACCTGCGTATTTGCACCATCCACGAGCAGTCGACGCCCAATGGTGGTGTTTCGCGGCGGGCCGGCTGCCAGTTCATGGGCCTCTCGCCCAGCATCGAAACCGAGCTGCAGCGCTACATCATCCGCCTCGAAAGGGAACGGCGGGCCGCCCAGCACTTCCTGGGCTGAGCCCGGCCTCAGTGCCCCTCACGCAGCCAGCGGGCCGCCTCCAGCGCATAGTAAGTCAGCACGGCATCGGCGCCGGCGCGCTTGAAAGCCAACAGGCTTTCAAGTACGCAGGCGCGTTCGTTCAGCCAGCCGTTCTGAGCGGCGGCCTTGAGCATGGCATACTCGCCGCTCACCTGGTAGACGAAGGTGGGGGCCTTGAAGGTCTGTTTGATATTCCGCACCACATCCAGGTATGGCAGGCCGGGCTTGACCATCACCATGTCGGCGCCTTCCTGGAGGTCCAGCCCCACCTCCCAATAGGCCTCCTCGCTGTTGGCGGGGTCCATTTGATAGGTGTACTTGTTGCCGCCGCCCAGATTCGCGGCGGAGCCGACGGCATCGCGGAAGGGGCCATAAAAGCTGGAGGCATACTTGGCGGAATAAGCCAGTATGCGGGTATGGATGAAGCCGGCGGCATCCAGCGCCTCGCGCACCGCGTGTATGCGGCCGTCCATCATGTCCGAGGGCGCGACCACATCGGCGCCCGCCGCCGCGTGACATTCCGCCTGCCGGGTCAGTACGGCAATGGTTTCGTCGTTGAGCACGTAGCCGGCCTGGTCGATGAGCCCATCCTGGCCATGGCTGGTGTAAGGGTCGAGGGCGACGTCGGTGATGATGCCCAGCTCGGGGAAGCGGGCCTTTAGCGCCGCCACGCTGCGCGGAACCAGTCCTTCGGGGTTGAAGGCCTCTTCGGCGCCCTCGCTTTTCAGTGCCACGTCGATGACCGGGAACAAGGCCATGGCCGGAATGCCCAGCGTCAGGCACTCCTGCGCCACAGCCTCCAGCCTGTCCAGACTGAGCCGGCGGACGCCAGGCATGGAGGCTACCTGTTCCTCGCGGCCATGGCCGTCAAGGACGAATACCGGCAGGATCAGATCGGCGCTGCCGAGCGTGGTTTCCCGCATCAGGCGGCGGGAGAAGTCGTCATGCCGCATGCGCCGCATGCGCTTACGGGGAAAACTGGAGAGATCGAACATGATGAGCCTTGTTTTGTTGGGGTGAAGGGAGTTGGGTGACCCTGGCTATACTAGCGAAACTGACGCTGCAGCGGGAACTTCCGTAACGAGGCAAATGTCTATTTGCCAGACGATTCCCCTTCGTCTCCCGCTTTCCTCCCTGAGCGGGTGCCTTGGCGCAAAGTCAAGGCTGTATTCGCCCGGCTCTTGTCCCCTTGAGCCGGGTTTTTTTTGGGCGCCGCCGCCGGCTCGGCGGCCGGTTTTTGCAGGTCCAGCCATTCCCTGAGCACTGTCTCCACTTCCTCGACGCCGAGGCGCTTCAGACTGGAAAACAATTGCACCGTGCCGGGCACGTCCAGCGCGCTGAGCTGTGCGCGCGCCTGCCGCAGGGCGTTGATACCCGCGCCGCGGGACAATTTGTCGGCCTTCGAAAGGAGGATGTGCACTGGTTTCCCGGCAATTCGGAACCACGCCAGCAATTGCCTGTCGAGTTCCGTGAAAGGGTGGCGGGCATCCATGATCAGAACCAGACCGCGCAATTGGGAGCGGGCTTCGAGGTAACGGCCGATCAGTGCCTGCCAGGCGTGCTGCTGCTCAAGCGGCGCACGGGCATAGCCGTAGCCGGGCAAATCCACCAGAAAACGCTGTTCGCCGACCCGGAAAAAGTTCAGATGCTGGGTGCGGCCGGGCGTTTTGCTGACGAACGCCAGCCGCTTGTGGTGGGCAATGGTGTTGATCGCGCTAGACTTTCCGGCATTGGATCGGCCTGCGAAAGCCACTTCGGCCAGGCTTTCCGGCGGCAGGCCGGAGATCTGGGCAACGGTAATGTAGAAAGAAGCGTTCAGCACGGTGAAGGGTCGGCGGCGGTTGGCAGGCGGGAAAGAACACCGCTAGAATGCGCAAGTTTATCTGTCCCGCTAGAAAAACAGGAGCCTTTGCGATGAAATTCCCGGTTATTTTGTTGAGCAGTCTCATCGTGGCGACGTCCACTTGGGCCAATCCCACGGCAACGGCTGCCAAAGGTAACCCTGCCGAGGCCAAGGCCATCGTCGACAAGGTATGCGGCGCCTGCCATGGCGCCGACGGCAATAGCACCTCGCCGAGCTTTCCCAACCTGGCCGGTCAGAGCCCAGAATATATCAATAAGCAACTCAACGAATTCAAGGCTGGCATTCGCAAGAACGCGACCATGGCCCCCAACGTGACCACGCTTTCGCAGACCGACATGCTCAACCTGGCGGCGTATTTCTCCGCCCAGCAGCCCAAGCCGCGTATGGCCAAGGACCCGGCACTGGTGGCGGCGGGGCAAAAGCTTTACAAGGGGGGCAATCCCGGCAGCGGCGTCCCCGCCTGCGCGGCCTGCCATGGCCCGACCGGGGTCGGTATCCCCGTGCAGTTTCCCCGGCTTGCGGGCCAGCATGCGAAATATGTCCTTGGCCAGCTCAAGAACTTCCGCAGCGGCGACCGCGCCAATGACGGCGGCAAGATGATGCGGGTCATCGCCCGCAAGATGACCGACCAGGAAATGCAAGCGGTTGCCGAATATGTTTCCGGTCTGCGCTGATGCAATTTGACCAGACACGCTGATGCGAAAGTGTGGCAACCACTGCCCTTATTTTTCGTCGAATGTGCGAATGAGGTCAGTTTCTCGGAAGTATGATTTAATAACCCCGGCTGTAAGCTTCGTACACTTGATGATACGAAATCAAAGGTAGGGTGTTACTAAGCATAGGATTCCCAGGAATCCGGAATTCCGCTCGAGGAGGGCGGTGTTGGCAACATCTCGATAGGAGAGACGGTAATGAATGTGCAACGCAGAAGTATCTTGAAGGGCGCAGGCGCCGCGAGCGCGGTGACGGTGGCGGTGGCCGCGGGTCTGTTGAAGCCGGGCACGGTGTTCGCGGCCGGCTGGAACCAGGCCGCCTTCGGTTCCAAGGATCTGGCCGGCGCGTTGGCCGGTGTCGGCGGTACGGGTGCCGCCAGTAGCGCTCAGATCACCGTCAAGGCCCCGGACATCGCCGAAAACGGTGCCGTCGTGCCGGTGGAAGTGATCTCCGCCATCCCCGGCACCGAAAGCATCGCAATCATCGGTGAGAAGAACGGCTTCCCGCTCATCG
The DNA here is from genome assembly GCA_037439465.1 of Hydrogenophilales bacterium. Classification (GTDB taxonomy): domain Bacteria; phylum Pseudomonadota; class Gammaproteobacteria; order Burkholderiales; family Thiobacillaceae; genus Parasulfuritortus. Next base: position 51,740 of record JBBIVX010000010.1, on the reverse strand, counting down.
CCAATTTTGCCCTCAGCAATGGGGCTGCCGGCTACATCTCCACCCGCATCAAGCTGGGCACGACCACCAACGTGCGCGCCATCGTCAAGGCAGGCGGCAAGGTCTATACCGCCGTCAAGGAAGTGAAGGTCACCATCGGCGGCTGCGGCGGCTGAGGCCGTCAGGCTGGTGTTGCACATCCAAATACGTAACGATCAAGGAAGGAAAGCAAGATGGCTGGAATGAAGATACGCGCGGCGATGGCCGGCGATGTGGCCGAGATCAAGTGCCTGATGAACCACGTGATGGAGACGGGCCTGCGCAAGGACGCCAAGACGGGGCAGCTGGTGCCGGCGCACCACATCACCAACGTCACGGCGACAGTGGGCGGCAAGGTGGTCCTGGAAGCCCAGTGGGGCGGCGGCATCTCCAAGAACCCCTACCTGGCGTTCAAGGTCAAGGGCGCCAAGGCCGGCGACAAGGTGGTGATCAACACACTCGACAACAAGGGCGAGAAGGACAGCGCCGAGGCCTCGATAGGCTGATGCGCCGAGCACAATGACCGGGCACGCGTGGCCCGGTTTTTTTTTGCGCGGTGCCTTGCCGGGCACCGGCCTGTGCCAGGGGGAAGGTAAGGTGGATGGGATTGTGGTGGTGGAGGATAGCGCGTAACTTCCATCACTTGTCGCCAAGGTCAGTGGGCTGACGGCGGCCGCCATGGTTGAAATTTAACGAGATGAAGAGGAAGAGACGATGAAACGTAGCTTTTTGTCGCTGTCCCTGCTGCTGGTAGGCGTCGCTCAGGCCACCGAAGCGCCACCGCCAGCAGCGGCCAATCCCTATATGGCCAACGTGCCCATTTCGGCGGGGCCGGTGGTGCTGCCTATTTCTCCTGGTGGGCGGGGAATCCGACCCTACGAAATGTCGCGCATCATCGCGCCCGAAGAAAAGCTCAAGATGATGAAGCAGATGATGCCGATGATGAACATGGTTGCGAGGATGGACGTCAAGGACGTCATGAACATGATGGCGACCAAATATCAGGCGCAGAAAGGGCTGTCTTTCGATGACGTGGTCGAGTCCATGAAACTCCGGGCCAACCAGCTTAACTTCAAGCTGGTCGGGCACAGTCCGATGTGGAAGGATTTTCAGGCCGTGCTGGGGGATACCAGCGCACCCCGTATCGAGGTCTTCCACTTCTGCGACATCGCCGCCGGCAGGGCGGTGCTCAAATACGCGCCCGAGGCCCTGGTCTATTTGCCCTGCCGCATCGGCGTCATGGAGGATGCCGACAAGAACATCTGGGTGATGACGCTGGACTGGGACGTCTCCTGGCTGGATTCCATCTCCGGCAAGATGGGGCTGGAGAAGGACAACCAGTCGGAACTCGTCAATTTCGCCCGCGACATCCGCGACAAGATGGACAACATCATGAAGGCCGCCGCCAAGGGCGACCTGTGAGCGGCGGACGAAAATGAACTATCGATCCGTTATGTTCACCCTGGCCATGGTCAGCGGTGCGGCCACGGCCGGTTTCGAAGGCATGATGAACCCCATGACCATGATGCTGCCCATGACCCTGATGGCGGCGCCCATGGGGATGGGCACGATGAGTCCGCTGGGGATGGCGGCACCGATGTTGGGTATGGGCGCCATGTATCCGGCCATGCAGATGGCGCCCAACCTGCTGTCGTTCGGACACATCAACCAGATGCGCAACCCCTACCTTGGCGGTCCCGTTGGCGGCAATCCCTATCTCGGTGGCAGCGCCCCTGGCATGGCGCCATCATACGGCTACGCAAGCGCCATGTTCGCGCCGGCCCAGGCGATGCCAACCAATCCCTATCTCTGGCCGGCAACTCCGCCCCAGCCGGCAGCCGCACCGGCGGCACCGGCGATGGTGCCTTTTACGCCCGCCTGGCTGGGTGGGCTCACTCCGCCGCCGCCCACCACGGCGGCGTCGCCATAAGCGGGTCGGGATTCATGGCCCAGGCGCGTTAAACGGCCCCGCCAGGCTGCAGCCGCTTCAGGGGCGTGCCAGCAGGGCTTCGAGACTCGCCGCGATGGGTGCGGTGATGGGTTCGATGCGCCGCCGCATCAGCGAGCCAATGGCGGTGGAGCGTGAAAATACCGGCAGGGTCATGGCCTCGCTCGCTGTCGCCAGGGCGAATGCCGCCTGCGCCAGTGCGGCGGTCTCCCCTGGGTAGCGGAGGAATGCGGCCTCGCCATCGGCCGGCATGGCGCTGGAAAAATGCCGGCCGATGGCGTTGAGGGTACGGTTCACCACCTCCTGTGTTTCCGGCCGGGCCAGTATCTCGATAGCGGCGGCTATGAAGGCCTGTCCCTGGCCGGAGAGGGCACGCCCCAGCCAGGCCGCGCAGGGGTCCGTGGCCGCCCTGGCGGCGAGCGACGCCCAGGCGGGATGCGGCGCCCTGGGTGCCGGCAGGGTGTCGGGGCAATGTTCCAGGAAGGCGACGTAATAGCTGTTTTGCTGTCCGCCGCGGCGCCAGATCGCCTCCCGCCGGGGCGCATCGAGGGTGCCGCAGCAAAGCAGCGTCGCTGTCGTGTCCATGATGGCGAGGTGATCTTCCTGCAGGAAGGGCAGGTGCTCGATCAGGAAATCCACCAATACCGGCCCCATATCCCCGTCAGCCACGGCCTGGCGCATCAGCATCAAACGGGCATTGTCCAGCGTCGGCATGGCCCACCAGGCATAGCGCGCCAACTCATCGGTGAGGGCGGCGGCGTGGACGACAGCCACCACCGCTTCCGGTTCGCCGATCAAGAGCAGTTGCCCAAGATGAGTGCTGCCCAGTTGGCCATGGCGGGTCCAGCGGCTGAGATAGACAGGGTAGCCGCCAGGCGAACCCAGTACGTGCCCCGAGAGGGCTTCGCGCACCCGGCGCAGATACTTATCCGGGCGGCAATCGGGATGCAGTGGCAGGCTCGCCTCACCCTGGCTGGTGAGGGCGTGCAGGATGAAGTTGGATTCGTCCAGGCGGATGGCCTTGACATCCTGGCTGAACAGTACCTTGAGGCGCAGCTGATCCTCGGCGGTGAGCTCTTCGCTCATGGCCCTCAGGGTGCCAGCCGGGCGAAGACCTTGCGCGCGGCGGCCACGGTGGCGTCGATGTCCGCCTCGCTGTGGGCGGCGGAGACGAAGCCCGCCTCGAAAGCCGACGGAGCCAGGTAGATGCCTTCCAGCAACATGAGGTGGAAGAAGCGGTTGAAGGCTTCCTTGTCGCAGGCCATCACCTCGGCGTACGTGGTCGGCGGCCTGGCGCTGAAATAGAGGCCGAACATGCCGCCCACCGATTGCGCCGAGAACGCCACGCCGGCCTCGCGTGCGGCGGCGGCGAGGCCATCGACCAGACGCGCCGTATTGGCCGTCAAGGTTTCATAGAAGCCAGGCGTCTGGGCCTTGTTCAGGGTGGCGAGGCCAGCCGCCACCGCCACCGGGTTGCCCGACAAGGTACCGGCCTGATAGACCGGCCCCAGCGGCGCCAGCTTGTCCATGATCTCGGCACGACCGCCGAAGGCGCCGACCGGCAGACCGCCGCCGATGACCTTGCCGAGGGTGGTGAGATCGGGGGTGATGCCATAAAGGCCTTGCGCACAGCGCGGGCCGACCCGGAAGCCGGTCATCACCTCGTCGAAAATCAGGACGGCGCCGTGGCGGGTGCAGTTGTTGCGCAGGCACTCGAGAAACCCGGGCGCCGGCTTGACCAGGTTCATGTTGCCGGCCACCGCCTCGACGATGACGCAGGCGATCTCGTCGCCGCGCTCGGCGAACACCCGGTCGACCTCATCGCTGTCGTTGTAATTGAGCACCAGGGTGTGGGCGGTCACTTCTGGCGGCACGCCCGCGGAACTTGGCTGACCAAAGGTGAGCAGGCCGGAGCCGGCCTTGACCAGCAGGGCATCGCCGTGGCCGTGGTAGCAGCCTTCGAACTTGATGAAGGTGGAGCGGCCGGTATGGCCGCGCGCCAGGCGGATGGCGCTCATGGTGGCTTCGGTGCCGGACGAGACCAGACGCACCTTCTCCAGGCTGGGCAGCAGGCCGACGAGGCGTTCCGCCATTTCCAGTTCGATCTCGGTCGGTGCGCCGAAGGAGAGGCCGAGGGCGGCCTTGTCCTGCACCACCTTGACCACGTCCGGGTCGGCATGGCCGAGAATCAGCGGTCCCCAGGAGCCGACATAATCCAGGTAGGATTTGCCGTCGGCGTCCCACACCCGGCTGCCCTGGCCGCGCGCGAAGAAGCGGGGCGTGCCGCCCACCGAGCGGAAGGCGCGCACCGGCGAGTTGACGCCGCCGGGGATGCAGTGTTGCGACTGTTCGAACAGTTGGTCGTTGCGAGAGGTCATGATGCGAGCTTCCTGGCAAAGAGTTGGGTGAATTCCTGACTGGCCCGTTGGGGATCGGCGACATTGTATAGGGCGGTGATGACCGCCAGCATGTCGGCGCCCGCCGCGACCAGTATTTTCGCATTTTCCGGCGTGATGCCGCCGATGGCGACCACCGGCAGCGCCAGTTCTGCCCTGGCCGCGGCGATGAGGGCTGGCGTGGCGCGGCCGGCCCGGGGCTTGGTGGCGGAGGCGAAGAAACTGCCGAAGGCAAGGTAGTCGGCGCCGGCGGCGTGGGCGCGGCGGGCGGCGTCCAGGCTTTGATAACAGGACACGCCTACTATTCCGGAGGGCCCCAGCCGTCGGCGCGCTGCCTGCGGATCGCCGTCATCCTGCCCCAGGTGGACACCATCGGCGGAGACGGCGATGGCCAGTTCGAGGTCGTCGTTGACGATCAGCAGGGCGTCATGGCGTCGCGTGAGGAGGCGCAACGCCTCTGCCTGCTCGGCCCGCCGGCTGGGGTGAGCGGCCTTGTTGCGGTACTGCAGCAGGCGGCAGCCGCCGGCCAGCACGGCCTCGGTGCTGGCCAGGAGCAAGGCGGTGTCGGGCCAGTCCGGGGTGATGGCGTAGAGGCCCTCAAGCCGGGCCATCGCTATCACGAGCCCAAAAGAAACGGTCCGGGATGAATTGCCCCATGCCCGGCCGGTAGCCGGCGCGCAGGGTTTCATAGGTGTACTCCTGGGCGGCCTTGACCGCCTCGGCGATGTCCAGCCCCTGCGCCAGCAGGCTGGCGATCGCCGTCGCCAGGGTGCAGCCGGAGCCATGATAACTACCCGGCAGGCGATCCCAGTCGAGACGTTGGATCAGGCCGCTGTCGCCATAGAGCAGATTGCTGACCTGGGGAGTCTGTTCATGGGCGCCGGTGATGAGCACGTATTCGCAACCGAGATCGAGCAGATTGTCGGCGCAGTCGGCCAGGTCGGCCGCCGACCACTCTCTGGCCAAGCCATCCGCCGCCAGCCGTCTCGCCTCCAGGCTGTTGGGGGTGATGAGTGTGGCCCGCGGCAACAAGAGGTCGCGCATGGCGTCGATGAGCGCCTCGTCGGCCAGTTCATCGCCGCGGCCGGAGGCCAGTACGGGGTCGAGAACGAGCGGGATGTCAGGGTAATCGGCGACGATCCCGGCAATGGCCGCCACCGCCTCGACGCTGCCCAACATCCCCAGCTTGAAGGCGGCGACCGGCATGTCTTCCAGTACGCACCGGGCCTGGTCGCTGATCCAGGCGTCGTCCATGGGCAGAAAGTCGTCCACCCCCACCGTGTCCTGGACGGTGATGGCGGTGACGACGGAAAGCGGATGGCCGCCGAGGCTGGCAATGGTAAGAATGTCCGCCTGCAGCCCAGCGCCGCAGGTCGGGTCGGTGGCGGAGAAGACCAGAACGGTGGGGAACGTCAGGGTCATGGGTTGGCACTCATGGTACAAATGTAGCAAAATGAATTATCCCACAGGAATTCTGGGATTTTAGATAACGTCGCGGCCGGGCATGGAACCGGCCGGATAAGCACGAGGAGATGGCATGCGCCGGTTTTGGTGGTTGCTGGGCGCGCTGCTGGCGACAAACGCGGCGGCCGCCGGCTTGACCCTGAATGTGACCCTGGACTACGACCAGGAACGCGACCATGTGCGCGTGCAAAGCACCTTCAACGACCTGGCGCGTTATCTCGGCCAGGCCCTGGGCAAAACCGTAAAACTGGTCATGACACAAAACGCCGAGCGGGTGGGCGAGCATGTCCGCCAGGGCAGTTACGACATCCTGCTGGCGCCCTCGCAGATCGTCGGCCAGGCCATGCGCCATGGCTACAAGCCCGTGGCCAGGACGGAAGAAGAGACCCGTGTGGTGCTGGTGGCGACGCAGGGCAGCGGCGTCAAGTCGTTTGACAAGGCCAAAGGCAAGAGCCTCGTTCTGCCGCATCCGGAGTCGTTGGTCAGCGTCATCGTCAAGGGCGAGTTCAATGCGGCCGGACTTTCGCCGCGCAGTTATTTCCGCCAGGTGACCCATGTCGGTCGCTACGGCGCAGTGCTCTATACCCTGGACATCGGTCAGGCCGAGATCGCGGCCATGAAGGAAGCCGCGGCCAAGACCTGGTTGGGGCAACACCCCGGCGCCTTGCTGGTGCGGGCATACGATCCCGTGCCGCTGGCCGGTGTGGTGGTCAGCGGCCGGTTGGGCGGGGCGCTGGCCGAGCGTGTGCAGCGCGCCTTCGTCGGTCTCGATGCGGGTCTCGCGGCCAGGCTGAAAGGTGCCGGCATGGGCGCCTTCGACCCGGCTGACACACCCGACTTCGAGCGGGTCTCGGTGCGCGGCTTCTATACCCCAGAGGTGCTGCCCGGCGCCACCATTCTTACCGCCGAGCAGGTGAAAAAACTGATGGCCGAAAAGGTGCCGCTCTACGACGTGCGGCCGCCCAGCCATTACCGTGAGGGCCACATCGTCGGCGCCCGGCACGTGCCCTATGTCCTCAACAGCCCGAAGGAAACGGAATATGACGACGCCGTCGACAAGTTCGACCTGACGAAGCTGCCCCAGGACAAGAACGCACCCATGATCTTCCAGTGCAATGGCGCCGAGTGCTGGTACAGCTACAAGGCCGCCCGTTACATGGTGAAGCGTGGTTTCAAGCGGGTGTACTGGTTCCGTACCGGCCTGCCGGCCTGGAAGGCCGCCGGCTATCCGATCGAGCGGGGGGGCTGATGAGCGAAACGACGGCCGGCGCGGCGACGACCGAGGCAGGCAAGACGGACCTGAAAGGCGCCAAGGTCATGGTTATCGACGACAGCAACACCATCCGGCGCAGCGCCGAGATATTTCTGCTGCAGGCCGGCTGCGAGGTGATCCTGGCGGAAGACGGCTTCGATGCCCTGGCCAAGATCACCGACCATCGCCCCGACATCATCTTCGTTGACATCATGATGCCCCGCCTGGACGGCTACCAGACCTGCGCCCTGATCAAGAAAAACAGCCGGCTGCGCGACACTCCGGTGATCATGCTGTCCTCCAAGGATGGCTTGTTCGACCGGGCGCGCGGTCGTCTGGTGGGGTCCGACGAATATCTGACCAAACCCTTTTCCAAGGAGGCCCTGGTGGCGGCGGTACGCCGTCATCGCGGCGGTAAGGCGGGGGTGCGTTGATGCCAATTCGCAAGGTGCTGGTTGTGGACGATTCGCCGACCGAGCGGTTTTATCTCGTCGACATTCTGCGGCGCAATGGCTTCGAGGCCGACACCGCCGACAATGGCGACGAGGGTATCGCCAAGGCCAGGACGACGGCCCCCGACCTTATCCTCATGGACGTGGTGATGCCGGGGCTCAATGGCTACCAGGCGACCCGCATGTTGTCCAGGGATGCCGCCACCAAGCATATCCCGGTGATCATGTGCACCACCAAGGGCCAGGAGACGGACCGCGTCTGGGGTCTGCGTCAGGGGGCGGCCGCCTATCTGGTCAAGCCCATACAGGCGGAGCCCTTGCTGGAAAAGATCAAGGCATTGGGCTGAGGACGCATGCAAGAGCGAGTGAACCTTAGCGACTTTCAGACACGCCTGGCGGAACGGCTCAAGGGTGGAGCCAGGCCAGACGCCGAGTCGGCGCGGCTGGGCTTCATCGCCGCGGGCCGGCACTGGCTGACCGGCCTCGATCAGGTCAGCGAGGTGGTGTCGGTCGACCGCTTCAGCCGGGCGCCGTGGACCCAGCCCTGGTTTCTCGGCGCCGCCGGCGTACGTGGCACGATTTTCGGCTGCACCGATCTCGGCTCCTTCCTTGGTCTGGCCGAGCCCGCGGCGCAGACAGAAAACCGTCTGCTGCTGGCCCATGCCCGCTTTGGCGCCCATGCCGCCGTGCGCATCGACCAGGCACTGGGTCTGCGCAATACGGCCAGCATGAAACGGCAGCCGCTCGACTCCAGCGCCGCTCCCTGGGTGCTGGCGACCTACCAGGATCCAGCCGGTCTCGTCTGGACGGAGATCAGCATCGAGCGATTGTTGGCGGACCCGCGCTTTTTGCAGGTGGCGGCTTAGCGTAACCGGATTTTTGCTTCAGGAGGCGGTGAATATGGGGAACAGCGGTGTCAATCTGGCACAACGGCTCGAAGGTTGGCGGGCATGGCTCGGGCCTGGCTGGCTGGACAAGGCGGCCAATCTGGATTTGGCGACACTCCCCGGCTTCAGGGGGTTGTCTCCGGCGCAGCGCAATCAGACGCTGTTCCTGGGGCTGCTGGTGGCGGTCATCCTGACCGTGGCGTCCATCGTCTTTTATGTCGTCAGGGTGGGCAATCAAGCCGAATACGTGGAAATTTCCACCAAGCTGCAGATGCTCTCCCAGCGCAATGCCAAGACCGCGCAGCAGGCGGCTGTCGGTAACAAGGCCGCCTTCGCGCAGCTCAAGGAAGGCCAGCAAGGCTTTGCCAGCGGCCTGAAGACGCTGATCGAGGGCGGCGTCACCGTGCCGAGTTCACCACTCGTCCTGCAAGGCGACCTCGCCGCCCTGAAAAAACGCTGGTTGACTTCGAACAAGGATATCGAGGCGTTGTTGACGCACGAGAATGCCCTGATTGGCTTGGGTCAAGGCATAGCCCAGATCAACGTCCGCAACGCCGAGCTGTTGGACCTCACCGAACAGGTAGCCGCCCTGCTGCCGGCGGGCAGCGGCCGGCTCCTGGCGTATGCCAACCAACAGGCGCTGTGGACCCAGCGCATGGCGAAGAATGCCAACACCTTGATTTCGGGAGACGTCATTAACCTCGAGGCGGCCTATCAGTTGGCGCAGGACGCCAAGACTTTCGGCGAGGTGTTGAACGGCATGCTCGAAGGCAATGCGGAATTGGGTATCGCCGCCGTCGGCGATGCCTCCGCCCGGGAAAAGCTGCTGGAATTGAAAGAGGCTTTCGCCGCCTTCGCCGGCCAGATCAATCAGATACTCGAGAAGATGCCGCAGTTGGTTGAGGCCAAGCGGTCGGCGCGCGAGCTGTTCGACGAGAGTGAGCAGTTGTTGACGATGACTGGCAAGCTGACCGCCGCGTATGAAACAGCGGGCGCCTGGTTGCCGCTTACCCTCGCCGTCCTGTTTGGCCTGATCGCCTTCGCCGGTATGGTCATGCTGGCGTTGGCCAACGTCGCCGAATCGCGCCGCCGCGCCGAGGCCGCGGCCCAGGAAAACCGCCGCAACCAGGAGGCTATCCTGCGCCTGCTCAATGAGATGGGCGATCTTGCCGAAGGCAACCTTACCGTGCGTGCCACGGTGACCGAAGACATCACCGGCGCCATTGCCGACTCGGTGAACTTCGCTATCGAGGAATTGCGCACGCTGGTGGAAAACGTCAACCGCGCGGTGGATCAGGTCACCACGGCCACCGCCGAGACCCGGCAGTTGTCGGAGACGATGCTGGCCTCGGCCGAGCAGCAATCCGAAGAGATCGGCGTCGCCACGGAGTCGGTGAACTTCATGTCGGAATCGGTCAATCAGGTCTCCCGCAATGCCGCCGAGTCGGCCCAGGTGTCCGAGAAATCGCTGCAACTGGCCCGCGAAGGCGGCGCTTCGGTGCGCAATTCCATAGCCGGCATGAATGCCATCCGCGACCAGATCCAGGAGACGTCCAAGCGGATCAAACGACTGGGCGAATCCTCGCAGGAGATCGGCGAGATCGTCGAGCTGATCTCCGATATTACCGAACAGACCAATGTCCTGGCCCTCAACGCCGCCATTCAGGCCGCCGCCGCCGGCGAGGCGGGGCGGGGCTTCTCGGTGGTGGCGGAGGAGGTGCAGCGCCTGGCGGAACGCTCCAGTCAGGCCACCCGCCGTATCGGCGCCATCGTCAAGACCATCCAGAGCGATACCCAGGATGCCATCAACGCCATGGAGGTCAGCACCCGCGGCGTCGTCGATGGGGCCACGCTGTCCGACGTCGCCGGCCACTCCCTGCATGACATCGAGTCGGTGTCGGCCGAGCTGGCGCAACTGATCCAAAGCATCTCCGATGCCACCCGCAACCAGGCTGAAACGGCCTCCCGCATCGCCGACAATATGCGCCACATCCTCGGTCAGACCGAGCAGGCCGCCACCGGCGCGCGCCAGAGCGCGGAGGCCACCGGCAAACTGGGCGAGATGGCGGATGAGCTGCGCGTTTCGGTGTCCGGCTTCACTCTTTGACGGGCGTCTCCGCGTGAACGGCCTTAACGATTTCGACTTGAGCGCCCTCCGCTGGGTAAAGGCGGAGATCGACAACAGCCTCAATGCCGCGACGGAGCAGCTCAAGGGCTGCAGAGGCGACGACACGACGCCGCTCAAGGCCGCCATGACCCATTTGCATCAGGTATGCGGCGCCCTGCAGATCGTCGATCTTCAGGGCGTCTATCAGGTGGGCAACAGCCTCGAGGGCCTGTTGGCGGAGATGCAGGACAGGCCGACGCTGCGCACTCAGGACTGCCGCAACCTGGCCCTGCAGGCCTTGCGTGCCATGCAGGGCTATCTCGATGGGCTCCTGGCGGGGTTGCCCAATACCGAGCTGGCCTTGCAGCCCGTCTACACGGCATTGCAGCAGCAGCGTGGCGCCGAGGCCGCTCCCAGTGACCTCTTCTACCCGGATCTGGGTGCCCTGGCGCAACGTGCCGCCCCTCAACTGCCCCTGGATGCGGCCGCTTTGGAGCGGGCCTTGCGCGCGGCGCGGACCAAATATCAGAAAGGGCTTGTGCAATACCTCGGTCATGGCGATGCCCAGGCCGGACTGGCACTCATGGACGAGGCTTTGCGCGCTGTCGAGCTCCTGGCTTCCGGCCCCGCGCAATACACCTTCTGGTGGGCGGCGGTGGGTCTGATCGAGGCCATACGCCGTGACAACCTGACCCAGGACATCTGGCTGAAACGGCTGCTGGGCCGTCTCGACCTGCAGATCCGTCGTCTCATGGAAGGATCGCGGCAGTTGGCCGAGCGGCTATACCGCGACGTGCTCTATTACCAGATGCAGGCTACCTCGCCGGACGGCAGGGCGGCCGAAGTGCGGACGTTGTTTGCCCTTGATCGCTACCGTCCGGCTGCCGCTGCCGCCACCGGCGCGGTTGGCGGCGATGCCGTGCAGGCGGCGCTCGCCACTCTGCGTGAGGCCGTGGCCAAGGCCAAGGAGCAATGGATGCGTCTGTCTGCCGGCCGCCAGGACAGCCTGGCGCCGCTCAACGAGGCCGCAGGCCAAATCGACGCGGCCGTGAGCGGGCTCAAGTCACCGCCTGTCGGCGACTTGGCGGCCACCGTGCGGGCACTGGTCGGCGACCTCGGAGGTAGTGAGGAGGCGGTGCGCAACGAGGCCCTGCAACTGGAGATGGCCACGGCCCTGCTGCTGCTTCAGCACGTCGCCGACAACCACGCCACTCTGGGCCACGATTTCGGCGAGCAGGCGAGCCTGCAGGCACAACGGCTGCGCGCCGCCGTGGCGGGAGAAGGGGCGCTGGCCGGCAGCGCCAGCCGCCCGCTGCTGGATGAGATGACGCGCCGAGCGCAGGAAAAACTGCTGCTGGCGCAAGTTACCCAGGAAATCCAGACCAACCTGCATCGCGTCGAAGAGATCCTCGACAAGTTCTTCCGCAAGCGTGAAGAGCGCGCCGGCCTTCCCCTCATCCCCAGCCTGCTCAAGCAGATCCAGGGGGCCTTCAACATGCTGCAACTGGAAACCGCGGCCGAGCTGGTAGAGGCCGGCATGGAGCGCATCGCCTTGATTACCGAGGGCGATCACGACAGCTCGGCGGATGAACTCGACTGGATTGCAGAGGCCGTCTCGACGCTCGGGCTTTATGTCGACAGCTTGCGCGATGGCCACGACGATGTCGCCAGCCTGCGCCGATTGTTGGCGCCCTCCACCGCCATCGAGGCCGCCGAGACCAGCGTCGAGCAGGATCTGGCCGCGAGCATGGAGAAACTGATTGAGACCGCCGGCCAACTGTCGGTGGCTGGCGACCAGGAGGCGGCGCGGGAGGAACTCGGCAAGGCGCTGGCGCAGGTGGCCCGCGATGCCGATCTGGTGGGGGATCGCGCCTTGCGCGGTCAGGCAGATTCCGCCATGCGGCTGGTGCGCGAGGGGGCTTTGGCCGAGGCGGTGCAGAGCGCCGTGCAAACGCTGGCGGGCGTCGCCCCGGCGGCACCACCGGCGCCCGCTGTGGAGCAACTGGCCGCCGCCAGCGCCCGGGAAATCGACGACGAACTACTGCGGGTCTTCCTCGAAGAGGCCAAGGAGGTGCTGGCCAACATGGCTGGCCTGCTTGACCGCCTGCGCGCGTCGCCGCTCGACCACAACGCCTTTGTCGATATCCGCCGCGGCTTTCATACCCTCAAGGGCAGTGGCCGCATGGTCGGCCTGGCGGCGCCGGCCGAGACGGCCTGGGAGGTAGAGCAGACCCTCAATCTTTGGCTGCGCGACGAGCGTGCCGTCAACCGCGAGATGATCGAGTTCCTGGACACCGCCGCCAACGACTTCCGCGGCTGGATCGATGAATTGGAACGGCGCGGTGTCGCCCATGTCGAGGCGGAAGCGCTGGTGGACTTTGCCCGCCGTCTGCGTGGCGAACCCGCCGTCACGATGCCGCCGCCGGCTGCCGCCGCGGCGCCCGCGCCGGAGGCGACCCCGGAGCAGGTCGAGATCGGCCAGCTCCGTCTGCCCGCGCCGCTCTTTGCCATTTTTTGCGACGAGGCGGCGGGGCGGCTGACGGCGCTGCGCGATGGCCTGGCGGCGCTACGGCAGGCGGCCGCGCCGGCGTACTGGGAAGACTTCACGCGGGCCGCGCATACCCTCGCCGGCATCGCCCGCACCACCGGTCTCACCCCCCTGGCCGAGGCCGCCCATGCCCTGGAGTCCTGGGTCAACGATTGGCAGGACAAGGCACGGCCACTGGCCGATGCGGTGGGCGAGGGCATCGGCACCTATCTGGACGGCTTGCAGGAAATGCTGACGGCCATACTTGCGCACACGTGGCCGCCGTCGCCCGCCGCCCTGGGCGTTCTGGCGACGCTGACGCCACCTGCCGCCGAGACCGGCGCGACGGCCGGCGGCGAAGAGTGCGATCCGCAACTACTGGCCATCTTCCTGGCCGAGACGGAGGAACTGCTTCCCCGCCTGGGCGAGAGCCTGCGTCAGTGGCATGGCGACCCGGCCAGTGCCGAGGCCAAACAAAGCCTGCAGCGTACCCTGCACACCCTCAAGGGCAGCGCCCGCATGGCCGGCGCCATGACCCTCGGCGACAGCGTTCACGCCATGGAGAACCGCCTGGGCGAGTTGGGTGAGGTGGCGCCGACCGCCGCCTGGCTCGATAGTCTGGAAGTCGATTACGACCGCCTGGCCGAGCAGGTGGACCGGCTGCGCGGCCCGGCCGCCCCGGCCACCGAGGCGCCGTCGGTCGAGCTGGCGCCGGCCGTGCCGCTCGCCTACGCCGCGGCCGGCACAGGCGCCGCCGAGGTCCGCCAGGCCTTCAAGGCCAAGTCTCATTTGCTGGACAAGCTGATCAACGAAGCGGGCGAGGTCAGCATCACCCGTTCCCGCATCGAGACGGCGCTGGCCGGCTACAAGCTGGCGGCGCAGGAATTGACCGCCAACGTCGAGCGTCTGCGCTCGCAATTGCGCGAGTTGGAGATGCAGGCGGAGACCCAGATGGGCTCGCGCCTCGCCGGCAACGACGAGCGCCCCTTCGACCCGCTGGAATTCGACCGCTACAGCCGTCTGCAGGAACTCACCCGGCTCATGGCGGAAAGCGTGGATGACGTCTCCACCGCCCAGCAGACGCTGCTGGCGGGGATCACCGATGCTGAGTACGCCCTGCTGCAACAGGCGCGCACCAACCGCAACCTGCAACAGGAGCTTATGCAGATCCGCATGGTGCGGCTCAATTCCCAGGCCGAACGCTTGCACCGTGTCGTCCGCCAGGCGGCGGTCGATGCCGGGCGCCGCGCCCGCCTAAGCATCGAGGGCGGCGACATCGAACTCGACCGCATCGTGCTGGACCGTTCCATCGTGCCGTTCGAACATCTTTTGCGTAACGCCGTCGCTCATGGCATCGAGCCGGAGGCTGCCCGCCGCCAGGCTGGCAAGCCGGAAGCGGGCGACATCCGCATCGTGGCGAGGCAGGATGGCAGCGACGTGGTGCTAACCCTGAGCGACGACGGTGCCGGCATCGACCTCGACAAGGTGCGCGCCCGCGCCGAGGCCCTGGGCTGGCTCAAGCCCGGCGAGGCGACGAGTCGGGATAGATTGGAGTCCTTCCTCTTCCTGCCAGGCTTCTCCACGGCCGAGGCGGTGACGACGGTCGCCGGCCGCGGTATCGGGCTCGACGTGGTGCGCAATGAGATTGCCGCCATCGGCGGCCGCATTCGTCTGGAAAGCGAACCTGGCCGAGGCACCCGTTTCACCATTCGCCTGCCTGCCACACTGGCCTTGGCTCAGGTGGTGTTGATCGAGGCGGGGGACCAAGTCTACGCCCTGCCGGCCAGCATGGTGACGCTAGTGCGAGAGCTGCCGGACGACGACTGGCATGCCGTGGTCGCGGCCGGCCGCCTCGAGCTGGAAGGCGAGTTTTTCCCGCTGCGCTCCCTGGCCGAGATGACCGGCCAGCGGCCCAAGCCACTCGAGGGGCGCTATCGCGTGGTACTGCTGCTGCGCTCGGGCGATGAACGGGTGGCGTTGCGGGTGGACAGGTTGGCCGGCAATACCGAAGTGGTGGTCAAGGGCATAGGGCCGCAGTTGGCGCGGGTCGCCGGGGTGGCGGGGGCGACGGTGCTGGGTGACGGCCGGGTGGCGTTGATCCTCAACCCATTCGCGCTGATGGAACGCGCCCCCGCCACGGCCGGCGCAATGCTGGAGGAGGCCTCGGCAGACGAGCGGGCGCCGCGCATACTGGTGGTGGATGATTCGCTCACCGTGCGCAAGATTACCGACCGGCTGTTGCAGCGTGAGGGCTACCGCGTGGCCACCGCGAAGGATGGCGTGGAGGCGCTGGAGGCGCTCCAGGATGAGATCCCGGCGGTCATGCTGCTGGACATCGAGATGCCGCGCATGGACGGCTTCGAGGTCTTGCGCCACTGTCGTGCCGATGCCCGCCTGCGCACCCTGCCCATCGTCATGATCACCTCGCGCACGGCGGACAAGCATCGCCAGCACGCCCTGGAATTGGGCGCCGACATGTACATGGGCAAGCCCTATCAGGAAGAGGAACTGCTCGTCACGCTGGCCCGTTATGCACACCGCGGGCGTTGAGGCGACGATTCAGGCCGACCAGTCGATGTAGCCGCCAAGGCCGGTGACCAATACCACGAGGCCGAAGGCGATGCGGTACCAGGCGAAGGGGGTGAAGTCGTGGCTGGAGACATAACGCAACAGCCAGCGCACGCATAACAAGGCACTGACGAATGAGGCGGCGGCGCCGACTGCGAACAGGGGCAGGTCGGCGGCGCTGAACAACTGACGGTGTTTGTAGACGTCATACAGCGTCGCCGCGAACATGGTGGGAATGGCCAGGAAAAAGGAGAACTCGGTCGCCGCCTTGCGCGATAGCCCGAAAAACAGACCGCCGATGATGGTGGCGCCGGAGCGCGAGGTGCCGGGGATCATCGCCAGCGCCTGGGCAAAGCCGACCTTGAGAGCATCGCCGGCGCGCATGGCGTCGACGCTCTCGATCCTGACCACATGCTGGCGCCGTTCCGCCCAGAGTATGAGCAGGCCGCCGACGATAAAGGCGGTGGCCACCACCAGCGGGTTGAACAGGTAGGCCTTGATCTGGCTGGCGAACATGAGGCCGAGGACCGCCGCCGGCGTGAAGCCGATGATCAGGTTGAGGGCGAAGCGGCGGGCGGCGGGGTCGCCGGCCAAGCCCGCCACGACCCGCCCCAGGCGGGCGCGATAGAGCCAGAGCACGGCGAGAATGGCGGCCAACTGGATGGCGATGTCGAAGACCTTGGCCTTGTCGTCATGGAAGCCCAGCAACTGCCCGGCGATGATGAGATGGCCGGTGGACGAGATCGGCAAAAACTCCGTCAGCCCCTCGACGACACCCAGTACGAGGGCCTTCAGCAACAGCAGACTATCCAAGGTGCGCTCCCCAATGAGGGGCGGATTATAGCCGAGGCCGAGGGCTCACGGTGCGGACGGCGCGGCGCCGGTGCCGTAATCGAACAGGGTGTCGAGGCTCTCGACTTCCCATTCATCGCCCGCCGCCGCGGCCTGGGCGGGGGTGGCCTGGACGGCGGAAGGTGCAGGCTGCGGTCGCGTCGGGGCGGTGGCCGCGGGCCTGACTGCCGGTAACACCGGGGACATGGAATCGAGCATGGCGCGCACCAGGCCGCGACTGACCGGGCTCTCCAGCTTGAACTCGGCGCCGCAGCGCGCGCAGTAGAAGAGCTTGTAGGGCAACAGCTCGACCAGGGCGAGCAGCAGACTCAGGCTTTGTCCTTCCACCAACGTGGCGGGGTGATCGAGATCGAATTTCACCGCCGGCGTGCTTGCGGGGGTCGGCAATTTAGCCTCGGCGTAAGCCGTGCTGCCACAGAGTGGGCAGGTCTTGCCGAGTTGGATAGGGCGATGGCGCATGGTGGCCATCATTGTGGTCCGCGCCGCTGCCAATGACAAGCCGGGACGGCGGTGTGCTCTGTGATGTCGAGCGCTTTCCGGATCGTTTTGCGGCGTGATTTGTCGCCGCGCTGGCCGCCCTTCAGCCAGGCTGGCGTCACCAGATGAGGCCGTGGGCCAGCCGTTCCAGGCCAGCAACCGGGGCGATCAGCACGAGTTGCAGCAGGATCAAGGCCGCCAGCGGACTCAGGTCGATGCCGCTGAATGGCGGGATGAAACGCTGCAAGGGGGCCAGCACCGGCCGCGCCATGGCGTAGAAGATCGGGGCGATGGGCGAGAAAGGGTTTACCCAGCTCAGTATGACCTGAATCAGCACCAGTCCCATTAGGATATAAATGGCCAGTTTGAGGCAGGCCGCCAGAGTGAACAGCAGGAATCCAGGCCAGACCTGGGTGGTCGCGGCCATGAAGGGGTAACCCACCAACCAGTGGCTGGCCAACACCCACAGCCACTCGGCCAGAAAAAAGAGCAGCAGGCTCGCCCAATCGAGACCGAACCAGCCAGGGATCGCCCGGCGCAGCGGTTTGACGGCGAAATCGGTCACGCGCACGATGAACTGGGCGAAGGGGTTGCTGAACGGCACTCGCGCCCATTGCATGTAAAAGCGCAGCCAGAATGCCGTGGCGGCCAGACCGAAGAAGACACGCAGCAGGAATTGCAAGGCATCCTGCAGCATCATTCGGCCCCCAACAGATCGCCCAGTTCGCGCGCGCGGCCGGCGGCGGCGCGTGCGGCCTGCACGACGGCGGCGGCGACCTGGGCCTGTTCGAGGACGGCGACGCCGCGTTCGGTGGTCCCCCCCTTCGAGGTCACCCGTGCCCGCAGCACGGCTGGCTCGCCGCCATCCTGGCGGGCCAGGGCGGCGGCGCCATAGACGGTCTGCAGGCTCAAGGCGCGGGCGGTCGCCGGCGCCAAACCGAGGTCGCGGGCGGCGGTCTCCATGGCCTCGATGAAATAAAAGACATAGGCCGGGCCGCTGCCGGAGATGGCGGTGACCGCGTCGATCTGCTGCTCGTTGTCCACCCAGACCACCTGCCCGACCGCCTTGAGCACGGCCTCCGCCTCCTGCCGCTGGCGGGTGGTCACACCGGCTAGGGCGAACAGTCCGGCAATGCCTTCGCCGACCAGGGCGGGGGTGTTGGGCATGGCGCGCACCACGGCGGCGTGGTCACCCAGCCAGCGGGCGATGTCGCCGACGCGCACGCCGGCGGCGATCGACAGTACGCAGGTCGTCGCCGCCGGTCTGGGCAGGGCGTAGAGGGCGGCGCGTAGTATCTGCGGCTTGACCGCCAGCACCAGTACATCGACCGCCATTGTCAGGGCGGCGGTCGCCTCGGTCTGTACGGCGTAGCGCTCGACCAGCAACGCGCGGCGTTGCGGGTCAGGCTCGGTGACGGAAATGTCTGTGGCTGCGAAACCCTGCTTGAGCATGCCGCCGATCAGGGCTTCGGCCATGTTGCCGCCGCCGATGAATCCAACCTTCATAGCTATTCCCTCTTACCAAAAATCGCGCTGCCGGGGCGCACCAGGGTGGCGCCTTCCATTATCGCGGCTTCGAGGTCGCCCGACATGCCCATCGACAGGGTGTCGAGCTTCAGCGGCGCGGCGGCCGACTCGAACAGGGAGCGCAGCTGGGCGAACTGAGCGCGTTGCGCAGCCGGGTCCGGGGTCTGCCGCGGCACGGTCATGAAGCCACGCAGTTTGAGCCTGGGCAGGCCCGCCACGGCGTGCGCCAGCGCCAGGGCGTCTGCCGGCGCGACGCCATGCTTGCTGGCCTCGCCGCTGACGTTGACCTGGATGCAGAGGTTGAGCGGCGGCAGCGTATCCGCTCGGGCCGCGCTCAGCCGCTCGGCGACCGGCAGCCGGTCGACGCCGTGCACCCAGGCGAAACGCGCGGCGATAGGGCGAGTCTTGTTGCTCTGGATGGGGCCGATGAAATGCCATTCCAGCGGCAGGTCGGCAAGGGCGTCCTGCTTGGCCAGGGCCTCTTTCAGGTAGCTCTCGCCGAAACGCCATTGACCGGCGGCATAGGCCTCGCGCACGGCGGTGGCGGGAAAGGTCTTGCTCACCGCCAACAGGGTCACCGCCTCGGCCGGCCGACCGGCTTGCCGGCAGGCCGCTGCGATGCGTTTCCGGCAAACTTGCAACCCCGCCGCGATTGCACCCATAATGGATTCAGCCCCTCAGTCGCACGCGCTTTTTAACCACGCGAATTATAAATGGAAATCTCCGACCTACTGACCTTCGCCGCCAAGAACAAGGCCTCGGACCTACACATTTCCGCGGGTTTGCCGCCCATGATCCGCGTCAACGGCGACATCCGCCGCATCAATGTCCCGGCCATGGACAACACCGAGGTCCGGGCCATGATCTACGACGTCATGAGCGATGCCCAGCGCAAGGCCTATGAGGAGTTCCTGGAGACCGACTTCTCCTTCTCGCTGCCTGGCGTCGCCCGTTTTCGGGTCAATGCCTATAACCAGGAGCGGGGCGCTTCCGCGGCCTTTCGAACGGTGCCGAACAAGGTGCTCACCCTGGAGGAGCTGGAGGCGCCGCGCAGTTTCAAGGACATCTCCGACCAGCCGCGCGGCATCGTCCTGGTGACCGGGCCGACCGGCTCGGGCAAGTCCACCACCCTGGCGGCCATGGTCGATTACGTCAACGACAACCTGCATGGCCATATCCTCACCATCGAGGATCCCATCGAATTCGTCCATACCAGCAAGAAGTGTTTGATCAACCAGCGCGAGGTCGGTCCCCATACGCAGACCTTCGACAACGCCTTGCGCTCGGCACTGCGCGAGGACCCGGACGTCATTCTGGTGGGTGAAATGCGCGACCTGGAAACCATCCGCCTGGCGCTCACCGCCGCCGAGACCGGCCACCTGGTGTTCGCCACCCTGCACACCAGTTCCGCCGCCAAGACCATCGACCGGATCATCGACGTCTTCCCCGCCGCCGAGAAGGACATGGTCCGCTCCATGCTGTCCGAATCGTTACGCGCCGTCATTTCCCAGGCGCTGTTGAAACGCAAGGATGGCAGTGGCCGGGTGGCGGCGCACGAGATCATGATCGGCACGCCCGCCATCCGCAACCTCATCCGCGAGGGCAAGGTGGCGCAGATGTATTCGGCCATCCAGACCGGCCAGGGGGTCGGCATGCAGACCCTTGATCAATCCCTCCAGGAACTGGTGCGGCGCAGCGTAATATCCCAGCTCGACGCCCGTACCGTCGCCGTCAACAAGGACCTGTTCCGATGAGCGCCTCCGGCAACCCCGTTCTCGGCTGGCTGCGGCAGATGTTGGTCCGCAAGGCCTCCGACCTGTTTCTGACCGCCGGTTTCCCTCCGGCCATGAAGGTGGACGGCCGTATCGTCCCCCTCGCCAGTCCGCACCTCAGCCCGGCCGATACTCAAGGCCTGGCCAAGTCGGTGATGACCGATAAGCAATGGAACGGCTTCGTCAATACCAAGGAGGCGAACTTCGCCATCTACGACCCCGACATCGGCCGCTTCCGCGTCAGTGCCTTCATGCAGCAGGGTCGGGTCGGCATCGTGTTTCGCACCATCAATACAGAGATACCCGCGATCGACGGGCTGCACTTGCCCCCCATACTGCGCGACATCGCCCTCATGCCGCGCGGCCTGGTACTGTTGGTGGGCGCCACCGGCAGCGGCAAATCCACCACCCTGGCGGCCATGATCGGCCATCGCAACCAGGTGCGGGAAGAGCATATCCTCACCGTCGAGGACCCCATCGAATTCGTCCACCAGCACGGAAAGAGTCTCATCACCCAGCGCGAGGTCGGTTCCGACACCGAGGACTGGCACACCGCCCTGAAAAACTCCCTGCGCCAGGCGCCGGATGTGATCCTGATCGGCGAGATCCGCGAGCGCTCGATCATGGAGTTTGCCCTGTCCTACGCCGAGACCGGCCACCTCTGCCTGTCCACTCTGCATGCCAATAACGCCAACCAGGCGCTGGAGCGCATACTCAGCTTCTTCCCGCTGGAGCGGCGCGAGCAGTTGTTGCTGGAACTGTCCATGAACCTGCGCGCCATCGTTTCCCAGCGCCTGATCCCGCGCCTCGACGGCGACGGCCGTATCCCAGCCGTGGAGGTGATGCTGGGTTCACCGCTGGTGTCGGACCTGATCCTGAAAAACCGCCTGGACGAGATCAAGGACATCATGTCCCGCTCGCGTGATCTCGGCATGCAGACCTTCGACCAGTCGCTGTTCGACCTTTATGCCACTGGCGTCATCAGCGTCGAAGACGCGTTGCGCCACGCCGATTCCTTCAATGACCTGCGCCTCAAGATCAAACTCAATGGGCAGGAGCATGACGATCTGTCCATCCGCGCCACCGAGCAATTGGGCGTGATCTGAGCCGTGGCGCCGGCGCTGCGCCGCACGGTGAAAGCGCGTCAGGGCGAGGCGGCTGTCGCGGCCGCCGCCGCTCGGGAGGTGGGCGGCCCATTTTAGAAGCGGCGCTAGCCGCGAATCTCGGCACTAGCTCATGAGTCCCCAGATCATGCGCAGGGCCAAGAGGTAGAGCAGGCCGGCAAACAGCCTTTTCAGGCGGGTCACCGGCAGGCGATGGGTCAGCCTCGCTCCCCACGGCGCGGTCAACATGCTCATCAGGGCGATGGCGGCCAGGGCCGGCAGATAGATGAAACCGAGGCTGCCTGGCGGCAGGGCCGCCGTCGCCATCTGGCCGGACAGCGCATAGCCCGTCGCGCCCGCCACGGCGATCGGGAAGCCGATGGCGGCGGAGGTGCCGATGGCCTCCTGGAAGCGCACGTTGCACCAATTCAGGAACGGCACCGACAGCGTGCCCCCGCCTATGCCCACCCAACTCGATACCAGACCGATGATGGCGCCGACGGCGCTCATGCCGAACCAGCCCGGCAGTTCGCGATGCGGGTTGGGCTTGAAGCCAAACAGCATCTGCGAGGCGGCATAAAACAGGAAGCCGGCGAAAAACCACTTGAGGCCCCGGTCCGGCGCCCAGGCGGCGACGATGGCGCCAGTCAGGGTGCCGAGCACTATCCCCGGCGCGATGCGCCGCACCGCCGGCCAGCGCACCGCGCCGTGGGTGTGGTGGGCGCGCAGGCTGGAGATGGAGGTGAGCACGATCACCGCCAGCGAGGTGCCCAGGGCGAGGTGGATGTTGTAGGCATCGGCAAAGCCTTGTCCGGCATAGAGCCAGGACAGCACCGGCACCAGCACCAGACCGCCGCCGACGCCGAGCAGGCCGGCTATAAAGCCCGACACCAGGCCGAGGGCGAGATAGGCGGCGAGGAAGGTCATAGCTTGCCGAGAATGAAGCGCCACTCATCCGGATCAACCGGGGTGATCGACAATCGGTTCCCTCTGGCCAACACGCGCATGTCGGCCAGCTCCGGATAGCCGCGTATCTCGGCCAGGGACATGAGGCGGCTCTTGCGCACGATACGCACGTCGACATTGAACCAGCGCGGATTGTCCGGGGTCGCCTTGGCGTCGTAGTACTTGCCGTCGATGTCGAACTGGGAAGCGTCCGGATACGCCAGCGTGGCGACCTCGGCTATCCCGGCGATACCCGGTGCGGCGCAGGTCGAGTGGTAGAACAGCACACCGTCGCCCACCTGCATCTGATCGCGCATGAAGTTGCGCGCCTGATAGTTGCGCACTCCGAACCAGGGCACGCTGCCGTCGCGCACCAGGTCGTCGATGCCATACTCTGCGGGTTCGGTTTTCATCAGCCAGTAGCGCATGTCATTCTCCCGGTTTGGGCGGGCTATAATCCGAGAGATATTATCAACTATTGTGGTTTGCCATGTCGGAATTCAATCTGGACGCCATTGTCGGCGCGGTCAGGCAAAACTGCCATATCTCCGATGCGCAGTTCGCCGGCGACCTCACCCTCTGCACCTACTTGTTGAAGATGCGTGAGTTGTACCGCTGGGAGCGTGCCATCCCCTTGTCTTCGGAGATGCCGAAGGGCGAGGTCGGCGATTGGATGAACGCCCGCGCCGAGGTCTGGGATGGAATGGAGAATGCGCCCTACGCACCCATCCCCCTCGGCGGCGAGGCCGTTGATCCCTTCGATTCACGCCGCATCAATGCCGTCCTCAGCCGCCGCGGCTATGTCTACAGCGGCGGTTACGGCCGCCACTGCAAACCGCATTTCTTCCTGGCCGAATTGCTGCGCAGCGAGTCGCGGGATGGTTACACGTTGCACGTCTGCGGCCGGGAACTGGCGCGCGATCTGGACGCGCCGCCCGGCATGTATCAGGACCGCACCCTGTTTGTCCGCACCGAGGCGCTGCGCCGCTGGCTCTGGGAGAAATACGAGGAATGGAGCTGGAGTCGGAAAAATGAGGCGATGCGCCGGGCGCTGACCTGCTACCCCTTCGCCGACGATCCCGAGCGGGCGCTGGATGCCATGACCGCCTGCGAGATGGAAGCGGTCATCCTGCACGAACTGGGTGAAGCACGGGTGGGTGAGGCTCTCGGGGAAGCGGCCTGGCAGGGGCTGTTGGCGGACGTCATGCGTGGTCGAGCCGAAATTATGGCGCGGGCCGTGCGCGATCTTTGTGCCGATTGCCTGTCCACCTTGCCGGGGCTGGCGGCTCGCGGCGAGGCGGCGGCCATCCACTTTTATTTCGCCAACTTCACCGGCATGCGGCGCAAACTGGCGCCACAACTGTACGCGGCCTATACAAGCTGGCTTGAGACCGGCGATACGACGGCGCTCCGTGCCGCCGCCGCCGCGGGGCTGAGCCAATGGCGGGAGCTGGCGGACGAGTTCCTGGCCCTGCATCGCCAACTGGGGGCGGATGTCGGCCCGGCCATTGAGGCGAAACTGGCCCCCGGCCTTGCTACCCCGACTTGATCAGGGTGCCGACGCCCTGGTCGGTCATGATTTCCAGCAACAAGGCATGCTCGACCCGGCCGTCGATGATGTGCACGGCCTTGACGCCGCTCCTGGCCGCATCGAGGGCGGCGGCGATCTTTGGCAACATGCCGCCTGACAGGGTACCGTCGGCGACCAGGGTGTCGATGGCCTTGGGGGTGAGCCCGGTGAGCAACTTGCCATGCTTGTCGAGCACGCCGGGGGTGTTGGTGAGCAGCACCAGCTTCTCGGCCTTGACCACCTCGGCCAGCTTGCCGGCCACCACGTCGGCGTTGATGTTGTAGGTTTCGCCCGCCTCGCCGACGCCGATCGGCGCGATGACCGGGATGAAATCGCCGGAGTCGAGAAAGGCGATGAGGGAGGGGTCGATCTGTGTGATCTCGCCAACCTGGCCGATGTCGATGAGGTCGCCCGGCTTGTCCTGTGAGGCCATCAGCAATTTCTTGGCGCGGATGAAACGGCCGTCCTTGCCGGTCAGACCCACGGCCTTGCCACCCGCCTGGTTGATCAGGTTGACGATGTCCTTGTTGACCTGGCCGCCCAGCACCATCTCCACCACGTCCATGGTCTCGGCGTCGGTGACCCGCATACCCTGGATGAACTCGCCCTTCTTGCCCACCCGCTTGAGCAGTGACTCGATCTGCGGGCCACCACCATGCACCACCACGGGGTTGAGACCGACCAGCTTGAGCAGCACCACGTCGCGGGCGAAGGCAAGCTTCAGCGCCGGTTCGGTCATGGCGTTGCCGCCATACTTGACGACCACCGTCTTGTCCCAGAAACGTTGGATATAGGGCAGCGCCTCGGCGATGACCTTGGCCTTGTCGGCGGGGCTGAGATGGGAAATGGGCATGGCGGCTTCTCTGCAAAGTGTGTGCAGGCAGGATTCTACAAAAGAAAAGGGCGGCTGCCGCCGCCCTCCAGCGGGTATCTCCTGCCTTCGGCGGGAGATACCGGGCTTATTCCACGCTCAGGTGGCGGGCCGCGCCGCTGGCCTTCTTGGGCAGCGTCAGTTCAAGCACGCCGTTGTCGAATTTCGCCTTGGCGTTGGCCTCGTCCACATCCTGGCCGAGCGTGAAGCTGCGGAAGACCTTGCCGTAATAGCGCTCGCTGTGTATGACCTTTTCGCCCTCCTTCTGTTCGGTCTCCTTTTTCACTTCGGCGGCGATGGAGACCGTGTTGCCTTCCACATTGACGTGGATGTCCTCCTTCTTGACGCCCGGCATTTCAGCGTGGACGACATAGGCCTTGTCATCCTCTTTCACATCCATCTTGATCTGCACGGCGACGTCGGAGCCCGGATAACGCACCGGCCGCACGAAAAAACCCTTCATCAAATCGTCAAACAGATCATCGACCGCAAATGGGTCTCTACGTACGATATTGGCCATTTCTTGCTCCTTTCTGGATGCAACCCCGGTGGCGGCAACACCCGTTGCCCCTTTGCTTTGATATATAGGGGGCGGGGAGCGCTTTTCAAGGCTGCGCGGTGACGCGGCCGTAAGGCGCGAAGTCCTCAAGGCTGGCGCTGTAAGCCGGCAGCCAGGGCCGCGGTGAGTCCGGGCCTGAGGTCGGCGGGTGGCGGGGAGGTGGCGGCCGGCTTGTCGGCGGTGGACCAGATGGCCGCGGGGAAATGGCGGTCGGAGGTGAAGCGGGGAATGACATGCCAGTGCAGATGCGGCACCACGTTGCCCAGGCAGGCGAGATTGACCTTGTCCGGGCCGACGACCTCGCGTACCGCCGTCTCCACCGCATACACGACACCCATCAGGCGATCACGCTCCACCGGCGGCAGGTCGGTCATCTCCTTGACGTGGGCATTGAGTATCACCCGGCAATAACCTGGATAGTCGGCGTCGCCGACCAGGACGACACGGCAGAAGGCATCGCTCCAGAGTATGTCCTGGCCGGTCGTGCGGCACAGCGGACAGGTGGCGTTCACAACAGCACCCGTTCCACCACGCCGCCGGCGTTGACCTTGCCGATGAAGGCCCGCATCCAGTCTGCGCCGAGTATATGGCGGGCCAGTTCGACCACGATGTAGTCGGCCTCGATCCCGGCTTCCGGACCATAGCGGCTCAGTCCTTGCAGACAGGAGGGGCACGAGGTCAGGAGCTTGATGGCGGCGGCGGGACTCTCGCGGCGCAGCCCGTCCGCCACCTGCTGAACCTCCTCCGCCTTGCGGAAGCGGACCTGGGTGGCGATGTCCGGGCGGGTGGCGGCAAAGGTGCCGGCCTCGCCGCAGCAGCGCTCGGAGGCCCTGACCTCGGCTCCGAGCAGTGCCTTGGCGGTATTGAGCGGATTGCCCAGTTTCATTGGCGTATGGCAGGGGTCGTGATACATGTAGCGGACGCCGGCCACGCCGTCTATGCGGACTCCCTTCTCGACCAGATATTCGTGGATGTCCATGAGCCGGCAGCCGGGGAATATTTTGTCGAAATGATATTTCAGCAACTGATCCATGCAGGTGCCGCAGGAGACAATGACGGTCTTGATGTCGAGGTAGTTGAGGGTGTTGGCGACGCGGTGGAACAACACCCGGTTGGCGGTGGTGATGGCCTCGCCGCGCTCGCGGTCACCGACCGAGGTCTGGGGATAGCCGCAGCACAGATAACCCGGCGGCAGCACGGTCTGGGCTCCGACCTCGTGCAGCATGGCGAGCGTGGCCAGTTCTACCTGTGAGAACAGCCGTTCGGAGCCACAGCCGGGAAAATAGAACACCGCCTCGGACTCCTCGCCGGCCTTGTCCGGGTTGCGCAAGATGGGCACAACCTTGGGGTCTTCCAGGCCGAGCAGGGCGCGCCCAGTTTTGCTTGGCAACCCGGCTGGCAGGGGGCGGTTGATGAAATGGATCACCTGTTCGGTTACCCGCGCCTTGCCCACAGAGGCGGGCGGCCGCCGCTTCTGGGCGCGATCCAGCCCCAGACGGCGGGCGATCTGATAGCCCAGCCGCTGGCTGGCGTAGCCCCACTGGATCAGCCCTTTGCGGGTGAGCTTGATGGCGTCGGCGTCGGTGCTGTTGAGGAAGAACTGGGCCAGGCGACCGGTGAGCCCGGGCTTCTTTTTGCCGGTGCTCCTGAGCAGGTGGCGCATGGCCATGGAGACATCGCCGAAGTCGATATCCACCGGGCAGGGATTCACGCACTTGTGGCAGACGGTGCAGTGCTCGGCCACGTCGCTGAACTCATCAAAATGCCGCAGGCTGACGCCGCGCCGGGTCTGCTCCTCGTACAGGAAGGTCTCGATCAGGAGCGAGGTGGCTAGTATCTTGTTGCGCGGCGAATAGAGCAGGTTGGCGCGTGGCACATGGGTGTTGCACACCGGTTTGCATTTTCCGCAGCGCAGGCAGTCCTTGATGGAGTCGGCGATGGCGCCGATTTCCGACTGCTCCATGATGATGGATTCGGTCTCCATCAGGCTGAAGCTGGGGGTATAGGCATTGGCCAAATCACCGCCGCCGGCCAGTTTGCCGCGGTTGAAATGATGCTCCGGATCGACCCGCTGCTTGTAGGCGGTGAAGGCGGACAGCGCCGCTTCCGGCAAATACGCCAGCTTGGTGATGCCGATGCCATGTTCGCCGGAGATCACGCCGCCGAGGTCGACCGCCAGCTTCATGATGCGCGCCACCGCGGCGTTGGCGGTCGCCAGCATGGCGTAGTCATCAGAGTTGACCGGGATATTGGTATGCACGTTGCCGTCGCCGGCGTGCATGTGCAGGGCGATGAACACGCGCCCCTTGAGTACCCGCGTGTGGATGTGGTCGGCGGCCGCCAACACCGGTTCATACTCACGGCCGGTGAATATCTGGCGCAGGCCGGCACGTACCTCGCGGCGCCAGGAGATGCGGTCTTCGTGCATCTGGAGGGCGCGAAACACGGCCTCATCGCCCAGTCGGTCGAGCCGGTCGAGCCAGCGTTCGCGCACCCTGGCGATCAGCTCCAGGGCGCGGCCGCGGCGCTCCTCGGTCAGTTGCGGGTCGGCCGTGACGTCATCTTCCTGCTGGAACAGTGGCAGCGGCCCTTTGAAGAAGATCTCCAGCGCCGCCAGCAAATCGAGCTTGTTGCCGATCGACAGTTCGATGTTGATGCGTTCGATGCCGTCGCTGTAATCGCCCAGCCGGTCGAGCGGTATGACCACATCCTCGTTGACCTTGAAAGCATTGGTGTGGGCGGCGATGGCGGCGGTGCGGGAGCGGTCCTGCCAGAATTTCTTGCGCGCCTCGGCGCTGACGGCGATGAACCCCTCACCGCCCTTGTCCATGGCGCAGCGGGCGATGTGGGCGGCCGCCTCGTTGACCGCGGCCTCGTCGTCGGCAGCCAGGTCGGCGAGCAGCACCATGTTGGGCCGGCCGGTGCGGCCGGCCTTGGTGGCATAGCCGACCGCCTTGATGTAACGGGCGTCGAGGTGCTCCAGGCCGGCCAGCAGCGCGCCGCCCGGTTGCTGGTCCATGTGCGCCTTGATCTCGACGATGGCCGGCACGGCCTCGTGTATCGGGCCGAAGAATTCCAGGCAGACCGTGCGCACGTGCCTGGGCATGCGGTGCAGGATGAAGGTGGCCTGGGTGATGAGGCCGTCGCAGCCCTCCTTCTGCACGCCGGGCAGTCCGGCCAGGAACTTGTCGGTGACGTCCTTGCCCAGCCCCAGCTTGCGGAAGGAAGCGCCAGGTATTTCCAGTATTTCGGGCTCGCCTTTGGGGCGGCCGTCGGCGTGGCGGCGTTTCAATTCGAAGCGGGCGGTTGCGACGTCATGGATCTTGCCCAGATTGTGGTCGAGGCGGGTGACCTCCAGCCAGTCTGCGTCGGGCGTCACCATTTTCCACGCGGCCAGGTTGTCGAGCGCGGTGCCCCACAGCACCGCCTTCTTTCCGCCGGCGTTCATGGCCACGTTGCCGCCGATGCAGGAGGCGTCGGCCGAGGTGGGGTCCACCGCGAAGGCCAGGCCTTGCGCCTCGGCGGCCTCCA
Organism: Hydrogenophilales bacterium; assembly: GCA_037439465.1. Lineage (GTDB taxonomy): Bacteria > Pseudomonadota > Gammaproteobacteria > Burkholderiales > Thiobacillaceae > Parasulfuritortus. Next base: position 22,914 of record JBBIVX010000010.1, on the reverse strand, counting down.
TGACCCGTCGGGTAACCACCCCGGCGCCACAGTGGATGACCGGCGTGGGCGTCGCATGACCGTGCAGGACGACGGACTCGATAGCCGATTTCCAGTCCAGCTTCTCGGTGTTGATGACCGCCGCGCGCGCCGTCAGCGGCACCGCGCCGCCAGTGTAGCCGGTGCCGCCGCCGCGCGGGATGATGCTCAGCCCCGTCTCGATGCAGCCCCGCACCAAGGCGGGTATCTCGGCCTCGGTATCGGGATAGAGCACCACGAAGGGGTATTCCACCCGCCAGTCGGTGGCATCAGTGACATGCGATACTCGGGAATAGCCGTCGAAGGCGATGTTGTCGCGGTGGGTATGGCGGGCCAGCTTATGGACGACGGCCTGACGCAGCCGGGCGCTTTCTTCGAAGCCGGCGGCGAAGGTCTCCACCGCCCTTTGCGCCAGGCCGAGCAACGCCCCCACCCGTTCGTTGCCCTGGCGCCGGGCCTCGATGGCGCGCAGGCGATGGCGCAGCGCCGCCACCAGCAGATCGCGCCGCTTCGGGCTGGCCAGCAGGTCATCTTCCAGATAAGGGTTGCGCGATACCACCCAGATGTCGCCCAGCACCTCGAACAGCATGCGCGCGGAGCGGCCAGTCTTTCTTTCCGCGCGCAGCTCCTCGATCAGCCGCCAGCCTTCCGGTCCGAGCAGGCGCAGGGATATCTCCCGGTCGGAAAAAGAGGTGTAGTTATAGGGAATCTCGCGAATGCGGTCGCTGGACATGGGTGGGGCCGTGATTGGGTGGTGAGCGCTGGGGGCGGGTGGCAGGGCGCATTTTATCCCACCCGCAACGGCTTATGGCCCTGTTGCAGCCAGGGGGAAACCTTTCCGCGTCGTTTCCGGGCGGCCGAATGGGGCTAAAATGCCGCCACCCTCATCCTCGTCACGGTTCATGATCGGCCTCTTAATCGCCGCCCACGGCAATCTGGGCGAAAGTCTCATCCAATGCGCCACCTATGTCCTCGGCCAGCGGCCGCAAGGTCTGCAGGCCATAGACCTGACCGCTTACCCCGATGGGGAAGTCATGCTGCGGGCGGCGCGCGAGCGCGTCGAAACTCTGGACAAGGGCAATGGTGTGTTGGTGCTGGCCGACATCTACGGCGCCACGCCCTGCAATACCGTTTGCCGGCTATTGCGGCCGGGTCGGATCGAGGCCGTGGCAGGGGTCAATCTGCCCATGCTGCTGAAGACCCTGACCTACCGGCACGAGGCCCTCAATCTATTGGCCGAGCGGGCGGCGGCCGGCGGCCAGGCCGGGGTGTTTCATATCCGTTTCGACCGATGCGATGCTTGAGCGCGAGTTCGAAGTCATCAACAAGCTCGGCCTGCATGCACGCGCCTCCGCCAAGCTGACACAGACCGCCGCCCGCTTCCAAGCGGAGGTGTGGTTGTCGCGCAACGGCCGCCGGGTGAACGGCAAGAGCATCATGGGTGTGATGATGCTGGCCGCCGCCAAGGGCGCCGTCATCGGCGTCGAGACGGTGGGCGCGGATGAGGCCGACGCCATGCAGGCTCTGGCCGATCTCATCGCCGACAAATTTGGGGAGGGGGAATGACTTTCACCCTGCATGGCGTCGGCATTTCCGGCGGTTATGCCATCGGCCGCGCCCAGCTCTATTCGCACGATCGGCTGGAGGCACCGCATTACGTCATCCGCAAGGCAGACATCACCTCAGAGGTGGCCCGCTTCGACCGCGCCATCGCCGCGGCGCGCCAGGAACTGGAGCAACTGCGCGCGAATATCCCGGAGGGGGCGCCAGCCGAGCTGGCCGCCTTCCTTGACCTGCACCGGCTCATACTCGAAGACTCCATGTTGTCGCAGGTGCCCAAGAGCCTGATCCGCGACACCGCCTGCAATGCCGAGTGGGCGCTGGCGCAGCAGACGGAGGCCCTGCTTGCCCAATTCGAGAGCATCGAGGACGAATATCTGCGCGACCGCCGTCAGGACGTGAAACAGGTGGCGGACAAGGTGCTGAAGTCGTTGCTTGGGTACCCTGGCCACGCCCCCCTCAAGGTTGCGGAGGAGCCCACCATCCTGGTGGCGCACGACCTCTCGCCCAGCGATATGGCGCTGTTCAAGAGGCAAAGCTACGCCGGCTTCATCACCGACCTGGGCGGCGCCACCTCGCATGCCGCCATTCTGGCCCGCAGTCTCAACATCTCCTCGGTGATGGCCCTGCACAACGCCAGAGCCTTGATCCAGGAGGGTGACCACTTGATCGTCGACGGAAGCGATGGAGTGGTGATCGTCAACCCGGACGAGCTGATCCTCGACGAATACCGCCTGCGCCAGAACCAGTGGCGGCTGGAGCAGCAGAAGTTGAAGCGCCTGAAGTCCAGTCCATCAGCCACCCTGGACGGCGAGGTGGTGCAACTCATGGCGAATATCGATGCGCCGCAGGACGTGCGCGAGGCGATGCAGGAGAATGCCGCCGGCATCGGCCTGTTCCGCAGCGAATTCCTGTACATGAACCGTCCCGATGCGCCGTCAGAGGACGAGCAGTACCTTGCCTACCGGCATGTGGTCGAGTCCATGAAAGGCCTGCCGGTAGTCATACGCACCCTCGACTCGGGTGCGGACAAGTCGCTCGACTGGCTGCCCGAGGTTAGTGTCAACCCGGCGCTGGGGTTGCGCGCCATTCGCTATTGCCTGGCCGAGCCCGGCCTGTTCGTCACCCAGATTCGCGCCATACTGCGCGCCGGTCACCACGGCCCGGCGCGCATATTGATCCCCATGCTGGCCAGCCTGGAGGAACTCGACCAGGCCCTGGAGCTGATCGATGTGGCCAAGCAGGGTCTGGCCCGCGACGGTCTGCCCTTTGCCGCCGACACCCCCATCGGCGGCATGATCGAGGTGCCGGCGGCGGCCCTGGCGGCCGCATGGTTTGCCCGCAAGTTGGATTTTCTCTCCCTCGGTACCAACGATCTGATCCAGTACACCCTGGCCATCGATCGCACCGACGATGCCGTCGCCCATCTGTATGATCCGCTGCACCCGGCCGTCCTGCAGCTCATCGCCCACACCCTGCGGGTGGGAAAACGGCTGCGCAAACCGGTGTCGGTGTGCGGCGAGATGGCCGGTGACCCGAGGCTGACGCGGCTGTTGCTGGGGCTCGGACTGCGCAGTTTCTCCATGCACCCCGCCCATCTGATGGCGGTCAAGCAACAGGTCATGCACAGCCACGTGGCCACCCTGACGCCGCTGGCGAACAAGCTGCTCCACGCCGGCCGGCCGGACCGCATCCAGGCCAAGCTGGAAAGGATCAACGCCTGAGACAATGAATGGTCTCAGGCGTTGCGCCGGCTTGATGCGGCTCAGGAAAAGGCGTCGGCCAATATGTTCTTCAACCAGCCGTCGGCGTACTCGGCCTCCTGGGCCCGCTGCAGGGCGAGGGCAGGGGCGTTGATCGGCGAGACGCCGCCGGCGTTCTTGAGGTAGGTGAGCTTGCCATTCTCGGTGCCGTAGATATGCACCACCGAGAAACCCCAGCCGGGCGCGGTGATGCTGTAACAGGTGTTGACGAAGTAGGGGTTGGGCGGCGGCAGGTCGCTGAGCTTGGCGACGATCGCCCCGGCCGCCACTTTGGCCTGGGTCACCGCCGTGTGCGCCGACTTTGGCATGGGGTAGACGGGCAGGTCGCCATGCACGCAGGCATCTCCCACCACCCAGATGTTCGGCTGTTTGCTGGATTCCATGGTCAGCATGTTTACCGGGCACCAGCCCTTGTCATTGGCGAGGCCGGTGGCGCGGGCAAGGACGCTGGCGCGGTGCGGCGGGATGAGGTTGAGCACGTCGGCCTTGTAATCACCGAAGTCGGTGAAGGCGGTTTCGTTCTTGGCATCGACCCGCGTCACCTTGCCGCCGGCGGCGCCGGACACCCACTCGATCATGCCGGGGTATTGCAGTTTCCATGCCTGTTCGAACAGCCCCTTCTTGGAGAAGGAATCGTTGGCGTCCAGGATCAGCACCTTGGATTTGTTCATGCCGCGTTCCTTGAAGTAGGACGCCACGTGCGAGGCGCGCTCGTAGGGGCCTGGCGGGCAGCGGAAGGGGCCGGGCGGCACCGAGATGATGAAGGTGCCGCCGTCTTGCATCGATTGCAGCCGTTTTCTCAGTGCCAGTGTTTGCGGTCCCGCCTTCCAGGCGTGCGGCATGGTGCTGTTGGCGATCTCCTCGGAATAACCCTGGACGTGGTCATAGTCGAAATCGATGCCGGGAGAGAGTAGCAGGGCATCGTAGTCGAGGGCCTGGCCGACTTTGAGGGCGACGCGTTTCTTGTCCGGGTCGATGGACATGACCGTGTCGATGACGACATTGATGCCACGCCGCTTGAGGGCGTCATAGCCGATCTGCAGGTCTTCGATAGCACGGTGGCCGGAGATGACATCGTTGGACAGCGGGCAGGAGGTGTAGATGGGATTGCGCTCCACCACGGTGACATCGACGTCCGCTGCCATGGCCTTGATGTATTTGGCGGCGGCGGCGCCGCCAAAGCCCCCGCCGACGACCACGACACGGGCCTTGGCGGAGGCGTGGGCGGCGGGAACGCCAAGGAACGAGGCGGGCAGGGCGGCGGCGATGGTCTTGATGAAGTCGCGACGGTTGAATTGCGGATTCATGACGGTCTCCTTGGTTTAGTTTTGGCTGGCGTAGTACTGGGCAAGCGCCTTGATCTCGCCCTCACTCATGCTCTTGGCGATGTCACGCATGGTCTGATGCGGCATCAGGGCCAGATCGTCGCGGCATTTCAGCAGCGCCATTTCGAGATAGGGGCTCCATTGGCCATTCAGGTTGGGGGTCGCGTCGTCCGGCGGGGCGCCGGTGTCGCCGTGGCAACCGACGCAATTCTGCGCCATCTCTTCGCCACGCTTGGCCAGTTTCGGGTCCACCTTCTGCGCCGCCGGCACCCAGCTCTTCTTCGCGTAATAAGCCGCCAGGGCCTCGATTTCGGCGTCGGAATAACCCTTGATCAGGCGATCCATGGTGGCGGCATAGCGCTTGCCGTGTTTCCACTCCAGCATGACTTTCTTCAGATAGCCCTCGGGCATGCCGCCGATGGATGGCATGTTGGGGCCGGCGGACTGGCCGTTGGTGCCATGGCAGTTATTGCAGGTCTGGGCCAGCTTCTCGATATTCGGGTCGGCCAGGGCCGGGGTGGCCGCCAGGATCACAGCGATGAGTAAGGCAGGGCGGGACTTACGCATGAGGCTTCCTCCTATAGCAATCGACTAGAGCGATGTCGCCACAGACGCGGGCACCCGCGGTAACGGGGGTGTCAGCGACTGCCCCGGCGCCGCGGGAGAGACGTCGGAGAAGGCAGCATCAACGAATCATCAGTGCGCCGTTCCCTGCAATGGGGAATGGCTGCACGATGGTGCATGAGACGTTATTACTAGTGGGGGAATTGTGTAGAAGAGATGCGTGATTTTTTTGACTAGGCTCAATTTTTTTGAGAGTGCCTACCCCTGGCTGGGCCGGGCCGCCAGGTCGCGCGGCTAATGCGCAGCGGCGCCAGCGCGGCTGAGGCTGGCCAGTTTGCTGCTGCTCAACACATGGATGCAGCGGCCATGCAATTCGATGGCCCCCACCTCGCTGAGATGGTGAAAGGCGCGGGACAGGGTCTCCTGGGCGATGTTGAGCTTGGCCGCGACCTCACGCTTGCTGGTGTCGAGTTCAATGTCGTACTGCCCGGCAGCGCTGTGCGGGCGGTGCTGCAACAGGAAACAGGCAACCCGCTCCAGGCTGGAGCGGGGGGTGCAGCTTTCCATGTCGCGCATCAGACCTAATTTGCTGGTGGCGACCACACCCAGCAGTCGGCAGGCCAGGGCCGCGTCGCACGCGGCCTGGCGCAACAATACTTCACGATCGACGGCGATGAGGTGGCTATCGAGGCTGGCGATGGCGTGCGTGGCATGGGGCAGACTCAGGTAGGCGGCGGCCACCCCCAGGCAATGTCCCGGCTCCAACATGGCCACCACCCTCTCCGCGCCGCTTGCCAGCGGCAATACGAGCTTGATGCGGCCGCTCACCAGTAGATACACCTCGACGGCGGCATCGCCTTTTCTGTACAGCGGTTGGTTGCGGTCGAGGCTGAATTGCCTGGCGCCCACCGACAATTCCTCCAGGCATTCGGTGGAAAGCCCGTGGAAACACGCCATGCTGCCGAGCAGCTCGCTGATTTGGGTATGCGGTAAGGGTTGCAGGTTCATCATGTTCGCGGGCCCTCGGCAAGTGCGGTCGGTGTCTAGACGCAACGGGTGTGCCGCTGGATAACATCTCCGGCCGGGCTGCGTCAAGCCGGACCGTTGCCACCGTCCTCTCCCGTCCGGGCGCGCGTAGGCCCGCAGGGCCGCCTGGGGGACAAGCCGGGATCAAGGCAAGGGTGCCTTGAGCTCGGCTGCGGCCTGCAGGGCGTAGCGGGCCTGTACGCGGTTGCCGTGGCCGCCGTAGGCCACCTCGGCACACAGGCTGCGCACCAGGTTGATGCCGCGTCCATGCGGGCTGCCGAGGTCGTCGAGATCCACCGGCCGGGAGGTGTAGAAGGCGTAGTCGAAACCGGGGCCGCTGTCAGCCACCTCGATGTCGAGGACCGGCTGGCCGCGCGGCAGGCGCAGGTGGAAGCGCATCTCGATCATGCCGTCGGTCAGCCTGGCGAGGCGCAGGCTGCGTTCTTCGAGATAGCGTTCGAAGCCGCCTTCCTGCCGCTTGATGCGTGAGTCGAGGCCGAGCAGGCCATGGTCGAGGGCATTGTTGAACAATTCCGAGACGATCAGGAAGAGCGGGCCGCGGTGCGGCCTCAAGGCCTCCACCTGGCCCATGAAACCGAGCACGGCGGGGGCCACGTCGAGATGGCGCAGTTCGCTAGGGCCCCAGGCCAGTTCCATGCGCCATTCCGACACCGGCCCGGCGTTTATTCCCGGCTTGGGCAGGCGTCGTGCCGGGCCGGCCGCGGTGGCGACGTCGACCACCATCCAGGAGATGTCGTCGTGGTTGCGCCGGTCACCGAGGTGGTCGAGGACACCGCGTTCCAGGGCGGCACAGCGGCGACCTGCGGGGCTGGCGCACAACAGGGCCTCGATTTTGTCCTGGTCTAGCCGTTGTCCGGTCGCGTCTTCTGCTTCGACGACGCCATCGGAGCACAGCACCAGCTCGCCGTCTCGGTGGTAGTTGAAGGTTTCGGTGGCGCCGGAAAAATCCGCGGGGGAGAGTATGCCGAGCGGCATGTGCTGCGAGGGCCAGCGCGCATCGATATCGCCCTTGGCGGCGACGAACAACGCCTCCGGATTGCCGCCGTTCCATATCTCTATGGTCTGGTTGCGGATATCCACCGCCGCCAGGATGGTGGCGACGAAGTGGTCGATGGGCAACAGCTCCTTGAGCTTGCGGTTGAGTTCCTTGGCGATGGTGTCGATGGGGAAGCCCTTGGCCGCCATGCCATAGAACACCTGGGTCATGGGCAGCGCCGTCAGTGCAGCGTGCAGGCCATGTCCGGCGGCATCGGCGAGCATCAGGAAGAGCACGTCGCCGGGGCCGCGGGTGGCGCAGACGAGGTCGCCGCTGAAGGTCTGGGCCGGAATGTTTTTCCAGCGCAGCATGGGGTCGCGCAGACCCTCGGCATCGACCAGCCGGCTGATGACGAAGTGGCCGAGGCGGTTTTGCTCCTCGGCCTCCTCGCGCCATGCCTGCAACTCGACCTTGCTCGCATGCAGCTGGTCCTGCAAGGCGATGAGACGGGCGTAGCTGTTGATCTTGGCCTGAATGACGCGCAGGTTGGCGGGCTTCACAAGATAATCGTCGCCGCCCGCCTCCAGGCCGCGCACGATGTCACGGACGTTGTCCAGCGCCGAGTAATAGACGATGGGTACCCACGTGTCGCCGGGCAGGGCGCGGATGCGCCTGACGGCCTCGATGCCGTCCATGCGCGGCATCATGATGTCCATGAAGATCAACTCCGGCCGCTCCGCCTGATATTTCTCCAGCGCTTCGTAGCCATCCCTGGCGACGATGACCTGGTGGCCGAGCCTGAGTGCCACCGCCCCCATCTGTTGCAGGTTGCTCTCGGTGTCGTCGACCAGCAGGAGGCGTAAGGACTTTTTCAAGGCCGGCGTCAGGCCCGAATGTTGAATAGTTTGCCGAAGTTGGCGATCTCCAGGACCTGCTTGACTGCGCCGGTGAGGTTGGCGAGCACCACCTTCTTGCCGCTGGCATCGGCCTTCTCGCGCAGCCGCAGCAGCATCCCCAGGGCGGAGCTGTCCAGGTAATCGACCGCGCCGAAGTCCACCTCTAGCTCATGGATGGTCGGCCTGGCCAGGATGGCGTCGTAGGCGACGCGGAAGTCACGGTGGGAATGGAAGTCGAAGCGACCTTCGAGGGCAAGACGGGAAACATTGCCTTCGCTGGTTTCGTGGATGCGCATGCGTTATTCCTTGGCAAGGGAGGCGGGCGATAGTGTAGGCCTTGGCCGCCGCGGCGGCCAGATGCCGCAGCGCCTTGCCTGTGACCGTGCCATCGCCGCAGGGCGGCTCAGCGGTAGGGGGCGAGCAGGGTTTGCAATTCGCCGCTCTGGAACATCTCGCGCATGATGTCGGCGCCGCCCACGAACTGGCCGTTGACATAAAGCTGGGGAAAGGTCGGCCAGTTGGCGTACTCCTTGGCGCCCTGACGGAGGTCCGGGTTTTCCAGCACGTTGGCGGAAAAGAAATCGCTGATGCCGCAGGCCTTGAGCAACTGCACCGCCGAGGCGGAGAAGCCGCACTGGGGAAACTGGGGCGTGCCCTTCATGTAGAGCACCACGGGGTGATTGCTGACCTGCTGCTGTATCTGTTGCTTGGCGTCCATGTGCGTTACTCGTTTCATTACGGAAGGCGATGATTATAGGGTCCGGTCTGGCCCCGGCAAGGACCGGCAAGACCTTGTCGCCCCCATGGCTTAACATTCATGCAGGCTGATGTCAGCAAGGCGTCGTCACGGCAACGGCGGCAGCGCTTCCTGTCTTGTCCGCCAGGGTATTTATTGCTGACATTCCCTACAATGCGGCCATGACCTCCACCTTCCGTTCCGCCGTCGAGCGTCTGCTGGACGAGCACGCCGGGCGCCTGCCCGACTGGTCGGGCATCACCCTCCTGGTGCCCCATCACCATGTCGCGCCGCGCTTCATGGAGGCGTTGCGGGCGCGAATCACGGCGCCGGTCTTGCTACCGCCCAGGCTGATGACCCTGCCCGACCTGGCGGCGACGGTCGTGCCCGCGGAGGCGGTGCAGAGCGACAGCATGCGCCTGGTCGAACTGCACGCCTTTCTCGGTCGCGTCGACTGGCTGCCGGCGGTGGGACGCTGGCCGCTGGCACAGGCCATGCACCGGCTGATGCAGGAAATGGACGACGCCCTGTTGCGGCCGCCGGCGGATTTCGCCGATTTCTCCCGCCAGGTGGAGGCCGCCGCCGGCCGTGGCCTAAGCCGGCCGCTGCAATGGGAGGCGCGGCTGGTGTTCGAATTGTGGCGCGCCTTCCAGGGAGCGGCGCCGGGCAGCCGGGGCGGTTACGCCCTGCGCCTGGCTGGCTGGCTGGCCACCGCCACCGGCCCTATCTACAGCCTCGGCTTACACGCCCCGAGCCGGTTGGAGCAGGCCTTTTTGGAACAGTGCCGGGAGCGGCTTGGGCTGGTGGAGCTGGCCGCGCCGGCGCGCTATCCCGAGCGTCTTGCCTGTTTACAGGCCGCCTGGGAGGGCGGGGCGGCGTCACCCTTGCACGCCCGTGCGGCGGCCTACGCGGCCCGCCAGCCCGAGAGCCCGCTGGCCGGGGAGATCGAACTCCTCGCCGCTGGCGAGCTGGAGGCCGCGGCGCAGGCGGCGGCACGGCAACTGCGGCTATGGCTGGCGGAGGGGCGGCAGCGCCTCGCCATCGTCGCCCTCGACCGGCTGGCGGCACGGCGCCTGCGGGCGGTGCTGGAACGCCATGCCATCCTGTTGCAGGACGAGACCGGCTGGACCTTCTCCACCGCCACGGTCAGCCATGTACTCGACCGCTGGCTGACGCTGCTGCAGGACGACTGCTACTACCGCGACCTCATCGACTTCCTCAAATCGCCCTTTCTCTTCGCCGACATCGACGCTACGGCCCGCCTCGACGCCGTGGCCGAGCTGGAGACGCAGATCCATGCCCGCAACGTCGTGTCCGGCCTGGCGCATTTCGTGGCCCTCGCCGGTGCTGGCGCCGGCGCCGCTTTGCCCCTGCTGCGCCGCCTGGAGGCGGCGGCGCGCCGCTTCGTCACACCAAGGCGCCGGCCCTTGGCGGACTGGCAGCGCGCCCTGCTCGATACCCTGGACACACTGGGCGCAACCCCGGCCTTCGAGGCCGACAATGCCGGACGCCAGTTGCTCGATCTCATGCGCCACCTGGCGCTGGACCTGGCGGCCGCCAGGTCGGCGCACACCCTCGCCGATTGGCGGGCCTGGCTGACGCTGCAACTGGACCAGGCCACTTTTCAGGAGGGCGATATCGACAGCCCGCTGCGCCTGACCCACCTGGCGGCGGCCAGGTGGCGTGATTTCGATGGGGTGGTGGTGCTGGGGGCCGACGCCGGCCACCTGCCGCCGGCCGGCGATGATGGCCTCATCAGCGACGCGCTGCGGGCGCAGTTGGGACTGCCCGGCCAGCGCGAGCGGCGGGCGGAGAGCCTGACCGCCCTCACGGACGTTCTCGCCCGCTCCGAACGGGTGCTGCTCATCTGGCAGACACAACGCGGCCGCGACCCGAACCCGGTCAGTCCGTGGCTGCTGGAGTTGGAGGCCTTTCATCGCCTGGCCTATGGCCGTGACCTGCGCCGAGGGATGCCGGCTGCGGTCATGGCGCCGGCCCCGCCCAGCCCCCCGCCGCGGCCGGCGCCCAGCCTGCCTGCCCTGCCGGCGCGCCTGTCCGCCAGTGGCTGGCAGGATATGGTGGACTGCCCTTACCGTTTTTATGCGCATTACGGCCTGGCGCTGGCGCAGACGGAGGAGGTGGCCGAGGAGATGGAAAAGGCCGATTACGGCGAACTGGTGCATGACGTCCTCAGTCGCTTCCATGCCGCCCACCCTGTGCTCGCCGCGGCCGGGCGCGAGCGCCTGGTGGAGGCCCTGACCGAGCTCGGCCGCACCGTGTTCTCGTCCCGCGAGGGGGGCTATTACCTGGCGCAGGGCTGGAGACTGCGCTGGGAGCGGCACCTTTCGGCCTACGTCGACTGGGCCTTGGCTTGGGAAGCGGCCGGCCATCGCTGGCGGCAGGCCGAGTGCGATCAGGAATGCGCCTTCGCGCTCGGCGACGGTCGCCAGGTGATGCTGCGCGGCCGCCTCGACCGTATCGATGACGGTCCGGGCGGTGTGACGGTGCTGGATTACAAGACCCAGGCTCGGCAGGTATTGCAAAAGAAGGTGAAAACGCCGGGTGAGCACGTGCAACTGCCGTTCTATGGCCTGCTCACCGGCGCCGCCGAGGCGGTGCTGGTAGGCCTGGACGAGGAGCCGGTACGGGCGGTGTCGCTGCCCCGGCCGCTGCCGGCGGCGGCCGCCGCCGAGGCGGAGCGGCTGCGCTCCACGCTGAACGCCGTCGCGGCCGGGGTGCCTTTGCCCGCTCAGGGAACGCCGCAGACCTGTGACTGGTGCGAGCTGCGCGGCCTATGCCGGCGCGATCACTGGTTCGACACCCCGTCGCCCTGACGCCAGCGGCAAGCCCGGATTGATCCCGCCGAAACCACGGCCGGCGCCGGCATTTGGCGGGAAGTCCTTGTTCGCGCTAAAATTCCCGCCCTTTTACCCAGACAAATGACCGGCGATCACAACGGATATGGACGATCGACAAAGCCGCTTGTGCGGCACGCTCTACAGCCCTGATTTCGAGCAGGACAGTTGTGGCTTCGGCCTCATCGCCCAACTGGACGACCAGCCCTCGCACAAACTGGTGCAGACCGCTATCGCCTCCCTGGCCTGCATGACCCACCGCGGCGCCATTGCCGCCGATGGCAAGTCGGGCGACGGCTGCGGCCTGCTCTTCAAGAAGCCGGATGGTTTTCTGCGCGCCGTGGCCGGGGAACGGGCCTGGCGACTCAATGAGCGCTACGCCGCCGGTCTGGTTTTCCTCAACCGCGACCCCGGCCTCGCCCGGCACGCACGCGAGCAGTTGCTGGCCGAACTCGAAGGCCAGGGGCTGCAGCCGCTCGGCTTCCGCCCGGTGCCCACCGACAGTTCCGCGCTTGGCGAGGTCGCCCTGAAGAGCCAGCCAGTGATCGAACAGTTGTTCGTGAATTGCCCGGATGCCATCTCCGCCGACATCTTCGAGCGCAAACTCTATATCGCCCGGCGCAGGGCGGAAAAGGCGCTGGCGGACGACGACGCCACCTTCTACGTGCCCACCCTGTCGGGCCGCGTGCTCGCTTACAAGGGCCTGGTGATGCCGGCTTGGCTGCCGGTGTTCTATCCGGATCTGAACGACGCCCGCTTTGCCGCCAGCCTGGCGGTGTTCCACCAGCGCTTTTCCACCAACACCTGGCCCGAGTGGCGCTTGGCGCAGCCCTTCCGCTATCTCGCCCACAACGGCGAAATCAATACCCTGCAAGGCAATCGCAACTGGTCGCGCGCCCGCGAGCAAAAGTTCCTGTCGCCGCTCATTCCCGATATGGATGACGTGCGGCCCATAGTGGGCTTCAACGGCTCCGACTCGATGAGCTTCGACAACATGCTGGAGGGCCTGGTCATGGGCGGCGCCGGGCTGTTCCGCAGCTTGCGCATGATGGTGCCGCCGGCCTGGCAGAACGTCACCAACATGGATCCCGACCTCAGGGCCTTTTACGAATACAACTCCATGCACATGGAGCCGTGGGACGGCCCCGCCGGCATAGTCATGACCGACGGCCGCTACGGCGTCTGCATGCTCGACCGCAACGGCCTGCGGCCCGCGCGCTACGTCATCACCAGGGACCGCTTCGTCACCATAGCCTCCGAGGTCGGCGTGTGGGATTACGGCGGCGCCGAGAACATCGTCGCCAAGGGCCGCGTGCGCCCCGGCCAGATGGTGGCCGCCGACCTGGAGAGCGGCCGTTTCCTCCTGCCGGAGGACATCGACAACGAACTCAAGGGCCGCCACCCATACCGCAGCTGGCTCAAGGCACATGCCCGCCGGGTCGAGTTCGGCCTCGAACAGGACGGCGATTACCCAGCCATGGATGCGGCTTCCGTCGCCACCCACCAGAAGCTGTTCAACGTCAGTGCCGAGGAGCTGGGCGAGGTGCTGCGCGTGCTGGCCGAGAACGGCCAGGAAGCGGTGGGTTCAATGGGCGACGACACCCCCATGGCGGTGCTGTCGCGGCAGATACGCTCCCCTTTCGACTATCTGCGTCAACAGTTCGCGCAGGTCACCAATCCGCCCATCGACCCGATCCGCGAGGCCATCGTCATGAGCCTCAATACCGTCTTCGGGCGGGAGCGGAACCTGTTCGAGGAGACGCCCCAACATGCCCACCGCCTGGAGGTTAATTCGCCGGTACTATCGAATGAAACCTACAAGGCGGTCACCGCCGGCACCGATCCCGCCTATGCGGTGGTGCTTTTCGATCTGCAATACGACCCGAGCCGCAGCCATCTAGAGGCCGCCCTCGATCGGCTCGCCGCCGAGGCGGTGGCGGCGGTGCGGGCGGGCAAGGTGGTGGTGGTGCTGTCCGACCGCGCCATCGACAAATCCACCCTGACCATACCCGCGCTGTTCGCCGTCGGCGCCGTGCATCATGCACTCATCGCCGCCGGTCTGAGATGCGACGCCAATATCGTGGTGAAGACCGGCGCCGCCCGCGACCCGCATCAGATCGCCTGTCTCATCGGCTATGGCGCCACCGCCGTCTATCCGTACCTCGCTTATCAGTCCATCCTGCAACTGGTGCGTAACGGTGATATCCAGGTGAAGGCGGAAAAGGCCCTGATGAACTATCGCAAGGGGATCGACAAAGGGCTGCTCAAGGTCATGTCCAAGATGGGCATCTCGGCCATCGCCTCGTATCGTGGCGCCCAGCTGTTCGAGGTGGTGGGCATGCACGAGGAGGTGGTGGGGAAATGCCTGAAGGGGACGGTGTCGCGCGTATCCGGCGCGAATTTTGCCGATTTCGAGGCCGACCAGGTGAAGCTCAACCGTGCTGCCTTCAACCCGCTCAAGCCGGTCGCCGCCGGCGGCCTGCTCAAGTTCATGTACGGCGCCGAATACCACGCTTACAACCCGGACGTGGTGCAGCAACTGCAGAAAGCGGTACAGACCGGCGATTACGCGGCCTACAAAGGCTACGCCGAGTTTGTCAACAACCGGCCAGTGGCGATGTTACGCGACCTGATGCGGTTGAAGGAGGCGACGCCGATCGCCCTCGCCGAAGTCGAGCCCATCGAGGCCATCCTCAAACGCTTCGACTCCGCCGGCATGTCGCTCGGCGCCTTGTCGCCAGAGGCGCACGAGGCGCTGGCAGAAGGCATGAACCGCATCGGCGGCCGCTCCAATTCCGGCGAGGGCGGCGAGGATCCGAAGCGTTATGGCACGGTCAAGATGTCCAAGATCAAGCAGGTCGCCTCCGGTCGCTTCGGCGTCACCCCGCACTACCTGGTCAACGCCGAGGTCTTGCAGATCAAGATCGCGCAGGGCGCCAAGCCCGGCGAGGGCGGCCAACTGCCCGGCGGCAAGGTCTCCGAGATCATCGCGCGGCTGCGCTGCACCAAGCCCGGCATCACCCTGATCTCGCCGCCGCCGCACCACGACATCTATTCCATCGAGGACCTCGCCCAGCTCATATTCGACCTCAAACAGATCAACCCGACCGCCCTGGTGTCGGTGAAGCTGGTGGCCGAACCCGGCGTCGGCACTATCGCCGCTGGCGTCGCCAAGGCCTACGCCGACCTGATTACCATCTCCGGTTATGACGGTGGCACCGGCGCCAGCCCGCTGACCTCGGTCAAGTACGCCGGCACACCGTGGGAACTCGGCCTGACCGAGGCCCAGCAGGTGTTGCGCGCCAACGGCCTCAGGGGCCGGGTGCGGGTGCAGACTGACGGTGGTCTCAAGACCGGACTCGATGTCATCAAGGCAGGCATACTCGGCGCCGAGAGCTTCGGCTTCGGCACCGCGCCGATGATTGCCCTGGGCTGCAAGTACCTGCGCATCTGTCATCTCAACAATTGCGCCACCGGTATCGCCACCCAGGACGCCAAGCTGCGCCGCGAACACTTCATCGGCCTGCCCGACATGGTGGTCAACTTCTTCACCTTCGTCGCCATGGAAACGCGCGAGTGGCTGGCCAGGCTCGGTATCAAACGGTTCGAGGACCTTATCGGCCGCACCGACCTGCTGGAGTTGCTGCCCGGCGAGACTGACAGGCAGCACCGGCTCAAGCTCGGCCAGTTGCTTAGCCAGGGTGGCATCGCCGCGACCGAACCGCGCTTCTGCATCGAGGCCTCCAACCCATCTTTCGACAAGGGCGAGCTGGCCGAGCAGATGGTCAAGGACGCCATCGCCGGCCTCAAGAGCAAGACTCCACAACGGCTGCAATACAGCATACGCAACGTCCATCGCTCGCTCGGCGCCCGCCTGTCCGGCGAGATCGCCAAGGCGCATGGGGCCGAGGGGCTGCCCGATGATTGCCTGCACATCAAGCTCAAGGGCTCGGCCGGGCAGAGCCTCGGGGTCTGGAACCATAAGGGCCTCACCCTGGAGATCGAAGGCGACGCCAATGATTACGTCGGCAAGGGCATGGCCGGCGGCCGTCTGATCCTCTATCCCCCCAAAGGCGCGGCCTACACGGCACATGCCTCCATCATTGTCGGCAATACCTGTCTCTATGGTGCCACCGGCGGCGAACTCTACGCCGCGGGCATGGCCGGCGAACGCTTCGGCGTGCGCAATTCCGGCGCGCTGGCAGTGGTGGAGGGGGTGGGTGAACACTGTTGCGAGTACATGACCGGCGGCTGCGTCATCGTCCTCGGCGACACCGGTCTCAACGTCGGCGCCGGCATGACCGGCGGTTTTGCCCTGGTCTACGACGAATCCGGCCGTTTCCCCGAGCGTTACAACAACGAACTGGTGGATATCAACCGCATCAACGATGAGCATACCGGTGAGCATCGCGCCTTCCTGCGCGACAAGCTGGAGAAACACGTCGGCTACACCGGCTCTGAGCGGGGACGCTACCTGCTGGACAACTTCGACGATGTGCTGCACCGTTTCTGGCTGGTCAAGCCGAAGGCGCTCACCCTGGACAGCTTGCTGAAGGATTGATGCCATGTCCGACATATCGGCTCCGGCCGCTTCGCTTAACTTTCGCTTCGCTCAAGTCGGCCTGCACCGCAACATCAGACATGCAAACGTCTGCGGTAAGGCCAAGAGGTAACGCCTATGTCTGATGTTTTCCAGTTTCTGAAAATCGCCCGCCGCGATGGCGCCAAGACCCCGGCCGAGGTGCGCAAGACCCGCTTCAAGGAGATCTACGCCCCCATGGACGTGGACCAGGCCAGGGAACAGGCCGGCCGCTGTCTGGCCTGTGGTAACCCGTATTGCGAGTGGAAGTGCCCAGTGCACAATTACATCCCCAACTGGCTCAAGCTGGTCGACGAAGGCCGCCTCATCGAGGCCGCCGAGTTGTCGCACCAGACCAACTCGTTGCCCGAGGTGTGCGGCCGGGTCTGCCCACAAGATCGCCTGTGCGAGGGCGCCTGCACCCTGAATCAGTGCAACTTTGGCGCCGTGACCATCGGCCAGATCGAGAAATACATCAGCGAGACCGCCTTCGCCCAGGGCTGGCGGCCGGATATGTCCCGGGTGGTTGCCAGCGGCAGACGCGCGGCCATCGTCGGCGCCGGTCCCGCCGGCCTGGCCTGCGCCGATGTGCTCGCGCGCAATGGCGTGGCCGTGACGGTGTTCGACCGTCACCCGGAGATCGGCGGGCTGCTCACCTTCGGCATCCCCGAATTCAAGATGGAAAAGACGGTGATGTCGCGCCGGCGCGCTATCTTCGAAGGCATGGGCATTTCCTTCCGCCTCGGCACCGAGGTCGGCACGGACATCGCCTTCGCCGACTTGGTGCGGGACTACGATGCCGTGTTCCTCGGCATGGGCACCTACACGTTCATGCAGGCCGGCATCCCCGGCGAGGACCTGCCAGGCGTTATGCCGGCGCTGCCGTTCTTGATCTCCAACGTGAAGCACTGCCTGGGCTTGCCGCAGGAGGCCTTCATCGACATGAAGGGCCAGCGCGTACTGGTGCTGGGCGGTGGCGATACCGCCATGGATTGCAACCGCACCTCCATCCGCCAGGGTGCCGCCTCGGTGACCTGTGCCTATCGCCGCGACGAGGCCAACATGCCAGGTTCCAGGCGCGAGGTCGCCAACGCCAGGGAAGAAGGCGTCGCTTTCCTGTGGAACCGGCAGCCCGTGGAGATCGTTGGCGAGGGCAAGGTCGAGGGCATCAAACTTGTCACCACCGAACTGGGCGAGCCTGATGCCCGAGGCCGGCGCACACCGGTGGTGATTCCGGGCTCGGAAGAGATCGTGTCCTGCGATCGCGTGCTCATCGCCTTCGGTTTCAGACCGAGTCCGCCGCCGTGGTTCGCCGACTTCGGCATCAATACCGACCCGGCCGGGCGGGTGATCGCCAAGGGCGGCCAACACCATTATCAGACCGCCAACCCCAAGGTGTTCGCCGGTGGCGACATGGTGCGCGGCTCCGACCTGGTGGTGACCGCCGTGTTTGAAGGGCGCGAGGCGGCGAAAGGGATATTGGAGTTTCTCGATCTGGCCTGAGCCGGGATAATCGGGCCATGACCATGCCTGGTGTCCCTCCGCCCTCCGAGACGTCGCCGCCGCCCCGTATGCTCGGCGGCCTCAATCCCGACCAGCTCAAAGCCGTCACTGCCCCGGGTTCCGCCCTGGTTCTGGCCGGCGCCGGCTCGGGCAAGACCCGCGTCCTCACCACCCGCATCGCCTGGCTGGTCCAGACCGCCCAGGTCTCGCCCATGGGCCTCCTCGCCGTCACCTTTACCAACAAGGCGGCCAAGGAGATGCTCACCCGGCTCTCGGCCATGCTGCCGATCAACACCCGCGGCATGTGGGTGGGCACCTTCCATGGCCTGTGCAACCGGCTTTTGCGCGCCCATTATCGCGAAGCCGGCTTGCCGCAACTATTCCAGATCCTCGATTCGGCCGACCAGCTGGCGGCGATCAAGCGGCTCATGAAGTCGCTCAACGTCGATACCGACAAATATGAGCCGCGCAAAGTCCAGGCCTTCATCAACCAGAACAAGGAGGCCGGCCTGCGCGCCGACCGGGTCGAGGCCTGGGACCCTTACAGCCGGCGCCTGGCGGAGCTGTTCGCTGAGTACGACGCCCAGTGCCACCGCGAGGGCGTGGTCGATTTTGCCGAACTGCTGCTGCGCTCGTATGAGCTGCTGGAACGCAACGCCCTGTTGCGCGAGCATTACCAGACCCGTTTTCGCCACATCCTGGTCGACGAGTTCCAGGACACCAGCACGCTGCAATACGCCTGGCTCAAGCGCCTGGCCGGACCGGATACGACGCTGTTCGCCGTCGGCGACGATGACCAGTCGATCTACGCCTTCCGCGGCGCCAATGTCGGCAACATGGGCATGTTCATGAGTGACCTGGGACTGACTGAGCCGATCAAGCTGACCCGAAACTACCGTTCCCACTCGACCATACTCGACGCCGCCAACGCGGTGATTGCACGCAACGAAGACCGCCTGGGCAAGAACCTGTGGACCGACGCCGGGGCGGGCGAGCCGATCCGCCACTACCAGGCATTGGACGACCGCGAAGAGGCCGGCTTCGTGGTCGAGGCGATCCGCGACCTGCAACGCGATGGCCTCAATTACTCCGACATCGCCATCCTGTACCGCTCCAATGCCCAGTCCAGGGCCATTGAGCACGCCCTGTTCAACGCCGGCCTGCCCTATCGTGTCTATGGCGGCCAGCGTTTCTTCGAGCGCGCCGAGATCAAGCACGCCCTGGCCTACCTGCGCCTGGTCGCCAACCCGGAGGACGACAACGCCTTTCTGCGGGTGGTGAATTTTCCCGCCCGTGGCATCGGCGCTCGCAGCCTGGAAACGCTCGATGGCGCCGCGCGTCAGGCTGGGGTTGCCTTGTGGCAGGCGGCCTGCGCCGGGGGCCGGCCCGCGGATGGTCGCACCCCGGAGGGGGCGCCGCTCCCTGTTCGCGGCCTCCCCGCTTTCGTCACCCTGATCGAGGGCATGCGCGCCGAGACAGCCAACCTGCCGTTGCCGGAAGCGGCCGCAATCGTCGTCGAACGCTCCGGCCTGCTCGCCCACTACCAGACCGAAAAGGACGGTGAGAGCCGGATCGAGAACCTGAATGAGCTGACCAATGCGGCGGCGGCCTTTGCCAGCGAATCGGATGACCCGAGCCTGACCGCTTTCCTTGCCCATGCCGCTCTTGAGGCCGGCGAGCACGAAGCCGGCGCCAGCGCCGACGCGGTCCAGTTGATGACCGTCCATGCCGCCAAGGGCCTGGAGTTCCACACCGTGTTCATCACAGGCCTGGAGGAGGGCCTGTTCCCGCACGAAAACGCCCTGAACGAAGCGGGTGGCCTGGAAGAGGAGCGCCGGCTGATGTACGTCGCCATCACCCGTGCCCGCCGCCGCCTGTTCCTGACCCATGCCCAGCAGCGTCTGCTACATGGCCAGCCACGCTATGGTCTGCCGTCGCGCTTTCTGGAAGAGATACCGGCGGCGCTGGTGCATTCGCTCAATCTCAGGACGCCCCCGGCCGCTGCCACCCCGGACGCCCGGTCGGTTACCGCCCATACCCCGCCAGCTTCCCGCGCGCTGCCTTACAAGATCGGCGCCCGCGTCAGCCACCCCCGCTACGGCGAAGGCGTGGTGTCCGGCTACCAGGGCCAGGGCGCTGAAAGCGAGATCCGGGTCGCCTTCCCCAAGGTCGGCGACAAATGGTTCATTCTGGAGTACGTCAAGCTGACGCCCTGCTGACCCGTCTCAGCCAGGTCTTGCGCGCCTCCTCCAGCGCCAGCATGGCGAGCGCCAGCACCCCCGCCCAGAGCCAGACGTGCAGCCCGATCGGCGCGGTGCCGAAGGCCCAGTTGCCGACCGGCGTGTAGACGATGCCCAGGATGGCCGCCAGTTCGACGCCGATGGCAGGCAGGAGCAGCAGATTGCCCGGCCCGGCCAGGGCTGACCGGCGTGGGTGGCGGCAGAGGAAGAGGTTGGCCACCTGGGCGATGACGATGGCCGTCAGACAGGCCGTGGTGGCTTCCAGGTAGAGCGGCGCGGTCATGGCCAGCGGCTCGCCGTAGCGCCAGCCGGCAGTGTCCAGCACGGTAAAGAAGACCAGCAGTGCCGCGGTCGCTTCCAGCATGCCCAGGAACAGGTAGGCGCGCGCCAGCAATCCCCAGGTCAGCAGGCGCTCGCCGCGTCGCCGTGGCGGTCGGTTCATCACACCCGGGTCGGGCCGCTCGGCGCCCAAGGCGAGGGCGGGCAACATATCGGTGCCGAGGTCGACCGCGAGGATCTGGATGATGGTGAGCGGCAAGGGGATGCGAAACAACACGAAGGCCAGGTAGGGCACCAGCTCCGGGATATTGGACGACAGGATGTAGGTCAGGAACTTGCGGATGTTGTCGAACACCGCGCGGCCTTCCTCGATGCCGGCGACGATGCTGGCGAAATTGTCGTCGAGCAGGATCAGGTCGGCCGCCTCCTTGGCCACGTCGGTGCCGGCGATGCCCATGGCGATGCCGATGTCGGCGGTCTTGAGCGCCGGCGCGTCGTTGACCCCGTCGCCGGTCACCGCCACCGTCTCGCCCTTCTTCCGCAGCGCCTCGACGATGCGCATCTTCTGCTCGGCGGCGACCCGGGCGAACAGCGCCCCGGGCGCGTCGAGCGCCAGCTGCAGCTGGCTGGCCGAGAGATGGCGCAGCTCGTCGCCGGTGATGGCGCGCGGCCGCTCGCCGCGGATCATGCCGATCTCGCGGGCGATGGCCAGGGCGGTGCGCGGATGGTCGCCGGTGACCATGATCACCCGGATGCCGGCCGAGGCGCAACGGGCGACGGCGGCCGGCACCTCGGGCCGGGGCGGGTCCTCCAGGCCGACCAGGCCGGCCAGGACCAGGCCCGATTCGGCGGCCTCCTCGTCGTCGGCCAGCGCGCGCCAGGCGAAGGCCAGCACCCGGAGGCCGGCCTCGGCCATCTCGTCCTCGGCCGCCAGCACGGCATCGCGGGCCGCCCCGTCGAGCGGCCGGATGCCGCCGTCGAGCGCGATCCGGTCGCAGGTGGCGAGCACCGTCTCCAACGCACCCTTGCTGTACAGCCGGCGGCCGGCCGGGGAGACGCAGGTCACCGACATGCGCTTTCGGTCGGTGTCGAACGGGATCTCGTCCTGGCGCTCACATTGCTCCCAGTCGGCGAAGCGTCGGCCGAGCGCGGCCAGGGCGACCTCCATCGGGTCGCCCTGCCAGTCGTCGCCGATCCGCTTGAGGTTGTGGCAGAGCGCGGCGTCGAGCCACAGCTCATGGTGCCGTTTGGCCGTTTCGGGGGGCAGCTCGTCCGGCGCGGCGAAGCGGCCGGCCAGCCAGAGCCGGCGCACCGACATCCGGTTCTGGGTCAGGGTGCCGGTCTTGTCGCAGCAGATCACCGTGGTCGAGCCGAGCGCCTCGACCGCTGGCAGGTGGCGGACCAGCACGTTGCGCCGGGCCATGCGCTGGGTGGCCATGGCCAGCGACAGGGTGACGGTGGGCAGCAGGCCCTCGGGCACGTTGGCGACGATGATGCCGATGGCGAACAGCATGTTCTGCCAGAAGGGCAGGCCGAGCCCGTGGCCGATCAGGAAGAAAGTCACGCCCAGGCCGCTGGCCAGCACCGCGACCAGGCGGGAGAGGCGGACGATCTCGCCTTGCAGCGGGCTGGCCGTGACCCGCATGGTCTGGGTCAGGTGGGCGATGCGGCCGAACTCGGTGTGCATGCCGGTGGCATAGACCGCGGCTCGCGCCTGGCCGGAGACGACCGAGGTGCCGGCCAGCAGCAGGTTGCGGGCGTAGAGCGCCGAACTCTCGTCGCTCGGCTCGGCCGAGCGGGCCTTGGGCCGCGATTCGCCGGTCACGGTGGCGGTGTTGACCCGCAGGCCGAACGACTCCACCACCCGGCAGTCGGCCGGTACGCTGTCGCCTTCCTCGAGCAGCACGAGGTCGCCCGGCACCAGTTCCTCGGCCAGGATTTCCACTGCCGTCCCGCCGCGCAGCAGGCGCACCTTCTGCGGCAGCAGCCGGCGCAGCGCCGCCATCGCCCGCTCGGCCCGGTATTCCTGCCAGAAGGCGAACACGCCGTTGATGACGATCACGCCGACGATGGCCACGGCCAGGCGCGCCATACCCTGACCGGGATCGTAATGTTCGGCGAAGAGCGCGAGCCCGGCGGCGAGCCAGAGGACGATGGCGAAGAAGTGGGTGAACTGGCGGATGAAACGCCGCGGCCAAGGTTCGCCGGCCACTTCCTCCAAATGATTGGGACCGAATTCCGCCAACCGCCGCTCGGCCTCTGCGGCATCAAGGCCGCTGGCGGATGAATTCAGGCTGGCAAGCGCCTCGGCGGCGCCCAGACTGGCGATGCGCATGGCGCACGGCCCCTCGCGGTTATCGACACCCAGTCATCATAGTCCGCCGTTGAGCCGCTCGATCACCCTCCGCAGCCGCCAGACCATATACAACCCTGGCAGACCCAGCGCCATGGCCAGGATGAAGAAGGCCGGCCAGCCGATGCTCTCGGACAAAACCCCCGCCAGCGGGCTGACGTAGATGCGGCCGACCGCCGAGAAGGCGGACAACAAGGCGTAGTGGGTGGCGGTGTAGCGA